>CAVPFK010000016.1:0-398491 GCA_963703705.1 uncultured Acidobacteriota bacterium | reverse complement strand
GCGCGGCGCGCGCGCCGCACGCGCGATTCGCGAAAGCGATCTACCAGCCGATGCCGTGGAACGCGGCCAGTACCGCCACTTCATGCTCAAGGAGATTCACGAGCAGCCGCGGGCGATCGCGCAAACCTTGGAGGAGCGGGTCGCCGGCGGCAAGCTGCTCGATGCGGCATTTGGACCCGCCGCCCACAAGGTATTCAAGCAGGTCAAAGCCGTCCACATCGCCGCGTGTGGCACCAGTTTCCACGCAGGCATCGTGGCCAGCTATCTCATCGAGCAAATCTGCCGTATACCGGCCCGCGTCGAGATTGCCAGCGAGTACCGTTATCGCGATCCTGTGATCACGCCGGACACCCTGTTCGTGACGATCTCGCAGTCCGGTGAAACCGCCGACACCTTGGCGGCGCTGCGCAATGCCAGCAGGCGAATTATCTGTCGACTCTCGACCATTTGCAACGTCGCCGAAAGCTCGATGGTTAGGAAGTCGAACCTCGAGCTGCTGACGCGGCCGGACCCGAGATCGGCGTCGCGTCGACCAAGGCATTTACCACCCAACTCGCCGCACTCGCAATGCTCACCATCGCGCTGGCCCGGAACCGGCACCCAGCCGTCGAGGAGCGCGAGCTGATCTCGCAACTGCTGCAACTGCCCGGACTGGTCGAGAAGACTCTCAAACTCGACGCAACCATACAAACGCTCGCCGAGGCGTTCGCCGACAAGCATCACGCCCTGTTTCTGGGCAGAGGGCCGCTGCATGCCATCGCCATGGAAGGTGCGCTGAAGCTCAAGGAAATTTCGTACATTCACGCCGAAGGCTACGCCGCCGCCGAACTCAAGCATGGCCCGTTGGCGCTGATAGACGAAGACATGCCGGTGGTCGCGGTGGCGCCCAACAACGAACTGCTGGAGAAGCTCAAATCCAATCTCCAGGAAGTGCGCGCGCGCGGCGGGCAACTGTTCGTGTTCGCCGATCCTCAGGCGCGCATGCGCAGCGAGGTTGGAGTGACGGTGATCGAAATGCCCGCGCCCGTATCCGAACTGCAGGCCCCGATGGTATTCGCCATTCCGCTGCAGCTGCTCGCATACCACGTCGCAGTGCTGAAGGGCACCGATGTCGATCAACCGCGCAACCTGGCGAAGAGCCTCACGGTTGAATGAACGGCGCCTTCGACTCCGCGTACTGTGCGTCGAAATTAAAGTCGTTACTCCGGAATCAAAGTCCTTTCTCACGAATTAAAGTCGCTTCGCAGGAATTGAAGCTCGGTCGCGCACTTCCTGCACAGCGTGGAGCCGGAAGGCCATGAGACGACATCGCCCACATTGACGGCAGCGCACAAGCGAGCGAGGACAGCTTTCTACTGCGAATCGGCCTCAAGGACCGATTCTTCATCGTAAGCTGCTACGGTCCAGACATTGAACTCATTCGCGTCGAACTCAAGCACAACTACGCCGCCACTTGCTGGCAACCAATCCTTTGCCCTAAGTTCGGAGGGGATAGTGAAATACCAGCCGGACGGGTCGCGCGACTTGATCTCTATCGGAAAATGAAGAGCGGGATTGGTATCTCTGGGGGTCAGCCAGTCAGTGGCGCTGACCTTGTCGTTATAGAGCGTCCAGACGTGGATCCACTTAGCCCGTTCAAGTAACAATCTTCGCTTTCTATGCAAGGGAGCCAGCCATGCACTACCTGCTCCAAGCCATGATCCGGGGGAGCATGCACGCGGAATCACAATACCGTGATCCCGGTTTACAATGATCTGCCTGCAGTTGTCCCACATGGATTTAGCCGACCTCTATCTATCATCACCCAATATGGCCCCCAAAAACTGCCGGTAAGCCCTCGAAATTGAAGGTTGGCCGTAGAAATCCAACCTGCAGAACCCCCACACAAGAACTTGCGGTTTCTGACCGATCGAATACAATAACTGGTGGTAAACGCGCACTCTATGGCGTCCTAGTCACCGTAACGGGGGGTAACCGTGAGCACTATGTCGCTTCTAGGACTCGATCAAAGTGACCGCCTCGCAAGAAGGTTCGCCTCACTTGCGTCGGAGTACATTGAGGTGCCGGCCGATGCCCAAACTCCAGCAGCCAAAATTCCGTTGGAAAATCTTTTTCGATTGCTTCAAATGTTTCGATATAACGCGTTTTCTGACGAGCCCCGAAGCGGCGTGTTGGAGCTGACACCATTGCGCGATCACGCAGAACAATTGGCGCTGGAGACCGAATGGCACAAGCATATCGGCGCGGCTTTGGAGGCTGCGTTTGGGGATGTATTTCATGGGACGTCGAAAGATGACGCCGTTGGTGAGGTGCAATCCGCTCTCACGTGGCTAGTGACGAATACTAATGAACCGTCAGAATCGGTCAGAAATCGCGCGAAGGCCTTCTTCCAAATATTTGCGACCTCACTCGCGTAACGCCAACATTTACTAGTGGCCACCAGGACGGCCAAAGAGTTCCTTTTACAGGAATGCGCCAATCTGCAGGGAGTGCTTGAAGAAACACTTCGCTTCAAATATGGCCTAGAAGGAAGCAAAGAATTCTTCGAAGAATGCCAATCTCGGCTAACATACATTCGGCAAGAGCTAGACCAGACCGACCAATCTGAACACGATCGCCTACAGCTCTCAAGCGTCCTACTTAATCAATTATCCGATCTAGTCTCGAGAATCGAGCGATCATCAATCGGCGAGTATTCGTGGCCGTTTGTTGAAGAGCTAAAGACAATCGCGGCTGCAACCTGCACCGAAGCGACCGCCGCCGACCCCAACACCAAACCTCAGTTTCATGTCTGGTCGTCAGGGGGCTTGGATGCCTACGCTATCCAGCCAGAGCCAAGTCGGCCGTCAGGAAGCAGGAAGCGTATACACACAATCGTCTTGCCGAAAACCCTGAAGCATAATGTTTTACTTCATTCCATTTTGGGACACGAAGTAGGACACGCAATGTTCCGCTGCTCGAAGCACCAAAGTGCGCTCAATGCAATCTTCCGGGATCTTGTAGCAAGAACGGGGTTTGAAAATCCAGCTGCCACGGCCAGTTGGCTATATTCTAAAGATGCTCCAGACCGAATAAAACTGCAGTTGGCTTCTCCTACGTTAGCGAACATAACAGCCGCTAATTTCTTTACGACCGTCGCATCGTGGGACGCCTGGATGGAGGAAATCCTTTGCGACTTCATAGGGCTAATTACATTCGGTCCCAGCTTTGTCGCGGCAGAATCCAATCTTCTGTATGCGATGGACCCTTCCGGCACGGGACTTGGACCCCGTCACCCACCCGTCGGTTGTCGTATCAATTACTTACTCGACGCAGCGCGCTTGGGCGGTCATTCTGAAAATGTTTACGAAGATGCAACGCTAAATTCAAATGTATCGAACTTTTGGAACGATCAACGCGCAAAAAGGCAAACTGATCTGTGGTTCAACGTATTTCCTGAGACACAAATTCAAGCGACAATACACAAATTCGACAGCCTTTTTCGCACACTACCGCCTGCCTTGTACGTGAAACCCGCGGAAGGTGATCTAAAAGCCCTCGTCGATCAGCTGGCCCTGATAGTTCCACCAGTTGGCTTCTCCATAGACTCCAACGGGACGATGTCATGGAAAAAAGTGGATTTCCGATATGTTCTATACGCGGGATGGATATCAGCCGCGAATCACTCGACAGTTTCATTCACCAATTTGAACCGCTTATGCGAGCACGCGATTATGCAGCAGCGAGCGATCGAGATTGAAATGGGTGGCGGCTAACGGTGGCAACGCTAGGGCGCGATTCGATGCTTCGACAGCTTGCTGAGCGTAAGTTGGTAATTTCGCCTCTTCTTGCCGCGGATCAGGTGGGCGGCTCTTCTATTGATCTCCGGATGGGGACGGTTGTACTTATGGCTCGGGCGGGTAGCCGTTCGCACGTAGATCCGGCAGCATATAAAACCCCGAATGAATACGAAGGTATCGAGAGTCGCAAACAAAAGCACGAGCGCTTCGATGTTCCCTATCTTCACTCGTTTTTGTTACATCCGGGATCACTTGCTCTAGTCCCCACTTTAGAATGGGTGAAACTTCCGAGACATTTGCAAGGCATAGTCACCGCCAGGTCATCATGGGCTCGTGAAGGATTGAACATTGCGACAGCGACGGCTGGCTTTAGAAAGCAATCCTCGAAATCCATTGCGTGGCATGTTGCGCCTCCTCGCCAAATCACTCCGGAAAGATATTCCTACTCCCGCGCCTGGTTGTGCTCAATCTGATGCGGCCGGACCGCGGGTTGAACGGCTAGGAATACCATATTTTTACAATTCTCTTTCACGCAATAACTTTCCGGTCCGGAGGAACAGAACGCTGACAAGAAAGGAGTTGGGTGAAGTCTAGTCCAGCTAAGCTGCGCTTGGAAATGCGATTTCGGAAGCGCTCTGGAGCCAACTCGCCGGAAAACTTGTGCGTCTGCCGCTAGCCTTATCTGGCGAACCTATTTTGGCCATCTTGCTTGCCCGAAGTTAACCGATGGGTTAGTGTACGCCGATGGCTAGCCCCCAAGATGAGATTGACGCCCTGACAAAGCAGGTTGCCGCATTAACTGCGCGAGTGTATCAACTCGAGCAATTGAACAGCGTCGTTTCAGAGCCGAGAGCGCAAGCAATCCCCCGGGAGCCGCAATCTCCCGCCCCGCCTACAGCCGCAACAATACCGCCGCCGTCATCTCATCAGCCTGCGACCGTCCCACGTTCGGCGCAGCCGACACCATCGCAGCCAGGCTTCCGGTCGGCCTTCACAAAGGATGAGGCGGGCCTTGAAAAAAAGATCGGACAATTCTGGCTAAATCGAATCGGCATCGTCGCCGTACTCGTCGGCGTTTCCGACTCCCTACAAATTCGCGTTCGAGAGCAACTGGATCGGCCCAGGTGGGCGCATCGCTATCGGTCTTCTCGCTGGTATCGGGCTGATCCTATGGAGTGAACGCTTCCGCCATCGCGGGCATGTAGCATTCTCATACTCGCTCAAGGCCGTCGGCATTGGCACGCTGTATCTATCGCTATGGGGAGCGTTTCAGGTTTATCACCTAATCCCTTCGGCAGCCGCGTTCTTAGCGATGGTTCTTGTGACCGGGGCTACCATTGTTCTAGCTTTGAATCAAGACGCGGAATTGCTGGCGAGCTTTGCGCTGGCCGGCGGTTTCGCCACTCCCGTGCTGCTTTCTACAGGACAGAACCACGAAGTCGTGCTGTTCTCTTACGTCGCCCTGCTGGACATTGCAATTTTGGCCATGGCGATTTTTAAACCTTGGCGCCGCTTGCTGTGGGGAAGTTTCGCGGGGACGGTCATCCTGTATGTCGGTTGGTACTCAGATTACTACACGAAAGATCAGCGCGCGTTGACGATTTGTTTTGCGACATTGTTTGCGGCTATATTTGCCGCGATTCCGCTGGCGTCCCCTTACGAGAAGTCCAGCCGATTCAATGGACCTTCCGTGACGCTGACTTTGATTCCGTTGTTGAACGCTGCGGGATTTTTCCTGGTGCTCTATGCGATGTACGAAGATGAGAAAGTTACACTCACCTGGTTTGCTCTAGCGCTCGCGGCTGTTTACCTGCTCGTTGCCGCCTCTTTTAAGCAGCGTTTTTCAAAACAAGATACGACCTTCATCCGTTTGTTACACGTGGCCATTGCCATTGCCTTCATCACAATCGCGATTCCGTTGAAATTGAATGGCCAATGGATCACCATTTCGTGGCTCGTGGAGTCCGCGGTGCTTCTATGGGTTAGTGTTAGAACGCAGACGAGCTTCTTGCGCTACCTGGCGTCTGCCGCCTTGAGCTTGGGTATTTTGCGTTTGCTCTTCTTTGACCATTTTCGGACCGAAATGCTGGTCTTCAATCTGCGATTTTTCACCTATCTGGTGGCGATCGCTGTTCTGGGAGGAATTGCGGCGTTTGGGAAGCAACATGCTTCGGAAAAAGAAATGCCGTTCATTTACATGTCCGTCGTTGGCCTGAATTTGTTGGCCCTGATCGCGCTTACGCTGGAAGTCTCGGATTATTTCTCGCGGCGCATAACGGAGGCCGGGGCAAATCGTTTTGCCTTCTATCATCAGTTGGCGCTTGGTCGCGATTTCACCTATTCGGCGGTCTGGCTGGTTTACGGTGCAGCTCTGATGACCGTCGGATTTCGCAAGCGTTCGGCGTTCGTGCGCTGGCAGGCTCTCGTCCTGATTGCCTTCACCATCGGAAAAGTCTTTGTGTACGACGTTTCGCAACTTGGCGGCAGCTATAGAATTCTTAGTTTTATCGCTCTCGGCGCGGTCCTGCTTGGAATTTCCTTCATTTATCAACGCGACTGGCTGAAGCTGTCTGCGGATTCCTCGGAGAAACCGGCTTGAAGGACCTGATGATGAGGATCGTTCTGGGGATGCTAGTATCGTTTCTCGCAGCCGCTCCTTCCATTTCCTATTTCAACTACGAGCGTCCGTTGGGACCAATTCCATCCGGCGGACAACACTACATCGCATTGGATGAAAGTGTTTGGCGGCACGTCCGCCCGGATTTGGGGGATTTGCGAATCTATTCAGGGGAGAAAGAGATTCCATATACGTTGACCATCGAGCGCGGCGGGTCGCAGATCGAACAGAAAAAATTGATCGTGCTGCAACCGGGCACCGTTGGCGGAAAAACGCAATTTCTTCTGGAAATGACCGACATCCCCCGGTATGACCGCGTTGAATTGAAGTTGCAGACCAGGAATTTTGTGGCGCATGGCCGCGTGGAAGGGGCCGATGACCCGCACGGAACGCAATGGTCCACTCTCGGCACGACTACCCTTTACGATCTGTCGGAGGAAAAGCTCGGTCACAACAGCGCGCTCCAGATCCCCGTGTCAACTTTCAAGTATTTGCGAGTCACCGTGGACAGTGCCGTGAAACCGCCAGACATCGAGAGCGCAACCGCTGGAATGACCCTGGCGCAAGCGGCAGTATGGCGCGACCTGAGCGACGCGCCAAAACAGACACAGCAAGGCCGGGATACCGTCTTTACCTTTGCGATTCCGGAGACTGCTCCGGTCGAGAGAGTTCTTCTATCTTTTGATCCCTCGCAGGGAAACTTCCGTCGCGAGATAGAGGCTCAAAGCGACAGCGCAATGTGGTTTGGCGGCGGTGAGATCAGCCGCATCCACATGCAGCGAAATGGCCAAAGAATTGACGTTGAACAGCCGTGGCTGGAGGTTCACGGAACCGGCCCTGGGCCGCTGAGAGTCGTTATTCACAATGGAGATGATGTGCGGCTGAAAATCACAGGGGCGCATCTGCAACAGTATGAGCGCCGCATCTACTTCGATTCCGATTCGGGGGCCAATCTCAAGCTCTATTTCGGAGACGAGCGGCTCGAAGCGCCGGTTTACGATTACGCGAAATTATTTCAGAAGGATGCGACCGCCCAGCAGGTTCAGCTAGAGGCCGAAAGAGCGAATGCGGCCTACACCGGACGCCCCGACGACCGGCCTTGGTCGGATCGCCATCCCGCGTTGCTTTGGTTCGCAATTATTGCCGCGGTATTGATCCTCGGTGGTATCGCACTGCGCTCGATGAAAACCACCGCTACATGATCGTTCACCTCCTCAGGCGCGGCGCGGACCACGCATTTTTGATTAAACGCGCGAGCTGGCGACAAAACGTAAGACCATGCCCGTTATGAAGAAAACGACGTAAAGAGTGCCCAGCACGCATGCCACAAAATCAATGCGGTTTCCCCCAGGGAGGGGCCACTCGGCGTTTTGGCACGACTGAGTAATGTTACAAACGTGACCGCGAACCCCAGGATTCCAGAGCTGGCGTTCGTCAGGCTATTTTCTAAAACGTCTGATATTGAACAGTTTTACCTTTTCCCCCGCCTTATGATTCTCGGTGAACCCGGCCTACGGGGCGTTTAATAACCGGCGATAGGGTCGGCCTGAGGGAAGGCCATTCGCTGACCTTCTCAAGCCAAAGGACTAAGCCTTTCTGAAACGATTTCCCCTACGCTTTAGAAGGGCAACAGCATTGTTTTGAGGTTGTTAAGAAGCGGTGCCTCTACTCGGTGAAGGTTGTGGCGCAATTCAATAAACCCAAAACACAGCTTTCTAGTGAGGAATTGGTTATGAGAGTTAAGAACTCAAGGGAACTGTTTGTGACGATGCTGAGCCAGGTGCGGCACGGCACGGAGCGTACGGCCGCGGTCTACAAGGAGTTGGGAGAACTGTCCCAGAATTCGGAAATTCAGGAGGCCCTCGAAGCACGAGCTTTGGTGTCTGAGCAAACCCTAGCGAAGCTGGACGAGGCTTTCAAAATGATCCGTGAGAAACGCGTACACGTCACCGGACGGCTCCAGGATGTATTTGTCGAGGACTTCCGCAGGGAACTTTCCGAGATCCAATCCCAGAGGCGAGGCGCCTCTTTGTATTGGCAAAGGCCAATCATTTGAGCCACATGCGCTCGGGGGAATACGTCACATTAGTTGCGGCCGCCGATTTTTCCGGCCACCATGGCGTCGGCGTGCTGCTCGAGAGCTGCCTAGGCGATCATTTGGCCTTCGTCGAACACACCAAGCGTTTGATCCATCGCTTCGTCGAACGCGAAGAAGCGCGGCGAGCGGTCCAGGTTGAGGGCTCAAATGGCGAATGACCTAAAGGAGAGTCCGCATGGTCCTGGCTCTTCTGTGAGACAAGTCCAAGCGCGATGTTTAACCGAAACTCGAAGTGTCGCGATCGTGCACCAAATTGAACAGATGCAGCCAAGGTCCGCGGTCCAGGCTTATGCATCGCTCCTGAATCCGAGGATCTTCCGACAGGAGGCTAAAATGTTTGGGTATGGGATAGTAGGAACCATATTGATCATCTGTGTGATCGTTTGGCTAGTACGAAGAGCGTAATAGCGGGATACTATCCGATTCTCGTCTTGTGGGTTTTCAATTTCTGGGATACTCGACGCAAATGTGGGACTCGAATTCTCTATCACGTCGCGTAACCATCTTACGGAGCATGCACAATTAGATCCATCTCCCATCCGGGATTGATGCGGACGCACACCGCCGCGACGGGTTCGCCAATGATGCAGCAACGTACGGGGAGGTGGCATTGACGGATTGCAACGAGCAAAACCACCCATTTACTAAACCAGACAAACTATGGACGATTTTCGTTCCCACGGTGATCACTCTGGTCGGTCGTTCCCTTCGTTAACTGCGGCTATTTATTTTTTGGCTGTGACGGTAACCTCGACGTGACCACCTTTTTTGAGCTTCACATCATCCCCGTGTTCATCAGTTAACGTGTTTTCGATTCGGAAATCACGGTACCGCGGGTCGGTCTCATCTAGAGCAATCTGTACTTTTTCGGATTGGCCCTGACGTGGAGATGGGATGATTTTATCAACGGTTCCCGGTACTGTTGTACTCGGCGGTTCTGGAATTCGCGAACAATCCAAGTTCAGTTCCGCTATTCTTGCTGACTTGGTTACGCGCGGCTTCGTCATTTCCTTCTCCACGCTGGAACGCGTCGCGTTGCCGGTTTTTTTCTTATCTTTCTTCGTTAGCGCCGACACTTCATGCCTCCAGTTTGTCGCGGATCGGCTGTGTGAACCGTACCCCCATCACGGTTTTTCGACGACTTTCTGCACCTGGCCAATTTTCTTTTGAGCCTTCCCAACTATATATTCGCCGACGCCTTCGGCTTCTAAGTTTGGGTCATTCGTGACTTTGCCCAGCTTTTCCTTAATCTTGCCCTTCACTTCGTGGACCCTACCTGCGATCTCATTCTCGGTACTTGGCTTCATCTTGATGCCTCCTTGAAACGATTTGATTTCCGGCCCTCGGTCGAGGGCCTTTCAACCGCTTGATTCTCAGCCGCCCCTGGAAGTCACCGCAACCCGCCCAGCAGGTACACAACCAACACGATCAGCAGGACCGTTCCGAGGATTCCAAGGCCCCCTCCGGTTCCCCATCTGGAATAACCGTAATAGCCCCCGCCTCCTCCGAACAACAGCACCAAAAGAATGATTAGTAGCAGCATCGAAATTCTCCTTCAGCGTGTAAAACGCCTTTCAACTGAACCGCAAGGTACACGCTACACGCACCGCATCTGGTTATCTGTGTTGTTTTGGACAGGTTTGCTTTCTGTCCGATGCCGCCGACGCTGGAAGATAAGAACGGCCCGAGCGGATCAGGAAAATTAGAAAAATAGATTGGTCACTCTTACCATGCCGAGAGCTCTGATGGATTGTGGAGTGTGTCCTTCAGCACAGTTTTGCACACCCCTTCAATGACAAAAGCGGTCAGCGAAACTTCAAAACGACACCATAGTCAGCCTGGCCGGCCGTTCAAGCCTGACCGGCGAGAGCTTGCGCCGCTGGGGACCGAGGCCGGATCACAATCAACCATCTCCGAAAGCAAGGCGAAACGTCGAGATTACGAGACTGTGCGAAATTGGACAGAAATCTCCAAGCCCACTTTCTATACTGAAACTCCGTCCGTCACGCGCGAATGGGAATAACCATGACCTTACAACGGGAACCGGAGTGGCATCGACTCTACGTAAGTGCTTTATCGGAGACAGATCCAGTGAAACTTGTTGGGCGGGTTGCAACCGCAGAAAAAGCAATCTTATTGCGTGTCGAAGAACTATGCAGGAGTTCAGATGGAGCACTCGAGTGGCAGGCTCTAGAAGAAGCTATAGCGGGTATGTCGGTGCTCAAGAGAGAGATACTCAAATATCCGATTGGAACCAAGGTCGAACCAAAACCTACAGTTGTGACGCCCCGGGCGTGCGTCAACTGATTCCGGGACGAGCAATATCGGGCGCGTGCATTCTCTATAAGGGAGGCAACACTCATGAAAGTAGTCGGAGTCATCAGCATGACAGCCATGTTCTTACTCCTTGGAGCCGCAATACCTGCTTTCGCGCAGGAAGAGCACCATGAAGAGAGCGCTAAGCCTGCTGCAAAGCAGGAACAAGCCAAACCTCAGAAACAGGAACAGCAAGCTAAACCTGCAAAGCAAGAGCAGGCGAAACCGGAGAAGCAGCAACAGCAAGCTAAGCCGCAGAAGCAAGAGCAGCAAGCGAAGAGCCAAGGACAGAACCAGCAGAAACAGACACCGCAACAAACCAAGGGCCAGCAACAGCAAGAAAAGAAACAACAACAGCAGCAGACCAAGACTCAGCAGACCCAGGAAAAGAGTCAGCAGCACCAAGAACAACAGGCCAATGGCCACGCGCAGCAATCACATGCCCAGTACGCACAAAATGGTCAGAAAGACAGCCGCGGACACGAATACAACGAGAGTCGTTTTGGCCCGAACCATCATGCTCGCTTTGAGGCAATTGGTGGGCGCGAATACGACGGACGCCGCGAGTACTCATATGGCGGCTATTGGTTCTATGCAGGAGCATATCCGCCTTGGTTTTATCAGCAAGACGTGTACTTCGTTATGGGACCGGACGGGCTATGGTATGCAGTTGCATATAACAACCCTTCCCTAACTTTCCAAGTCAATATAGAGTAGCGTGAAATCGTCCGCGTGAAGGAGTTGGCGGTCGGCGAAACCACCTCGAGGTTTTAGTGGTAAGCCGCCGCGAAAGTAATTCCAAGCGGCCAACGATCCTGTAGGCCAAGTTGTGGAAGTTCCACGTGGCTAAGGTCTTACTATTCATCGGTTACCATAACAGTTAATATGAAGAGTAGAACTGTGCTGTTTTGTACAGCCGTTCCACACCCTCCTAGATTACATTTTCAGAGATAAATTTAATCAGTTCCAGGAGGTCCCCGCTAATCTCCGCGGGCTTTGATGCATTTCGCCTCACGAAACGATGTCAATCAACTTGTGCTCCCTCCTGTGTCGCACGGACCGGCGAGCAGACGGCGTCCCTTACGCATCCTGTTTATTCATGGGGTTCCCTCCGAAGTACAGCAATGCTTGCGAGAACTCAAGCGAGCGCGTTGCAAAGTCAGCGCAGATGTAGTTTCTACTCCCGAAAGGTTCATTAAACTTTTGGGCTCTAAGTACTACGACATTGTGCTGGCCAAATATCCCGTACGCAACTGGCCAGGACCGCGGGTGCTCGAACTGGTACGTGACCGGGAGAGACGCGTCCCGGTTGTATTTTTGGCTAACACCATCCGATCGGAGAGCGTCGCGGAACTTATTACGGAAGGCGCTGCCGATTGTGTTGACAGTGATCACATTGGTCATCTTCCGATAGCGATTCGCCGAGCGCTCAGCGAAAACAACCTGCGCGAAGAGCGCGATCAATCAGAGAAGAAACTGCGCCATTCGGAAGCACGTTATCGCGCGCTAGTAGGGAACTTGTCCTACGGAATGTGTCGCTGCGACGGAAAAGGCAAGTTTCTGGATGTGAATCAGGCGCTTGTCACCATGCTTGGTTATGCATCCAGAAAGGAACTCATGGCAGCTCACTTCGCAAGTGAGATCCTTTGTTGTGCCTCCAAACGAGATCAGTTGCTGGGGCTCTCTGCCGGAGGAGACGGCGCGGATGGCGGTGTTCGCCTGGAACTTGACTGGAAACGAAAGGACGGTATGGCCCTGAAGGTCCGCCTCAGCGGACGTCAGGTCAGCGCTGACGGCGAGAAAGAAAGTTACGAGATTATCATTGAGGATGTCACACAACAGCGCAAGCTGGAAGATCATTTGCGGCAGCAGGCAGCCCAGGACCCGCTGACGGGGCTGGCCAATTACCGACATCTCGTAGAGATCCTTGACAGCGAGATCAAACGATCCGAGCGCACCGGACGTGAATTCGCGCTCTTGTTCCTTGACCTGGACGGACTAAAAAAGATCAACGATCGTTTCGGCCACGTGGTTGGCAGTCAGGCGCTCTGTCGGCTGGCCGATGTTTTGAGCAACTCTTGCAGAAACATGGACACCGCAGCACGCTTCGGCGGGGATGAGTTTGCGGTGATACTGCCCGAGACGGGTGAAGTGCCGGCAAACCTAGTGGCCGGGCGTATATGCGACAACCTGGCGCGCGATGGCAGAAAGCCGAAGCTTTCAGTGAGCATCGGTGTTGCGATCTATCCTAAAGACGGCGGGAAGATTGATACGCTGATGGGCGCAGCGGACATCGCCCTGTACTCCATGAAGGCTAGAGCACACGGTCGTGAGGGGAACATACAAAACACAACCAGTAAATCAAGCCATCGGCGAGTGCCTGGGCCCAGGCGAATGTGAGTTGTTGAAGGTGTCATCTGAGGAATCGAAGGCAAGGACGTGAGGTCCAACGATTCTGGTGGAAGAGTGCTGCTCAGTTGTCTTGACCTTGCCATAGTTCAATGGAACTCGGGAATGTCCCCACGGGCGTGTAGAGTTCAATAAATCCGGCAAGAACCGCAAAGGTATGGGTGCATAACCGCACCAGAGCTGTCCGATGCGATTACGTAATCAGGTTCCAATTCCGTACCCACGACACGCATGTGAGTATAAGACCCATTGGCCCTTTAGATTGCTTTAGAATGGAATTGCATTGGGGACACTTTTTGTCTTCCGGCACTTTGCCTCCGCTCGCAGCATTCTGGAAATCTTTTCATTTTGCTAACGGATTTCGCTGATGTCGCTAGTACCTCTCCGTTTTGTCGTTATCCAATCAACGAATCAGTAGCTAGCCGCTCGAGATTTTCCCAACGTCGCAGGCTGACGAGATCTGATGTCGGTGAGAACGTTCTCGAGGAAAACGATGAATTCACTGGGTCGCATCGCCAAAGAGCCCCAACATAGTTGACCATCCTTGACAGCCGGCAACCACCAGCATCCAGTTTCGACCGGATAAGAATAGACCAGGGTCGTGCTCGACCCGACGAGCGAAGCTGCCAACGACGAAGAACTATCGTCTCGCAATCCAAATTCCCCAAGCACCAGGTCAAATCGATGGTTGCTGACGAAGGTCCTTGCCTCTTTGCAAGATGAGGCAAAGTGGATCTCGCATGCCCGTTCTTTCAAGCGCTCCGTCAAGAACGACGCGCTCATTGGACTTGCAGCGATCAGTAGAATCTTTGGAGTTTTGCCCGCCATGGCGCACCGGAATTGTCAGGTTGCATCGAGAGAGAGAAACCATGTGTTCACTTTTGTACAGTGATAATTCTTACGGCACATGTCGATGGCTCGAAACGCTGGCACCATTACTTGGGGAGGGAGGCCAAGGCTTCGCGGAAACTGCCGGCGCAGGCGCTGAAGGTCTGTGCCAGTTCCGGAATCTTCATTCTGACCGACGATTTGTTGGCCTGGCGGGCCGCGTAGGCTTGCCGGCCCCGAGCCAATGAAGACCGCATTGATGCGTGGGCACTCTTCAATCCTTCGTCATACGAGCAAGGAGCGAACAGAAACAATAACCCGCTGTACGCAGCTGTCAGAAAGGTTGTCTCTGTAGCGAAGAGGGCAACGCAGATTTTATTGTCACGCTAAACCCTAAGGACTTCCCGCAGGCGCCTTAACGGATTGAAGCGCTCTCGCCTGTTCGTGGATCGCGAAAAACAGCTCTTGGAAATCAGGCCGGTGGTGACCTTTCCGACGGCCCAGAAGGAACACCGTGCAATCAACGCGCATCGGGCCGAAACGGTTGCAGAGTCCTTGCTATTTTCGAAATCAAAAAATCTCGGGTAAAATCATCCATGCGCGCCGCATTTCGCTAGCTCGTCACGGATGCTACTCACCTGTTAGAACGTCGCGCACGAGCAGAGCCCGACTATGCCTTCCGCTGAAAAACTCGACACTCACCACAAAGCGCTCACGCTGAATCTCAATGCATCCGCCTTCGGCTCTTTCGCCGAAATCGGTGCCGGACAGGAAGTTTCGCACTGGTTCTTTGCAGTTGGAGGCGCATCCGCTACGGTCGCCAAAACTGTTTCCGCCTACGACAAGGAAGTCAGCGACGATCTTTATGGCTCCGGATCGCGCTACGTTTCCAGGCAGCGACTCGAGGCCATGGTGGACAAGGAATGGGCCCAGCTTCTCGCGCAGCTAAGCGATACCCGTGGCTCGCATACACGCTTCTTCTCCTTTGTTGACACTGTCTCCGCGCGTAACTTCGCCGGGACGAACGACCCGCACGGCTGGGTCGGACTCCGCTTTCAATTGCAGCCCGCCGGCCCTCCAAACGACGTCCTGCTGCACATCAATATGCGCGATCCTTCGAATATCCTCCAGCAGGAAGCCATCGGTATTCTGGGCGTCAATCTCATTTACGCCGCGTTCTATGAATTGCAGAACGAGGAATCATTTCTGGCAGGCTTGGCGGAAGACGTCGTCAAGGAGCGAATCGAGATCGACTACCTTGATCTTCGCGGACCCGCATTCGAAGGTTGGGATCGCCGCACTCTGCTAGCCCACTTGGTCAGTGGTGGATTCGCTGAGGCTGTATTTTTCCCCTCCCAGGGCCCCACAGTTCCTCCCACCGAAGTCCTCTACAAGAAAGCCTTAGTGCTTGCCCCGGGATACTTTGGCCACGGGAATCCATCCCACTCGCAAGTTCACATGCGATTGTTGGCCTCGGCCATTCAGGAGCTTCAGAAGGAGATGGGCGACACAAAGGTTTCGCCCGCTGGCTATTTTTGCCTGACGGCTGCTCCGCTCACGCCGAACGAACCGGTGCCGGAAGTCCCCGATTTACTTCGTCGTATCAACGCTCTTCTAGCCGCTGGCGGCGATGTGCTGCTTTTTCGCCAAAGCGAGCTCTACAATATGAAGGATCTCGTAAACCGCTACACGCAGGCGCCTGTGCGCTTCGCCGTTGGTCTTTCCCTGATGATTCAAGCGTTTGAGGGCATTTACGGCCATCTCGAAGGCAGACTTCTGGAGGCGCTTGCACGTCTTCTCGCGCAGAACGTCCGCGTCTATGTTTATCCGATGAGCTCGTCGGAACTGGGTGAAAGGCTGAAGGGTTTTTCGGTCAGCGGTTGGGAGTGGAGTGAAACGAATGGAATGGTTTCTGCCACCCAGCTGCGGCACGCGCCGCCTCTTGGACACTTGTTTGCCTATCTTCTCGCGAGCAACTTTCTCGTCCCGATGCAAATTCCCGCAACCCTAAGAGCCGACGCTTGACCGCACCTGTGCTGCGAGCAGCAGCGGCGATGGTTTCGCTGTCACACCATTTGTTCACACGGTGCGCGCCAGCTGGCTCACCTGGGTCACGCGGCAGTAGCGGCACAGCACTCCAACCCATCGCGTAGTCCAGAGCGACCCGTTTCGATTTTGACGGCCGTGTTTATCCGCATGGCGAGCGAAGCGCGGATTCTAATTATCTACGGCGATTGAGCCGAAAGTCGCGCGCGATTCGAGACTTGGACCAACCGTTCACAAACTTAGCTTGCACAGCCCCGGCGAGAGCGCCGCCTATCCGGTTGGCGGGAAATTTCTTGAGAATCGTGTAATAGCCTCGGTTCGCACCCATGGTCCTTTTCCCTTCTCTGGCGCCGGCCGCGTAGAACGTTCTCGTCGTACCAGGTGAATCCTGCCAGCGCAGAACCGATCATCGCAACAGAGACTTCTTAGGCGAGATGCTTTTCGCGAGAACGCAGGGGAGTCCGCACCCACTTTGGCGGCTGGTAATTATCAAAACAACAAATTGGTGATGCTGCTCAAACCTAACAGCGCCATCACCTACTCGGTGACTTATACGAGCGGCAATTGCGGATCGGGGCCGAACATCAGAATCCAGCGCTACGCGCAGTAGTTTTAAGATTCTTAAAATTCTGCATTTCAGAATGGTTCTGACACGCGCAGCCACGCTCAAGCATGACGCTTCGAATCAGGTGGCTGGCCCGAAGTTCAAGTAGTGGTTTATCAAGAGTTAGTCTGCCGTTGAAAGAGCTGAATTCAGGTTGTAAAATGGTGTCCTCCGCGTCGGTCTCGCATGAAGTCGATGCTTACATCAGCGAGTAAGATCGAACGGTTGTCGCTGCCGCGTTCCCTTGTTTGTTCGCTTCTATGCAGCGCACTGCTGGTAGGGGTCCTTGACGTCCGATCAGCGCTGCCGACCTCTCGGCAGACTCCGGCTGAACCCTTGAACGTGCCGGAACTCGAAGCTGGCTTTCACCTTCTCTATGAACTGAAGCCAGCGGAAGCTCACAAACAGTTCGAGGCCTGGCAAAAATCCCATCCGGAAGACCCTTTGGGGAGTGCCTCGGAAGCGGCAGCTTATTTGTTTGAAGAGTGCTACCGGCAGGGAGTCCTGACCTCCGAGTTTTTCCTGGACGACAAGCGTTTTCTCGGCAAGATCCCTCTCAAACCGGATCCTGAGCTACGCGCAGGATTCCTCGCCGCAGATAAACAGGCGCAGGACTTGGCGCAGTTGCGATTAAAGACACATCCGGACGACCCAAACGCCCTTTTCTCTATGACTCTAAGCCTGGGTATGCAGGCCAACTATGCCAGCCTCATCGACAAGCGTCAGCTCGACAGCCTTAAAAAAATCCGTGAAGCCGATGTGTATGCCAAGAAGCTGTTGGTAGTGGCTCCGGACGCCGATGATGCCTACCTTGGCTTGGGAATGGCAAATTACTTCATCGGGAGTCTGCCGGGAACCAAGAAGTTCTTCCTCAGCTTCGCTGGAATCCATGGCGACAAGAAAGCAGGGATACAGCAGCTTCAGATCGCCGCCGATCATGGCCACTATCTGCGGCCGTTTGCAAAGATTTTGCTGGCGCTGGCGGCCCTACGCGAAAAACAAACAGAATTGGCCCGCATACAACTTCAGGAGCTCGTCACGGAATTTCCCGAAAACCCGCTTTTTACTAGTGAACTGGCAAAACTCAAGGATTCTCCTGCCACGGTTCGATGATGGCGGCGCGGCTCGGGAGCATTGATTGTGATTGCATCGGCTCGCGTAATCCGACGCGATATAAAAGGGCGCCCCTTTTGGAGTAGGGTTTTGAGTGTTCGGCTCGAACCCACAACAAAAAGGAGCGCCCTGTATGGATAGCGTGAAGTATATCGGGATGGATGTGCACAAGGAAGCGATCTCCATTGCAGTCCTAAATTCCTCTGGCAAGCTGGTGATGGAATGCGTGATCGAAACCAAAGCCATCACCATTCTGGATTTTCTGAAAGGTCTACGCGGAAGTTTGCAGGTCACGTTTGAAGAAGGCACCTGGGCGGCCTGGTTGTATGACTTGATCAAACCGCAGGTCACTGAACTGGTGGTGTGCAATCCCCGCCGGAATGCTCTGCTGAAAGAAGGCAGCAAGAGTGATCGCATCGATGCGCGGAAGTTGGCCGAGCTGCTGCGCTCAAAGATGCTTCGTTCGGTGTATCACGGGGAGCAGGGAGTGCGGAAGCTGAAGGAAATGGCGCGCAGCTACCTGGCCATCAGCAAAGATCTCGGACGAGTGATGAGTCGGGTGAAGGCGATCTACCGCAGTTGGGGTATTCCTTGTACCGGGAAGCACGTTTATGCGCAGCGCTATCGCTCGGAGTGGCTCGGCAAGATCCAAGAAGCTGGTGTGCAACGCCGAGCAGAGTTCTACTACCAACAGCTTGACGCTCTGCGGCCTCTACGTCAACAAGTGCGGAAGCTAAGAAACACGAGGCCTGGAAATGGTTACGCACGATTCCGTTCATCGGACCGATCCGGGCGGCTTTGCTGATGGCTTTGATGCAGACACCGCATCGGTTCCGTACCAAGCGACAGCTGTGGAGCTACAGTGGGTTTGGAATCGAGACGCACAGCAGTGCCGAGCAGCGTTTCATCAACGGAGAGCTGCGACGCGCGAAGAAGCCGGTCTCCATTCGTGGGCTGAATCGTAATCACAATCATGATCTGAAGAATTTGTTCAAAGGTGCCGCAACCGTGGCCGCTGCCAAGGCCGGTCCGTTTCAGGAGTATTACGATGCGCTGGTGGCCAAGGGGATGCGACCGGAGATGGCGCGTCTGACTCTAGCGCGCAAAATCGCCTCCATCACGTTAATTATTTGGAAGAAAGGAGCACGCTTCGAGGCCCAACATCTGAAACCACAAACAGCTTGAGTGTCTCGAGCCATCCGTTCCATCCCTGGGATTCTTCCAGAGCGGTGGCCAGAATTCTTGAGACACTCGGGTTCGAGGGCGAGTCTCAGCTGGTAAGTTAGGTTGTGCCTGCCTCGGGCCGCTAAGTCTCCTATCCGACCCTAGTCCCCCTCGGACAACCCGAAAAAGCTATGGACCACGAGTCCCAGATAGAACCATGGTTGGCACCTAACAACCTTGCTGCTTGTTGGTCTCAGAAATGACTGGCTTCGTCGCCAAGAAGCGATGAAAACCGCTGGTAAAGAAAACCAAAGCTATGAATGTTGTAGCGTCCCGAGTTTACGGAACGGAAGGCAAAAACAATCTTGCTCCATGGGGCGGGCTGGACGTCAAGAAAACTCCGGCCAGGGAAGAAGTGTTTTTTTCTTGACTCCGAGCCACGCTCCCCAAGGAACACCACTCCCACAACGCTGGAGACTTTTGTAGCCGAAGTTTTCGCGCCAGCCTATCGGGAACAAAAGGCGGCCCACGCCTAGGCGGCTTGCCGCTCGCCCCTCATTTCTGAACGACATATCCAAAATTTCCAAAAAAACTATTCCCCACGTGGGGGACCCAATCGCGTTGCCGACGGGTCCCATCCGGGGCGTAAGCCCAATTCCCTGTTGGAAATTGAAATGCGTTCTGTCAAAAGCAGCACTAGGGTAAGAGTCCGGCTTGTAGTCGCCGGTAGGTCCGCGTGGGGCGAGACAGCAAGGTAACGCGATTTCGACGCTTACTCGCTACACTTCTCGCTACAGTGGCGTAGAAGCGCCGCTCATAAAATCGCCATAACTTATTGAAAGAAAAGAGTGAGCCGGGGAGGACTCGAACCTCCAACCCGCTGATTAAGAGTCAGCTGCTCTACCATTGAGCTACCGGCCCATCAAAAACAAACGTCTTACGGCTCACAACCACATAGCCTACAGTTAATTACGTCCTGTCGCAACTGAGTCAACTTCTGGGCACTGTCCAGCATTTCTGTTGAAACCGAGTATAGGGGTATCTCGCATTGTCGTTTCCTCAGGCATGCATTCGTTCCGCAGCCAGCAAGTAGCAGCCCAAGACTTGTTCACTATGAACGGCATCCACGCAGCCAGGAAAACGGCTGAGATAGCGCCGCAGATGCCGAAAAAAACCTTCCGCTAAGTTGGTCGTACGCAAACGGTGTCGCCAGTACCGCGGAAATTGCAAGTAGGCCAACACCCGCGGCAACTCCTGCTGAAACTTCTCGACCATCTCCGGAGCCCAGAAACGCCAGCGCCGGGCAAAGCTCCCGGCCCATTTCCGCAGCTGAGTCTCCTGCTCGGCTTCAAAGATCCACCAGAACTCGCGCCGAAACTTCCGCCGCTGCCACCATTGCAGACGCGGCGTCAGTCCTTCCAGATTGCGAAACCAGTGCGCCAAGCACAGCTGGTGCGCCGCCCCCGGATAGACCACCGCCGCCGCACTGGCCGCACCCTCGGCTCCATCGCTGATTACCAGCTCCACCTGTTCCAGTCCCCGTCGCCATAGACGCGTGAACAACTCTTCGTACGCTTGGCTGCTCTCCGCCTCCGCCGCCATCCAGTCCAAGACTTCGAACCCACCCCCCTCGCGCACGCCCACCACCACCAGCAGTACTCCTTTCCGTGCTGGGCTTTTGGCCGATCGCCGATACCTTAAATAGATTCCATCCACCGCCAAGGCTCGATAGATCCCAGAACTCAAACGTTGCTCTCGGCGTCCTTCAATCTGTTCTTGCGCATCGCGCAGCACGGCCCCGATCGTGGCCGCCGACAGATGTCCACCCAGAAATCGCCGCACCCAACTCACCACTTTGCGTTGGCTCAACCCACCTACCGCCAGGGCGAACAACACTTCCTGCAGCGCGTGCCGCTGGTATTTCTCCAGCAGCCCGATCTCTTCCCGGCCTCGCAGCCGCGGCACCCGCACCTGCTGCAGGGCTCCCCAGGCCGTTTGCCAGCACTTCCGCACCGTGAAACCCCAGCGATAGACCTGCTCCCCTCGCTCCCTGCGTTCCGCCACCCGCCGATCCCGCTCGGCAGCCAGCAACCCTTCGATCGTCTTTTTCAACTGCTCCAAGAAACCGCCCTGTAACTGTTTCCAGCCTTGCTCGATCACATCCGCTAATGCTAGTCTGCCGATCTGAGATGACATGGGGTGTCTCCTTTCTGCCCGGCTAGGCAGAGCTGTTGGGAGACACCCTCTTTCTTTTTATCCCCACTTTCAACAGAAAATCTTACAGACGGAACTTCTGAGAGTGAGTCCAAGACGACGATTCACCCGCCAAGCGCTCAACGGTTTGCCGTGCGAAATCCTCGGAAAAATGAGTATAGTCGCTCGTTGTTCTCAAGCTGGAATGGCCCACCTGAGCCTTCGTGAAATCACGCGGGACGTTATTCGTCTGAAGGTGACTTACTCGCCCGTGTCGAAACGCGTGCAACCCGCCACGAGGAATCTCAAGACGGTCACAAAGCGGATGGAGCACTGTAACAGCGCAGCAGACCTGTGCGCTTTTCGACATCGCCTTGCGACATATTTTTCTGTTCACGCAAATCTCTTAGGCGTTCACCAATGATCATGTGGGATGTCTTCTCCTTGTGAGTGCATCTGCTCCCTTATTCTATGTAGCGGGTCCTTCGGTTCAAAACTGTCATTTGAAGCTCAGCCTGAGGGAATAAGCGTAAACGTTTTCAATTGCCTGACTATAAATGCGCTGACCGCACAAGTGATACTTGTCTTTGCTGGTAAAAATGTTTTCAGTTCGTCTACGGGAATTTTGCCGCGCGGAATAAATACATTTCTTCGCGTTTAAGTCGCGCTCGAATATTTTCTAATATTAATTACACGATTCACCCGATGTGGAGATTTGTGACAACCCGCATCATAGGGATGCAGTTAATTTCCCAAGGAGGGTGTATCCGTGCGCAAGAGAATCTTTATTTTTTCCATATTGTCTCTACTATTGGCTTTTATTGGCGGTTGCGGTGGAAGCGGTCATCACACATCGACCGAGAATGAAGTCCCTGTAGTTGTCTCCGTTTCCGACCAGCCGCCTACTGGCATTAGTGTTGTCTCTTTTGATGTAACCATCAGCGGTGCGTGCTTGCTAACGAGTTCCCAGTCAACTGCCACCAGTTGCAGTGGGGCTCAAAACATACTACCCAATCCACCCTACACTGTTGAATTGTCGGGCTTGCAAAATCCTCAAGAGTCCGATGTTTTGACACCAACACCAGTTGAAGTGCAGGCGGGGACTTACTCCGCGGTCCTCATCACCTTTTCAAGTGCGACAACAGCGATCAACCTTGACCCCGGCCAGACCTACACCGACGGAAGCGGCAATACGTGCGCCAACACGGGAACAACACCGATCGTCTGCAACAATCTTGTTCCCGAGATACCCGCTTCTGTAAACGTTCCAATCAACGCCACTCTTACAAGTGGTCAAGCCACCGACATCGCTATCGATTTTAACGTGGGAAATTCTCTGACAGCGAATGCCGGTGTTTTGTCGATTACTCCGAGCGTCACCGTAACGACTAACTCGACGGCAGCCGCGAGTGGCAACTTGATTGACGCCGCGGGCACTTCGAATTGTGCGACGACCGAGGGAGTGTGTGTAGCGCAGGTCACAGGTCCTGTGACGAACGTCTCTAGCACCGGCCTAACCTTAACCGACAGCACCACAGGACAACCAGTCACAGTCAGCACTGGAGGGAACACTACCTTTAATGGTTACTCCACAAACTGTGCGGCGAACAATCTGACATGCGTTGCAAACAATCAAATCGTCACCGTTGGCTATTCGATTAGCGACGCAAATCCACCAACGCTGACGGCTACATCCATCTCAGACAATAACGGCTTCGGTTTTGGAACCACGTTTGAAGGCACCGTTGTGTCAACCAGCCCAACCCCGGAAGTCGTGGTGACTGCAGTACCCGCGGGCAACACTCAGGGCATCACCGTAGGCGAGGTTCTGACCCTTGCGCCCACCGGCACGGCTGTTTTCTCCACTTCTGCAGGAACTGGCGTAACTCTTCCTGGCACCTTTGCAGGAGCGGGCGATCTGGTCGTCGGACAGAACCTTTTAGTCGATTCGACGGGGGTCGTCACGGCCAGTGGTGTTAACACCGCTACCGCGGATGCGATCGAATTGGAACCAACTCAATTCTTCGGCAATGCTTCCAACATCGGCACCGCAGGCACAGGGGATTTCACCGTCGGCGGCACAAACAGCGGTTTGAATGGTCTGTACTTGGACAACGGCATCAACAACATCCAGGTGCAAAACGCTAACAACGCGCTCTACGGTGGCACCATCACCGGATACAGCGGCTTAACTGCAGGTAGCCCCTACTACTACAACGGCTATTTGATGAACAGTGGCACAGCCGGATCGCCGTTCTTCTACGATACGTCGGTGTACGGCGGAACGGCGACTACTCCGGCAACAACAGCCGTGAAGTAAATCACAAACCCCAACCACACGGCGCACCTTGCTAAATGCGAGGTGCGCCGTAGTTTTTGTGTGCTGAACAATAGAAACGCTTAGAATTTCTGGAATGGACCGGCAAGGATCATCTGCGACACGCACGTTTCGTGGCGCTCCGAGACGACAAAGATCCGCGTGAGGTTATCAAAGAGCATTCGATGTAATCTGATGTCCAATTGTGGTATATGCTGAGGCGCTATTTCTTGATTTGCTGTTTTTGCTTGACGTACCGCTCCGGCCTCCTTAAGGTGTACCCGAAAGTTTGAGCATGTATCGAGAGGAGGCCAAATGCCTGACGCGTCCGAGCCGCAAAAACCCTCTGTGACTCTCCCTGGAACGGTAGAAAAAATCATTCCTGCGAATCCTATTGCGCCGGAGAAAGCCCAAATTTCAATTGAGGGCGCCGAAGATCTTTACCGGGAGATTCGCGTTGAAAATACGTTGCAAGATGGAAATGGCAAGGACGTGAGCTTGAAACCGGGTGCTCACGTCGAAGTGACAGTTGAAGCGGAGAAAGACGCAACGGAACCTAAGAAATAGTCTCCAATGGTGAATCGAGACTTCGAAAGTAACGGAACCTCGGTTCCTCGGCGACCAAGCCGAGGGCACTTGCATTTCACTTAATAAGGACGAAATCTTCCCCCAACACGGCCGCTTCGATCGCCTTTACTAAAGCCTCGCCGGCCTTCGTTTTCGATACGTAAGCTCGGACGCCGATCTTCTTCGCTTCCTCAACGAAATGCTGGTCAGCATTAGACGACAGAATTACAATCGCTGATTCTGGGAGTTTTGTTCTGATCTCGCGAGCGGCTTCAAACCCGTTCAAGACCGGCATAGTTATGTTCAGAATTACAACGTCCGGTTTCAGTTTCTTCGCTTCCTCAATCGCTGCAAGACCGTTCTCCGCTTCGCCGCAAACCTCAAAATGTGGATGTATTTGCAATGTGGAGCGCACTATCTTTCGTATGATTGGTTGGTCGTCAGCGATAAGAACTCGGACCTTTCGGGGAAGGTCTTTAACCCTCGTACTTGTAGCCCCGGTCATAGATTAAATTAGAACCATCGTTGCGTAAAATTGCCTCCGGTAAATTGTGTACTTGAGTTTTGAAGATACCCTACATAGGCAAGGTGCCATTGGAGTGCTTGTTCGAGGAGTAAATCCGGGACATTCTTGAGGCTGGCGTCCGCGAATGTAGTGAAGGCGGATTGGATCGCGATCGGGTTATCGGTGCGCTATGCCGTTGTAATCAAGTTATCGGCCCTTGAAGGTGCTTAAAGCCCAGGTGAATGCGGGCAGAGCTGGCCATACAGGATAGACTATATAGTCAGACTTCCTGCCTTTTGGTACGTTTCGGTGCCGGACATTCAAAACCTGAGGTGTTATGTGAATCAGGCCGAATGGCACACTCTTTACTCCCACGCCCTCGTTGAACACGATCCCATAAAAACTTCGCTTTCGAATCAATGAGGCGGAAGCTGCGATGTTCTCGCGAATCCAAGATCTCATCCAAAACCCGGATTCGAACTCCGAGCGAAAGGTCATCGCAAGCGCGTTGTCTAGTCTGCACGCCTTGCAAAGAAATATGCCGCGGTACCCAGCGGTTCGGTAAGTACTGCTAAGCCAAATTTTATTTCAGTTGTTACGGGAAAATAATCTTCACCGATCACGATCCCTCCGCTATTTAACTGAGGTCTCCGCGTATGGCCTTGCTGAGCAAAGTTTCGGACGGCAATTACACGAGTACCGGAACTCCGAATGAACGCGTCCTGAAGTATCCGAATTGCGATCAGGTCTACCGGTTGGTATGTAGCGAACTTGAGGGCCACCACCTGTTTGCGTGGTTGATTACCGGAAGTTAATGGAATCCAAAACAGTGATATCCCAACATATAATTTCCGTCCGGCACTCCCGTGGAAACTGAATCAGCTTTGTAGGGGAATTCGTCTTCGCCGCTGGGTCGTCTTCGATCGATGAGCCAATCTTCTTCTATGCTCACGGGGCGCGACTGCCAATGGAAGTAGTGATAAACCGAGTCGAAAACAATAAGGTGGTTGGGTACTTGAGCATCCCCAAAGCCGCGGAACAGACTAAGATGTCGGCCAGCGGTGACTAAATTTCCAATGCTTCGAGCGACCGGAAACATCCGACGCCTTTCATACCATGCGCTATATCGGAGAGTGACGCGGGAGCGCCCTCCGGCGTCGATTCAGCCCTGACAGACTGTCGTCGCGAGCGCCTGAAACTGCGAGGTGGTTCGCGCGATTTTCAGCCGTGGCAGAAGTGGGTAAATTGTCAAGCTGGGACGGTTATGCGATCAACAAGAAAGCCAGAAACACGCACCGGCTCTAGAAATTTGGCTCGATGTTGTGTTGGGCGCAAGACAAGCGAGCTGCAAGGGTGGTCACGAAGGGGTTTTTGCTCACTTGCACCAAACGCGACGCCCCGGTGCTCTCTTCGTGGATTATCGGTGAACCGCCTGGAATTAACGCTTCCTTGGGGATGCGGTAGAGATCTCCGCTACCGCGTTCGACATAAGCGCCAGCTTTATTGAGTTCGTCCCACGAGACCTCCGGAAGCGCGTAGCGCTGCTGTGGTTCCACTGATTTTGTTTTCACCTGTTCCATCACATCTCCTTTTGTTTTGATATTGTCGGTCGTTAAACTTTAACTTCTTACACAATTTTCAAATACGTGTACGTGGTTCCGGCAAATGGAGAGGGTGCAGTTCAATGGCCATTTCGGCGAATGAATTCACGCTGCGCAATAAATCTTCCGCGCTTGATGTGGATGTTTTTCATCACGTGTAATTTGTTTAAGGCATAAGTAAATGTTTCGCCGTACAGCGGGAGAATTGATTCTGTAGTTAGGCGTCTTTTCTTCCGGCGCGTCACGCGCTTATTTTCCGGTAGCTGGCTGAATGTCAGCAAGTTCCAAGGGGTCGTCGACGGCTGCATTTACGGCGCGTAGAAAGCACAAATTCAAGTTGCCGGTACAAACGGAAAGGAAATTGCAGTGCGACCTTGGTTCGCGGAAGTTAAAGGTAAAACAGAAGGGCAAGAAAAAGCGCGTGGTACACACCACATTTAACGGAGGTTACCAATATGGCTTTTGCTACGGAATTCACGATTCAGATCGACGATCAGCCGGGGACTCTCGCTGAGGTCTGCCGAGAACTGGCCGATCGCGATGTCAACATTATCGGTTTTCAGTCGAACCCCGTGACGGAAGGAAAGAGTTTGGTTCATATGGTGACTGACAATCGAACCGCAACAAAAGCGGCTCTGGAAAATGGTCGGCTGAATTTTTCGGAGATAGAAGTGGCTCAAGTGAAACTCCCGAATCGCGTCGGCGCGTTGGCGAAAGCTTCTTCGCGACTCGCCGATGCCGGCATCTATATCGAATACGGCTATTGCGGAATCGAGCCCGCAACAAATACACCGGTGCTGTTTCTGGGCGTCGCGGAAGTCGGCAAAGCGACGAAGATCCTGGACCAAGCCGCAAAGGCCGTAGGAGCTGGAGTAACGTAGACCTTGCACGCGTGCATGCTGCGGAGCCGCGGGAAGTGGTGACTCGTGGCTCCGCTGGCGCGGGTCGGTGTCGGTCCGGATTTTCTCTTATTCTAGCGCCCTAGGAAGCGCCACTCCCCGTGTGAGGAATCAGCATCCTCCTGTATTAAGGTCACGAGAACAGAAGCGGTCCAGGGAGAAGAAAGCCATGTCTCGTCTTATGCTAAAGTCTTTAATGTAAGGTCTTTCTCGTATAGCGATTTTCCTCTAAGTGTGTCGAATTTCCAGTTCATTCTATGCTCGAAGTTTTTCCTGCTTTTTCCTCTAACCGATTGACGTTGGCATGTTTCGCCCTTTCCAAACCCGTTTGGCCTAGGGGTTGCAGCCTTGACACTCGGGTGAACACATTCACCTCAGGAGGGCAGCAGTATGAAAAAGCGACGATTATATCTATTTAATTGGTTGGGCTTAACAGCTCTCACAGCTTTTTTCTGTCTTGCTACGTCTGCGAGCGCCCAGTCGCAGCCAGTTCAAAATGACCGGCCTGTGCAGGACGCCGACGGGACCCGCGCGGAGCTGGCGCGCTTCGATCAGTTCCTCGACGACCATCCCCATATCGCGGAACAGCTTCGCAAAGATCCTTCGTTGGTAGATAACCCGGACTATGAAAGAAACAACCCCGAACTCCAGCAGTATCTACAGGACCATCCGGGGATCCGTGATGCGATAAAAGAAAATCCGAACGCATTCATGCGAGATGAAGATCGCTACGACCGCCACGAAGGCGGCCGTGACGACATCACTCGTGCGGAACTGGCGCACTTCGATCAGTTCCTGGACAGCCATCGCGAAATCGCCGAGCAGCTTCGCAAAGATCCTTCGCTCGTAGACAACCCAGAATTTGAGCGGAGCCATCCTGCTCTGCAAACCTACTTGCGAGATCATCCGGAAATTCGCGAGCAGCTAAAGGAACATCCCGACGCGTTCATGCGAGATGAAGATCGCTACGACCGCCACGACAGCGGGCACAACGACATTACTCGTGCGGAGCTGGCGCGCTTCGATCAGTTCCTGGACAAGCATCGCGAAATTGCCGAACAACTTCGCAAAGATCCATCGCTCGTGAATAACGGGGAATTTACGAAGAACCACCCTGCGCTCTATGCCTACCTGCAGGACCATCCGGGAATTCGCGAGGAGATAAAGGAAAATCCTAATGTCTTCATGCGGGATGAAGGCCGTTTCGACCGCCACGACAATGACCGAGCCAATGACATGGACCCGCACGGGCAAGCAGCTCGTTTCGGCCAATTTCTCAGCGGCCATTCGAATGTCGCGGACCAATTGTCCAACGATCCTTCCTTGGTCAAGAACCAGGAATACATGGAAAACCATCCTGAACTTCGGGAGTACCTGAAGAACAACCCTGACGTGCAGAAGGAATTGATGGCGAACCCGCCGACTTTTGTGAAGTCGGCTAGGGAGTTCAGCAACAACAATAATAACAGTCGGCCCACCCAGACCCAAACTCCGTCTTCGATGGCCGATCCCAGACCGAAGCAGTAAGGATGCGAATTCCTCGACGAATTGGAAGGCTGCGCCACTGGCCTTCCAATTCGCGGGGCACTCTTATCCTTTAGTTAGTGATACACCCGGCCGGTTGTAAGACCTCAGTTCATGCTGGGTGGAGATCGTTTTGAGGAGGCGTTATGAACGTCAAGACTGCACTAGTTCTGGCTCTTATCCTAATCTCAGTAGTTCCCCTCAACGCTGACGACAAAAAAAAGCAGCAGCCCGAGCGGGCCTTATTGGAGAAAATGGAAGCTGTGCCTTGTGGCGCGAAAGAGAAAGGTGTGACGGGCTTAGGCACTGTATGGGCCTCCGCCGGGATCACACACGTGAACTCCGATGAAAAGCTATGCCCGCAGTATATGGTGATTACCGACGAGATGGAGTATCACATTCGGCCGACAGACACCAAGCATCCGGTACTTCTGCCGGTCGGCAAGGAAATTGAATTCAAGATCAAAAAGGACCAGATGATTTTGAAAGTGGTGGACGGCGACCAGAAAACGGAAACCTATCATGTGGTCTCGATGAAACCCACAAATTCCGACGCGGATGCGCAGAACTCGTCTGCTAAGTCGGACAAACCCTGACCTAAATGTTTGCTCGTCCAGCTGCAAGTTGGCTGAAGGAGCCTGAGGTTCCGTTGTGTTCGCAGATCTGATGCCGGCAAGCGAGAAAATACAAAAAAGCAAAATGGCGATCGGGGTTTAGGGCGCCATTTTTATTTATTCCAGGGCCTCCGGCAGCGGTCGTGGCCCCCCCCTCGTCCTTACAGCGCAACCGCCGCCAGGATCTTCTTAGGTCCCGATTCGTCGGGTGGTCTCAATGGGTCGACGCAACACTTTCTTGAAGTTTACTCGCAGGAGTCTGAAAACCTAAAGTCTCTCGCGGGCGTTGATTTAAGCGCAGCGCCACTTTGTTCAGATCCGAGGAATTGGTTGCGCGCTACTCCAATGCTCCGGAACAGTCGATTCGAAACTGGTTGGGTCCGTTGATCAATTCCAGAGCCGAGGAGCAGAGAAAGCAGGAAAAGACTGCGTCCCTCGATGAACTGATTGGGAGATTTGCTGAGACGCGTGATCCAAGTTTGCGAGTGCAGGTTGCCGAAGCGCTCAACGGGAAGGCGTTTGCGACTGACTTGGGTCCCAGGATCAAGATTTTGGATGAACTGGTGGGGCACTTTTCCGAAGCTCCAGAAGCGGCAATTCGGTTGCAGGTCGCCAAGGCGCTCTCGTGCAAGGCGGGTACGCTAAGCAGGATGTTCCGAATGGAAGAACAGCAATCTGTTTTTGCGGAACTTATGCGTCGATTTGCCGAAGCGCCAGAGGTCGAGATACGAGTGCATGTGGCCTCGGCGCTCCTTTGGCGTGCTCGTGACCCCGTCGTGAAGGCGCGAAGCGAGCAGGTTGTGGCCGTGCTAGACGAGTTGCTAAGAAGATTCTCTCAGGAGAGGGAGCCGGAGATAAGCGTGGTCGTGGTGGAAGCCATGCTTGATAGAGCGAAAGCGCTGGGGAGATTGGGAAGGCAACATGAGCAAATCTCTGCCTACAACGATGTCATATCGCGCTTTGCAGGCACCGAGGAGTTGCGGGTTCGAAAAGTGGTTGGAAACGCGTGCATCGAAAAGGCGAGGCTGTTGCGAGCGTTTGGGAAAACCGAAGATCAAGTCGAGGCAAACTCCAGCAGTTCGTCTCCGATGCGTTACTGACCATGGCCCATGGGTTCGCTACCCTCGAGAAGCCTGTGGAGGCCATCGCCGCGTTGGATGAATTGATTCAGGTTCAATCGAAGCTACGTTGGGGAATGCAGCCACCGAGACTCGCAGAAATTCTCCTCTGCAAAGCGAAGATGCTGGAGCTTGCGGGCAGGAGGGACGAGGCGGGTGGCGTTTACCGAGAGTTGTTGGCAATGGGCGCAAAGGTGCCAGGCTCGGTTCTGTGGCTTGTTCCTTTTTCGAGAGAAGCCAGGGAAGGCATCTCGCGGCTGGCTACATGGCAGCAGCTTTAGGCGACTAACCCCTGATTAACGCTTCCCGGACAAGTTAAGTGTTAGTTCAAAAGTCTCCGACGATTTGATCGCGAACAAACTTTAGCCCGGCGTAAGAAGCGAGTCCTTCGCAGATTCGGAGATGACCAGGCCGCAAAACTTTCGCAATTCCGCCCTGGGACTCAAAACTGAGTCCAAAGTGAGTCCAAGAAGCGTTATGTTTTGGACGGAAAAAGGCAGCTAAGCGAAGCCGTTTCAACGTAGAGTTGAAATGCTACCGGCCCAGCAAAAGGTAACTACTGTAACACGATAAAATCTGACGCCAACGAACGGATTAAGTCGTATGGCGTAGAGTTGCAACGATTTCCTGAGCCACCTGCCGTGCGCGGACCAGTTCACCGGGACCCAAGGAAATGGCGGCCACACGCGCGTGGCCCCCGCCGCCATATTTCTCGCACAGGGAGGCGAGATTCACGTCAGCCGATATTTCCTTCCATGGACTGGTTCCCACCGAAACTTTTGTTCGCATCGGCGAGGCGCTCACGCCCACCGAGTAGATCGCGTCTGGATAGAGAAAATACGGAATAAATTTGTTATAGCCCTCGAGGTCGAGATCGCTGACGTCGAAATAAATCACGCCATCGCGGGAGTCAGTGCGGTTGCGCAAAATATCGAGCGAGAGACGGTGCCGTTCGAGTAGGCCGCCCAGGTGCTTCTTCACCATCGGCAATTCCACCATCTGCGCAAGAGGAAGTTCAGCCATATGCGGAATTAATTTCGGGACGAGATCGGTTTCCGGCGCCGCCTCGATCACCAGCGCGAGCTGCATAGCCGGTTCGGCCAGCCCCACTGCAATTTCCGGAGTAGCAAACTGCGCGCCGTCAATAATATTGCCCCAGTGGATCAACTCGGCTAGCGGCCTGGCATCAAACCCAAATTTCTCTGCGGCGATAGTAGCTAGAAATTTCGTGCAAGACTTGTACTCAGGATCGTAGAACTTTTTGCCGGAACGGTCGCGGCGAAAATGCTCGGCATCCTGAGGAGTCAAGAAAGCGCTCTGGTGATGATCGAACCACCAAGTAAGCAGCGGCGAACTGGAATATTTGAAGTCCACAATGGCGTTTTCGTCCCCGTCAAAAATGCCGTCCTCGAACGGATGCGAAGCCTTATGCGTCATCCCCGTATAGAAAAATTCCGCATTCGAATGAATGCGCTCACGATAGAATCGCGTAAACACGGCGGCCGAAGCCGCTCCATCGAAACATCTATCGTGAAAACAAAGGCGAAGCTTCACTTACTTCTCCGGAATACACCTGTGCAACTGGTATGCCACTAAGGAAAGCCAATAAAGATGGACGCTCGACCGGCAGATGTCAAGAGCTAAGGTAGGTAATGTCGGTAGCACATGATATGTCCGGTTGAATTAGCAAGTGAAATGTCCGCTTTCTGGCTGTGAGGGTAGGAGACCATGCAGGGCATGGACTCTTACACACAAGCCGCCACGGAGCGGGCGATGAAAGTACAGGAAGTGATGTTGCAAGCGATGTCGAAGAAGATCAGCTGGTGGCAAGCAGCTGAAATCCTGGGCATCACGGACCGGCACATGCGGCGCTGGCGGGAACGCTATGAGCAATTCGGATTCCGCGGGCTGTTTGATCACAGGCGAGGGCGGCCTTCGCCAAAGCGGGTGCCGGTGGCCATAGTGGAGCGTGTGCTGGGTCTATACCGGGAGCGTTATTTCGATCTGAACGTTCGGCACTTTCACGAGAAGCTTCAGTCCGAGCAGCAGATCCGGCTGAGCTACCGCTGGGTGAAAGGGATTCTAGCGGGCCTAGTCGCTCGGCGGCGTAAGCGCGGTGTGCACCGCAAACGAAGAGCGCGACGGCCTTTGCCCGGGACGCGACCTGCCAGCAAAAACCGACTCGCGTAACATCTGCCGTCAGGATAAACAACTATAAAGCAGCCCTTTCGATTATTATATCGATTTCCCCGCTAGTTTATCGGCGAAGTCTGCGGCAACAGGCACACGATAACGTTCACCCTGATATGCCTTGACCATTAGCAGAATCCACAGGATCAGACCCACCAGAGAAACCAACCAGAAAAGTATCGCGCCGAGCGAAAATCCTGCGGTAACTCCTACCAGCCCGCCGGATACGAACATCATGCCAACGACGATGCGGATTACCATCAATGCCCCAAAGACTACAATGGACTGAGCAGCGTGAAACCGGACGAAGGGGCGTTTATCAATGAGAAGAAAAATCAAGCCCGTAATCCAGCCCAGAACGTAGCAGAGTAGCCCTGCCACGTTTTCCGCCAATCCTGACTGCGACGAAGCCGCGGGCACCGACGGAGAGGCTGTTCCCACCGTCGCACCACAGCTCGGACAGAACGCAGCATTGTCCGCAACGTTGGCACCGCACTTCGTACAGTGTGGCATGGCTGTCCTCCAAGAACACGTGACGCTCGTTGGGCCGGAAGCCTAGCAAAACAGAGCAATGCCTGCAAGCGCATTCGCCGACGTGCACATGGTCATGAAGTAAAAGCGTTTGCTGTTCCTCATATCCCACACGTCTGTATAATTGATCAAGCCGACCAACGCGGAAGTGGCGGAATTGGCAGACGCGTCAGCCTTAGGAGCTGATGGCCGAAAGGCCGTAGGGGTTCGAGTCCCTTCTTCCGCACAAATTTTCGCGAGATAGGTCTGGTTGACGCGAGACGTGGTCTTCCCTATACTGAGATTTCACTCGCGGTGAACGCCAGCCGCACTTCCCTGCTCTGCTCCTGGAATCTGGAACGAGTGAAAGGTAATTTGGGCTAGAGTTTGCTTTAAATTCTTCCCTGAAAAATTTCGATGACAGAAGCCACATGCAAACGCGAACTCGAGTTGGAAATTCCAGCCGAGAACGTAACGAAAGCCACCGAAAAGGTAGCGCGTGATCTTGCGCGCGTGGCGCGCGTACCGGGGTTCCGCCCGGGGAAAGCTCCGGTCACACTAATTCGCCGGCGTTTCGCGGACGATATTCAAGGCGAAGTGGTGCAATCTTTGGTTCCTGAATATCTCGAAAAGGCCCTCGGCGAAAAAAACCTTATCCCTGTCACGCGTCCTGAAGTAGACAAGGTCGATTTCAAGGAGGGCGAGCCGCTTCGATTCCGCGCGGTGTTTGAAGTGCTACCTGAGTTCGAGCTGGGCGATTACAAGGATCTTGCAATCAACATCGATGCCGTCGAAGCTGGCGAAGCGCAAGTGGAGAAGACCATCGTAGAGATGCGCGAGCGCGCCGCAACGTTCGTTCCGGTCGAAGACCGGCCAGCGAAAGACGGCGATTATGTCCTCATTAAACTTTCCGGAATGCCGGTGGGCGGCGGCGAGCCTGTCCAAGCCGATAACATCATGTGCCACATCGGAGCGGAAGAAACGCTGGAAAGTTTTACGGAAAACTTGCGTGGTGCGAACAGCGGCGCAAAAAAACGATTTCGCTCGCAGTATCCCGATGATTATCCCGACCAGAAGCTTGCAGGAAAAGCGTATGACTACACCGTAGAAGTTCAGGGCATCAAGGAAAAGAAACTTCCCGAGCTGAATGACGAGTTTGCCAAGGATGCTGCCGGCGAAAAGGGTGGCTTCTCGACTCTGGAAGAGATGCGCAAGCTCATCTTGAAAGATCTGGAAGCGGCCAAAGAAGATCAGCAACAAGCGCAAGCTCGCGAGAAAATTCTGGAAACTCTGGTAAAGGCCCACGATTTTCCGGTCCCGGAAGCTCTGGTCCAGCATCAGATGGACGTAAGACTGGAGCGCACAGTGCGCACCCTGGCAGCACAAGGCGTGGACCCGCGCGCCGTCAACGTTGACTGGGTCGCGCTGCGCAATCGCCAGCACGATCGCTCTGTCGATGACGTAAAAGCCGAACTCCTGATCGACCGCATCGCGGAAGCGGAAAAAATCGATGCGACCGATGAAGAAGTGGAAAAACAGATTGAAGCGCTCGCGGAACGCGGTGGCGAATCGGCAACCGCGTTGCGCGCTCGCTTGACAAAGCAAGGAGCGCTCGATAGGATGAAATCTAAGTTGCGCAGCGACAAAACGATAGATTGGCTCTACCGCAACACCCGGATCGAGACGACAGCCAAAAGTGAAAAGTAGGTTCGGGTTCCTCAGCGCGCAAACACACTCCCTATGAGACATACAGACGACGGCAGTCCGCGTGCCACAACGCTGGTTCCGATGGTCGTTGAACAGACCAATCGGGGCGAGCGAGCATACGATATTTATTCCCGGCTGCTCAAAGACCATATCATCTTCATCGGCACGCCGATTGACGATCACGTGGCCAATTTGGTGACAGCGCAGCTCCTTTTCCTGGCTTCCGAGGACCCCGAGAAAGATATTTCGGTTTACATCAATTCGCCGGGCGGCTCGATCTCAGCAGGAATGGCTATTTATGACACCATGCAATTTGTGCGTCCCGACGTGGTGACCTATTGCATCGGGCAATCCGCTTCCATAGCCGCCGTGCTGCTGGCCTCCGGGACACCGAAGAAGCGCTATGCGCTGCCTAATTCCCGTGTACTGATTCACCAGCCCTGGATGTCCGGATTGTCCGGACAGGCCACGGACATCGATATTCACGCCAAGGAAATTCTTCGCACACGCGAAGCGCTCAACAAGCTACTCGCTGGCCATACCGGCCAGACCATTGAGAAGATCGAGCGGGACGTGGAACGCGATTTCATCATGACGGCGGAACAGGCCAAAGCGTACGGAATTGTCGACGAAATTATTTCGAAGCACCGTTAGTGGGTTCCAAAGGGTTAGTATCTAAAGCGATGATTCTCTGCAGCCTGCCCGCCCTTCGTTCTACAATAAGGAATAGATTCGTTGTCGCTGTGGTAGCTTCCGATCGACGAGGGCACACTTTGTGAAGCGCTTCACCCCAGAAGAGCCGTTGCGATGTTCCTTCTGCCATAAAACGCAGGAGCAGGTGGAGAAGCTCATCAGCTCTCCGTCTGAATATCCGCGCTCCTACATTTGCAACGAATGCGTGGGCGTCTGCCAGCAGATTCTGGAAGACGAGAAGCGTGAGCAGGCTAGTCCGGTCAATCGGCGGCTGCCGCGGCCTCCCGAGATCAAAGCATTCCTCGACGGCTACGTGATCGGCCAGGACAAAACGAAAAAGAAGCTGGCGGTTGCGGTTTACAACCACTACAAGCGCATCTTCTTGAACAAGCAGCCTGGCGATGTGGAGCTCGCAAAATCAAATATCTTGCTGATTGGTCCCACCGGCACGGGCAAGACGCTTTTGGCACAGACGCTTTCGCGCATGCTCGATGTGCCGTTCGCGATTGTGGACGCTACCACGCTCACCGAAGCAGGCTACGTCGGCGAAGACGTCGAGAATATTATTTTGAAGCTGCTGCAGGCTGCTGACGGCGACGTCGCCCGCGCCCAGCAAGGGATCATATATATCGACGAGATTGACAAGATTTCCAAGAAGGACGAAAACCCGTCCATCACGCGCGATGTTTCGGGTGAAGGCGTGCAGCAAGCGCTGCTCAAGATTCTTGAGGGCACCGTTGCCAACGTTCCGCCGCAGGGTGGACGCAAGCATCCGCACCAGGAATTTACGCCGGTGGACACCACCAATATCCTGTTCATCTGCGGCGGAGCTTTCGTGGGCATGGAAAAGATTATCGAGCGCCGCGTGGGCCAGAAGTCGTTGGGCTTCCATGCGGACGTGCAACCGACCACCGCCACGCGCCGCAATATCGAAGTACTAGAACAAGCGCAGCCCACTGACCTGATTCGCTACGGTCTGATTCCTGAATTCGTTGGCCGTTTGCCGGTCGTAGGCGTTTTGAGCGACCTCGACAAATCAGCACTGGTGCGCATTCTCACAGAACCGAAGAACGCGCTCGTTCGCCAATATCAGCGGCTCTTCGAGTTCGAAAATGTTCGTTTGCGCTTCACAGACGATGCACTGGACACCGTTGCCGAGCTCGCGCTCCAGCGCAAAGTCGGCGCGCGCGGCTTGCGCATGATTCTGGAAGATTTGATGCTCGAAATGATGTACCACCTACCCGCCCAGAGAAAACTTCGTGACTTTGTTGTCACCGGCGACATGGTGAAAGGACGCGAAATCAACTGGAGTTTGCTGGAAAAGGCTGGTTAGAGCCTTGGCCTTAAAGGAACCGATGTTCAACCGCGAAAAAACTGAAGTCAAACGCGTGCCTATGATGCCGGTGCGGGAGATGGTCATTTTCCCGGAGATGATGCATCCCTTCATCGTTGGCCGCGAAGCGTCTGTGCGCGCCCTGGAAGACGCGCTGGCTGGCGACAAGAAGATTTTCCTGGTTACCCAGCATGATGCCTCCGTGGACGACCCTAAGCCCGAAGAGATTTATCAGGTGGGGACGCTCGCCAACATTGTCCAGAGCGTGAAACTGCCCGACGGCAACATAAAAGTACTGGTGGAGGGCACCGTCCGGGCCAAAATTGTTCAGGTCACCAGCGACGAGGGCTTCTTTCGCGCTTCTATTCGCGTGGTCACCTCGCCGGTGGAGTCCACGCCGCAGCTTCAGGAAGCTTCCAGCCGAGTTACCACGCTGTTCGAGCAGTATGTGAAGCTTTCGCAAAGCCTGAACTACGACACCATGATCGCCGCCGTTCGTGTCGAAGACGCCAGCAAGCTTTCTGACGCGATCGCTGCAAATTTGCAGATCCCTGTCGAGGAGAAACAAGAACTCCTCGAACTTTTCGACCCGCTCGAGCGCTTGAACCGCATCGCCGACATCCTGGAAGTGGAAACTGAAAAGCTTAACGTGGATCGCTCGATCAACACGCGCGTAAAACGCCAGATGGAACGCGCGCAGAAAGAGTACTACCTCAACGAAAAGCTGAAGGCCATCCAGAAAGAGCTGGGCCGCGGGGAAGCGAACGAAATCGAGCAGCTCAAAAAGAAGATTGAAGCCTCCGGTATGCCGGAGGGCCCGCAAGAGAAGGCCATGCAGGAGTTGAAGCGCCTCGAAATGATGCCGCCGATGTCGGCGGAATCTACTGTCTCGCGTAATTATCTCGACTGGCTGCTAGCTGTGCCGTGGAAAAAGCGCTCCAAGGAAATTCGCGACATCAAGCGGGCCGAAACAATCCTCTCTGAAGACCACTACGGCCTGGAAAAAATCAAAGAGCGCATCCTGGAATATCTTGCCGTTCGCCAGTTGGTGAAAAATCCGAAAGGCTCGATTCTCTGCTTCGTTGGACCTCCGGGTGTCGGAAAAACTTCGCTGGCGATGTCGATCGGCCGCGCTACCGGCAGGAAATTCGTGCGCGTATCGCTCGGCGGAGTTCGTGACGAAGCCGAGATCCGCGGCCACCGCCGTACTTACATCGGGGCATTGCCCGGCCAGATCATTCAGATGATGCGCAAAGCCGGCACCGTGAATCCCGTATTCGTTCTGGATGAAGTGGACAAAATGTCCATGGATTTCCGCGGCGATCCGTCCGCAGCCTTAATGGAGGTCCTCGATCCCGAGCTCAACAACGCCTTCACCGACCATTACCTAGACGTGGAATATGATCTCTCGAAGGTAATGTTCATCTGCACCGCCAATGTGCTGCACACGATTCCACAGCCCCTGCAGGACCGCATGGAAGTTCTGCGCATCCCGGGCTACACCGAGCAGGAAAAACATCAGATCGCTCAGCGCTTCCTGGTGCCGAAGGAAATTGAAGCCACCGGCCTGACCAAAGCAAACCTGAGATTCACGGACGAAGCCGTTACGCACATCATTCGCCACTACACTCACGAAGCTGGCGTGCGCAACCTGAGCCGCGAAGTTGCTAACGTTTGTCGCAAAGTGGCCCGCAAAGTGGTGGCAGACGGAAAAGGCGTGGAGATCGCCGTCACTGATACAAACGTCAACGATTTCCTCGGTGTTCTCAAGTATCGCGATTTCCTGGCCGAGAAGAAAAACGAAATCGGGTTGGCCACCGGGTTGGCTTGGACTGAAGTCGGCGGTCAGGTACTCTCCACCGAAGCGATGCTGATGCAAGGCAAAGGCCGTCTCACACTGACCGGAAAGCTCGGCGACGTGATGCAGGAATCGGCGCAAGCGGGAATGAGTTACGTGCGTTCGCGCACCCACCTCTTCGGCCTACCGAAGGATTTCTACCGGCATCTCGATATTCACGTGCACGTTCCCGAAGGCGCCATACCGAAGGACGGCCCTTCGGCTGGCATCACCCTCTGCACTTCGATCGTCAGCGCCCTCACCCGCATTCCCATTCGCTGCGATATTTGTATGACCGGCGAAATCACGTTGCGTGGTAAAGTGTTACCCATCGGCGGAGTGAAGGAAAAGCTTCTTGCCGCGCATCGGCTCGGCTTCCGTAACGTAATTCTTCCGAAGGATAACGAAAAGGATCTGGCGGAAATTCCGCCGGAAATCCAATCTCAGATGTCCATCCACTTTGTGGAGAATATGGACGAGGTGTTGCAGATCGCGCTCGAACATCCGCTGCCGATTCCAGGGCATCCGCCGGTCGCTGGCGTGGACCCCAAGTTTGTTTCAGATGTAGCGCAAGACAGCGAATTGACCAATTGAAACCCTCCGGCTCTCTCACATCCTGCTAAGCAGGTTCGGCCCGCAACCGGGGGATTCAGATTGTCTGTAGCTCAGCCCATTAGTGATTTGGAAGTAACTTGAAAACGGTGGCAGGTTCGAATTTGCGCCCGCCCGTGGTCCATTCAGAAATCAATCACGCCTGAAAACCAGGCTTAAGAAGGAATAAACTCGATGAGCATTAGCCTTGCAGAACTAAAAGACAAGAACATCACCGACCTGGCCAAGATCGCCAAGGAACTTAACATCCCCGGCGCCTCGGGCATGCGCAAGCAGGAGTTGATTTTCCAAATCCTCCGCGCGCAGACCGAGAAAAACGGCCTGATCTTCTCCGAAGGGGTGCTCGAATGCCTTCCCGACGGCTTCGGCTTCCTGCGCGCCCCGGAATATAACTACCTGCCTGGCCCCGACGACATCTACGTCTCGCCGTCGCAAATCCGCAAATTCGATCTGCGGACCGGCGACACTGTCTCCGGCCAGGTACGCCCGCCGAAAGACGGCGAGCGCTACTTCGCGCTGATTAAGGTCGAAGCGGTCAACTTCGAAGACCCCGAAGTTGCTCGCAATAAAATTTTCTTCGACAACCTTACGCCGCTCTATCCCCAAGAACGCATCCGCCTGGAAACCACCAAGGAAAACCTCACCGGGCGCGTGCTCGACATGCTTTGTCCCATCGGCAAAGGCCAGCGCGGATTAATCGTTGCGCCTCCGCGCACCGGCAAGACCATGATGCTGCAATCGGTGGCCAATTCCGTCACCACCAATCATCCGGAAGTCGCGCTGATCGTTCTGCTCATCGACGAGCGCCCGGAAGAAGTTACTGACATGCAGCGCACCGTGAAAGGCGAAGTCATTAGCTCCACCTTCGACGAGCCGCCCCAGCGCCACATTCAAGTCGCCGAAATGGTGCTCGAAAAAGCCAAGCGCCTGGTGGAACACAAGCGCGACGTCGTGATTCTGCTGGACTCACTTACGCGTCTCGGACGCGCTTACAATGCCGTGACGCCGCCATCCGGCAAAGTCCTTTCCGGCGGTATTGACGCCAATGCGTTGCAGCGCCCGCGCCGCTTCTTCGCCGCCGCGCGAAATATCGAGGAGGGCGGGTCGCTCACCATCATCGCCACCGCCCTCATCGACACCGGCAGCCGCATGGACGACGTCATCTTCGAAGAGTTCAAAGGTACCGGCAACATGGAAATCAACCTCGACCGCCGCCTCGTGGACAAACGCGTGTTTCCCACCATCGACATCAACCGCTCCGGTACGCGTAAGGATGAATTGCTTTTGCCACCCGACGAGCTGAACCGTATCTGGGTGCTGCGCAAGGTCCTGAGCCCCCTATCCACTGTAGAAGCTATGGAACTTTTGTTGGGCCGCCTCTCCAAGACCAAGACGAACGCGGAGTTTCTCTCCTCTATGTCCAGCCCAGCCTAACATCGCGTTTGCCAACTGAGGGCTTCTTCCGAAAAACGTCTACTTTCGATTCCTTACTATGATTCTTGCTTTCTTGATGTTTCCCCAGCCGTTTCCCGGCGCGCGAGAGCGGCTTTGAGAGCAGCCCTCAAAGCAGCAGTTTCCAAATCCGATTTGCTTGCCGGTGCCTTCGAGAAGCTTCTTGAGATCGGGCAACTGCATGGCATAGGCAATGCTCAGATTCACGCCCACCTTGGTCGGCATGAGCATGCAGACCTGGTCCAGGTATCGGCGCGGTGCCCGTATGCGATGCTCCGCATGGAATACCGCTAGGTCCGTCTTCGCAGTTCCCGTTGGCCAGCTTCCCTCGAGGACTCAACTTGTCACTCGTGAAGGTGTATGTTACTTTCGCGATTCATGATTCGTAGTTACCTAGGCCACATTCCGCAAATCGCCGCAACTGCTTATATCGACCCCCAAGCCGTGGTCATCGGTGACGTTGTCATCGGCGAACATTCCAGCGTGTGGCCTTGCGCCGTGCTTCGCGCCGACGTGAACTTCATGCGCATCGGCGCGCGTACGAATATCCAAGACGGTTCCGTCCTTCACGTGATGCGCGACACAAATCCTTTGATTCTCGGCGACGACGTCACCGTAGGCCACGCCGTCGTCCTACACGGCTGCACCATCGAATCGCGCTGCCTAATCGGCATGGGCAGCATCATCTTGAACGGTGCCAAAGTCGGCACAGGCAGCATCATCGCCGCTGGCACACTTGTCCCTGAACGCACCATAGTCGCCCCTGGCAGCCTCTTCATGGGCCAGCCCGGCAAACTCCGCCGCACTCTGATCCCCGAGGATTTCGAAGCCATCGACCGCTATGCCCAGCGCTACGTCGAATACAAAGAAACCTACAAGTCCCAGTCCGGAATTTAACCGTTCAGCGGACGAAATTCCTTTGCTTGCCTACGTGTTGTAAAATGGTCTGATGGGCAGCGCGCCTAAGTTTGGGCAGGGCGGTGGTCCTGGGCGATTCCCGCCGGGAAATAGGATGAGCATCCACAATATTTCTAATCGCGAACTCAATTTATTACAATCCGTCGTAAGCTATTGCAAACAAAGGAGAGTCTCGTTCCAATCACCAACTCTGAACCATTCTGCTCACGACAAACACCCGACCCATGATCGAAAATAAACGCCAATTCAAAGCCATTAAAGGCACCCGCGATATCTTGCCCCCGGATTCCGCGCTCTGGAATTGGTTCGAGCAAACCGCCCGCAATACCTTCGAATCCTACAATTTCCGCGAAATTCGCCTCCCCATTTTCGAAGAAACCGAACTTTTTGCGCGCTCGATCGGCGCGGACACCGATGTCGTAAACAAGGAAATGTATACGTTCAACGCCGGTCAGGATGCCGACGCCAAGGAAGATGCTGTTGCCTCTCAAACATATTCCCTGCGGCCTGAGGCGACGGCTAGCGTCGCCCGAGCGTATATCGAACATGGAATGCAGACACTGGCCGGTAACGTAAAACTTTACTACGTTGGCCCGATGTTTCGCCGAGAGCGGCCGCAGAAAGGACGCTACCGGCAGTTCTATCAAGTCGGCGCAGAAGTCCTCGGCCAATCCGACGCGCCCGCGATCGATGTCGAAGTCATCGAAATGGTAATGACTTTCTTCAAGCGCGCCGGCCTCACGCGCACGACTCTCCATATCAACTCAATCGGTGATAACAATTGCCGCCCTCAATACGTAGAAAAACTCCGCGAAGAGTTGCGCAATGTTGTGGGCCAACTCGGCCCCGACAGTCAGCGTCGCATCGAAACGAATCCGCTGCGCGTCCTCGATTCGAAATTGCCCGACGAGCAGCCCGTCATCGAGAAGCTCCCGCGCATCTCCGACCACCTTTGCGACGCCTGCCGCGAGCATTTCGCGAAGCTGAAAGAAGAACTAAACCTGCGCGGCATCGCCTACCAAGAAAATTGGCGGCTCGTTCGCGGCCTCGATTACTACACGCGAACCACGTTCGAAGTCATCGCCGAAGGCCTGGGCTCGCAGAACGCAATCTGCGGAGGTGGCCGCTACGACGGTCTGGTCGAGCGCCTGGGCGGCCCGCCGGCCAAAGGCATCGGCTTCGCCATCGGCACCGACCGTGCGATTTTGTCAATCCAAGACAGCAAACGACGGCCGCAACTGCCGGGCCTCGCGGTTTTCGTCGCATGGATGGGACAGCCCGCGTATCCTACAGCAGTGAATATCGCGCGAAAACTCCGTGACGCAGGTCTGGCCGTCGAGCTGCCTCCGGAAGAAATGAAATTCAAGAAATCGCTGGCCCTCGCGGATAAGCTTGGCGCGCGCTACGCTCTGATCATCGGTGAAGATGAAGTCAACTCAGGCACTTTCACGCTGAAACGCCTGGCCGATTCCGAGCAGAAAAAACTTTCGGAATTCGATCTGCTCGAATATCTTGAATCGGAAAGAAGAGGCAGCGTCTAGTGCAATCAGCGGATAGAGGAACTCGTGCTTGAAGCTCTCGGAAACCTCAAACGCACGAATTATTGCGGCGACCTGCGCGCATCCGACGCGGATAAAGACGTCGTGCTCATGGGCTGGGTCCACCGACGGCGCGACCTAGGCCAGCTAATTTTCATCGACTTGCGCGACCGAGCCGGACTCGCGCAAATTGTGTTCAACAAAGAGCTGCATCCTGAGGCGCACGCGAAGGCAGAGCAGCTTCGCTCGGAATTTGTCGTTGCTGTCGAAGGCCGTGTTCTGCGACGCCAGAAGACCAATCCGGAAATTGCTTCCGGCGAAGTGGAAGTGATAGCCACGCGCCTGCATATATTGAACAACTCGAAGACGCCTCCCTTCCAGATCGAAGAAGAGGTTACCGCGAGCGAAGAGACGCGGCTGCGTTACCGCTATCTCGATTTGCGGCGTCCCAAACCGCATCGCAATCTGGAGCTGCGCCATCGCGTCATTTTGGAGATTCGCAAGACGCTCGACGAACTCGGCTTCTTCGAAATCGAGACGCCCATGCTCACGCGCTCAACTCCGGAAGGCGCGCGCGATTGCTTGGTTCCCAGCCGCCTCCATCACGGGAAGTTCTACGCCCTGCCGCAGTCACCCCAAATCTTCAAGCAGATCCTGATGATTTCGGGGATGGAACGCTATTTCCAAATCGTGCGCTGTTTTCGCGACGAAGACTTTCGCGCCGACCGCCAGCTGGAATTCACGCAGCTCGACTTGGAGATGTCTTTTCCGCGCCAGCAAGATGTCTTTGAAGTGATCGAGCGCGTGATGGAACGCACCTGCCGGGTTGTAGGGGCGCCAGCAAAAGGCCCGTTCCGCCACTTGGACTACCAGGAAGCTCTGCGCCGCTACGGCTCGGACAAGCCCGACCTACGTTTCGGCATGGAATTGCAAAACGTCACGCAATTCTTCGAGACCGGACGGGAAAAACTGCAGATTGCCGGCAACGTACAGGCGGTTGTCGCACCGGGCGCAGCTTCGTGGTCGCGCAAGCAGCTCGATGAACTCAGCGAGTTCGCGAAATCAGCGGGCGCGCGGGGGGTCTTCACAGTGAAGGTAGCAGCGGAAGGAATTACTTCCCCACTCGAAAAGACTCTCGGTCCCGAGACGCTTAAGAACCTCGCTGAGACGGTCGGTGCGAAGCCTGGCGGTTTGATCGTCGCCGCAGCCGCCAAAGAACAAATCGAACACAACGACACTTCGCTAAATGCGGCTGGCCAGATTCGCCTGTACCTTGGCGACAAGCTCAGCCTGATCGACCGCAGCAAATGGGAATTCGCGTGGATTACCGGCTTCCCGCTCTTCGAATGGAGCGCCTCGGAAAAACGCTGGGTCAGCGCGCAGCATCCGTTTACGGGGATCTACGAAGAGGACCTCGACAAGTTGGAAACCGCGCCGTGGGAATGCCGTTCGAAGGGATACGATCTGGTTCTGAACGGCAACGAGCTAGGCTCCGGAAGCATTCGAATCCATCGCCAGGATGTGCAAGCGCGGATGTTCAAAGCCCTCGGCTTGACCGACGAACAAGCGCGGCAGCGATTCGGTTTCTTTCTCGACGCGCTTACCTATGGCACCCCGCCGCATGGTGGCATAGCATTGGGCATCGACCGCGTGGTCATGCTCATGGCTGGCGAGAAATCCATTCGTGAGGTCATCGCCTTTCCAAAGACCACCGCTGCGGTAGACTTGATGGCTGACTCGCCTTCCGAAGTTGACGCGTCGCAACTCGATGAGCTAGGCATCGCAATCAAACCAGCAGAGAAATGACTTTGAAACTGGGTGTGAGATCATAATGCCTTACCGCATGTTATTGCTGATACTGGTCGCGGCGGTAATAGCGGTGTTTCTTTTGATACGCGCCATGCACATGCTGAAGCTCCGTACGCAATTCATGGTGCTGCTGGTTATGGGCGTTTCGATCGGATTTATTTTCTTGATCATGGTGCAGATGCCAGAATTCCCTCAGTGGCTCGGTATCACGCTTGTGCTCGTCGTGTTTATCGCGAGTTTGTTCGGCACGCGCATTTTTTTGCGCAGCGTCGCGCAGGACGAAAAGCGTGAAGACGAGGATATCCGCAGAGAAGACGTGCGTAACTTGACAGATCCAGGATTTCCAAACACAAATCCTACGAAACGCATTTCATGAGCCGAATACGCATACTCGCGGAAAGCGTAGCGAACAAGATCGCGGCCGGCGAAGTGGTGGAGCGCCCCGCCTCGGTGGTGAAAGAACTGCTCGAAAACGCACTCGACGCAGGCGCGCGGTCGATTCGTATCGAGACCGAATCGGGCGGCAAGCGCATGATCCGCGTCGTGGATGACGGCACGGGAATGAATCACGACGACGCTCTTCTCGCCTTCGAGCGCCACGCAACTTCGAAGTTGCGCACTGCGGACGATTTACTTTCCATTTCAACCCTTGGTTTCCGCGGCGAGGCGCTGCCTTCAATTGCCTCGATTTCCAGGCTTGTGCTTGAAACGCGCTCTGCGGAAGACGAGCAAGGGACGCGTGTCGAGTTTGTGGGCGGGAAACTAAGCAGCGTGAAACCGGCGGGGCTGCCTGCAGGCACCTCGATCAGCGTGGCAGACATTTTTTATTGCGTGCCCGCACGGCGCAAGTTTCTGAAGTCCGAGACCACCGAGCTGGGCCACATCGCTTCGCTCGTTACACACTACGCGCTCGCGCATCCTGACTGCCAATTTCTGCTTAAGACACCGACACAGGAAATTCTGAATTGCACGCCGGTGGAAACACTCTCCGAGCGCGTTTACCAGATTTTTGGACGGCAGGCGCTCGACGAATTGACGGAGATTGCACCCACCGACGGCCCTGTGCGCAGCGCCCTCACGGAACCGCCCCTCGAAGCCGAGGAGCGCGCGGCTAGGCTGCGAGTATCGGGATTTACGTCGCGCCCGGAAGTGCAGCGCACAAACCGCAACGGGATTTACATTTTTGTGAACCGTCGCCTGGTGCGCGACCGCCTGCTGCTACATGCCATGGGCGAGGCCTATCGCAATATCATGCCGCCGGGCGTATTCCCGTGCGTGCTGCTCTTTCTCGATTTGCCGTACGAAGAAGTGGATGTGAACGTTCATCCGGCAAAAATTGAAGTGCGATTCCGCCATCCGCAGTTTATTCACGACTTCACGCGCGACGCGTTGCGGCTGGCGCTCTCCAATGCCCGCCCTATTCCCGGCTTTCCGGCGGCGCGCGCAGCGGCTGCGGCAGGAGACGGAAACGCCAGCGGTTTATCCTCATCGTCTTCCGTGGGAAGCATACAAGGTCACGCGCCGGTGCCGGGCGCCAGGACGTTTCCAGGTCCGCCTCGAGCTGAGATTCCAATGGGGTTCGCCGCGTCCGCTAAAAACGTTGAGGGATTCGAGCTTTCCGGCGCGCCCGATAGACCGATTCCTCAACGACTACAGTTTGGAACCGGAAACGGTAGTGATTTCTCAGATGCGCGCCGGCAAGCACTTAGTTCGCTTGACTCTGTGCCGCCTACGGCCGCTCCTGGCACTCTGCCAAGCCCCGATCAGATCGTTGACCTGAAGCCTCTCGGGCAGGTGAACAGCAGTTTCATCGTTGCCGTAAATGCCGAGGGTTTGTGGATCATCGATCAGCACGTAGCGCACGAGCGCGTCCTTTTCGAGCGGCACTTGCGCGCGCGGCGCGAAGGAGAACTCGGCGGCCAACGAATGCTGGCGCCATTGATGGTCGAGCTGAATCCGCGACAACTCGTCATTTTCGAACAGATTGGGGATGAGCTGCGCGCGAATGGATTCGAGGCAGAGCTGATGGGAGCAAGAAGCGTCGCAATCCAGGCCGCACCCGCAGGCATCACCAGCGGCGACGCGGAGAAGCTGCTGTACGAAATTCTGGACGGGATTGCGCGCGAGAACCAAGCCATCTCAATCGATTCACTGCAAGCGAAAATCGCGGCTTCCACTTCATGTCATGCCGCGATCAAAGTGAATACCCCGCTGGACCTCACGAAAATGGAATGGCTGCTCGGCGAACTGGCGAAAACTGCGTACCCCATGAGCTGCCCTCATGGGCGCCCGATCGTTCTGCGCTATTCCGTACGCGAAATTGAAAAAGCTTTCAAGAGAATCTGAGATCCCCACTCTGACATGACTGCCTCCCCCAAGAAACTGATCATCGCTATCGACGGGCCAGTCGGTTCCGGCAAGAGCACGCTCGCGCGGCGCGTGGCGGAAATGCTTGGCTACGTCTATGTGGATACCGGTGCGATGTACCGCGCAATCGCGCTGAAAGCGCTGCGCCGTAAACTTTCGTTCGACGCAGTAGACGCGCTCGTCTCACTTGCCCATGATACGCGCATCGATTTGCGCGCGGAGGAAGTCGGCCAGCGAGTCTTTCTGGACGGCGAAGATGTGACCATGGCGGTTCGCACGCCCGAAGTTGCACAGGCTGCTTCGAGGGTCGCCGTGAATCCGGGCGTGCGCCAAGTACTGGTTGCCGAGCAACGCCGCGCAGGCCAATCAGGCGGAGTAGTGATGGAAGGGCGCGATATTGGGACCGTGGTTTTCCCGGATGCCCAGTTGAAGATTTTTCTCACCGCCTCACCAGAAGTGCGCGCAGAGCGCCGATGGCGCGAGCACGAGCAAAAAGGCGACGCTATCAATCTGCAAACAACACTGGAGGAAATCCACCAAAGAGACCGACGCGACCTCGAACGCTCCACTTCTCCGCTCGCACGTGCTCCCGACGCGGTGGTCGTGGATAGCACGGCGATGGAGCCGGAAGAAGTCGCGCGGCTGGTGGTCATGTTAGCAAGCGGCAAGGCCACAGCAAACAAAGCCACCTGATGATAGATCGAGGACCCTCAACATCTATTTCAACGCGTCTCTGCTACAGGATCTGCACAACCCGAGAGCCGGCGGATTGGTTAACGACTTCGAGCCGCGCGACGACGTTGCGAGCCATGGCGTAGATGCTTTTGCCGCCGGGAGCGTCTTCGCCGAGCGCGGCAACCGGTTTTCCGGTATCGCCACCAATGCGAATCTGCGGATCAATTTCTATTTCGCCAAGAAATGGGACGCCGAACGTTTTCGCCATGTGCTGCCCTTCGCCGTGGCCGAAGACGTCAATGCGACCATTGCAATGCGGGCAATTAAAGTAGCTCATGTTCTCTACCACTCCGAGAATTTCCACATTCACCTGCCGAAACATTTCGATGGCTTTGCGCACGTCGGCAAGCGCGACGATGGAAGGCGTGGTGACCACAACTGCACCACTCACAGAGACACTTTGAATCAGCGTGAGCTGAACGTCGCCGGTTCCGGGCGGCAGATCCACGATAAGATAATCGAGGGCGCCCCATTGGGTGCTGCGCAGAAATTGCTGGATCACGCTGTGAAGCATGGGACCGCGCCAGACCAGCGGTTTATCGCCGGGATTTAGCAGGCCCATGGAAATCATTTTCAAGCCATACGCTTCCACGGGAATGATGGTGCGCTCGTCCACGGCGCGCGGCTGTTCATTGGTGCCCAGCATTACGGGGACGTTGGGACCGTAAACGTCGGCGTCGAGCAAGCCGACGGCGTTGCCCATATTCTTCAGCGCGATGGCGAGATTTACCGCGACAGTGGTCTTTCCTACTCCGCCTTTGCCGCTCGCGACGGCGACGAGATTTTTCACGCCGGTGATCGGAGCTTTGTCCTGCAAACGCTTGCCTGCGGCCGGTCCTGCTGGTCCACTTGCCATTGTTTTCCTTTCAGATGAGTACGAGTTGCGTCCGATTGCGAACTGTTTTTTCTTTACGCTTCAATGATAAACCTGCGGGCCGATGGCGGCAAGCGAGTGTGGAAGATTCGTAGAAAGCGCTTAAAAGAGAATGACAGCTATACGGAAGCGCGAGAAGCCTGACGCGGCAGAGGCGGAACATGCGCCTACGGTTGCAATGTGAAATTGACGGCTTTGAAGTTGCTGCTCCAACACGACAGGAAGTTTGTTGAGATCAGGCAGTTCGAAACGGAGTACCGTTGCCGCCCGATTCCCTATGTATACGTGCTGGCCGTTACAGATTGTTTGAGCTTCAGCAGAAGCGCTGGCTTGCAATCCCTGAGCAGCAAGCAGGGAGATCACTCGCTGCTCCTGTTGATCCAAATTCAAATTCACGGAAGACTGGGCGAAATCCTGTACGGCGAACAGGCCTGAACTCCCCTGAACGACGGCGATGCCTACGGCGGTAAGTTCGGGGCTCAGTATATTTGCTCGATGGCCGGGAGAGTGCATCCAGGCAGAATGGATGGTGGCCGGGTCGGGACCGACGGCTACGTTTTCGGCGATAACGCTAAACCTGGCGCCAGCCTCGCTAGCGCGCGTTTGCAGTTCCGACTCGCCGGGAAGCTGGTGAGACATCAAATTGAGTTGGGCCATACGACCAGCGTGCTGACGGGCCGCCGAAGCAAGAGCGTCGTCCCACCGTAGCACCGGCAAACCCTGAGTGGCGCGTTCACGATTGAGGGAATTGAAGAGCTGGCCCTCGGGGGCTGTAATTTGCGGAGGCCGCGCAGGCATGGCTGCGGGAGCTGCCAGGACAATGGCAGCGAACAAGACTGTGATGCGTGCTAACAGCGACATGGCAACTCCGGGATACCGATAGGCCTGCGTGCCTAGAACTTCGTATTGCAAGGCTAGCGAAATCGCGCGCGGAAAGATGCTGGTCGGAAGTTCAAGTACCGAAGTACTTTAGGGACAGGTTCAGAAAAACAGGGAAAATGAGGCGAAACTGCGCCGACCGAGGCGCTTTGCAGGAAAGCGCACGAGCGGCTACAATAGAGTGTTGGGATTTGCGAGATTGAGGTAAAGGCAAGCCTGCCGCACGCCAAAACGCGACGCTAAAGGGATAAAGTCGAAGTTATGGATGTCGAGAAGCTCATAAATGGCGTAGTCGCGCGGTTTATTGGGACGAAACACGAGCGCGACGTAAAAGCCATTCAGCCGATGGTGGCTGCGATCAACGAGCTCGAGCCGGAGATGAAGAAGCTCCCGGACGCGGAGATCACTGCGCGTACTCCGGTGTTGAGGGCGGAAGTGCAAGCCCGTCTGCAAGGCCTCGAGCGTGACGATCCAGACTACAAGCGAAAGTTGCAAGAGGCGGTTGAGCCCTCATTGATTTCCGCGTTTGCGTTGGTACGTGAGGCTGGTCGTCGAACGCTGGGAATGCGGCATTTTGACGTTCAACTCATCGGCGGAATCGTGCTGCATCAGGGCAAGATTGCCGAGATGAAGACCGGTGAAGGCAAGACGCTGGTAGCGACTCTACCCGCCTATCTCAATGCGCTGACGGGACAAGGCGTTCATATCGTGACAGTAAACGATTACCTGGCGCGGCGCGACGCGGAGTGGATGGGTCCGATTTACAAAATGCTGGGGTTGACCGTTGGCGTGATCGTTCACGATCTAGATGACATCCAGCGGCGCGCAGCCTACGCCGCCGACATTACTTTCGGCACCAACAACGAGTTCGGCTTCGATTATCTGCGCGACAACATGAAGTACGACCTGAAGGACTGCGTGCAGCGCGGACATCACTTCGCGATTGTGGACGAAGTGGACTCGATCCTAATTGACGAAGCGCGCACGCCCCTGATTATTTCCGGACCCGCGGAAGAATCCACGGACAAGTACTATCGCATCGACAAAATCATTCCGAAACTGATCCTCGATATTGATTACACGCTGGACGAAAAGCACCGGACTTCCACGCTGACGGAAGAAGGCGTGTCCAAGTGCGAGCGGCTGCTGAACCTGGGAAATTTGTACGATCCAGCAAACATGGACATCATTCACCACGTCTATCAGGGGCTGCGAGCGCATGCGCTTTTCCAGAAGGATGTGGATTACGTTATCAAAGACGGCCAGATCGTGATTGTGGATGAATTCACCGGCCGGCAAATGCCGGGCCGCAGGTGGTCCGACGGCTTGCACCAGGCAGTGGAAGCGAAAGAAGGCGTGAAAATCGAGCGAGAGAATCAGACGCTTGCCACCATTACCTTCCAGAATTATTTTCGCATGTACAAAAAGCTCTCTGGCATGACCGGCACGGCGGATACAGAAGCGGCCGAGTTCGACAAGATTTACAAACTGGAAGTTGTGGCAATTCCTACGAACAAAACGCTGATTCGAATCGAAAACCCGGACGTGGTCTATCGCACGGAAGGCGAGAAATTTGAAGCGGCAGTGAATGGCATCATTCAGGAGGATGGCACGCGCGCCGGAGGTATCCGGCAATATTACGAGAGTGGTCAGCCGGTCTTGGTAGGCAGCATTTCTATCGAGAAATCGGAAAAGATCGCGGAGATCCTAAAGAAGACAGGCATACCGTTCCAGGTGCTCAACGCAAAGCAGCACGAGCGCGAAGCAAAGATCATCGCGCAAGCGGGACGCAAGGGAGCGGTAACGGTTTCAACGAACATGGCCGGGCGCGGCACCGACATCTTGCTGGGCGGCAATCCGGAAGCGATGACGCGAGATTATTGCCTGAAAAATAAGCTGGCTATGCCCTACGCACCGGCAAGCTCGGTTATCGGAGCAGCGCCTGGAACGGAAACGCCGGCCCAAGCGGATGTCGCTGCGGCCGCTTCAGGGGCAAGCGCGTCGTCGACGTCTACTGCCACGGCAACCACCACGAGCACGTCAACTTCGACGAGCACATCGAACGGCTCAAATGCTACGGCCAACGCGATGGTGCTATTCCAACAGGAAGGCAAGATTTATCAAGTTCCGCTCGATCAATGGAAGCCCATTTTCGATCAGTTCGCGGAGCAGTGCAAAGCGGAGCACGATGAAGTCGTGGCGATGGGCGGTTTGCATATTCTCGGGACAGAACGCCACGAGGCCCGGCGCATTGACAATCAGCTGCGCGGGCGCGCCGGCCGCCAGGGCGATCCCGGAGCTTCACGCTTTTTTCTCTCACTCGAGGATGATCTGCTTCGTATTTTTGGCGGCGATCGGGTGAAGGCGCTGATGTTCCGCCTGGGAATGACCGAAGGCGTGCCGATCGAATCCAAGTTGATCAGCCGGCGAATCGAGAACGCGCAGAAGGCGGTGGAAGCGCAGAACTTCGAAGCGCGCAAGCATTTGCTGGAATACGACGATGTGATGAATAAGCAGCGCGAAACGATTTACGGCCTACGCCGCTCGTTCCTGGAGGGACGTGATCAAAAAGATTACATTCTGGAGCGGGCCGAAGCCATTGCGAACGAGCTGGTGGAAACATATTGCCCGCGCGAGCAGCATCCGGACCAGTGGAACGTGACGCAGTTCAGCAATGAAGTCCTGAACCAATTTGGATTCGATCCGAAAGCGGTTGGATTGGATTTCGCCACGCTCAATCACGACACGCTCGCGGAAGCGATGATTGAAAAGACAAAAGCGCGTTACGACGAAAAGGAAGCTCTTTTCGGTGCGCAGACGCTGCGCTGGCTCGAACGTCATATTCTTTTGGACGTGGTGGACGCTCAGTGGAAAGACCATCTTCTCACACTCGATCACTTGAAAGAAGGCATCGGGCTGCGCGGTTATGGGCAGAAAGATCCGCTGGTCGAGTTCAAGAAGGAAGCATTCACGCTATTTGATGAGCTGATGGACCGTATAGACACCGAGGCTGTGCGTTTCCTGTTCCTAATGCAGCCGGCCCGGCCGGAGGACGAAGCAAAGAAAATCGAACAACGCCAGCAGCGCCAGCAGCGTGATTTGCAGTTCCAGGCTGGACCCGCGCAGGCGGAAACAGCCCCCAAACCGGTTCGCGCCGGCGCAAAAGTCGGGCGCAACGATCCCTGCCCCTGCGGCTCTGGAAAGAAATACAAGAAGTGCCACGGCACAGGCACCTAAGACTCTCGAATCAGTGATGCTCACCTGAAACGCTACGTTGCGTCTGAACTTTTCAGCGACATCTTGCGTACCTCTTGCCTGGATGGGATTACTTCGCATCGGGAGGATGAAAATGAGAGTTCGTTTGCGAGCATTTCCAGGATTGATTATTTTAGTAGCCTTGGCTGCCAGTCTGGCCGCGTCTCCAACATTCGCGCTAGATAGCCAGGGACATTTCGATCGCACTCTAACGGTTACCGGCGCGGTGGATCTCGATGTGCAAACCGGATCTGGCGACATCACGGTGCGCACCGGAGATTCCGCCAAGGTTGAAATTCACGCCAAGATTCACGGGAGCGATTGGGGCGACGTGGAACAGCGCATCCATGAAATCGAGAACAATCCGCCCATCGAACAGAGCGGCAATACCATTCGCGTCGGCCACATCGAAAACCGCGATTGGAAGCGCAACATTTCGATCAGCTACGAGCTGATCGTGCCGACACAAACCAAGTTGCGATCTGAATCCGGGTCGGGGGATCAAAAGGCAGACGGAATCAGCGGCCCGGCGGATATGAACAGCGGCTCGGGCGCTTTGCATGTGAAGAACGTTGGTGGCGAAGCGCGTGTGCGAACGGGGTCGGGAGACATTGAACTGGATACGGTTCATGGAAATGTGCATGCCTCGGCAGGAAGTGGAACGATTCGCGCGATTGCGATCGGTGGCGGGCTGACGGCGTCCAGCGGAAGCGGAAACGTGAGACTCGAACAAACCGCAGCCGGAGATGTGGAGATCAGCACTGGTTCCGGCGACGTTGAAATGAAAGGCGTGAGAGGTGGAGCGAAAGTCACGACCGGCAGCGGCAGCATCAATGCTCAAGGTGATCCGACCGGCGACTGGCGGCTCCATAGCGGTTCAGGAAGCGTTAGTGTGGATTTCCCGCCACAAGCCGCGTTCAACTTGATCGCGCGAACGAGTTCCGGAAATATTGAGACGTCCCATGAAATAAGCGTGCAGGGTAAGATCAGTCCTCGCGAACTGCAGGGCAAGGTGGGTGCGGGTGGTCCTTTGGTGGAACTCAGTACGAGCTCCGGAGGCATCCAAATTCGCTGACCTCGGTTTAAGGGAAAGGGGCAATATTGATTGATCGCCCCTCGCTTCCCAGCCGCAACGTTGGGCTTGTTCCTGTGGGTAACCATCTCGATACGCTATTGTGCTTTTCGGTGCATGCCTGCTTGCTTCTAAGGAAATGTGTTACTCTCGCGCTTAACTTGAGGTAATAACTACTCGAGAACTTGGGGTGTGTGATGAATGCCACCGTACCCAGAAAGTGCCAAAGGGCGGGGTGCGCCAATTCAATTCCCGAGGCGCTGGCGGGCGCGCAATTGTGCCTCGATCATTTCGTGGATGAAGCTTTTGTCCGCACGGATCAGGCACTGACCCGCTGCCGCGAAGGCCGCACAATCGCTCCGGACGGACTTCAATGGCTGCTGTCGGATGCGCTGGCGATCGTCAAGAATCTGGAAGAAGGAGCGGACGAACCGAAACCCGAACAACGGGATCGCATGCTCGAATTGCTTTTAATCCTCGCAAATCTGCAGGAGTACGTTGCTCACCATTCCGTTCAAATTGAACGCCCGGCCTGAGCGTAGCCGGCCCCCGAAATTTATCGAGGAAGCCAGTTCATTAATCCACTGGCGAAAGGGTTAACAGCGTTCGCCCGATGGTAGCTTGCAATTGTGCGCTGGACGATTCAATCTGGATATCCCTTTCATTGGATGGTTATGTCCGACGAAAATCCGGCACGCGATCCTTTCAAGCCTGAACAGCCGAGAATACCCGGAGTTCCAGATCGGTTGGGCCTTGCGGGCAACACGGTTGTCCCGCGCGCACGGCTCGTATCGAAATTCTCCCGTTTGGAAATGCCGCCGCGATGGTTGCCGGTCGCGATATTGGCTGCAGTCGTAGCCGGCATTGTTGTCGCATGGTGCACTCGTTAGCGGATTCTAGATGGCCGAAGTCGCAGCGACGAACAAAATCGCCGCGGCCCCGCCCCGGCGAACCGGAGACGGGACCGTGGCGTCAACGCAAGATACTTCGGTAAGTTATGGGCCGAGTTGTTCAACCGAGCGGGCCACCATCACAGGCTGACCCGTCGTCTGATTGATGAGTATGAATCCAACCACACGAATCTGAATCGGCCCTGCCCCGGTGAGCGCACCTAGACCGCTCAGATTTATGAAGCTGGTATCGTTCGTGGTTAGGACCGTAAGTGGACTTGGCAACAGAATTCCCGCGGTCCATTCATCGGCCAACTGGAAGCTTCCCATGTTGCCGGATTGAACGATGGTGCTGCCCGGAACCCACGAGCCGGCCTGGCCTTGGCGCCGCAAAATGACGCGATGGACGGTTAGAGTGTCCACGCCATTCGTTGTTGTCAGTGGACCGCCCACATCAACGCGCTGACCTGCGGCCATCAGCGTGTTATTAAAGAGTAGAGACGTTAGCGGAAGATTGATGTGCCCAATTCTATAAATTTCGCTGCCGTTCAAACTCAGAGTTTCGATCTGGCCATCCGAAATCCCCGGGATCGCCGGCAGCTCTTCACGCACATATAGGTCCGCTTGCGTGGCGGGCTGAGGCGATTCCGGATTGACGTAGGTCAACAAGCCTCCGAGGTAGAACTTGTCGTTCGAAATCACTTCCACTTCGGATGCATCGATCGCATGCGTCACCGGATCAAGCACACCGCTAACTGACACAATTGTGTTGGTGCTGAACGAGCTGACTGGGGCATTGGGGTCGTCGAAAACGGTATGGTCGTCGGTCGTCACTTGCCATTGCCGTCCGTGTGGGCCCTGGACCGTGAACGTATTGCCGCCAGTGACCCCTACGACGCCGGCGTGAAAATCATCAATCCAGACTCCCGCATCGGTCGAATTTAGCAACTGCATATCAAACACGGGTTTGATCACACCGGTTACCTGGCCGTTGCCATCGGTTTGAACCGATTGGCGTATATCGAATTCCATGCGGAGTCCGACTAAGTCGGCGTTTTGCAAAACGAAAGGCTGAGCAAAATTCACGGTTACCGAGGTTTCCGACAAGGTTCCGTTAATGGTGGAAGCGGTCGGCGGGTTCGGCGGGTTGACATTAATGTATCCCAGTACGGGAGACGAAATCGTAACCGTGGCGGACGTGTAGGTCCCGATTGGCACCGAAGTAAGATCGACGAGCTGATGCAATCCGTTGAACTGCGCGAAGTCCACAACTTGCGGCTCGGATAATACGCTTACATTTGTGGTCCCGTTGAAAATCGTGATCCCTGTCACCATGATTTGGCAAGACACGACGCTGGGAAGCGGAGCGTCGGTGCCAATCGTAAATACCGAGGCCTGCTGATTACCGGGATCCGGCGAAGGAGTACTTCCGCTACCACCACAACTAGAGAGCAAAACTGCGGCGAAACACACCATGAGCACACCCATGCCTTTGCGATTCCACATTAATTTTCTCCTAGTTCAGGGATTCAAGGATTGCCGAGGGCCGAAGCCCTTTTCGGCTGCTGTAATGTGAAACCCAGCCGACCAAGAAAAGTTGCTAGTGCGCTGCGACGACTTGCAGAACAGACAATTTTCGGCGCACGTCAATTTGCGGCATGTTTCAGACTTCTCTAAGTATTATGCGGCAGGTTTATACATTGAATTGACGCAGACCGCTTGCGTGCTACTGGCGAGTTGTTTACGATGTTTGTGCGAATGCTGGGCGAAACCATATCTCATTACCGAATTATGGACCCCTTGGGAAGCGGCGGCATGGGCCAGGTATACCGCGCGGAAGACACGCGGCTCGGCCGCCAGGTGGCGTTGAAGTTCCTCTCCGAAGATTTGGCGCGCGATTCCGGATCACTGGAACGATTCCAAAGAGAAGCTCGGGCAGCATCGTCTCTCAACCATCCCGGCATTTGCACAATTTATGATGTCGGTGAGCACAATGGCCGGCCATTTCTGGTAATGGAGCTGCTCGAGGGGCAGACCCTGCGTGAACGAATTTCCGGGCGTCCGGTTGCGACCGATGCGTTGCTGGATTTCGGCGCACAGATAGCGGATGCATTGGACGCAGCGCATGCTCGCGGCATCGTTCATCGGGACATCAAACCCGCGAACATATTTATCACGTCGCGCTCGCAGGCAAAGATTCTGGATTTCGGGCTGGCAAAACAAGGCGCATCGCGGCGAATCGCGGAATCGGTGGGCGCCGGGCACACGGCAACCGAACTTACTTCAGATAATCTGATGCTCACGAGCCCGGGCTCCGCAATTGGCACGATTGCTTACATGTCGCCGGAACAAGCTCGAGGCGAAGAGCTGGACGCGCGCACCGATCTCTTCAGTTTAGGAGCTGTACTGTACGAAATGGCCACGGGACAGACAGCCTTCAGCGGAAATACCTCGGCAGTAATGTTCGACGCGATTTTGAATCGCACACCAGCCGCGCCGTCCTCTTTGAATCCCAACGTGCCGCCAAAGCTGGAAGATATTATCGGCAAGTCACTGGAGAAGGATCGCGAACTGCGTTATCAAACCGCCGCAGAGCTTCGCGGGGATTTGAAACGCCTGAAGCGCGATTCGGATTCGGGTCGCATCGCTAGCGGATCTTCATGGTCTACTGCAGACGCAGGCGCGAGATCCGGAAACGTAACGTCACCTTCAGGATCTCTCCCAGCCGCGGCTGCACAATCGGGGCCCACCGTAGCCAGCGCTTCGACTAAATCCCATTGGGCGCTAATCGGAACAGTGGTTCTCGTTATTTTCGCTCTTGGCGCGACGCTGGCTCTTTTCCTTCACAGCCGGAGTGAACATCACCAAGCAGCGCCATCATCGTTTTCGCAAATGACAATTACCCCCATTACGTCGTCGGGCAATATTCACTCTGCTGCAATTTCGGGCGACGGTAAATGGCTGGCTTACGTCCAGGATGACAAGGGTGGACATGCACTTTGGGTCCACCAGTTGGGCACGGGAAGCATGGCGCAAGTCCTGCCGGGAACACAGCAGGAAATCACCGGGTTGACGTTCTCGATCGACGGGAATTATCTCTATTTAGTCAAACGCGACGAATCCATCGGACTCGGAACTCTTTTTCAGGTTCCCTCATTGGGCGGCACGCTGACCCAGAGGGTTGTGGACGTAGACAGTCCGATTAGTTTCTCGCCGGACGGCAAGCGGTTCGTGTTCGTACGCCAATCAAGCAAGACGAAAACGTCCAATCTGATCATCGCCAACGCGGACGGCACCGGTGAAAAGATTCTTTCGACTTTGAATGATCCGGCTTCTTTTTCGAGCAACGGCCCGGCATGGTCACCTGACGGTGCACGCATTGCGGTGTCCAAAACCCCCAACGGGGACTTTGAAAATTACAATTTGGAGACGATCGCCGTGGTTTCCGGAACAGAAAACCGGCTGGGTTCGCGGAATTGGGGCAATCCTCGCCAGATGACTTGGCTGCCAGACGGCTCGGCGATCGTATTCCCGGCTCCAGTGGACAAAATGTCGGTAAACCCACAAATCTGGCAGGTTAGTTATCCGGACGCCGAAGCGCACCGTATCACCAACGACCTAAATTTTTACAATGGAACCACTATAACCGCAGACGGCTCGGCGCTCGCAACAGTTCAAGTATCTCTAATGGCGAATCTCTCGATCACGAACTTCGGAAGCGCCATTTCGTTCTCCTCGCCCCAACAAGTTACCAGCGGAGTGGGGCGCGCTGACGGACTCGGCGGCATTGCTTGGGCTCCCGGAGATAAAATTATTTATGGTTATTACTCCGCAGGAGCGATTCGCTTCGCCAGCGTAGCGCCGGACGGCGGCAAGCTTCATGATCTTGCGCTGAACGCCGTCGAGCCCCTGTGGCCTGCCGCCTGCGGCGACGGCCAGCATTTCGTTTTCAGCGCGCGCAACCAATCGCAAGGCATTTCCGTGTGGCGCGCTGACATTGACGGCGGCAACTCGACGCAGATCACCGCCGGCGGCCTCGACATTCTTCCTGCCTGTTCTACTGACGGAAAATTTGTGGTTTACTCCGACGCTTCCGGCGCTGGTCACGTCATGCGAGTCGCCATCGAGGGCGGCACACCCGTCCAAGTGACCAAGGAATTTATGCAGTCCCCCCAAATTTCCCCGGACAATCAAAACTTGGCTGCTTTTTACCGTCCCGATCCCTCCAAGGCGCCCAAGATTGCGATCGTTGGCCTCCAGGGTGGCGAGATTCGCAGTCTGTATGATGTCCCGAATGAAACGATCACTGGAGTGGGAGATGGGGGTCACAAGCTGGAATGGACGAAGGATGGGAAAAACGTGATCTACGCGGTGTACAAGGACGAAACGGCAAGTATCTGGGCTCAGCCTGTGCGGGCTCCCGGAGCTCCGGCTGCGGCTGCGAAGCGTATTGCAAGTTTCCCATCTGAGACGCGCGTCTGGGCCGCCTCCATCTCTCCGGATGGCAAACAAATCCTCTACTCCAGCGGCCGAGACGTCACCGACGCGGTTTTGATCTCGCGCTTCCACTAGTCTTGCATCTCAGCGGAGCAAAAAATGAAAATCTCGCGGCGCGACTTATTCAAGTCTGCTACGGTTGCATCCGGAAGTGTTTTTGCAGGCACGCTGTTTAGGAAACGAAACGCCGAGCGCAGTCCGGAACTTCAAGAGCCAAAACCGGCCCTTCCGCTTGCATTCGATAGCTTGCAACCGCTGGGCGATCGTGCGAAACCGATACGAGCGGAGGAGTTTCAGGGACGTGTTGCACGCGCGCAGCAGTTGATGAGCGACGCCAAACGACGATTGGAAGTGTTATACGTCACGCCCGGGACCACGCTTCTCTATTACACAGGTATACAGTGGTGGCCGAGCGAGCGCGTCCTCGCGTTCTTAGTTCCGCGCCAAGGAGACCCTCTAATCATTTGCCCGGCATTCGAAGAAGGGCGGTTGCGCGAGCAGCTTCGCTGGTCGATCGAAATTCGCGTGTGGCAAGAAGACGAGAACCCTCACACAATTGCCGGAAAGTGGCTCGCAGAGCGGGGCATCCGTACGGGAAAGATCGGCGTGGAGGAGACCACACGTTATATTTTCTACGACGGATTGCGCCATACAGCGTCCTCCTTCGAATATACCCGTGGCGATCCTGTTACCGTCGGGTGCCGCGCGCAAAAGACAGAACATGAGCTTGATTTGATGCGGCTTGCTTGCGCCGCAACTCTTGATGTTTATAAAGCCACGTTCGCTTCGTTGCGGGAAGGCATCACCCAACGCGAGGTTGCTGATCTGGTTCTGCGCGGCTATGAGCGCATGGGGCTGAGTGGCGAAGCATCCGTGTTCTTTGGAGCCTCCTCAGCCCTTCCCCACGGTTCTCGCGAGGAACAAGTGCTCCGCGAAGGAATAGGAGTGATGATTGATGACGGAACCTCGGTGGAGGGCTACCAATCAGACGTTACGCGAATGGGCGTGCTGGGCAAACCTCCGGCGAAGTTGCAACATGCGTTCGAAATCGTGCGTCGCGCACAAGATGCCGCACTAGCGGCAGCCTGCGCCGGCCGAGAATGCGGTTCCGTGGACCACGCATCGCGCAAGGCGGTTATCGATGCGGGGTTTGGCCCGAACTACAAGTATTTTTCGCATCGTCTTGGCCACGGAATCGGAATGGACGGACACGAAGCTCCCTACCTGGTTCAAGGCAACCACGCTATCTTGGAGCCGGGAATGACATTTTCGAATGAGCCTGGAATCTACGTGGTCGGAGATTACGGCGTGCGATGTGAGGATGACATGGTGATCGCCGGATTTGGCGCCGCTCAACTATTAACACGAGGATTTCAGCCTTCCCTTGAAGTTCCGGTACCTTAATCGCCCGTTCTGTCTCGAGAGTGTTGTTACGAGCTATTGCCCGCTCATAGAGGACTTGTTCAAACAATATTCTATTATCCGCGCTTCGGCCCAAAAGCGATCAAGACCCCCATCTTGTGAAATGAAAGCGCAGTGACCTCCATAAGGCGGTGCTAGCAGTGTGATGTTCGGATTCGCTTGAAGCGCGGAGTCCTGGAAAGGCGTGAACGGGACGAAAGGATCATCTTGCGCGGTTAATATCAGAGTAGGGCGCCCGATAGCGGCGATGACATTCGATGAACTCGAGCGCTTGTAATAATCGGCCGCGTCACGAAACCCGCAAAAACGGGCAGTTACCACGTCATCAAAGTCTCGCACTGTGCTAATACGCCGAAAAGAAGCCGGTTCAAGAGGAAAAAGGTCAGGGAACAACCGCGACTTGTGGCGCATGTGTTTCTTGAGACTCTTTACAAAATGGCGGTTATACAGGAAGTTTCGGGGCTCCGCCAGAGCGTCGGCGCAGGCGGCTAAATCGAGAGCCGGAGCGATTGCTACAATCCCCCGCAATTGTAGAGGGGCGGCAGCGCCGAATTCTCCGGCCATCTTCAAAACCAAGTTGCCGCCCATGGAAAAACCGGCGGCGAATATTTCCTTCAGGCCATCGCTCTCGATTAATTCAAGCAGCACGGCCCGGATATCGCCGCTCAAGCCGGAATGGTACAGGGTTTCTGTCAGCTTCTCGGTGCCGCCGCAGTTTCGCTGGTTCAGGCGTATTACATTAAAACCAGAAACGAAGGCTTTCTCGGCTGTGCCGAACATGTAGCCTGACCCGCTCGAACCTTCCAACCCATGCAACAGAACAAGCGTGGGATGGTTTTGCCGGGCTTCCTGCCAATGGCACTCTCCGCGGACCTGTGTCCCCTGCTCGATTTCGAAGAATCGTGCCTCGCTTTTTCCCAAGCGCGGAAACTTACGCCGCCAGAACGCGGCGGCGATCGTCATCAGATGAGGATTGCGGAGCCTTCTGTGCGGAACGAACTCTTTCACGCCTTTCATGGTAAGGACTCACCGCGCCCCACGCAAGCTGCACGCCCTATTGCGAGCCGTTGCGGCTCCCCTGTCGAGCCATTTAAGAATGTAACTCTGGCGAGATGGCGCGATTGGCGCGATTCCGTCTGTAAGATTTCCTGTTGAAAGTTGGGGGGGAAAAAGAAAGGGTGTCTCCAGAAGCGACGGCCCATGCACGGGTCGAAGAGAGGAGACACCCGATGACTGTATCGCTAAAAGGAAGGGTAGCACTGCGTGAGTTATTAGCACAAGCCTGGCAACAGGTTGAGGGGCAAGCGCGAGCAATGATGAAGCATTCGGTGGAGGGGTTGTTGCAGGCCGAGCGCGATCGGCGTGTGCAGGAAGCACGGCAGCGAGGGGAGAAGGTCTATCGCTGGGGTTACACGGTGCGGAAGTGTTGGACGACGTTGTGGGGCCCGCTGGAGGAGATCCGCGTTCCGCGGCTGCGAGGGCGAGAAGAGATCGGGCTGGTGGAACGCTATGAGCGGCACGGTTTGGACCAGATGCTGTTCGCTTTGACCGTTGGGGGGTTGAGCCAGCGCAAGGTAGTGGGTTGGGTGCGGCGGTTTCTGGGCGGGACGCTGTCGCCGGCAACCATCGGAGCGGTGTAGAACAAGCGCAAGAGCAAGTGGAATAGCGGCGGAGTGAAGCGATTCCCGCGCGACGGTATCGAGCGCTTGTGGTGGATGGAATTTACCTGCGGTATCGGCGAAACGTTACACAGAGGGCCCGCCAAGGGGTACTGCTGGTGGCCGTGGGGGTGCGGGAAGGGGGAGCATTTGATGTGTTGGACTGGAGGGCGGCTCCGGCGGAAACCACCAAAGACTATGAAGAGTTGTTCACACGGTTATGGAAGCGAGGATTGGAAAGGGTGGAATTAATCGGTGAGTGATGGACTGGCCACCATCGTCGGTGCGGCTCAGATGGTGTATCCAGCGGCCCGGCATCAGCGTTGCCTGACGCACTGGTTCCGCAACCTGGAAGCGCTGACGCCGCGGTTGGCTTGGTTCCAGCGACGGAAGTTCCGACGAGAGTTCTGGTGGATCTGGGACGCGGAGAACCAAGTGCAGGCGCGAGACTGGGCGCGGCGATTCTGTGCGCGCTGGCGGTGGGGGGCGCCGGAGATGGTGAAGAAATTCCAGGCCGAGCTGGAAGGTGTGCTGGCTTTCTTCGACTTTCCGGGACCGTGGCGACATCGGCTACGCACGACCAACTTGGGCGAAGGATGGTTTAAACATTTGCGCTACTTGAGTCGCTTCCCGGGATGCCGCAACGCCCAACACAGCGAACAGATTCTAGGCTGCTTCCTGCTCGCCGCCGAATCGATGCATCGCTGAGGACCTTTATGAACTGGAGCACCCTTCAACTCACTTTCAACAGAAATGCTGGACAGAGCCGGCGCGATTGGGTGCACGTCTGGAAAGTGATGAGTCATGCGGCCCTGCGTTCCCAGAAGTCCTGAAAACGACCACTAAGTTTCGAACAGCGGAGAGCAATGATGGCGTTGGAGCCGTGAACGGTCCAGTGCATTCCGGCGCGTTTGAGTCGCGTGCCGATGGCCACCTTGCACCCGGCCTCCACAACGCCCGTGGAAGTACACAAACCTTGAGCCTGGAACTCCGGGTAGCGCATGCGTTCTCGGTTGGTCTGAAAATAATGGAGGCAGCGGCGGGCTTCCTCCGAACGAGATACCTGGCGACGGATGGCGGTGAGTAGCGCCCGGAATTTTCCGGTGTCGAGTTCTTCCTTCCGGCGTTCCGCCCATTGCGCAGCCCGTGGGGCGGTGGGACCGTAGAGAGCTTTTCCGAGATCGCTCAAGTGCTGCTTGGCGTGAAAGCGGTCAACGATCTGGATCGCATCGGGAAACTGATCGTCGGCGATGTTCCAAATCCAAACGGCCCCATCCCCGAGCACGACCCGGCGTGGCGCTTGGCAGAAGCGCCGGCGCGTGGCCTCCCGCCAGACACGCTGGGCGAAGGGAGAGCGTTCGGCGGCGGTGTCCAGCGCGGAAGCTCTCTCTAGAGCGGCCGAATAGGTGACCGACCCCTCATCGCGGATGGGGATACCTTCCTCATCCCGCGATTCCGCACTCCAAATGGTACAAAGTTTCACCTCGCCGGTCTTGGCCGATCTGTCCGGTTGCTTGCCGGTGCGGCCCACGAGTTCCTCTGGGCGTAAAGGAATTCCTGTTCCGTCCATGCCGAGATACAAGGTCTGCGGTAGAGCAAGAGAATCGAGAGGTTCGCTGTGCACGCGTTCATCTTCGGCGATCTCTTTTCCCAGAGCTTCTGCGCTTCTCTCCACCTGCTTGGCGTCCACGGTCACACCGGCCAGTTCGGTCAACAGTGCACTTCCTTCCCGGAAACTTACCAAAGCGCCCACGGTCCCGGTCATGCGCGTGAGTGCCGGAGAGAGCGAGGTATTTTCTATGCCCAGGTGCTGATCACGAGGACAGAAGCCGTACCCGCAGGTGGCGCAGTGATAGTAGGCGCGCTCCAGTCGTAGGGGACCGAGGATACTCTCGACCTGTTTGGTCCGGCGCCCGGCAAATCGTGCTGGCTGCCCACATCCACAACAAGTTCGTGAGCCTTGCTCATCGCTGGTGTCGGCATTGAGACGTTGCTCGACGGCGGCTCCTGCCAGTTGCAGAACGTGTTGCCGCACGGCGAGCTCCAGCGCTTCCAGATCCAGCTCTTCCACCGCCTGACGACCGAGAAGTGTCTCAATCTCCGGAACGACGTCGCTGGCCAATAGATCGGCGAAGAGGTTTTTTTTTAGCCTGGCTCGCGGGAACGCCCTCCCAATCCCGCACCTGGGCGGAACAGATCTGCTCACTTACGACAATCTTCCCGTACCAGGTTCCGGAAACGGCGGTATTCGGCAATCTGCGCTTTGGCACGTTCGACGGCGGGGCCTTGGGGAATGACCTGGGTGACCGTCTTTCCGCCAACCCGATGAGTCAGTGAATAAGACGGACCATGCCCGGGGGAATCCTTCTGGGCGCAGTGGCAGTTGGGCTTGCCACACTTACGGAAACGCGCGGTCAGAAAGCCGGGACGCAGGTCATCAACTCGCGCCAGACTGGCCGCGAGCTGATCGCGTCGATCTCGCAATGCCTGTAAGGAAATAGTCATCGGAGCCTCCTATCTGACAGACATTATAACCTGTCAGACAACGAAAGAAAACCCCGGCCAAACCCTATCAGACTTCGGAGTGAATTTTCATGTCGTACTCCCGGCGCGATTCCGTCTGTAAGATTTCCTGTTGAAAGTGGGGATAAAAAGAAAGAGGGTGTCTCCCAACAGCTCTGCCTAGCCGGGCAGAAAGGAGACACCCCATGTCATCTCAGATCGGCAGACTAGCATTAGCGGATGTGATCGAGCAAGGCTGGAAACAGTTACAGGGCGGTTTCTTGGAGCAGTTGAAAAAGACGATCGAAGGGTTGCTGGCTGCCGAGCGGGATCGGCGGGTGGCGGAACGCAGGGAGCGAGGGGAGCAGGTCTATCGCTGGGGTTTCACGGTGCGGAAGTGCTGGCAAACGGCCTGGGGAGCCCTGCAGCAGGTGCGGGTGCCGCGGCTGCGAGGCCGGGAAGAGATCGGGCTGCTGGAGAAATACCAGCGGCACGCGCTGCAGGAAGTGTTGTTCGCCCTGGCGGTAGGTGGGTTGAGCCAACGCAAAGTGGTGAGTTGGGTGCGGCGATTTCTGGGTGGACATCTGTCGGCGGCCACGATCGGGGCCGTGCTGCGCGATGCGCAAGAACAGATTGAAGGACGCCGAGAGCAACGTTTGAGTTCTGGGATCTATCGAGCCTTGGCGGTGGATGGAATCTATTTAAGGTATCGGCGATCGGCCAAAAGCCCAGCACGGAAAGGAGTACTGCTGGTGGTGGTGGGCGTGCGCGAGGGGGGTGGGTTCGAAGTCTTGGACTGGATGGCGGCGGAGGCGGAGAGCAGCCAAGCGTACGAAGAGTTGTTCACGCGTCTATGGCGACGGGGACTGGAACAGGTGGAGCTGGTAATCAGCGATGGAGCCGAGGGTGCGGCCAGTGCGGCGGCGGTGGTCTATCCGGGGGCGGCGCACCAGCTGTGCTTGGCGCACTGGTTTCGCAATCTGGAAGGACTGACGCCGCGTCTGCAATGGTGGCAGCGGCGGAAGTTTCGGCGCGAGTTCTGGTGGATCTTTGAAGCCGAGCAGGAGACTCAGCTGCGGAAATGGGCCGGGAGCTTTGCCCGGCGCTGGCGTTTCTGGGCTCCGGAGATGGTCGAGAAGTTTCAGCAGGAGTTGCCGCGGGTGTTGGCCTACTTGCAATTTCCGCGGTACTGGCGACACCGTTTGCGTACGACCAACTTAGCGGAAGGTTTTTTTCGGCATCTGCGGCGCTATCTCAGCCGTTTTCCTGGCTGCGTGGATGCCGTTCATAGTGAACAAGTCTTGGGCTGCTACTTGCTGGCTGCGGAACGAATGCATGCCTGAGGAAACGACAATGCGAGATACCCCTATACTCGGTTTCAACAGAAATGCTGGACAGTGCCGGCGCGATTCGGCTCCTTGATTTCGGCGGAGGTTCAGCCTAGAATCGTAAGTTCAATAATGAAGGTCTTTAGCAACACATGAATCTTTCTGCAGCCCGGCGAACTTTGCTGGGCTTTGTTGTTTGTGGGATGTTCGTGAACACAGGAGCATAGATGATTGAAGGAGCAATTCTCGAAGGGCTGACTTTCGACGACGTGCTGCTTTTGCCCGGCAAGTCGTCGGTACTACCGGCGCAGGCTGACACTCGCACGTGCCTTACGCGCAGCATTTCTCTGAACATCCCCATAGTCTCGGCCGCCATGGATACGGTCACGGACGGGCGTCTTGCCATCGCAATCTCACGGCAAGGCGGGATCGGTTTCATTCACAGAAATATGTCGATCGAACGACAGGCAGAAGAAGTAGACAAGGTAAAGCGCTCGGAGAGCGGGATGATCGTGGACCCCGTTACGATAGCACCGGAGCTGTCCGTGCGTCAGGCTCTGGACATTATGAATAAGTACAAGGTTTCCGGATTGCCGGTGACGCGGGGCGCGCACCTGCTGGGAATTCTGACAAACCGCGATTTGCGATTCGAGCGGAATCTGGATCAGCCCGTCAGCGGAATCATGACGAAGGATAATCTTGTAGCTGTTCCGGTGGGCACTACGCTTGAAGAAGCGGAGAAAATCCTGCAGCGGCACCGCATCGAAAAACTACTCGTGGTGGATGCAGACTTCAATTTGAAAGGCCTAATCACGGTAAAGGACATTCAGAAAAAGATCGAGTTCCCGAATGCCACGAAAGACGAACATGGACGGCTGCGCGTTGGCGCGGCTATCGGCGCCACCGGCGACTTTCTGGAGCGGGCGCAAGAGTTAGCGAGGGGAAGCGCCGATGTGCTCGCCATTGACACAGCTCATGGCCATACAACACGCGTAATGGACGCCATTCGCGCCGTGAAATCCAAGCTGCCGAATATACAAGTGATCGCCGGTAATGTGGCGACGGCCGAAGGAACGCGCGATTTGATTGCGCTGGGCGTCGATGGCTTGAAGGTCGGAATCGGGCCGGGATCGATATGCACCACGCGCGTAGTCACAGGGGCAGGCGTGCCGCAAATCACCGCAATACTAGAATGCGCGCGCGCGGCGAAAGGAACTGCAGTGCCGCTTATTGCTGACGGCGGAATTAAATTTTCCGGTGACATCAGCAAGGCTTTGGCGGCTGGCGCGTCTTCCGTGATGATTGGCGGGCTTTTTGCAGGCACCGAGGAATCCCCGGGCGAGACGATTTTGTATCAGGGCCGAACGTTCAAATCGTATCGCGGAATGGGTTCGATCGGTGCGATGGAGGCGGGCTCCGCCGATCGCTACGCGCAAGAGAGCGCAGAGCGAGGGAAATCCGTGCCAGAGGGCATTGAAGGCCAAGTGCCGTACAAAGGCCCATTGTCAGCGCTGGTCGAACAACTTGTCGGCGGGCTGCGCAGCGGCATGGGCTATTGCGGCACCGCAAATCTGAAGGAATTACAGGAGCGGAGCCAGTTCATCCGCATTTCACAAGCCGGATTGCGCGAGAGCCACGTACACGATGTGATCATTACGCGCGAAGCGCCCAATTACCGGCTGGAATAATGCAAGAGACATCGGAATCCGATCTGATGTGCGACTTGCCATGCAGCCTGGCGCAGGCTCTCTAGCATGCAATGGCTTCAGCGTTGGTGGCCCGCGCTCTTATGGGCAATCGTAATATCCACTTTTTCCACCGGCGTGTTCACTTCGGACAACACCAGCCGAATTATCGTTCCGATCCTGAGATGGTTTTTCCCCCACGCGTCTCAGGAAGCTCTCTTTCTTATTCATCACTTGATCCGAAAGATGGGTCACGTCACTGAGTATTTCATCTTGAGCCTGCTCATTCTACGTGGCATTCGCGCGGGAAAGCAGGGTGTGCATTTGGGTTGGGCTCTTGCCGCAATCGTAATCGTCGGATGCTATGCGGCGCTTGATGAATTTCATCAATCGTTCGTTCCGGGCAGAACCCCGGCAGTTTCTGACGTGCTGCTCGATACGGCGGGCGGGATTGCCGCGCAAGTGGTGGTAGCGCTGGCGATGCTGTTTGGTGATATTCGAAGAAAACGTAGAGACGATGCGCTGCCCCCGGCCCAGCCGAGTGCAATGCCTCCCGATTAATCTTATTTCCCTGGAAAGGACGTTATGTCACATCGAATTCTAAATAGGTCATTGATCCTCGCAATATTTGCCGCTTTGAATTGTTGCATTCTCCGCGCCGCTGATCCGGTGCATTACCAGCTCCACTTCGAACGCCCGAGCACGCACCTGATGGACGTAACGATACACGCAGGGGCCTTAGATGGGGCGAGCGTAAAGTTTGCCATGCCCGATTGGGCGCCAGGTTCTTACTATCTCCAGAATTACGCCGCAAACGTACAAGCATTTCACGCTTCCGGTTCAGGCGGCAAAGAATTGGCTTGGCGCAAAACGGATGGCCAGACCTGGCGCATCGAGCTTGCGGGCGCGGATGCAGTCACCGTTTCCTATCAAGTGTTCGGCGATACTTTGCGCAATAACCAGGCTCAATACGACCAGCGCCACGCGTTTATCGCCGGACCCGCCGTGTGGATGTACCTGGTGGGAGGAAAAGACCGGCCCGTGGACCTTGCCATCGCCGTGCCCGGGGGTTGGAAAGTGGCGACCGGGATGGAGCACACCTCCGCGCACACGTTCCGTGCGGATGACTACAACTGGTTCGCTGACGCGCCTCTGGAAATTTCAGATTTCGTCGAGAAGGATTTTCAAGTGCTCGGGTCCACCTACCACGTGATCGTTCATGACGTAGAAGGCCAAAAGGATTTTTCTAAATTCACAACGGATGTGCAGAAATTTGTCGAGACTCTCGTGCCGATGTTCAGCGCGGTGACCGGCACGGAGCAAGCGGCTCCTTTCAAGGATTATTGGTTTCTGTTTCACGTTTGGCCGAACGCTGGGGGCGGGTTGGAGCACTTGAATTCAACCCAAATCAATTTTTCAAAAGGTTGGGACTCGCAAGAGCCGGTCCCAGGATACGGGACGCAATACAATCTAAAGCTATTTGTTGCCGCACACGAATTTTTTCACGCGTGGAATGTGAAGCGTCTGCGGCCGCTCCCGCTGGGCCCTTTTGACTATTCGCAAATGGTGCATACGCCGTCGTTATGGATTTCCGAGGGTCTTACGAGTTATTACGGAGCGCTGGCTCTAGAACGCGCGGGACTCATCACCCCACAGCAATATCTGAACGGGATAGCTAATGTGATTACGAAGTTTGAACAGGAGCCAGGCAGGCGCGAGCGGAGTATCGAAGACACGAGCTGGGACACTTGGTTCAACGGCGATATGATTAGCCAAGCGAATAATCTAAAGAACACAAATTATTCTTATTACGACGGCGGCCAGATTATGGGGCACATTCTGGATTTCGCCATCCGTCAGGGCACGAAAAATCAGAAATCGCTGGACGATTGGATGCGCCTGATGTACTCGCGCTACGCACTGCCCAAGCCGGGATTCGAGCCCGACGATGCGGTAAGAGCAGCGTCGGAGATTGCCGGCGTTGATCTCAGCAACATTTTTGGCAAATACATCGGCGGCAAAGAACCGATTCCGTATGAGGAGTATTTTGCTTACGCTGGAATAACGGTCGAGAAAAAGATCGATTCTGAAAAGCCGTGGCTTGGCGTCGCCCAAAGCAAGAGCGACGATGGTCACGCGAAAATAAACTACACAATGTCGGGCGGTGCCGCCGAGGCGGCCGGACTCGAGCGCGATGATGTTGTGATCGGTATTGATGGACGTTCGGTAGATGAAGACGAATTTTCGGAAGCAATTCTGGAGCACAAACCCGGCGACACGCTGCGAATGACGGTGATCCGCCTGCGAGAGGTAAAGGAAATTCCGGTGACGTTGATCGCCAGCCCCTACTCGACCTATGCACTGAAGCCGATGGAACATCCGACGAAGGAACAGCAGGCGATCTACAACAGTTGGATGGGAATTAAATGAGCGGCCTTTTGCTGCGCCGAACTTAAAGAACGGCCCGCCTCAATAACATCGCGGACCGTTCTTAATAAGTTTAGATTACTTCTTGGCAGCGGCTTCCTTTTCTTCGGGGACTTCTTCTTCCACTGCCTTTCTCGGTTTCTTTTCCTTTTTCTTCAACTCCGAGCCGATGAACTCGAGGATCGCGAGTTCCGCACCATCGCCAATGCGCCAGCCGACTCGAACGATACGCGTGTAGCCACCTGGCCGATCCGCAAAGCGTGGAGCCAGATCGGAAAAGAGCTTTTTTGTGGCGCCGGGGGTGGTCAGGAAGGAAGCGGCCTGACGGCGCGCGTGAAGCGAGTCGCGCTTGCCCAGCGTGATCATGCGCTCAGCAAGCGGACGAGCCGCCCTTGCGCGCAGAATCGTGGTCTGGATGCGCTCCCTTTCGATGAGGTTAGTCACCAGATTCCGCAACACGGCACGGCGATGCGCAGGCTGCTTTCCGAGTTTATGCCCTGAAACGAGGTGTCTCATGATCTATTCCGCGGCCTAAAGCGCCCCGTGTTCCCCTTCTTCGGACGGCGGTGGAGCAGTCTGGCTAGGCAGCGGCGGCCAGATAATGCGTCCGTGCTCGTCAAATTTCATTCCGAGGCTCAAGCCCATCTTTACCAGGATGTCCTTGATCTCGTTCAGCGACTTGCGCCCGAAATTCTTGGTCTTCAGCATTTCGGATTCAGTCTTCTGCACGAGTTCGCGCAGATTCTGAATGTTTGCGTTCTTCAAACAATTATACGAACGCACCGAAAGCTCCAGCTCCTCGACCGATCGGTCAAGATATTCGAGGCGCGGATCGCTGTAATTCTCCACCACTTCTTCGGGCAGGTCGGGCTGTTCCTCGAAATTAATGAAGATGCTCATGTGATCCTTCATCAGTTTCGCGGCAAGTCCGATCGCGTCCTGCGGAGTGATTGCGGCGTTGGTCCAAACTTCCAGAGTCAACTTTTCGTAATCAGTCATCTGCCCCAAACGGGCGGCCTCGACTGCATAGTTCACCTTCCTCACAGGAGAGTGAACTGAGTCAATTGGGATATAGCCGATGGGCAAGTCCTCATCGAAGTTGCGGTCGGCTGCCACGTACCCACGGCCATTCTTGACGCGCAATTCGAGTTCGAGTTTGCCGCCTTCGCTCACCGTCGCGATGTAAACATTCTTATCGAGCACCGCGATGTCGGCGTCCTCTTCGATTTTTGCAGAGGTTACCGGTCCGGGCGTATCCACGATCAGCGTGATGGTTTTCGCCTGGTCTGTATTCAACTTCAGCGGCACTTGCTTCAAGTTGAGGATGATATCGGTGGCGTCTTCCACAACACCTGGAATCGGCGAAAATTCGTGTAGCACGCCTTCTATTCGGACTGCGGTGATGGCCGCGCCTTCAATCGAGCTCAACAATGCGCGCCGCAACGAATTGCCAACCGTGGTTCCCCAACCGCGCTCAAAAGGCTGCGCGGAAAACTTTCCATATTTATCAGTAAGTGTTTCTGGTTCTGCTGCCAACCGCTTTGGTTTCTGAAAGCCCTTCCACATATGCGACATTCCTCCTGGTTCGCCCGCGGCGAACCCACAAACTCTTCAACGTTGACGATCTTTTAGGCTACTTCGAATACAACTCGACGATGAGCTGCTCGTTCATCGGCGGAGTCTGCACATCTTCGCGGCGAGGCATCGCCACGACGCGCGCTTTGAAATTTTCCCGGTCAATATCGAGCCACGGAGCCACGCCCTGGCTGTTCGCCAGATTCCGCGCTTCGAGCACCATGGCGTTTTGGTGCATCTTCTCCTTGAGCGCGATGTCTTCGCCCACTTGCACCAGGTAGCTTGGGATGTTGACCTTGCGTCCCTTCACGCGAATGTGGCCATGCAGCACGAGCTGGCGCGCCTGCGAGCGCGAGCCTGCCAGGCCCATGCGATAGACGACATTGTCGAGGCGTCGTTCGAGTGTAACCATCAGGTTTGCACCAGTGGGTCCCTTCGCGCGCTCCGCATTTTCGAAATAGGTGCGGAACTGACGCTCGAGCAATCCATAGGTGCGCTTTACTTTTTGCTTTTCGCGCAATTGAATTCCGTAGCCCACCATTTTCGGGCGTCGGGACTGGCCATGCTGCCCCGGAACGAAATTGCGCTTCTCGATCGCGCATTTTTCGGTAAAACACCGCAGTCCCTTCAGGAAGAGTTTCATCCCTTCCCGGCGGCACAAGCGGCAAACTGCTTCACGATGTCTTGCCAAAGCCTTGTCTCCTTTACCTAAACTTCCGAATCTGTTTCCGCGCTAAACGCGGCGCCGCTTGGGTGGGCGGCAGCCGTTGTGAGGAACCGGCGTCACGTCCTTGATTGCGTTGATGTGCAACCCCGAGGAAGCCAAGGCCCGCACTGCCGACTCGCGTCCCGCGCCCGGGCCCTTCACTCGCACTTCCACCGATTTCATACCGTACTGATCGCGCGCGACTCCGGCAGCGGTCATCGCCGCCTGTTGCGCGGCGTACGGGGTACCCTTGCGCGAACCCTTGAAACCCACAGAACCCGCCGAAGACCAGCTCACTGCGCGGCCATCCGGGTCGGTCAGGGTGATGATCGTGTTGTTGAACGTTGCCTGAATGCACACCACTCCGTGCGGAACGATGCGCTTTTCCTTCTTCTTGCGAAACTCTTTCTTGCGCTTGGTGCTCTTCGCCGCTGCTCCTGCAGGTGCAGCCGCTGCGCTTTGAGGTTCTTTTGCCACGCTCGTGTTTCTCCTATTTTCTCAACCCGCTCGAACTTTACTTGCGCGCCATCGTCTTCTTCTTAGCCGCCACAGCGCCCTTCCGGGGGCCTTTCCGCGTGCGCGCATTTGTGTGCGTACGCTGGCCGCGAACTGGAAGGTTTCGACGATGACGCAAACCTCGATAGCACTGAATTTCGATCAGCCGGCGAATGTTCATCTGGTTTTCTTTGCGCAGATCGCCTTCGACCCCGCCTTCGGATTCAATCGCCGCACGCAGATGCGTGACTTCCTCTTCCGTGAGATCCTTGATCTTCTTCGTGGCGTCCACATTCGCTTGTGCAGCGAGCGAACGCGCGCGCTGCTGGCCGATACCATAGATGGCCGTCAGACCAACCCACAGCCGCTTGTTTGGCGGCAAATCGACACCTGCAATGCGAGCCATTTCGGTTTCTCCCTTTCGCTAACCCTGGCGCTGGCGATGCTTCGCGTTCACACAGATCACGCGCACCACACCGCGCCGATGAACGATCTTGCACTTCATGCAGATTTTCTTTACCGATGCCCTTACTTTCATTTCGTTCTGTCCCTTCCTGCGCTCGCGGCCTTGCTATTTATAACGGTACACAATCCGGCCGCGCGTCAGGTCGTACGGTGAAAGCTCCACCGCCACGCGATCTCCGGGCAGAATGCGTATGAAATTCTTTCGCATCTTTCCCGAAATGTGGGCCAGCACCTGATGCTTGTTCTCCAGCTCCACGCGAAACATCGCGTTTGGAAGCGGCTCAACGACGGTCGCCATCACTTCGATGGCGTCTTCTTTCCCGCTACCCTCGCTCGATTTCTTCTTTTCCGGCTCTGGCCTTCTGATCATGTGCTCCTATTTCAAACCCGATGAAATATCGTTCCAGCTACCAGCACGGCCCGCTAGCTTCACGCGGCCGCGTTAAAATCCAGGGCCCCTTGGCCGTCACCGCGACGGTATGCTCGAAATGCGCTGAATCGCTGCCGTCGGTTGTGACCGCCGTCCACTCATCATCCAGAATTCGCACGCCGGGCCCGCCCGTGTTAACCATCGGCTCGATGGCAAGCACCATTCCTTCTTGTAGCCTTGGCCCCTGGCCTGGCGAGCCATAATTCGGAAGTTGCGGATCCTCGTGCATCTTGGTTCCGATGCCGTGTCCGACGAACTCACGCACCACCGAAAAGCCGTTCTTTTCGACCCATTGCTGCACCGCGGACGACACATCGCCGAGCCGATTGCCCGGCCGAATCTTGTCAATCCCTTGCTCGAGCGATTCTCGCGTTACTCGCAACAGCTTCTGCCGCTCCGGAGCAACTTTCCCGACCGGAACCGTCAACGCCGCGTCCGCGAAGTAACCGTCCAGCTCGACGCCAAAATCCAGGGACAAAATGTCACCGTCCCGAACTTTTCGCGAAGAAGAGGGAATGCCGTGCACGACTTCCTGGTTGATCGAAGTGCACACCGAGCCTGGATACCCTCGGTATCCCTTAAAAGCCGGTCGCGCATTATGTTTCTCGGTGAATTCCTCGGCAAACTCGTCGAGTTCCTTCGTCGAGACGCCCGGCCGAACAATCGTGCGCATCCTTTCGAGAGCTCCCCACACGATTTGTCCCGCCTGATACATCTTCTCGAGCTCTTTCGGCGATTTACAAATGACCATCTCTCCCCGCCGCCCGCGCAAAAATCTCACTCAGTGCACGACTCACTTCTTCCACGCCCTTCGAGCCATCCACGGTTTCCAAAACACCGTGTTGCCGGTAATAATCCGCCAGTGGCTTCGTCTTTCGAACGTATGCTGCTAGACGTTCCTTGACGATCTCTGGACTGTCGTCCGAGCGCTGGACTAACTTCCCGCCATCCACATCGCAAATTCCCGGAACTTTCGGCGGACGCTCATAGATATTGTAGGTTTCCCCGCCTACGCTGCAGGTCCAGCGGCCCGACACGCGACGCAACAGCATCTCGGGGCTGACATTAAACTCAACCACCAGCGGCTTTCCGAAACCTCGGCGCGCGAGAATCTTATCTAGCTGCTCGGCTTGCGGCACGGTTCGGGGAAAACCGTCGAAGATGAATCCCCCGGCGGAATCCGGCTGCGCCAGTCTTTCTTCGACCATCCCCATCACCAGATTGTCCGGCACCAACTCGCCGCGTTCCATGATCGGCTTTGCGAGCCGGCCTAGCTCAGTGCCGCGGGCGACAGCATCGCGCAACATGTCACCGGTGGAAAGGTGCGGCGCTCCGAATCGCTTCGCCGCCCGATCCGCCTGGGTGCCCTTACCGGCTCCTGGGGGGCCTAAGAAAATCATCGCCCGATGCAGCGCCATGCTCACCGCCCACGAGCCGTCATTAACCGCGACGGCCACGCACTCGGCCTTTGCGAACAAACCCGTCATAATTTCGCATGACGAGTTGCGCCTCGAGTTGCTGCACTGTGTCCATGGCTACTCCAACAACGATCAGCAGCGAAGTGCCTCCGAAATAGAACTGCACATTCAACCCGTCGAGCACGAATCGCCACATATGCTGATCGAACCAATTACCCACCAACCACAAGTGCTGCAAGTGAATGCCCGAGATCATCCATTCTGGGAGCAAGCAGACGATCGCCAAATAGATGCCACCAACAAACGTCAAACGCGTCAAGATGCGGTTTATATGCTCCGACGTATTGCGTCCCGGCCGGATACCAGGAATGAATCCCCCGTATTTCCGCATGTTGTCCGCAAGCTCGGTGGGATTGAAAATAATACCCACATAGAAAAACGCGAAGAAAATGATGAGCGTGACGTAAATGACGGTGTAGAGCGGCTCGCCCCATTTAATTTGATTCGCAAACTTTTCAAAGAACGGCGACTTCTTCTGGAAAAACAACGCCAGCGTCTGCGGAAAAGTAAGCAGCGAGCTCGCAAAAATCGGCGGGATCACCCCACCCGAATTCACTCGCAACGGCAGATAAGTCATCTGTCCGCCCATTACTTTGCGGCCCATCACGCGTTTGGCGTATTGCACGGGTATGCGCCGCTGGCCGCCTTCCATAAACACGATGAAAGCGATGACCGCCAACATCAGAGCGATTAAACCCAGAAGCGCTATGGGGGTGAACGAACCCCATTGTTGCGTCTTAGCCTTCTCCCACAGGTCGCCGACCGCGCGCGGCAATCCCACCACGATTCCGGCGAAAATAATAAGCGACATCCCGTTGCCGATTCCGCGATCACTGATTTGCTCACCCAGCCACATGATAAACGCGGAACCAGTGGTCAGCGTGAGCATGGTCATCAGGATAAAACGCGGACCGGGATGATAAACCAACGCTTGACCTGCCAGATTCTGCTTCGTCAGCGTCAAGGCAATCGTGAACGACTGGAATGCGCTCAGCACGATGGTCAAATAGCGTGTGTACTGCGTGATTTTGCGGCGCCCGAGCTCGCCTTCCTTTTGCAAGCGCTCGAGATAGGGCCATACCACCACCATCAACTGCAGGATGATGGACGCAGTGATGTACGGCATGATGCCAAGAGCAAAAATCGTCAGCCGCCGCAGATTGCCGCCGCTGAAAAGATCAAAAATTCCCAGCACCGAGCCTTTGCTCTGTTCGAAAAGTTGCTGCAGCAGGGCGGTATTGATTCCAGGCGTGGGAATGAACGCTCCCAGGCGATACACCCCCAGCAACGCCAAGGTAAACAGCACTCGATTGCGCAGGTCCGGCGTGCTAAAGATGTTTCGAAACGCCTCGACGAGTTTTCTTAACGGGTTCATTTCAAAAGCTCAGCTTTTCCCCCGGCGGCTGCGATTTTTTCTTCCGCCGACTTGCTAAACGCGTGCGCCTGTACCGTCAGCGCTACTTTCAGTTCTCCGCTCCCCAAAATCTTCAATGCTTCCCGCTCCACGCGAACGATCCCGCGTCCAAACAACAATTCCGGAGAAATCGTTTCTCCCGCTTCAAACACGTTCAAGCTTTCCACATTCACGACCGCATACGCTTTTCGAAACGGGCTGGAAAAGCCGCGCTTGGGCAAACGCCGTTGCAACGGCATCTGGCCACCTTCAAACCCAGGGCGTCGCGAATAGCCGCGGCGAGATTGCTGGCCTTTATTGCCTGCGCCAGAGGTCTTGCCCATCTTCGAGCCCATGCCGCGTCCCACGCGCACCTTGCGATGACGCGAGCCGCGCGGCGGCTTCAAATTGGAAAGTGTCGGTTTAATGGCCATCCCTACTCCTGAATCCTAACCAGATGATGAACCTTCGCGATCATGCCGCGAATCGACGGCGTGTCGGGATGCTCCACTACCTGTTGCATCCGCCGGAAGCCCAAGCCCCGAATGGTCTGCCGCATCCCGCGCGGGCATCCAATAAAGCTTACAACCCACTTGATCTTCAATGTGCCGGACCGCTTGTCTGCCTTGCTGCCTGACGTCTTTTTAGTCGGTGTCATAGTCTTATGTGAAGCGGCGGCTAGGAGGCCGGCTCTTCCGCTCCTCTGCCTCGGCCCTCGGCAACTTTCGCGGCATCCTTCAAATGCAAAAGTGCGTCGAACGTCGCCTTGATCACGTTGTGCGGGTTTGAGGTACCCAAGGACTTCGTAAGCACGTTTTGGATACCGGCGACCTCCATTACTGCGCGCACTGGACCACCGGCGATCACGCCAGTTCCTTCCGGAGCAGGCTTCAAGAGAACTTGGCCTGAACCGTAACTTCCGAGCACTTGATGCGGAATCGTGGTGCCTTTCAGATTCAGTTTCACCATGTTCTTCTTCGCCGCTTCAATCGCTTTCCGGATGGCCATGGGCACTTCGCGGGCTTTGCCCATGCCGAAACCCGCGTGTCCGCCCTGATCTCCAACCACTACAAGCGCGGAGAAGCTGAGATTCTTGCCGCCCTTCACGACTTTCGTGCAGCGGTTAATCGAAACCACTTGATCCTTGAGGTTTGCCTGGTTGGTTTCCACCGGATGGCGAACCGACAGCGTATCTTTGAGCTCTTGTTTCGGCATAGTTGTTAGAATTTCAGGCCCGCCTCCCGGGCCGCATCGGCAAGCGCTTTCACGCGGCCGTGATACTGGTAACCGCCTCGATCGTAAACGACCTTTTCGATTCCCTTGCCGCGCGCGCGTTCAGCAATTGCCTTGCCGACGATTTTCGCGGCGGCGATGTTTCCGCCACCCTTGATCGTCTTCTTGATTTCCCCATCGAGCGAACTCGCCGAAGCCAGTGTCTTGCCGGTTTGATCGTCCACAACTTGCGCGCGAATATGCTTCGACGAGCGATGCACGCACAGGCGCGGTCGCTCGGACGTTCCGGCAAGCGTCTGACGCGTGCGCACATGGATTCGCCGGCGATGCGCTTCCCGCGATAATCTTCGAACTGGTGCTGCCATTCTCGCTCTCCCTCCGGGCTAAGCGGACGCCGTCTTGGCGCCGGCTTTGCCGGCTTTTTTCTTCAACCGCTCGCCGGTGATGCGAATGCCCTTCTGCTTGTACGGATCGGGCGGGCGGAGCGCGCGAAGATTCGCCGCCACCTGTCCCACTTGATTCTTATCCGCGCCGGAAACGGACATGTGCGTTTGTTTTTCCACCGCGACCACGATGCCTTCGGGAATCGGGAACTCTATTGGATGCGAGTACCCCAGAGCCAGCACCACATTCTTCCCTTTCACTTCAGCACGGTATCCCACACCCACGATATCGAGGTCTTTCTTGAAGCCGGTGGTGACGCCGGTGACTGCGTTGGCCACCAAAGCACGCGCAAGGCCGTGCAATGCGCGTTGCTCTTCAGATGCGCGCTTGGCGACGAGTGTGCCGTCCTTCTGCTCGAAGGAGATTCCGCGCGGCACCAGCACATGCATCTTGCCTTTGGGCCCCTGCACATCGACTGCGCCGTCCTTAATCTGTACTTTCACGCTCGACGGCACCGGAATTATCTTATTTCCAATTCGCGACATAGCCTCTCAAATCCTCGTAGTGACTAGGTTCCTACCAAACTTCGCACATTAATTCGCCGCCCACGCCTGCTTTACGCGCTGATTGGCCGGTCATGAGTCCCCGAGGCGTAGAGAGAATCGAAATCCCCATGCCACCAACCACAGGACGAATGCCGGTCTTTGCGATGTAGCGCCGCGATCCAGGCCTCGAAATGCGCTTGAGGTCCGTGATCACACTGCGGCGATCCGGCGTGTAACGCAGAAAGCAGCGCAGCGTTTTCTTTCCCTTTTGCTCTTCCACTACTTTGTAATTCGCGAGATAGCCTTCGTCCTTCAAGATACGCGCGAATTCAATCTTCAATTTCGAAGACGGAAGATCCACACGAGCGTGCTTCGCCCGCGAAGCGTTTCGAATTCGAGTCAACAAATCAGCAATGGGATCGGTGGTCATTCTTCCTTCCTTACCAGCTTGCCTTCACCACGCCGGGAATCTCTCCCTTCAGCGCGTAGCCGCGAAAGCAGATGCGGCACAATTCAAACTTACGGAGAAAACCGCGCGGGCGTCCGCAAATCCGGCAACGGTTCCTCTGGCGGATCTTGTACTTCAATTTCCGCTTCATCTTAGCGAACTGACTGGTACGCGCCATACTTGCTCGCTCTCCTTACGCCCGGAAAGGAACGCCGAGTAACTTCAGCAACTCGCGTCCTTCCTCGTCGTTTCGTGCCGTGGTCGTGATCGTAACGTTCATGCCCTTGATCTTGTCCACCCGCGTGTAATCGATCTCTGGGAAAACCAATTGGTCTTTAATACCGATCGTGTAATTGCCCCGGCCATCGAACGAATTCGGCGGCAATCCCTTGAAATCGCGAACGCGCGGCAGGACGATGGCCGAGAGCCGGTCGAGAAATTCATACATCCGCTCGCCGCGCAAAGTGACCATGCAGCCAATCGGCATCCCTTTGCGAATTTTGAAATTCGCTATCGATTTCTTGGCCCGCGTGATCACCGGTTTCTGTCCGGCGATTTGTCCTAGCTCGGCCACAGCGGTGTCGAGCAGCTTCACATTTGCGCTCGCCTCACCAAGCCCGATGTTAACGGTCACCTTCGAGACACGCGGGACGGCCATCGTGTTTTTGAACCCAAAGCGCTTCGAAAGCGCCGGGATGGCCTCTTTGCGGTACTTTTCATGCAGACGCGTAATCATTTCTTCTCTCGCCTTTAGTTCTCAAAAGTCGTATCGCAGCGGCGGCAGGTCCTGACTTTGGTACCGTCCGGCAGCGTTGTATGCCCAGCGCGGGTATGCTTGCCGCATCCGGGGCAAACCAGCATCACATTAGAAACGTGAATCGGGCCTTCTCGTTCCAAAATTCCGCCCTTGATGTTCTTCGACGGATTCGGCCGCGTGTGCCGTTTCATAATATTCGCGTGTTCGACCGTCACCGTGCTCTTCCACAGATTTACGGACAGGACTTTTCCACTCTTGCCCTTCGAGCGGCCTGCCATTACTTTTACCGTGTCGCCGTGACGAATGCCGTGCGCGGCCGGTTTCTCTTTGGGTTCTCTCATGGTTACCACACTTCCGGAGCCAGCGAGATGATCTTGGTGAACTTCTTCTCGCGCAGCTCGCGGGCCACTGGCCCGAAAACGCGCGTCCCAATAGGCTCGCCCGCATCGTTGATTAGCACTGCGGCGTTGTCGTCAAACCGGATGTAGGTGCCATCCCTTCGCCGGTGCTCTTTTCTAGTGCGCACAACGACCGCGCGCACCACTTTGCCCTTTTTCACTTGGCTGTCCGGCGTCGCTTCTTTCACCGCGGCGGTGATAACGTCGCCCAACCCGGCCACCAATCCGGCATCCCCGCCCACGGGGAGAATGCAGGTCAACTGGCGGGCACCGGAATTGTCGGCCACCGTGAGCCATGTCCGCATCTGAACCATGATCTTGCTCCCTTACAGTGCTTTGCTTGCGCTTAAGCGCGCGTTGAGCGCGCTATCACTTCTTCGAGCCGCCACCGCTTCAATTTCGAAAGCGGCCGGGTGGAAACAATACGCACCGTATCGCCAACGCGGGCTTCACCGGTTTCGTCGTGCGCGTAGTATTTCTTCGCATGCCGCACCACTCTTTGATAGAGAGGATGCTGAACGGCGCGGATCACCTTCACCACAATCGTCTTTTGCATCTTCGCGCTGGTGACCACCCCGGTCAGTTCCTGGCGCACTCCGCGTACGTGTGCGCCCTCTTGAACCGCTGAAGTTCCCGCTTGTGTTTCGTTTGCCATTACGCGTTCCTCAATTCAGCTTCGCGCAGGAGTGTCTTGATCCGCGCGAGATCTCGCTTCGCTTCCCGCAACTTCTTCAGCCCTTCGGCTTGCCCGGTCGAAAGCTGGAATCGTAGGCGAAAAATCTGCTCGGCAAGCTCTTGCTGTTGCACTTCGAGCTCGCTGTGATTCATCTCGCGCAATTTTTGAGTACGCGCCGCCATTACAGTTCCTCCGCCCGGCTCACGAATTTCGTTCGAATCGGCAGCTTGTGCGAAGCCAGCGCCATCGCTTCGGTGGCCGCCGCAAGATCCACGCCCGCCATTTCAAACATCACGCGGCCCGGCTTCACCACCGCAACCCAGTGTTCTGGTGGCCCTTTGCCCTTACCCATCCGAGTTTCAGCCGGCTTCTTGGTGAACGGCTTATCCGGAAATATCCGGATCCAAAGTTTTCCGCCGCGCTTGATGAACCGCGTAATCGCGACGCGTGCTGCTTCGATCTGCCGGTCGGTAATCCAGGCCGGCTCCATCGCTTTTAAGCCGTACTCCCCGAACGCGAGCGCGCCTCCGCGCCATGCTTTTCCGGAACGACGGCCGCGCTGTTGCTTGCGGTACTTAACTTTTTTCGGCATCAACATGGTATTGGACCTGTTTCCTTACGCTGTTAAACTTCCGATGTCGTTCCGGTCTTTCCGCCACGCTGCGGTATTTTCTCACCCTGATAGACCCAGCACTTCACGCCAATCACACCGTAGGTCGTGTGCGCCTCGGCAGTGCCAAAATCAATGTCTGCCCGCAATGTCTGCAACGGCAACCGCCCTTGCAAATACCATTCTTTGCGCGCGATTTCCGCCCCGTTCAACCGGCCCGCTACGCGCACCTTGATTCCTTTGCAGCCGAAACGCAGTGCGGAATCCACCGCCTTGCGCATTGCTCTCCTGAATGCGACGCGCTTCTCAAGTTGCAGCGCGATCGATTCAGCCACAAGCTGCGCATCCAGCTCTGGCCGATGCACTTCTTGAATGTCGATGTGCACCTCGCGCTTCGTGCGTTTCTGCACTTCGCTCTTCAGCTTGTCAATTTCAGAGCCCTTGCGCCCGATAATAATTCCAGGACGCGCGGTGTAAATTCGCACCACCAATTTATTGGCAGCGCGCTCTACATCGATCCCGCTGATGCCCGCCGACTTCAGGCGATCCTTCAGCTGTTTGCGAAGCTGGATGTCTTCATACAGCAAGTCAGCGTAATCGCGCTTGGCGAACCAGCGTGACTTCCAGACCTTGTTGTAACCAAGCCGAAAACCGTACGGATGAGTTTTCTGTCCCAAACGATCCTCCTACTTCTTCTTTTTCGGTTTCTGCTGCTTGGCGCGGTTCTCAAGCGCTTTGCGGGCCTTGCGAACCGCTCCGCGAACGCCCTTCGAAGCTTGCGCTTCTTCGGCGGCTGCCGCCATGCGGTCTGCCGCGGCGCGGTGATGTTCCGCCACTTCCACAACAATATGCGCAGTGCGCTTCTGATAACGGAATCCGCGACCCATCGGCGCCGGACGCATGCGCTTCCATCGCGGGCCTTCGTTGACGTAGCAACGAGTGACGAACAGAGCGTCCACGTCGAGCGATTCGCCGGAATCTTCCGCTTTGCGCTCGGCATTCGCGATTGCGCTGCGCAGCGTTTTTTCCACTTCCTTTGCCACCCGCTTCTTGGTAAACCGCAGCGTGTGTAGAGCTTCTTCCGCGCGCTGTCCGCGAATCAAATCAATCACCAGCCGCGCCTTTTGCGGCGAGACGCGGATGTATCGAGCCTTGGCCACGCCTTCAATTTGTGTGGATGCTTGGATTGCAGTTGCCATCATTTATGCCTTTGGCGCCGGTGCCGCGCCACCGCCCGTGGCTGCTCCGGCAGGCGCTCCAGCGGGAGCTCCTGCTGCCGCCGCGGCCCTTTCCAGCGCCGCCTTCACCGCGTGGCCTTTGAAGGTACGCGTGGGCGAAAATTCACCGAGTTTGTGTCCCACCATTTGCTCGGTGATATACACCGGGATGAATTTCTTGCCGTTGTGAACCGCAATCGTGTGGCCAATCATCTCCGGCAAAATCGTCGATCTGCGCGACCAAGTCTTCAGCACTTTCTTTTCGTTTCGTGTGTTCAGCGCTTCCACCTTAGTGCGCAGGTGGTTGTCGATGAACGGTCCCTTCTTTAGCGAGCGCGGCATCGGGCCACTTACTCCTCCACGCGGCGCAGCTTGATCCACTGCGCGCGGCGCATTTTCTTAAAGCCACGCACCGGTCCGGAGACGCGGTGCGAAAGCGGGCAGAAGGGGCAAACGAAACGAGTCCCTTGTGCGTTCGGAATCTTCTCTACAATCACGGCCCAGCCCGTTTTGCACAACCGCAGTTGCACTTGCGGCGCGGGCATAAGCTTCGAAACTGCTTTTGCCGCGGGTTTCGCCGCACGCCGCGCGACAGATTTCCGCGCTCGCGCTGGGCGCCTTGTTGTTCGCCGTGCTGAACGTCGACTTGCTCGAGTGGCTGTCATAAGGTTGCTCTCTGTTGTTCGCCGCGCCAGGTTCATTTTTCTGTTCATCCCAGCTTACGGCTTGCGTCGCTGTTCGATCATCCTGCTACTCTTGCGCTTCTTTCTCGTCTTGGCACCGAGGGTCGGAAAACCCCACGGGGTTTGCGGATGGTTGCCCTTCACGCGGCCTTCACCACCGCCGTGTGGGTGATCGACCGGGTTCATCGCCACACCGCGCACCGTGGGACGCTTACCGTGCCATCGTGTCCGACCCGCTTTTCCGTAGGTCACGTTTTCGTGATCCAGGTTGCCCAGCTGGCCGATGGTAGCCATGCACTCCACGCTGAAGCGTCGGACCTCACCTGAAGGCAACTTCACCAGAGCGAGGTCGCCTTCTTTGCTCAGAAGCTGCGCTGCTCCGCCGGCAGCGCGAACTACCTGGCCGCCCTTGCCCGGAAACAGCTCGAGGTTGTGAACCATCGTGCCGGGCGGAATGTGCCGGAACTTCATCGCGTTGCCGGGAAGAATGTCGGCGCCTTCGCCATTCTGCACCGTCATGCCAACTTCCAAGCCCACCGGCTGCAAGATGTAGCGCTTCTCGCCATCCGCATAGTGAAGCAAGGCAATCCGCGACGACCGATTCGGGTCGTACTCAATCGACGCAACCTTTGCCGGGATCCCCGTCTTGTCGCGACGGAAATCGATGTTGCGATACTTCCGCGCGTGTCCGCCACCACGGTGCCAGGAGGTAATTTCACCCTGAGCATTACGGCCGCCGGTGCGCTTCTTGGATTCCACCAACGATTTTTCCGGCGTTTGCTTGGTCACCTCGCTCTTGTCGAGCATGGTGAGAAAGCGCCTCGCCGGTGTATATGGTTTAAATGTTTTTAGTGGCATGGTTGCCTCTTGCTTGTTCTAAAGCATTTGCCCTTGCAAAATTCGCCGGAACTACACGTTATCGGCGTACTCGATCATTTTTTCGCCTTCCGCCAGCCGAACATATGCTTTCTTCCAGTCGCTTCTGAAACCTTCTGCGCGGCCGCGGCGGCGGAACTTGCCGTGAAAATTTGCGGTGCGGACGTGATCCACTTTCACCTTAAAAACTCGCTGTACCGCTTCCTTGATTTCGGTCTTGGTGGCGTCCGAGGCGACTTCGAATACCACGGTATGTTGCGTCTCCTTCACACCGAGACCCTTTTCGGTGATGATGGGGCGCTTGATAACCTGATAGAGTCGCGTATCCATCGCCTATTCCTTTTTTGCCTTGGGCTTGGACTTCCCTTTCGGCTTTTCTTTTTTCGCAGCTGCTTGCTTCTTAGCGGCTTTTGGCGCGGCTTGGGATTTCGCATGCTGTTTGGCCACCGCCTTTTCGCCAGAGGAAGGCTTCGCCGCCGGCGCAGAAGGCGCTGGCTGAATTTGAATCGGCTCTTCTGGCTCCTCGCGGATTCGGTGAAAGAGCACGGCTCAGTTTCACGGCAGCATCACGCGACATCATTAAATGATCGTGTCGCAGCAAATCGTACGCCTCGAGACCATTCGTCGGTACCAGCGTCAAGCCATCGATGTTCCGGCTGGCGCGCTCCAGATTCACATTGGAACTGTTATCCACCAGCAAGATCGACGGCGTATCTTTTTCGAGCTTGGTGAGCGCCTGACGAAACGCTTTTGTTTTGTGCGTTTCGAGCTCCCAAGCATCCACAATCGTGATCTTCTGCTCGGCTAGCTTTGACGAAAGCGCTGAGCGCAGCGCGCCAATAATCATTTTCTTCGGCAGCGCGTATGAATAGCTGCGCGGAGTCGGACCGTGCACCGTGCCGCCATGGCGCCAGAGTGGTGAACGAATAGAACCCACACGCGCGCGGCCAGTGCCTTTCTGCTTCCAGAGTTTTTTGCCCGAACCGCTCACTTCGCTCTTATCTTTCGTTTTGTGCGTTCCGGCATGCTTGCTCGCGAGGTGATGGCGCACGGCTTCGTGCAGCAAATGTGCGTTTACCTTCACGCCAAATACATCGTCGGCCAGTTCGATCGTGCCGATTTTCTTGCCTTCCAGATTTTTTACGTCCGCCACAGGCATCGTCGTCTCTCTACAGGGCCGCTTTGGCCTTGCGAATGAAAATGTATCTGCCGGCCGGGCCAGGCACTGCACCGCAAACCAGCAGCAAGTTTTCTTCTGAATCGATTCTTACAACGCGCAAATTTTTTGAGGTCTTCCGCTCATTCCCCATATGCCCCGGGAAATGCTGGCCGGGCCAAACGCGCGATGGAAACGAGCTCGCTCCAATCCCACCCGGAGCGCGATGAAACATCGAACCGTGCGAAGCGTCACCGCCACGGAAGTGCCACCGCTTGACGCCGCCTTGAAAGCCTTTGCCTTTGCTGACCCCGGTAACATCCACCAACTCGCCAATTTTGAAGTCATCCACCAGAACTCGATCACCTGGCTTGGCTTCATCCTTCGAATCGGCAATTCGAAATTCGCCGACATATCGCAATGGAGCGACACCAGCCTTCTTGAAGTGCCCGGTCATCGCTTTGTTCACTCGTTGAGGCTTGATGAACTCGACGAGTCCCAATTGCACTGCGTCGTAGCCATCTTTGTCTTTCGTCCGCCGTTGCACTACCACGCACGGGCCGGCTTGCAACACGGTGCAAGGAACCGCCGTGCCGTCTTCGGCGAATACTTGCGTCATGCCAAGTTTTATTCCGAGTATTCCGTTGACCGCCATTTCGTTCGCTCTTTCTTTCGCGATTTTAATTCGCGGACCTACTTACCCGCGTGCTCTCGTCCAAAAGCCTTAATCTCCACATCCACCCCCGGCGGCAAATCCAGCTTCATCAGCGCGTCTACCGTGTCCGGAGTTGGATCGAGAATGTCGATCAGCCGCTTGTGTGTGCGCATTTCAAACTGCTCGCGCGATTTCTTGTCCACGTGCGGCGACCGCAAAACCGTCCATCGATTGATCACCGTTGGCAACGGAATCGGCCCGGCCACATCCGCTCCGGTTCGCTTCGCGGTTTCGACGATCTCTCGTGTCGATTGATCGAGAATACGGTGATCGTACGCCTTCAACCGAATTCGAATTTTCTCTCCGTTGGGCATGTTTACTCGATGATCTCGGCAACTGCGCCGGCCCCTACCGTGTGGCCGCCTTCGCGAATGGCGAAGCGCAGCCCCTTCTCCAGCGCCACCGGCGTGATCAGTGTGATCTCCGCCGAAACGTTGTCGCCCGGCATCACCATCTCCACTCCGGCCGGCAGCTTCACGTCTCCGGTTACGTCCGTAGTCCGAAAATAAAATTGCGGCCGGTAGCCGGTAAAGAACGGCGTGTGCCGCCCGCCTTCTTCCTTCGTCAACACGTATGCTTCCGCTTTGAACTTCGTGTGCGGCGTGATCGAGCCCGGCTTGGCCAACACTTGCCCACGCTCCACTTCATCTTTTTCCGTGCCACGCAGCAGCAATCCTACGTTGTCTCCCGCAATCCCTTCATCCAGCAGCTTGCGGAACATTTCCACCCCCGTCACCGTCTTCTTCATGGTCGGACGGAAGCCCACGATTTCCACTTCTTCCCCCACTTTCACTTTCCCCCGCTCGATTCGTCCGGTTACCACTGTGCCCCGCCCTGAAATCGAGAAAATATCTTCAATCGGCATGGCAAACGGTTTATCGATGTCGCGCACCGGCATCGGTATGCTCTTGTCCACCGCTTCCATCAGCTCCAGGATCGACTTCTCGTACTTCGCGTCGCCTTCCAGCGCCTTCAGCGCCGAACCGCGCACCACCGGAATCGTGTCGCCAGGAAATTGATAGCTCTTCAGCAGGTCGCGCACTTCCAGTTCGACCAGTTCCAGCAACTCCGGGTCATCCACCATGTCGCACTTGTTCAGGAACACCACAATCGCCGGCACTCCCACCTGTCGCGCGAGCAAAATGTGTTCGCGGGTTTGCGGCATCGGTCCATCGGTTGCCGCCACCACTAGAATTCCCCCGTCCATCTGCGCCGCGCCCGTGATCATGTTCTTCACGTAATCGGCGTGCCCCGGGCAGTCGATGTGCGCGTAGTGCCGATTGGCCGTTTCGTATTCCACGTGCGATACCGCAATCGTGATGCCGCGCTCGCGCTCTTCCGGCGCGTTATCGATCGAATCGAAGGCCCGAAACGATACCTTCGGATTGTTCTTCGACAGCACTTTCGTAATTGCCGCCGTCAGCGTGGTCTTGCCATGATCGATGTGACCGATCGTCCCAATATTCACGTGCGGCTTATTGCGTTCGAATTTCTCCTTCGCCATGTCTCTCTCGCTCCTCTAGCGTGCGGTCTTGCTTGGCTTTTCGCCGTTTGCCCCGCCAATAATTTCTTCTGCAATGTTCCCCGGAACCTGCTCGTAATGAGAAAAGTGCATGGTAAAGCTTCCACGCCCTTGTGTCCGGCTGCGGATTTCGGTGGCGTAACCGAACATTGCGGCCAGCGGCACTTGCACATTAATAATCTCGGTGCCGCCGCGTGATTCGCGTCCTTGCATTTGCCCACGTCGCGAGTTCAAGTCCGAGATCACCGGGCCCATGTAATCCTCGGGAACCACAACCTCGACCCGCATGATGGGTTCCAGCAGCTTCGGATTAGCTTTCTTGCAAGCTTCTTTGAAAGCCATGGAGCCTGCGATTTTAAACGCCATTTCCGAGCTGTCCACGTCGTGGTAGCTGCCATCGGTGAGGACTACAGCGCAATCCACCATTTCGTAGCCCGCCAAAACCCCCGTCTCCATCGCTTCACGCACGCCGTTTTCGATCGGCTGGATAAATTCTCGCGGAATCGCGCCGCCTACAACTTTATCAATGAAAAGAAGCCGGTGTTCCTTGTCGAAATGCCACTTGCCGCCCTTACCCGCAACGCCCTTGGCAAGTTCGTCGATCTCATCTGTGGACATTTCATGCATATCTTCGTGTCCGGAATTCGGAAGCGGATGCACGGAAAGGACCGCGTGACCATACTGCCCGCGGCCGCCGGTCTGCTTGATGTATTTGCCTTCACCCTCGGCGACTTTGAGGATGGTTTCGCGATAGGCCACCTGCGGCCTGCCCACATTGGCCTGCACGCTGAATTCGCGCATCATGCGATCGACGATAATTTCCAGATGCAGTTCGCCCATTCCGGAAATCAGCGTCTGCCCCGTGTCGTGGTCCGTATGAACGCGGAATGTGGGATCTTCCTGCGCGAGCTTTCCCAGCGCCATTCCCATTTTTTCCTGGTCCGCCTTGGTCTTCGGCTCGATGGCAACCGAAATAACTGGTGCCGGAAAATCAATGTTTTCAAGGACGATAGGCTTTTCTTCATCGCAAAGCGTATCGCCGGTCGTCACATTCTTAAGACCAACGCAAGCCGCGATGTCCCCGGCTTCGATGGACTCAATTTCTTCGCGCTTATTGGCATGCATGCGCAATAAACGTCCGATACGTTCGCGCGTTTTTCGAGTGGAGTTGTACACATTGGCGCCAGCCTTCAGTACGCCGGAGTACACGCGAATATAGGTCACGTGGCCGACGTAAGGGTCGGTCATAATCTTGAAGGCCAGCGCCGCGAAGGGTTGATCGTCTGAGGCGCGTCGTAAAATGGCCTCTTCGCCATTGGGATCCTCGCCCTCTACAGGCGGCACATCGGCAGGAGAAGGAAGATAATCGACAACCGCGTCCAACAGCGGCTGAATGCCCTTGTTCTTAAAGGCTGAACCCGCCAACACGGGTACCAACTTTAGCGCAATCGTCGAGCGGCGAATCGAAGCACGCAACTCGGCCGGTTCAAGTTTGTGCTGCTCGAGATACTTGGTCAGCACGGCGTCATCATGTTCCGCGATGTATTCCACTACCTTCTCGCGATGCTCTTTGTAAAACTCCGGCGTGAGAGCGGAAGCTTTTACAGCAATTTCCAATTCGGGGCGCGCCTTCAAGAACTCCGCATCCCAGAGCTTGGCCAGCGGCAAAGTTTCGTACTCCGCGCCGAGCGTTTCATCCTTCCAAATAATGGCGCGTTCTTCAATGAAGTCGATCACGCCGATAAAATTGTCTTCTCTTCCAATGGGGTATTGCAGAGGAACCGGGTGAGCAGAAAGTCGCTGGCGCATCGAACGAATCGAATGATCGAAATCCGCGCCGATGCGGTCCATTTTATTGATGAACGCAATACGCGGAACTCGGTACTTGTCTGCTTGACGCCAAACTGTTTCAGATTGGGGCTGGACACCCGCCACCGCGTCGAAAATAGCGACTGCGCCGTCGAGCACGCGCAACGAACGTTCCACCTCAACCGTGAAATCAACGTGTCCCGGCGTATCAATAATGTTGATGCGATAAGTCTTGTCGAATCGCTTCCAGGAAGCCGTCGTCGCAGCGGAAGTAATCGTGATACCGCGTTCGCGCTCCTGCTCCATCCAGTCCATTACCGTGGTGCCTTCGTGCACTTCGCCAATTTTATAAGTCACACCCGTGTAGAACAGGATCCGCTCGGTTGATGTTGTCTTTCCGGCGTCAATGTGGGCCATGATCCCGATGTTCCGGGTATGATCGATTTGGACTTGGCGTGGCATCTAAATGCACGGTCGCGCTACCAGCGATAGTGAGCAAAGGCCTTATTAGCCTCCGCCATGCGGTGCACGTCCTCCTTCTTCTTGACAGCTCCGCCGCGGCCGTTCGCAGCGTCTACAATTTCTCCAGCCAACTTGTCGGTCATGGTCTTGCCGCCGCGCGTTCGCGAATACAGCACCAACCAGTGAATCGCAAGCGACTGCCGGCGAAACGGATTCACTTCTACCGGCACTTGGTAGTTCGCGCCGCCGACGCGCCGTGACTTCACCTCCAGAACCGGCTTGCAGTTCTCCACCGCCTTCTTGAAAAGCTTGAAGGCATCGTCGTTCGTCGTTTTCGCCACCTGGTCCATGGCCTTATAAAAAATCGCCTGTGCCGTGGCGCGCTTCCCGTCATACATCATGCTTGAAATAAACTTCTGCACCAGGTCGCTGCCGAAAACCGGATCGCCCGGAATCTTCCTGCGAAGAACCCAACCTTTACGTGGCATCTCTCAGCTCTCCTACTTCTGTGCGGCTTTTGGCCGCTTAGCGCCATATTTCGAGCGCCCTTGCTTGCGATTCTCAACACCTGCTGCGTCGAGGGTCCCGCGAATCACGTGATAGCGAACGCCCGGCAAATCCTTTACGCGGCCGCCGCGAACCAGCACGATCGAGTGCTCCTGCAAATTGTGTCCGATGCCTGGAATATAGGTGGTTACTTCGGCGCTGTTGGTCAGGCGCGCACGCGCCACTTTACGCAGCGCGGAGTTCGGTTTCTTCGGCGTTTGTGTATACACGCGAACGCAAACTCCCCGCTTTTCAGGGCATCCTTCAAGCGCTGGCGATTTTGTTTTCGTCCGGATCTTTTCCCGGCCGTTCCGCACAAGCTGTGAAAACGTCGGCACTCTGGCCCCCCCAAAATCCAACCACGCGATTGATTTTCCGGCATAATTCTGCGCACTGCGAATCCGCCCGCGCAAAATTCTGCGGGTGAATGAACAGAAAAGGCGCCATAACCCGAAGGAATTACCAGGTACTCCGCGATGATGCTTCACCCCGAGGAGTGAACTCCATCTCTTGCAATAGCGGAGAGGCTCACACGGCTTTGCGGGGCTGGCGCCCCATTTCGGCCGTTCTTCTTGTCCCCGTTCCGTCCTTCTATGTTCCGGGGTCGGAAGACTTCCCTAATCACCACCGAGGCCAACGGCCTCAATGCAACCGGAGGAGTATAGGAGATATAGCCTGTGTTGTCAACTCGATTCCCGGCAAAAATATTTTCGAAAAAAGATGTGAGTCTGGCAACCTAGTTCAACTAGTCGTTCCAAGAGGTGGGCGAGCTTCTAGGCCGAGGGTTTTCGCGGCCTATTCCGCTAGAGAGATCCTAGTCCCGTATCACATTGATTCTAAGATGCTTTCCTTAGGCCATGAGGGCAAGGATAGGGCGATTGGCCGCCATCAATGTTTCAGAGTTGCTCACCACTACCTGCCGAGTTGCTTTACCGACCCGCCGAAGGCTTCTAAACTAGCTTCCGTCAAATCGAAATGGGAGCACCAATGAATCGATTTTGCATCGGTCTCGGATTACTTGGTTTTTTTCTCCCTGCGCATGCCACCTTCGGGCAACAGCAGCCTTCGCCCAACGAATTCCGCCCATCGGTCGAAGCGTCTTCGACACAAAAGTCCACCGCCGCGGACTACTCGCAAGAACCCTACGTCATCGAGAGCTACCACACCACGGCGCGTTTTGAAAATGACGGCGCTAGCGAACGCGACCTCGCCGCACGCATTCGCGTTCAAAGCGACGCCGGTGTTCGACAATTAGGTGAACTCGTTTTTGGTTACAACTCAGGAAACGAGCACATGGAAGTACGGACCGTGCGCGTGCACAAACCGGATGGGACCGTTGTCAACGCTGCTCCGGACGCCGTAAAGGAGATGACGGCTAGCGTCGCGCGTGACGCCCCGATGTACACCGACTATAAAGAAAAACATATTACGGTGCCGTCGCTGCACACCGGTGACACTCTGGAATATGAGATCATAACGCGCACCGTCACACCGTTGGCCCCCGGGGAATTCTGGTTCACCTCTAATTTCACGGAAAACGCGATCGTACTGGATGAGCGGCTTGAGATTAACGTTCCGCAGGCCCGGGCGATCACCGTCCGCTCTCCGGAGTTCTCTGTTCGCAATGGCCGCGAGGATTACCACCCCGGCGTTAAGCCTAGCTCGGCCGAAGATCCCGCTTCGCGCAAGATACCGTTTGAAAGGTCAGAAGAAAACGGACGGACTGTCTATCGTTGGCAGCGTGCGAATTTGACTCATCCGCCCGAAGACGCAAAAGTCGGAAAAAAGCCGCAAGCCCAAGCAAAACGTGCGGACGTAGAGCTAACTACGTTTGCGAGTTGGCTAGAAGTGGCGCAGTGGTACGCGAAACTCGAGAAAGACCGCATGGAGCCCACCGCAGAGATACGCGCGAAGACTCTCGAGCTGATTCAAGGTCACCAAACTCAGCTCGATAAAATTCAAGCGCTCTACGAATATGTTTCCAAGAATATTCGGTACGTGAGTCTTTCCTTCGGACTCGGGCGTTACCAGCCGCATTCAGCCGCGGACGTTTTCGCAAATCAGTATGGCGATTGCAAGGACAAGCACACCTTACTCGCTGCAATGCTGCAAGCCGCCAACATCCGTTCCGACGCCGTTCTGATTCCGTCCTCGCGCGATCTCGATACATCCACGCCTTCCCCTTCTCAGTTCGACCATGTGATCACGGCGGTTCCAGCCGAACACGGCCTGATCTGGATGGACTCCACTGCCGAAGTTGCTCCTTTCCGCCTGCTTTCTCCGGCGCTGCGTAACAAATCAGCGCTGCTCGTCCCGTCTGATGGCGTTGGAAAGATAGTGGAGACACCGATCGATCCGCCATTTCTTTCCACCCAGCATGTGGAAATTGACGCGGAGGTCAGCGACCTCGGTAAACTCTCGGCCCAGATCCGTTATTTCCTTCGCGGCGACAATGAGTTGGCGCTTCGTGTCGCCTTTCGCCGCACGCCGCAAACGCAATGGAAAGAACTTGGTCAAACCATCGCTGCCCTGGATGGCATCCACGGTGACGTGAGGGCGGTGAAACCAAGCGATCCTTCCGACACTCGAGATCCCTTCGAACTCGATCTGGAGTTTTCGCAGGCGAATTTTCTGGACTGGTCCAGCAAGAGAAGCAAAGTGATCGTGCCGCTGCTAACGATCGGCATGCCGGATCCGCCGGAGGATGACGCCAAGCCAATTCATCTCGGAAGTCCGCTCGATATCACCATGATCCTGAAGTTGAAACTTCCTTCCAACTTTTCGGCGCAAGCTCCGGTGGCAGTTGCCATCGCCCGTGATTACGCGGCTTTCAAATCAAGCTATCGCTTCGAATCCCACACGCTCGTCGCAGAACGTACCCTGAGCTTCAAGATGCGGGAACTGCCCGCCTCGCGTGTCGGTGATTACCTGGCTTTTATCCGCGCAGTAGAATCCGATGAGAACCAGAAATTCAGCGCGGAAAATTCTGCTGTCGGCGCGCCGGAGATTCCGGAATCTGCAAAACCCGGCGAACTCCTCGAATCCGGCGTCGCCGCACTCAATTCCGGAAATCTTACGGCCGCGATTCCGCTCTTGAAGCGTGCGCTGGACATCGATCCAAAAAATAAGGAGGGCTGGAACGATCTTGGCCTGGCATATTTTCGGCTGGGGCAATTGGAAGATGCAGGCGGCGCATTCCGCAAACAGATTGAACTGAACCCGTTTGATGAACACGCCTACAACTTTCTAGGCTTCACTCTGCAACAGCAACAGAATTACACAGACGCGGCGAAAGCCTTCCAAAAACAAATCGAAGTAAATCCGATCGATCCGGTGGCGCACGCCGCGCTCGGCGGGCTGTTTCTAGAGGAACACAGATACTCCGATGCCGTTCCCGAACTGGACAAGGCCACAATTCTTACACCGGACAATGCGGCGCTTCAAGTCAGTCTCGGTCAGGCATATATCAATACGGGCGAAAAAGAGAAAGCGCTTGCCTGCTTCGAAAAGGGAGTCGAGTTAGCGCGGACGCCCATCGTGTGGAACAACGTGGCTTACAATCTCGCGGAGCATCAAATCGAACTCGACAGGGCGCAGCAATACGCCGAATCGGCCGTTTCAGCAACGGCGGCAAATCTTCGGAACGTCGATCTCTCCCATTTTTCGGTCGATGACCTGCAGACCGTTTCGAACCTCGGCATTTACTGGGACACGCTGGGCTGGGTTCATTTCGAGAAAGGCGAGCTGGAGGAAGCCGAACGCTACGTCCGGGCCGCATGGATTCTGAACCAGCATGGCGAAGTCGCCGATCACCTCGGGCAAATTGCTCAAAAACTTGGCGAAACAGGTCGAGCGATTCAGTTATATTCTCTGTCCATCGCAGCGGCTCATTCGGTTCCCGAAACGCGCGCTCGATTGATAGCTTTGCTCGGACCTCACGCCAAAATCGAAGATCTCGTAAATCAGGCGAAGCCTGAACTTACCGCTCGCCGCACATTCTCTCTCGGAAAGGGTCCGGGCGAAGATATCCAGGCCGACTTTCTGCTTTTGTTATCGCCAGGAGCGAAGAACCCCAAAGTTGAAGCGGTGAAGTTCCTCGGCGGAAACCAGAATTTGCGGCCGCTGGCCGACCGCCTGCGCACCGTAGATTTCGGACCGATGTTTCCCAACAGCACACCGACGAGACTGGTCAGGCGTGGCACGCTCGCCTGCTCTGCCACAACCAGCAGCTGCAGTTTCACCCTGATTCTGCCGGAAAACCTGCGGACTGTGAATTGAACCAAATCTGGAAGGTTTTTTCCTAGATGCCGGCGCGACGGGATTCTCGGATTAGATCCCTAGGAAATTGCGGATGAAAGACGTCGATCTATTTAATTTCGAGGACTTCCTTTTCTTTTACCGCGGAGAGATCTTCAATTTTCTTCGTCTCTGAGTGCGTCAGCTTTTCAAGCTCATCGAGCGTCCGCTTGCGATCATCCTCGCTGATTTTCTTGTCTTTCTCAAGCTTCTCGACCGCCTCTTTGATGTCGCGCCGAATGTTTCGCACCGCCGTGCGATGATTCTCCAGGACTTTGTGAATGTGTTTTACCAGGTCTTTTCGACGATCCTCGGTGAGTGGCGGAATCGGCACGCGCACGACTTTCCCGTCGTTTGTCGGATTGAGTCCAAGATCGGTTGTACGGATGGCTTTATCGATCATCGGCACAGCACTGGCATCCCAAGGAGAAATCATGATCATGGTGGCGTCCGGAACACTCAGCGTGCCCAGTTGATTGAGCGGCATGGACGTGCCGTGATAATCCACGCGCACGTGATCCAGCAGTGAAACGTTCGCTCGCCCTGTCCGCACGCCGGACAATTCCTTGCGGAAATCCTCCACCGCCTTTTCCATCCGCGTCCTCGCATTCGCCAAGGCTTCTTTGCTCGTGGCAATCGTGGTCATCTTGGAAATTGCCTCCGCCCGTTTTAGTTACGCCGCTGTGACTACAGAGCCGACCCGTTCGCCCTGCACCACGCGCTTCAAATTTCCCGGCACGTTCATATTGAACACGATAATCGGCATCTTGTTGTCCATGCACAGCGAGATCGCCGTTGAATCCATCACCAACAGGCCTTTTTGCAATACGTCCAGGTAGGTGATGTGTTGAAACATTTTCGCGCCGGCAACCTTCTCCGGATCCGCGTCATAAATTCCGTCCACTCGCGTGGCCTTCAATATGACTTGCGCTTTGATCTCCATCGCGCGGAGCGCCGCGGCTGTGTCGGTTGAAAAATACGGGTTGCCTGTACCCGCGGCAAAAATCACAACACGCCCTTTTTCCAGGTGGCGGGTAGCGCGGCGACGTATGAAAGGTTCCGCCACCTGATGCATTTCAATCGCGCTCATCAGCCGTGTTTGGCAGCCTGATTTTTCCAACGCGTCCTGCAATGCCAGACCGTTGATCACCGTCGCGAGCATGCCCATGTAGTCGCCGGTTGCCCGGTCGATTGCCAACTGCTTTTGGCGCGTGCCGCGAAAAATGTTTCCGCCGCCGACCATAATGGCAACAGACACCCCGAGGTCCCGCACTTCTTTCACTTCGCGGGCGATGCCCTGAATTGTTTCAGCGTGGATACCGGAATCTTGCGGCCCCGAAAGCGACTCGCCCGAAAGCTTTAGGACCAGACGGTCGTAAACGGGCGCTCCGGCGTTCAATTTTTCGGTGATAGACCCGCGCTCTACGACTTTTGTTTTCACCATTAGGCGGCACGTGCGGCGTTTGCCAGTGGCATTCTAGCAGAGAATCTTCGCAGGGTTAAACGTCGAGAGCAATTCTCGCCTATGAATTTAGCGGAAAATCCGCCACCATCATTTTCCAAGGTATTCGGTGTAGCGCCGCGGCCTCCAGCGCGGCAGAGCTTCACGGCGGCTCGAGCAATATCGAAGAATAACGCGCGGCAACAGCTGTGATCTTGGCAAAGATACTTTCAAAATTTCAAGAAAACTATGAGGATGTAGCGGGTTCCTCTCCGTCGCTGGCTGGGGTTGTGGAGAAAGCGGCGCCATCCATTTCACCGACTTTGAAGCGGGAAAATCGGCGGATGGCGATATTCTCGCCGAGCTTGGCGATCGCCTGATCGACCAGTTCTTTCACTGTCAGACCTTCGTCCTTGATGAAATGCTGCTCGTAAAGGCAGTTTTCCTCGTAAAACTTTTCCATCTTTCCGCTAACGATTTTGTCGATCACGTTTTCCGGCTTGCCAGTTGCCTTGGCCTGTTCCTTGTAAATGTCACGTTCGCGATCGAGCGTGGCTTGGGTCACTTCCTCGCGGCGCAAAAATCGCGGATCCAGCGCAGCAATATGCATGGCCACATCGTGGCACAACCGCTGGAAATCAGCGGTGCGCGCGACAAAGTCGCTTTCGCAATTCATTTCGACCAGCACGCCAATCTTCCCGCCGGCGTGAATGTATGAACTCACCAGTCCCTCGGAGGTCGCTCGTTGCGACTTCTTCGCCGCCGCAGCCTGACCCTTCTTGCGCAGTACATTAATGGCCTGCTCGATGTCGCCTTTGGCTTCAAGCAGCGCTTCGCGGCACGCCGTGAAGCCTGCGCCGGTACGGTCGCGCAACTCTTTAACGAGTTGCGCAGATATGTTCGAATTGCCGGGTGTGGCCATGGATTGACTCTTTTCCTCTTGAACAAATTTGGACTTGTCCGATTACGGTTCGGCCTTCGCAGCGCATGGTCCAACTGCAGTTGGCCAACAGGGAGAACCTACGGCTTGTGCGGCGTTCCAGCTACGGAATCTTCTTCGCCGACCGCGGCAGCATTCGCTTCCAGGGGCGCTTCGGCGTCGGGCTCGACGTAATCGCCTTCCTGCTTTTCATAGACTTCGTAGGCGCTCGTGTCAACGTAATCCACGGTCTCTTCGCCGGCGCCCTCGGCTGATTTCTGGTCGGCGATTTGCGTTTGCTCAAACGACTGGTGTCCCACCAGAACCGCGTCGGAAATCTTTGATGTGAACAGCCGGATCGCCCGCAAAGCGTCATCGTTTCCTGGAATGACCCAGTCTACGAGATTGGGGTCGCAGTTCGTGTCGACAATAGCCACCACTGGGATGCCCATGCGCCTAGCTTCGCGCACCGCAATCACCTCGGCATTCGGATCGATCACGAACATTGCGTCAGGCAACGTCGTCATATTCTCAACCCCGGAGAAGTTCTGTTGCAGATGCTTTAGCTCGCGCTCGAGCCTGGCGGCTTCTTTCTTCGAAAATTGCGCCATGCGGCCATCTTCCACCATGCCCTTCAGAAGCTTAAAGCGCTTGATGGATTTTTGCAGCGTGGCCCAGTTCGTCAGCGTGCCGCCCAGCCAACGATGGTTCACGAAAAACATTCCACAGCGATTGGCTTCTTCGGCGATCGCTTCTTGTGCTTGGCGTTTCGTACCAAGAAACAGCACTCGTTTGCCCTGCCCCGCCAGTTCGGAGACGTAACGGGCAGCATCGCGGAACATCTTTAGAGTTTTCTGAAGATCGATAATGTGAATCCCATTGCGTTCACCGAAAATATATTCCTTCATCTTCGGGTTCCAGCGCCGCGTCTGATGGCCGAAGTGAACTCCAGCCTCCAGAAGCTCCTTCATCGTGATTTCGACTCCCAAAGTACCTCCTCCTGTAGAGGGATGCTTTTTTCTCCGCGACGGAATGGAGCAGCATCCTTTTTTGCCGGTCCTTCCCGGCCGTGAATTTGGTCCGGCCCGATTGCTCGAGCCGGACTGATTAAAAACTAGCGCTTGCTGAACTGGAAGCGACGACGCGCGCCCTTCTGTCCGTACTTCTTGCGTTCCTTCATGCGTGAGTCGCGAGTCAAAAATCCATTCTTGCGCAATGCTGGCCGAAGCTCGGGGTTAATCCTCGAAAGCGCGCGAGACAGTCCCATGCGCACCGCTCCGGATTGCCCGCCGACTCCGCCACCCTTCACAATGCACTTCACCTCGATTTGATCCTGCATCTGCGTGAACTTCAACGGCTCCACCGCCGCCGTGTGCCACGCGATGTTGCGAAAATACTCGTCCACCGGCCGGCCATTCACCGTAAAACGCGCTGGCCCCATCTTTATATATACGCGTGCGATGGACTCTCTGCGGCGGCCAGTACCGTAGAATTGCTTTCCTTCGTTGTTTGCAACCGGGCTTGAAGCTGAACTCAAAGTTCCTCCTCCTTGCGTTGCATCGCCGTCCACCGACCGCGTGGCGAGGACTGCGGCACAAGCGCGCTCGCGGCGGATTTCTCCGCGGGGCGCAGAAAATTTTAGAATCTCTTTCGCGTGGTTACAGCGCGAGCGGCTGGGGCTTCTGTCCGGCGTGGCGGGCGAGCGCTTCACTTCCGGCATAAACACGCAGCTTCTTGGCCCGGCGCGCGCGGAGCTTGTTCTTCGGGAGCATTCCCAGGACCGCTTCGCGCACAACTTCTTCGGGACGGCGTTGCAACATCACCCGGATCGGAATTTCCTTCAATCCGCCAGGATAACCGCTATGGTGACGATAAATTTTCTGATCGATCTTGTTTCCGGTCAGCTTCACGCGCTCCGCATTGATCACAACCACATGATCGCCACAATCCAAATGCGGTGTATAATTTGCCTTGTCCTTCCCAATCAGGAGACGCGCGATGCGCGTCGCAAGACGCCCAAGAACGACGCCTTCCGCGTTCACCACGAACCAATTCTTACCTACCTGCAGTTCTTCTGCTTCTCGGCCTTTCGGTACATGCGTCTGCATCAGTCCAGTCACACCTTTCCATCTATAGACAAACCACGAGTTTAGATTACGAACCGATTTCTGTCAACGAAAGTCGTAGAGCGGGAAAGAACAGCACCTGAGTAAAGGCAGAGCGAACCTGCGGTCTCAAATGCAGGCGGGCCGCAGCAACGCGGCCCGTCCTAGACTCTTAATCGTTTGGCTACGCTAGGTCTCCCAGCGCAACTTACATGGCCTAGCTTACCGAAGAAGACGTCGCGGCCGTGCTGCGAGCATTGCGTGTGTACGAAGCCTTGTTGGAATCGCTGTCGCTCGCGTCACCGGTCTTGTCAATTTCGATCGAGCCCTTGAAGTAAGCGCCGTCCTCGATCATGATTCGAGCGGTGGTAAGGTCGCCGACTACCGAACCATCTTTCTTGATCTCAATGCGGTCGCGCGCCCGCAAGTTTCCCTTTACATTGCCATAGACGACAACCTCGCGGGCAATAATATCCGCAGTCACCTTGGCGCTGGCTCCAACCGTCAGCTTGCGATCTTCCAGTTGGACCAGCCCTTCCACTGTGCCATCTATATGTAGATCTTCGTTGCCGGTGATTTCGCCCTTCACGTGAAGCGTTGCACCGAGCCTCGCCAAGCCGCTCGATGACGATGAAGATGGTGCGGGATATGTCGAATCGATAGGTGCCATTGTCTTAGCCTCCCCAGGAAATGATGCCAGCCTTTCGGCTGGCGCGGTTGATTTTGGCGATTGCTGCTGCGGCTGCTGCGGGAGCGAACTCTTTGCCGGAGCGTCCGCTTTCTTGTCTCCCCACATTTACCCTCCTTGGCCCCTTGTTACTATGGACGAGTCAATAATAAGGACTGGTTTCTCAATGTAGTCCCGATTAAATCTCATGCCAAATCCAAAATGGTACAGCTGTGTCTGTTGAGGTAACGCGTGCTTGCAAGCTGGGGAGATGGATATTAAGCCTCGATATCCCAAACTGCAAGCGCGATTTGAGATTCGTTGATGGCAGACCAGTTGACTACGATGCTCGCCCCCAGGTCGGCCCCAACCACTCGGTCGGCTATAGGTAACGCTGTTGAACGATAGCTAGGTGGTGCGCCACATGCCCGGCGATGATGTACCCCAGCGCATTGACGGTGACGGAATTTCCGCTGGCGATACCACTGCGCAACCAGGCCTCCGCAGGTAGATTGCGAAGAAGCGCCAAAGTAGCCTGCCGGATTTTCTGGAACTCCTGAACATGGCTAGCCCAGGAATAATCGTCGGCGCGAGCCGCCGTAGCAGAGATCGTCTGATCGAAACTCGGCAGCGGATCGCTGAAACCGCGAGCAAACCACATCGCGCGGAAAGCAAATACTCGCTCAGTATCGTTCAGGTGATTTATTACTTGCCGGATGCTCCATTTGTCTGGGGCGTAACGATGAAGCGATTTTTCTTCGGATATGCCAGCGAAAATTTCCGCGGTATCGTCTAACTGCAATTTCATCACATCAACGATATTGTCACCGGAAACTCTGTCGATATAGGTGAGATAGTACGGCGCTGCTTCGGTCGCTTGAGGTCGGCTCATCGCCGAATTCTAACAAACTAATACTTGCGAAGCACGCCCACCACTCGGCCTTGAATCTTCACATCCGTGGCCGAAACGATGATTGGTGACATCTGAGAATTGGCAGGTTGCAGCCTGATCTTTCCGCCCGGCTCACGGTAGAAACGCTTCACCGTAGCCTGATCTTCCCCCACCAGCGCCACGACAATCTCGCCCGGATTAGCCACCTGGGTTTGCTCCACCACGATGAAATCGCCGTCCAGAATATGATCGTCGCGCATCGATTCGCCCGACACCTGTAAGACATAGGTGTTCTGGCCGCGCGCGAAATCCGCCAGCGAAATTGTTTCGTGCTCTTCGACAGCCTCCAGAGGCCTTCCGGCGGCGATGCGCCCGGCCAGCGGCAGCTCAACCACATGGCGCTCAAGCACCTGTTCGCGTATTGGCTTGGGGAGCTGCATCACTTCAATCGACCGGCTCTGATTGTATCCACGCCGGATAAAGCCCTTTTTCTCAAGCGTAGAGAGATGCTTGTGCACGGTTGCCAGCGAGGTGAGCTTCAGCGAGTTCGCAATTTCTTCGAAACTCGGCGAATAGCCATTTTTATTGAGGAATCCGACCAGGTAATCCAGGACTTCCTTTTGTCGTTTCGTGAGTGTCATTCGACCCCCCTATGGCCGTCAGCGTCGCAAGTGTAGGCGAATCAAAAGCGAAAGTCAATAGTACTCAAGGCCAGTTGTACTCCTTCGATACTCGGCTCCGGCCCCTCGGCTACGGCCACCCTTCCCTTCTTCGACTCGTTCGATCTCAGGAAAGCGAATGACTCCGCCGGCTTCCATTGCATCCGTGCCGGCTGCGCCACCATGTTTTTATTTGGTTTTCGCCAACTCCATTTCCCGGGAAACTTGCCTCGGGAGATTCTTTGTACCCACATTGCTGCGCAATATTGCTGGCGGGCTGTCGCTGGTGGCCGCGCCGGGGCCATGCTCAAGTGGTGGGCGGCAAGGAATAGCGGCTCTCGACGCAAGGCTCATTCTTGACGGACAACGAGCAAGGCTTGTAAAGCATCCTATTGAATGTCCGAAGCGTAATGATCTCTCCTCAAATTCCGTTTTCCTGTTACCCTGCTTGTGCTAGGCTTTCCTTTGAGAGCACGTTTCTAATCTGCATGAACAATGTTGACCCAAAACCGAGCTCTCTCTATCTCTGCGCCGTTATGAAATCGGGGTCTTAAACTATGACATTGACGACGATTGAACTTCCTAAGCGCAAGCGTGAAGTAATTGACCAAGCCGTTATCCGGTTCTGCGGGGATTCCGGCGACGGCATGCAGATTACCGGAAGCCAGTTCACCAATACCGTCGCCCTTTATGGCAACGATCTTGCGACCTTTCCGGACTATCCCGCTGAAATTCGAGCTCCGGCCGGCACCCTCCCAGGAGTCAGTGGCTTCCAGGTGCACTTCTCGTCGAGCGACGTTTACACGCCGGGAGATTCGGTGGATGTCCTGGTAGCCATGAATCCCGCCGCTTTAAAGATGAATTTGCCGGACCTGAAGACAAATGGAATCCTGATCGTCAACCTCGACAGCTTTAAAGAGAACGACTTGCGCAAAGCGCAGACCGTGACCAACCCGCTCGAAGACCATTCTCTCGACGGCTATCGCCTTTTTGCTGTCGAGCTCACAAAAATGACGCGCGCAGCCCTGAAAGATCTAGGGCTCGATGCCAAAAGCATGGACCGCTGCAAGAATTTCTTTGCGCTCGGAATGTGTTATTGGCTCTACAACCGTTCCATGGAGCCCACGCACGGCTGGCTAGAGGAAAAATTCAAGAATAAGCAGCAATTAGTTCAAGCCAACAAGCTCGCCATGCAGGCCGGTTACAGTTACTGCGAAGCGACTGAGGCTTTTCAGATCAGCTACGAAATCCCGCCCGCAAAGCTCGCCCCCGGTGTGTACCGCAATATCAGTGGAAATGCCGCGCTGGCGCTGGGCTTCGTGGCGGCTTCGCAAAAAGCAGGCATACCTCTGTTTCTCGGTTCCTATCCGATTACGCCTGCCTCGGATATTTTGCACGAGCTTTCGATGTACAAAGATTTCGGCGTAATCACATTTCAGGCCGAAGACGAAATCGCCGCGATCACTTCCGCAATTGGCGCAGCCTATGCTGGCGCCCTCGGCATCACCTCCACTTCTGGCCCGGGCATGGCCCTGAAGACCGAAGCGCTCGGCTTGGCCGTGGCCGTGGAGTTGCCGCTCGTGATTTGCGATATTCAACGCGGCGGACCGTCCACTGGTCTTCCAACCAAGACGGAACAAGCTGACTTGTTGCAAGCTTTGTTCGGACGCAACTCGGAAGCTCCCATTCCAGTTCTTGCCCCGTCCTCGCCGGGTGATTGTTTCTGGATTGCTCTGGAGGCCAGCCGAATAGCGATCAAACATATGGTTCCCGTAATTATTTTGTCCGACGGCTATCTCGCAAACGGAGCGGAGCCCTGGAAGGTTCCGACGATTGCAGAGCTGCCGGAAATCCCCGTGCACTTTGAAACGAATCCTGAAGGCTTCCTGCCCTACAGACGCGATCCAGTGACGCTTTCACGACCGTGGGCTATTCCCGGAACTCCGGGCCTTGAGCATCGCATTGGCGGAATCGAAAAACAGGACATCACCGGCAACATAAACTACGAGCCGCTGAATCACGAACACATGGTTCGGTTGCGTGCGGCAAAAGTCGAATCGGTTGCGAACGATATCCCACCGATCATTTTAGAAGGCGATAAATCGGGCGATCTGTTGATTATTGCCTGGGGTTCCACACACGGCCCCATCACCGCCGCGCTAAATGCGCAGCGGGAAAAAGGCCGCCGTGTCGGACACGTCCATTTGCGGTACCTCAATCCTTTGCCTAGAGATCTCGGCGAGGTAATCGGTCGATTCAAGAAAGTGCTCGTACCGGAAATGAACATGGGCCAGCTCCTGATGATTCTGCGCGCAAAATATCTAGTCGACGCGCAAGGCTACAACAAGATTCAGGGCAAGCCCTTCAAGACCTCGGAAATCGAACAGAAAATGGAAGAAATGCTTGGCTTGGCTCCCTCCGCGTCGTCAGAAGAGGATGCGGATGACCAGGCAGGAGAGTAGCCATGACCACGGCCACATTGCCCGTTTACACGAAAAAGGATTTCCAGACAGATCAGGAAATTCGCTGGTGTCCGGGATGTGGGGATTACGCCATCCTCTCAGCCGTGCAAATGGTGTTTGCCGATCTGGGTATACCGCGCGAGAAATTCGTGATTATTTCCGGCATCGGTTGCTCCAGCCGCTTCCCGTATTACATGAACACCTTCGGCTTTCACACGATTCATGGACGCGCTCCCGCCGTCGCCACCGGTCTGAAGATCGTCCGGCCAGACTTGGAAGTATGGGTCGCCACCGGGGACGGAGATTCGCTGTCGATCGGCGGTAATCACACAATCCACATGCTGCGCCGCAATGTCGGCCTGAAAGTGCTCCTCTTCAACAATAAAATATACGGCCTCACGAAAGGCCAGTACTCACCGACTTCCGAAGTGGGCAAAAAAACCAAGTCCACTCCGTTCGGCACTACCGACCGTCCGTTTAATCCGATCTCCTTGGCCATCGGATCGGAAGCCACCTTTGTAGCCCGTTCAGTGGACGTGTTCCAACAGCATCTGAAAGATACCTTGAAGAAAGCAGCGGCGCACAAAGGCTCCGCATACATCGAGATTCTCCAGAACTGCAATATCTTCAATGACGGTGCGTGGGAAACGGTCACGGAAAAAGATGCGCGTAGCGAAAACATCGTGCAGCTCGAGCATGGCAAGGCTCTGATTTTCGGCAAAAACCGCGACAAAGGCATCCGCTTGAACGGGCTCGATCTGGAAATCGTGCAACTCGGCAACGGCATCACCGAAAAGGACCTGCTGGTTCATGACGAAAAGCATCCGCGTGCGGCCTATGCTTTTCTGCTCGCGCACATGGAGCAGCGCCCTGGCTTCCCTACTCCGATTGGCGTCCTGCGCTCTTGGGACCACGTACCGCGCTATGAAGACATGATGAACGATCAAATCCGCCAGGTACAGGCCAAACGCGGCAAGGGGGATTTGGCAAAACTCCTCAGCTCAGGCGACACTTGGGAACTAAAAGCGTAGTTTTGTTTCTTTTTAGTAAATTTATTTCATAGTTCAACCTGCTTGTTCCGCCGACGTCGCTCGGAATTTTGCGCAACATCCTGTTGCACGCGCTTTTGGTCAGAATTTACATCGGAACCCCTTGACATCCTTCGCACTTCGCTATATTACGACTCACACTCGGTCGGGTGTCCTCTCTCAACTATTCACGACCGCCAGGTACTGTTAGTACCCATTGCGTGAATAGGTGTCTACCCAGCCGAGTTCAGCCCGAATTCAAACCAGTTTGGCGTTTCCAAAGGAGATAAATCTATGAAGGATCGGAAAGCGAACGCATCGCGGATTGCAGGAGTTTGTGCAGTTATCCTGATAGCCTTAACTGCCAGCCTTCTGTTGACTGGCAGCACATTCGCTCAGTCAAACAGTCAGGTGATTGCAGGTAGTGTCCCCGGCTTCGTCTCGGTCGCCAAGAACGTGGGGCCTGAAGAAGCTACTAAAACGATTACTGTGACCCTCTGGCTGCAACCACACAATCGCGCTACTCTCGACACCCTCGCGGAGCAGCTCTATGACAAATCCTCGCCGAAGTACCGCCAGTGGCTTAAACCGGCGGAACTAATCTCCAAGTTTGCTCCAACCACCGAGGATGTAAATACGGCGAAGCAGTTCCTGATCGAGCACAACCTGAAATTGATGCATGTAGGCGCCGCAAACTTTTCGATTACTGCGAACGGAACAGTGGCGGAGGTCGAAAAGGCCTTCTCGGTGAAAATCAACAAGTTCACTATGGGCTCCGAGACTCATCGAGCCAATATCAACAATCCTACTATCGAAGGTCCTGCGGCCGCGATTGTCTCAGCGGTGTACGGCCTGGACGACTTCGTCGCATTGCATCCGGTTCAGCAGCGAACAGATCGGTTCTCAGCCAAGTCTCCGTCGGTAAGTAACGTCAAAGTCGGCGGCGTAACTTCCGACGGGATCTTCTACTCCGGCCAGTGCTTCCCGGGCACCGGAAGTTATACTTTCACGACCGGCGGAGCGCTTCCCTTCGGTACCTACACCGGCAACAATTACGGTCAACCGGTGAACGGCGGCGGTTTGGGCAGCCTGCCTCCATGTGGATACGACCCTGCGGAAATTCAAACCGCCTACAACCTCAATGGGCTCTATGGTGCGGGCTTCTCGGGCCAGGGTCAGACCATCGTAATCGTGGATTGGTACGGCTCCCCCTACATCACCTCGGATGCAAACGTTTTCAGCAGCCTGAACAATTTGCCGCCGCTCACACCTTCTAACTTCAGCATCATCTACTACCCCTTCAATTGCAATTGCGGTGGCGTTGATCCTGAAATTAACCTGGATGTTGAGTGGTCGCACGCGATCGCTCCCCAAGCCAACATCGTCTTGCTGGTTCCGCCAAGCCCCACCTTTGCGGACATCGACAATGCAACGGTCTATGCCGTTACCTACGGTCTCGGAAACGTAATTTCAGGGAGCTTCGGAGCCCCGGAATCTCTTCTCCCCGCGGTAATACTGGAGCAGGAGAACTTGATCTCCGAACTCGCGGCCGTCTCTGGAATCTCGACGAATTACGCGACCGGCGATTATGGCGACTACGAACAAGCATATGGAATTCCCGCCACCGTCAGCACTCCGGCGGATTGCCCATTTGCCACCGGAGTCGGCGGCGTTAGCTTGGCCACCAACCCTGACAATACATTCGCGTGGCAGAGTGGATGGGGCACGAATGAAACCGGCATCGTGGCTCCGCCCTTCTTCGGTAGTTACGTTGCCGATCCCCCGCTTAACTTCGGGTTCGTTTTCGGATCCGGTGGCGGCAACAGCGGATTCTTCAGCAAACCCAAATTCCAAAAGGGCGTGCCAGGCAAAGGACGCGGAGTACCGGATATTTCCTGGCTGGCCGATCCTTTCACTGGAGCGGAAATCGTTCTGTTTGATGGCCTCGGAGAGGCCGTGGCAGTTTACGGTGGCACCAGTCTCTCTACTCCGATGTTCTCCGCCCTGTGGGCAATCGCTAACCAGGAAGCCGGTGTACCGCTAGGACAAGCGGCTCCCTATCTCTACGCCATGCCGGCAGGTACCATCACCGATGTCGTTCCGGTTACTTCGGCGACCAATCCAACGGGGATCATTCAAGACTCGACTGGATTCCACCATTACAATGCGGCATCACTAGCTGCACCGTTGGATGGAACTACCAAGTTCTACAGCGGAATTTACAACAGCCCGTTTGACGACGAGTGGGACATCATTACTTTCGGCACGGACTCGTCGCTCAAAACCGCCAAGGGCTGGGACAACGTAACCGGCCTGGGAACACCAAACGGACAAGCGTTTGCTGATTTCTTCGCTCCGGCGACGACTACTACGAAGTAGTTTCAGTCTAGAACGTCAATCGGCGCCGCCGGGTAAATCTAGCGGCGCCGATTTCATTTCTTGGTGGGCCGACGGAATCGATCACCGCAGTTCAGCTTAGGGAGTAGATCTTGGTTGTGTGGGCAAAGAGTTTTTCGCAAGCATTGTATTCGGCTGCGATATTTTCTCAGGCATCAAAGCGATCGCCCGATCCCGAAGACTCGCAAATTCATTCCAGTCGCGCTTGGTCACCGGATCGGACGGCGGCAACGGCAGCCGCTCGAAGTTCAAGAATTGTCCCTGGCGCTGAATTCGAAAGTCCAGATGAGGCCCGGTAGCCAAGCCGGTCATGCCCACCAGTCCAATGCTTTGGCCTTGTTGCACGCGCTGCCCCTGGCGAACCAACACCCGCGACAAATGCATGTAGTAAGTGGTGTACCCATTGGTGTGCTGGATTTGGACCAGATTTCCCGCACCGCCTTTCGCTCCGGCGAAAATCACGCGTCCGTCGCCGATTGTCTGCACCGGAGTGCCGGTGGGCGCTGCATAATCGATTCCAAGATGCGGGCGGTATTCTTTCAAGATGGGATGGAAGCGATGCTCGCTGAAATGCGAAGTGATCGCCGCAGCGAATTTGAGCGGTGAATGCAAGAACGCCTTCTTCATCGACTTCCCTTCCGGCGTGAAGTAAGCCGGAGCTCCCGAAGCGTCATGAAAGAGCACCGCGCCATAGGCGCGTCCCGCATTCTTATACTCCGCCGCAAGAATCCGCCCATACGATAGAAGTTCCCCGTTCGAGAGGAGCTTCTTCTCCACCACCACGCGAAACGTATCGCCAGGACGCGGGTCCGTGTAGAAATCTAAATCCCAGCCAAAAATCTGCGCAAGGCGCATGGCCAGCTCGGGTTTTTCGCCGGCGTTAATCACTGCTTCAAAAAGCGAACCGTGAACTTCTCCCATCACTCCGATGGTTTGCATTTCGGAAGGGATCGTCTGAATCTCTGAGTGAACTTCGCTTCCTTGCGGCGCGATAGAGAGGACTCGATCCCCGTCAATCCTGTAGCGGACTGAGCGCAATTCCCCAAGCACCGAGCGCCCCACATCCAACCGATTCCCCGCGCGCAAATGCCGCAAATCGAACACAGACTGCGCGGAAGCCGCCAACCGCGCCGCCGTTTCCGAGTCTATCCCCAGCCCTTGCAAAAGCAGATGGAATGGAAGCCCGGCAGGGACCAGGCGTTCGCTGTAGAGAACCACCTGTTGCTGAATTCGGTGAGCCTCTTCACGCGCGGACGAAGCCTGCAACGAAACTTCACCTTCGGCGGAATTGCGAACGTAATAGGACATGCCAACGCACCCGGCGCTAACTCCGGCTAACGAGATCCAAAATAGAATCTTTCCAAATTTGCGCATAACTCGTAAACCGCCTCACCCGCACAGGTAACGAAGCTTAACGCACAGCCACGTTGGCGGAAAAGAGAAAATGCTCCTTCCCGATACATGGAGTAAACCCTGTAGGTCTTTAAAAGTTTTGGAGGTTCTAACGAAGCAAGGTCGGACGCTGCTATTTCGAACCACCTGCAGCAGTCGCGTACGAAGGAAGGTGGACCGATTCGGCGAAGTAATTTCGCTCGCGCAAACCGTGGTAAATACGACCGGCAATCTCGGATGCATGCGGACCGCTTATCGCGCGGCTTCCCCCGCGAATTAATACTACGAGCACGATTTTCGGGTGCGCCTGATCGGCGTAAGAAACGAACCAGCCCAGACGGCCACCTAGCGATTCGTCGTTACAAGTCCCAGTCTTCCCCAGCGCTTGCTCGCCATCCGGGTCGTAACTCTGCTTGGCCGTGCCATACATCACCGCCGCGAGCATGCCTTCCCGCAGATCGGGAAGCAGCGGCGCGATATCAAGCTGCTGCCGAATCCGCGGTTGAAAATTCCGGCGCTCCGCTTCCGTTCGCGGATACTGCAGGTAGTATTGCGTGCCGCCATTGGCCAGCGTCGAAACCAGCGACGCGAGTTGCAGCGGCGTGATGCGAATTCCTTCGCCGAAACTCGACATGCGGGCGACTCCGCCATAAGCCGGAATGCGCGCCGGTAGCAAACCGGGCTGCTCTTCAGGAATGTCGTAACCCGCTCGCGAACCTAGTCCCATCAGCGTCGCGTATTTCGATACGCGCGCGAACCCCAGCTGGGTGCCCACTTCCTCGAAATACACGTTGTTGGAATGTGCCATGGCCTCGGTGAGATCCATGTAGCGGCGTCGCGCAACCTTTAGCATCGTGTCGCGCGTGATAACGCCTTCTTCCAAACCGGCGAGTGCGATGACCGGCTTTATCGTCGAACAGGGCTCAAATCCGGAAGAGAAGGCCATTTTTTGATTGACGATTGTGAGGATGCGACCCGTACTCGGATCCATCGCCAGCACCGAACCATTGGCGTGGCCTAAGGCATCGAGCGCGATCTGGCGAATGACCGGGTCGTCATATTCCACCGCATCGCCCTTTCCCGGATCAGCGTAGCTGGGCGTGCCGCTGCGTTTGTGGTGGGTCGCCGGCGCCGCCAATGCAACCCCGAGGGTGCCTGCGAGAAACAGGCAAAATATCGATGCCGCTTGATAGAGGGCTGGTTTGCTTCGCATTTAGATTATCGTAATCCGTAGATGCCTCAGTTCAGGCTGTGGGTTGTAGTTTAAGGAATTGTCACAGCCGCGCGCAACTGTAAAGGAGGGCAGTTTTCCCGGAAGCATACTGGCCGCGAGTACCAGCGTTTTTATGCGATGTTCCTCATCGGGCGCGAGCCGGTGCTAGCGCGCCGCTCGACCTTGGGCCGCCGCTGCCGCCTTGGGCGCCTGTTTGGGAGCTTCAGCGGCCGCTGCTGGCTTATCTTCCACCACAGCCAGGTTTGAGGGCAGCCCCAGCTGTTTTCGCAGGTCGTGTTCGATCTTCGCGCGAATATCCGTGTTTTCTTTCAGGAACAGCCGAGCATTGTCGCGGCCTTGCCCCAATCGCTCGTTCTTATAAGAGATCCAGGTGCCCGACTTTTCAAGCAGCCCCTTAGCCACGCCCAAATCGATCAAGTCAGCCTCGCGCGAAACACCCTCACCGTAAATGATGTCAAACTCGGCCTCGCGGAAAGGCGCAGCCACCTTGTTTTTCACGACCTTCGCGCGAGTCCGCGAGCCCACCACACGATCGCCTTCCTTAATCGACTGTATGCGCCGGATATCCACGCGGATCGAGGAATAAAATTTCAGAGCGCGCCCGCCAGTGGTCGTTTCCGGGTTACCGAACATCACACCAATCTTTTCGCGAATCTGGTTGATGAAAATCAGGCAAGTCTTCGACTTCGACACAATCGCCGTTAGTTTCCGCAGCGCCTGCGACATCAGCCGCGCCTGCAAGCCCATCTGCGCGTCGCCCATATCTCCTTCCAGCTCGGCGCGCGGAACCAGCGCCGCTACCGAGTCCACCACGATAATGTCCACCGCGTTCGAGCGAATCAGCGCTTCGGCAATCTCCAGCGCCTGCTCCCCGTTGTCCGGCTGCGACACTAAGAGATTATCGACATCCACGCCAAGCTTTCGCGCATACGACGGATCCAGCGCGTGTTCCGCATCGATGAACGCAGCCTGCCCGCCCAGTCGCTGCGCCTCTGCAATCACGTGCAGCGTCAGCGTCGTCTTACCTCCCGATTCAGGGCCGTACACTTCGATCACCCGTCCGCGCGGAAAACCACCCACGCCGAGGGCGGCGTCAATCGAAATCGACCCAGTCGGAATCACATTGACCGGTACCAGCACGTCCTTGTTCCCCAGGCGCATGATCGACCCTTTGCCATACTGCTTTTCAATTTGTGAAATGGCTAAATCCAGATTCTTGGTTTTTTCGTCGTTCATGTGGACCTCGAGAGGGATTTTGTCTTGATTTTTTCCCCTGGGAACAGAGGGCGCTAAGTGTACTACCAAGTATCCCTGTCTCCCAATCGCATTCTGAAGCACATCATAGCACTAGGCGAACAAAAAGCAAAAAGCATTTTTTCGGGAATCCTTCCAGTGTCAACGCCACTCCCGCAAGAAGCCACGACAGCGGCATGGCGGCAAGAGAAGAATAGCGGAAGGCTGCGGTACGCATTACACACACTCCTTTACTGCGCAGGTGTTGGATGGGGCCGGGTTTCCGCAGTCTGTTTTGTATCGGCTATCCCGGCGCCTCGCGTTTCCGTGATCGAATGCCTATTGATCGAGTTTGTTCGTGTGGGCCAGCGTTGCATAGATTTGCCGCATCAAGTCGCCTGCGGTGGGAACTGCTCGGGGAGCGAACCACGGTTTCCATATCTCGGGCAAGCCCGCATCCGCCACTTCCTTCTCGCTTTTCCCGGCGGCAATTTCCTGTCGCACAAGCGCGATGGTTTGGTTCAAAAGCGGGAGATATTCCGCGAGCTCGCGGCGATTGGAGATCTCACCGTGCCCGGTGATGATCACGGTGTCGTCGTTGGTTCGTTCGAGCACCGCTGAGAGAGAACGCGCGATTCCCTCGATATCAGCACCACCCGCATAACTGCCCTTTCCATCGTAAATGTCTCCCACATCCACCGCGTTCGCGCGCGCGAAATAAACCACTGAGTCGGTATCCGTGTGCCCGTTGGCGTAGTGATTCATCTCAACATCTTCGCCCGCAAAATGAATGGTGACCATATCGCGAAAGGTAATCCGCGGCCAGGCGCGCTCCGGATACGGCCCGATCGGCGTCGGTGACCAAAACGGAGTCTGCTTCATCATCAGTCGCTTCCGCACATTTTCGTGCGCCACGATGACTGCATCCGGTCCGTAAATCTCGTCGCCCCCCACGTGGTCGTAATGCCAGTGTGTGTTCAGAAGAAATTTCACCGGCCGTTTTCCCAAATCATCCAGCGCTTTTTGTATTGCCGGATTTGCCGCGGGCTCCGGATGATCCACCAGCAGATAACCATCGGGTCCTGCGAGCACGACGATGTTATTCAGATCTTGCGGCGTGCGAATTTGAATGACCGTGATGTTGTCGCGTACCGGAAGTACTTTGGTCACCGCTTTCGTAAAATCCGCTTCGCCCAATTGCATCGCGGCCACCGGCCAACAAGCAAGCAAGAGGGCGAGCATCACCCCTGCCGGAAGAATATTTTTCATCGGAACTCCCTTGCCAGCAGGCATCTAGACACCCTCAATCCTTGGCCCTTAGACGTGCGGAAGTCTGGGTTGTGAGCGAAAGCCAGAGTGTGGAAGCCAGCTTACTCGATGCGGTAGAAAAAGCGGCCAGGGCTACGGGTATTTATAGAAGCCACGCCCGGATTTGCGCCCCAGCCAACCTGCCGCAACGTATTTTCTCAGCAGCGGGCACGCGCGGTATTTCGGATCTCCAAACCCCTTTGACAATACCTCCAGAATATCGACGCAAACATCAAGCCCAATGAAGTCAGCTAGTTCCAGCGGCCCCATCGGATGGTTCATCCCCATTTTCATCACCGCGTCTACAGCTTCCGCCGTGGCCACACCTTCCATTACGCAGAACGCGGCTTCATTGATTAGCGGCATCAGCACGCGGTTCGATACAAAACCAGGCGCATCGTTCACGGCCACAGGCTTCTTCTCCAGCTTTTCGCAAAGCGTCATGGTGGTCTGGAAAGTCTCTTCGCTCGTAGCCAGCCCGCGAATTACTTCCACCAGGACCATCATCGGCACCGGATTCATAAAATGCATGCCGATGAAGCGGTCCGCCCGGCTCGTTTGCGCGCCAAGTTGCGTAATCGAAATCGAAGAGGTATTACTCGCCAGAATCACCCCAGGCCGGAGAACCGCGTCCACATCCTTCAGCACACGCAATTTCAGCTCAAACTGTTCTGGCACCGCTTCCACCGCGAAATCCGCTGCGGCCAGCGCGCCAACATCGGTCGTCGGCTCGATGCGCCCAAGAATCGCCGGCTTATCCGCCTCCCCGATTTTCCCTCTCTTCAGTTCGCGATCCAGATTCTTACCAACCGTCTCAAGTCCGCGATCAAGAAAGCGTTTTTCCACATCGCGCAGAATCACGCGGTAGCCCGCACGCGCAAAGACATGCGCAATCCCGTTCCCCATCGTTCCCGCGCCAAGTACCGCGACAGTTTTGATCGTCTCGACCGGCATCCGGCCTCCGCAATGCACCAGTTGGTGGCAAAGCTAAGGAAACACAGTAAGGAGAGTACCGTCAAGCGTAGGGTTGGCGAGGACCATCGAAGACCGGGCCATAATTGCGTGGCCTCTCACGATTCTTGTATGATTTCCAGCGCGTTCCCGGTGCCGAGACCGGGAATATTGCCGGAGGCACCACCATGAGTGGAAAGAGCCGAAATTTTCGCGGGTATCTTTTGGGAGTAGCGATCCTGCTGATGAGCGCCACGCTATTTGCGGCGGGCAGCATTTACGATTTCACCTTGAATTCGATTGACGGCAAGCCCATGCCGCTCGCGAACTTCAAAGGCAAAGTGATTCTGGTTGTGAACGTCGCTAGTCGATGCGGGTTCACGCCGCAGTACAGCGCGCTGGAAGCCATTTATGAAAAGTACAAAGATCAGGGCTTCGTCATTCTGGGCTTCCCTGCCAACAATTTTGGCCACCAGGAGCCCGGCACGAATGCCGAGATCAAGAAGTTCTGCTCGGCAAAATACAACGTCACCTTTCCGATGTACGCCAAGATTTCAGTGAAGGGCGACGATCAGGCTCCGCTATACAAATACTTGACCGAGAGCGCCAACCCCGCGTATGCCGGCGAGATCAAATGGAACTTCACGAAATTCCTGGTGGATCGCGACGGTCACTTGATCCAGCGCTTCGAACCGGACACCACGCCGGATTCGCCGCAGGTGACCTCGGCAATCGAACAAGCTTTAAAAATGTAATTGTTTTTAGAGCGACCCAAACACCGCCACGCCTGTGGGAGTGCCAACGTACACTTTTCCATTGGCGATCATGGGCGTGATGAATTTGTTGTCGCTGAAGCTGTCGCGTCGGTTGGCAGCTTGGCTGCTGTTGTACAACTCATTGCCTAGATTCGTCGCTTCGTAGGCGTGCAGGACGCCGTTTCCGTTCTGATTTTCTACCGCCCATACGATCCCGTCTGAGGTTCCGTTCGACGAGATACTCGGAGTAGTGCCCGGATAAGCAAAACTGCTGGAGCTTTGCGATTCGGCCGGCGCCACCAGTTTCGCATTCACAATCGAGAATGCTTTCACCGAATCGTTAACCGCGCCGTAATAAACCGCGTTGTTAAAATACGCGGGCGTCGCAAATGAACCGCCGGCTAATCCATTCGAAGAAATTTCCTGGTAGATGGCACTGTCGTTGTTCGTATTGAACTTCCCCATCAAATTGCGGTTTACGACGTAAATATGCCCATCCTTCCCGGCGCCCACCCCGAGTTGCCATTTGTTGCCTACGCTATCGGTCAGATCCGGTAGCAATATTTCTCCGCCAGAACCCAGATCCTCGTCCTGGTCCGATTCAGCCGTCGTGTTGTGCATCGTAAAATAATCCGCGACGCCAAGATGGTTGCCCGAAAGTGAAATCTTAATGAATGCGTTGCCATAATCGCCGTTTACTGGAAACCCGTTCGCGTCGAGTGTGGTGTCAAATGTGCCATTGGCGACCAGGAAGTAAAAGTCTCCGGCGGCATCCGCTGCCGGACCGTCCCCGGCCATCCATGTCGCGCCTTCGCTGCCGTTCGGGGTTATGTTTAGCACGGTGGATTGTTGCAGCGTGGTTTGGTTGTACCCCATAATCCAGCCGGTATAAGGACCGTTGTCGCAATGCGAAGCCCAAGTCGTATAAATCACGCCATTGAGCAGCAGCAGCGCCGCCCTTTCCTTATATTGTTTGGGATCAAAGGTGGTTTGTCCGTTTTGATTCGGGTAGGTCGCCTTGATCGTCACCGGGCTTCCGGAAATTTCCGCTCCGGTCGTAATGTCCAGCGCGTGAAGTCTCTGGAAGTAATTGCCGCTGCCGGCCTTCGACATTCCAACCAGATAAATCACGCCGTGCGAACCCACCTGAAGATCGATCACCGGCGTCGAAGTGATGCCGATCTGCGGCGTCACTTGTCCGCAACCGCGATCGTCGCTCGCCGTCTCGTTTGCGCCCAACACCGAGACCTTCCAAAGCTGCGTGAATGTGTCGGCGTCGAAGGCATAGACCGAATCGTTCTCCGTAACAACAAACACGACGTTGTGCGTGAGCCCGGACACCATCAAACCCGAGGCGTACAACGGCTCCGCATCTACGAGTCCGTCCACGGCCAGAAATCCAACCTTGCCAAAATTGGAAGAATTCAGGTTCGCCGGAGTCAAAATCGTTTCATTCCCGTTCTGGCCTGAACGGCTGAGATCGTTGTGGTATGTAAGCACGTTCACGCCACTCGGTGGAGGAGCCGCGTTGACATTCAGGGTCACCGTATTGCTGGTGATCGCGCCGGCTGTATTACTAATGGTTACGTAGATTTGCGCGCCGTTATCCGAGGTCGGCGTCTGCATGATTGTAAACGCGCTCGAGTTCGTTCCCACCGCCACTGTGTTCATGAACCACTGATACGTGAGCGGCGCCGTGCCAGTGGCAGCGACATGAAACATTGCGGTCGCGCCCATGGTAACCGTCAGCCCGCTGGGTTGGGACGAAATCGTCGGTGCCACCAGGTTCGAGGTGCCGCCACCGGAGCCGCCGGATCCGCACGAGGCAAGACCTATCGCTATGGCCGCGAATGCCGCGGTTTGCAGAAATTTTGTTCGAGATCTCAGATTCAATCTCCTCTACATTTGATGTTTCATCAACGGGCAGAGTGACCTCATACAAGAGTCGCGCTTGGCTCCATCTCGGTCAAGGTTCGCTTCCATTTTCGTTTTAGCTATCGCCGGGAAAACTTGCTAGCTGTTCTCTGGAACAGCTTCAGGCCAGCGTCAAAATTATTGACAAAAACTGTCCTGGGAAAAATGCTCAGTTCTCGAGTCGAATCGGATCGGATGCTGAGAATCCTCCCAACGAATCGCGCTATCGATGAAGTACGGCAAAACAGGCTCACGTGTTGTGCTCGGTCGCCGATTTCGAATAACCCTGGGGATGTTGTTGCCTCCACTTCCACGCCGATTGAACGATCGTGCGTAAATCGGACACCCCTGGCTTCCAGCTGAGAACGCTCTGAATCCTGGAGGAGTCAGCGACCAATCTAGCAGGATCACCCGCGCGGGGCGCTTCAATGCGTATGCGTATCTCCCGCTTTGTCACTTGCCGCGCGCATTCGATCACTTCCAACACCGAATAGCCGTGCCCGGTCCCGACATTCAGGGCTTCGGAATTTCCACCGCCGCGGAGATAGTCAAGCGCGCGAATGTGCGCATCCGCAAGATCCGAAACGTGAATGTAGTCGCGAATGGGAGTCCCATCCGGCGTTGGATAGTTATCGCCAAATACGGCAAGCTCCGGTTTCTCGCCCGCCGCAGCGGCCAGAACATTCGGGATTAAATGCGTTTCCGGGTTGTGATCCTCTCCGTGATGTTCACTCGCTCCGGCCGCATTAAAATAGCGCAGCGCCATGAATTTCAGGCCATAGGACAGATCGTAGCCCTCCAGCAGCCTCTCCATACAGAATTTTGACCACCCGTACGGATTCTTGGGCCATTGTGGACACTTTTCTGAGATCGGAATCTCTTTCGGCTCTCCGTACGTGGCGCAGGTGGATGAGAAAACGATATTCCGAACCCCGACGCGAATCAGGAATCCCGTCAGCGCGATTCCTTGTCCCACATTGTTTTCAAAATACTTCGCGGGGTCGGCTACAGACTCACCCACCGATGCTAGTGCGGCGAAATGAATGCAGGCGTCCAGCTTGTGCTCCTTCACGATACGCGACAGAAGCGCCGAATCTCCGGCTTTTCCTTGGTAAAAAGGCACATCAGAATCAACCGCTCCCCGGTGGCCGTACACCAAATCGTCAAGCACGACGACATCTTCTTTGCTGGCACGCAAATGCTCGACTGTAACGCTGCCGATATATCCCGCCCCGCCGGTAACAAGAATCGCCATCGCACCCTTTCGGAAATTTCTATCGAACGGCAATACAACTTCTACAAAAACAGAATACTACAGCCGACTAGGCAGGTGAGAGAATCACCACGCGATGCGTAATTACAATAAAGCTGTGGAAGTTACGAAGCGTTTTCGCCTATGAGTGATAAGATCGAAATCTACGAATGAAATCTCCCGCTGAACGCCAAGACTCTCGCCTGATGCGCGAGATGTTTCACACCATCGCCCCTCGTTATGACTTCATCAGCCGCGTGCTCTCCTTTGGCATGGACCGCCGCTGGAAACGCCTTGGCGTGGCAAAAGCTTCGCTGCCGGAAAACGCCGTGGTCTTGGACCTGGCATGTGGCACTGGAGATTTCTCGAAGCTTGTGCTCGAGCGCCTGCCGCACGCGATGCCTGTTGCAGCCGATATTACCGAACGAATGCTTCAGCTCGCGCGCGGGTCAGGATTAAGGGACGCGGTCTGCAGCGATGCCGGAGCTCTGCCTTTCGCCGCCGATTCCTTCGACTGTGTTTTTATCGGCTATGGCTTGCGAAATTGTCCCGACGTTAAGAAAGCCATTCGCGAAATCCAGCGCGTCACCAAGCCGGGCGGATCGATGGTGAACATTGATTTCTTTTTGCCTTCCAATTTGATACTGCGCCGCATTTACCTCAGTTATTTGTTTGCGCAAGGAGCCCTTTGGGGATTGCTGCTTCATGGGCGCGCCCGTGTGTATACCTATCTTCCTGATTCGCTGCGGAATTTTCTCACCATGCAGCAGTTCACCGCGTTGTTGGACGAATTCGGGTATTCACCGGTGATCGTGCATTCTTATATTTTTGGCGGAATCGGCCTCTACTGGGCGACCAAAAAATAGCGTGGGAATAAAACGTCAGGCGATTGTGCCGTGAAGACGATAAACCGCATTTCTCAAGTCACTCCAAGCCCTGGTTACTGGCCGTCCTTGTGTTGGGCTATTTTGACGGCCTTCGTCGTTCGCCTTGGCGTGGTGGCATTCGTCTATCGAGACTTTCTAGATCCCCAACGCGATCATTGGAAGTTTGGGTTCGAGTTGGGAATGATCGCGCAGTCAATCGTCACCGGGCACGGATTTGCAAATCCTTACTCGGTACCAACGGGACCGACAGCCATGATCACTCCCGTGTTTCCATACCTCTTCGCCGGTATTTTTGCCATCTTTGGGATCAAGACAAAGGCCGCGGCGCTTGTAATACTCTGGCTCAATAGCCTCTTTTCGGCCCTCACTTGCCTACCCATATTTCTCATGGCGAAGAGAACCTTCGGAATTCGGGTGGCCAGCTGCGCGGCTTGGATATGGGTTTTCTACCCGTATGCGGTGTACTTCTCCGCTGACTCCATGTGGTATCACAGCTTCCTCTGCCTGCTGTTCACGCTGGTACTGCTCCTAGCGTTGCACATGGAAAGCGGGGCGCGCATCGGAATATGGGCGGTGTTCGGTGTCCTCACGGGTCTGGCTGCACTCACCACGCCGGTGGCCTTGGGCGTGTTGCCATTTGTGCTCGGGTGGGTTTGCTATCGCCTGCAAAAGCGCGCAAGAAATTGGACCGTTCCGCTGGTGGTCGCCGTCCTCGCCCTGTTCGCCACCATCTCTCCCTGGCTCATTCGAAACTATCGGACGTTCAACAAACCGGTCTTCTTGAAAGACAATTTCTGGATGGAGGTCTGTGTAGGAAACGTCGGCAACGCCTTGCACTGGTGGAACGGGTCCGTCCTTCCGGTAAGAAGTGCTGCGGAAGGGGCGGAATTCCAACGAGTTGGAGAGCTTGCTTACATGCAAGAGAAGCGGGTTCAAGCACTCAGCTTCATCGAGACTCATCCGGGAATTTACGTTTTGCGCTGCATCCGCCGAGTCGTTTTCATGTGGACGGGGTTCTGGAGTTTCCAGCCCGAATATCTTCGCGAGGAACCATTGGACCCAGTCAATATTTTTGTCTGTACGTTCGTTACGTTGCTCGCGCTGGTTGGCCTGCGCAAAGCCTTTCGCGAGCAACCCGAGATCGCACTGTTCTATGCGCTCGTTCTGGGCACCTTTCCAATCGTCTTCTACCTTACACATCCGGAATTAAGCTTTCGCCAGCCAATCGACCCTGAAATTGTGATACTCGTCTGTTATGCCGCTCTATCGCGTCGGACGCCGTTCGAGAGAACAACGTAGAGGCGCCATTGCTTGAAGAACCATCTTCCCAGCGACAGGAATAAACTTCGCGTGATCAGGGAATCTGGCAGACCATTACAGCGCGATTGGCATAGAGGCAAGGCAGGCCGGCGACGCCCGGCTGCTCCACGATCACCCAAGTCACTCCGTATTTTTTCTTTAAGCGCTCGAAATCCGCCAGCGTAAACTGTGCCCAATTATCTCGGTCGGTTACTTCCAGATTCCATTGCCAGGCGAGCTCAGGGAATACCGCGACAGCCGAAGCATCCTTTTCATTGTCAGCTAGCGTGCTGCGCTCGGCATAGGCGCGGAATCCATAATAATCCTGCCCCGGACGATGCATATACCGCGGATCCAGCGCAAAAAGCGCCGAGCCGGGCGTGTTTTCGTGCACCCATTCAAATGCCTGGACCCACGCATTGCGCGGCGAGCGGCCCGGCCATTCAATGTGATAGCTCGACGGAAACTCCAGTCGCTGAAAGCAAAACATCGCGAACGCGAGCGGAACACAGGGGAAGGTGGCGAGAAACTGCTACCGCGTTGTACACCATCCACCCCTCTTTATAGTCCAGTTCGAAATGGTAAAAAGCACGGACGATGGGGCAGATTGCGGTGATCAGAGCAAATAGGAAGAGGAGTCCGAGAATCAGCCAGTCCCCGGGATCCACCGCCCACGTGCGGTGCTGGAAACGCGCAGTAGGAGACATCCTAGTTCTTCAACCCATATACCACGACGCCGTAGTCTTTCGGGAATTGGGTCGGCCGAGTTCCACAATACCGCTTGAGTTCTTCATGATCGCCCGCGTTTGCCACAAAGACCTTTCCATTCGCCACGGTGGGCGGCACGAAACGGGCTAGCAGGCCCAGACTGTTAGGTGTATCGGTTTCTGCATCCGAACCCTGGCTGCGCCACAATTCCTGCGAGACATCTTCAGCATTCAGCGCCAACAGCATTCCCTTCACGCCACGATAGCTGTTCGAATCACCGTCGGCAGGCACGAGCGCCCACACGATACCGCTGCCCTGCCGATCTGTGTCGCTGGAAACTGTCAGAATGCCTCCCGGCATCCAATCGTGCGGCGGCCTGTGACAAGGCGGCGGCGCAGGACCCGGAGGCTTCCAACTGCCGCGCTTGATCTCCGCGCTGGCGGTCTTCAATCGCCCATCCACAAACGGATACGCCACCAGGCTTTGCGTTTCAGGCATTACGTATATCCATTGTGTGCCGTTCGGACCTTTCCAATAAATTGGCATGCCGTGAATATGCGCGCGATTTACATTCCGAAAACGCGGTCCCGCTCAACCAACCTGAGAATCTGGATGTTTTCACGTTGGTCTGATCGCGGAGCCTCATTGATCCTTTGTTTCGGTTGAAGCAATCCTGTTCTGTTGCGACAATGGAGTCTGGCGCAGGCAAGAATGCGTGGGCCAAATTCATACATCGGTGCTTTATGTATCTTTCTTGTCGCGGCGATTTTTCTTACAAAATCTTCATGGAGCGGCACCGCTGATACCCCGCCGGCATTCCAAACCCCGACCATGACCGAGACTTCGCATCCTCTGGAAAAAATTCAGAAATACATTTCTTCCAGTTGGGAGCACCTCACGCGATCTTTGGCAATTTGTAAGACTTTTGAAGACATTAAGACAGAGGGAGAGCCTTACCTTTATCTTCCCCTTGGATTTCCAGAGCCTGCCGACATCGTGGAACTTCAAAAATATTGTCCCATCCGCGTGGCGCGCTTGCCTAAGAAAATCGCGACGGCCGGGGACATCGACCTAAACTCGATTCCTACGGAGGGCGTCTTATTTCTTCCCCATCCTTACGTGGTTCCTGGCGGGCAGTTTAACGAAATGTACGGCTGGGACAGCTATTTCATCATCCTTGGCCTGCTTCGTGATAATCGCAAGGAAATGGCGAAGGGGATGGCGGAGAACTTTTTCTTTGAGATCGAACATTACGGCGCAATTCTAAATGCCAATCGAACTTACTATCTCACGCGGTCTCAACCGCCCTTCCTGACCTCCATGATTCTTGCTGTCTATGACGCGGAAAAGGCCGCCGGAAATGATGATTTGCCGTGGCTAGCGCGAGCCTACCGCTACGCTGTGACGGACTATGAGGAGTGGATACGGCCGCCTCACCTCGCCGGCGATACCGGACTGTCTCGATACTTCGATCACGGCGAAGGTCCGGTGCCCGAAATCCTAGGCAATCCGAAAGACTACTACGGCGGCGTAGCGCGATACATGCTGACGCACCACGAGGGCGACGAGGCTTCCTATGTGGTCCATCTAGGTAAGAATCCCAACGCCGCTCACGCGGGGCCCGTATTCGAATTCTCTGCCTGTGACCCGGCGACGAAGCAAACGCCCGCAACGGACTGTCCGCCCGATCGCATCGCGCTCACCGCAAATTATTACGAAGGCGACCGCACCATGCGCGAATCCGGATTCGACGTTTCATTTCGCTTTGGACCGTTCAGCGCTGATACGCATCACTATGCCCCAGTGTGCCTCAACAGCCTGCTTTACAAGGAAGAGACAGACCTGGTGGAGATGGCCACCATCCTCGGCCGCACCGAGGATGCTGAGAAATGGCGGCGCTACGCAACGGAACGCCGCGAACGCATGAATAAATATTTGTGGGACGAATCTCGCGGGCTCTATTTTGACTACGACGTGGCGACCAACAAGCGGTCCACCTACGAATATGCGACGACCTTTTATCCTCTCTGGGTGGGCGCTGCGAGCAAAGCGCAAGCCGAGGCGGTTGTCGGCAACCTTCATTTGTTCGAACACGCTGGCGGTCTAGCGATGAGCCGCCAGGAAACCGGAGCCCAATGGGATTTTCCGTACGGCTGGGCTCCTATTCACCTGATCGCCGCCGAAGGCCTGTGGCGCTATGCTTACAAGGCCGACGGGGACCGAATCACGTTTAAATTTCTGCACATGGTGCTGGAAGACTTTCTCCGCAGCAAGAATATGTGGGAAAAATATGACGTGGTCAGCAGAGCATCAAAAACGCGCATTCGCGTGGGCTACAAAGAAAACGTGATTGGCTTTGGCTGGACCAACGGCGTGTTTCTTGAATTGCTGCACCGGTTGCCCCCGGAGTTGACCGAGAAACTCGAGAAGAAGTGAAACGTCCTTGGACCTGGAATCACTACCAGGTTTGTCCGCCACTGGATATACAGCATTCTCCCGATTGATGAATTTCGCGCGATGAGCGAGCATGCACCCCAGAGAGAAGAGGAACAGCGGGAATCCTTAATAAAATAAGGGCTGGGCCCGAATGATCCTCTTCTCTCAGCCATATTCCTTACTCCCGTCCCCCTGAAGGCTTTTTACCGGTCGTGCAAGATCGCCTCGCTGGAGTGTCACCCTCTAACGGCAGCGCGGATTCTCGGCGAACCTAAAACTGCTGCCTTCAAGTCCGGGTCGCTGTTTATGACTTCCAGGAGCTTTCGCGTAATGTTGTCGTCCACTTCGGGCGCTTTACGGATTTCCAGCGGATAGCGGACCATCAGTTCTAGTCCGGTATCCACGAACTGCAATTTGGCTTCTGTCTCCGGCGCGCGCAACTCGATTTCCACGCGCCGCTCGATGTCTCCGTACTGTTTCTCGATACCTGGGCGGTATTGTGCATACACCGAATTGACAACCTCGGTGAGTTTGTCCTGCACCAATTTGTAGTTGGCGCCGGGAGCGAGGGAAACCGCCACCTCGTGCCAGGCATACGAAGTGCCCGGAATTTGTTTGTATAGCGGCGTGGCAGGCTGGAACAAGACTGCGTTGGAGAAAACGACGATTCGCCCCGTCGGATAAAGCTCGATTCCAGTTCCCGCAAGTTCCACCAGATACATGCGGACCAGACCAATATCGATCACGTCGCCGGTCACTCCTGCAATACTGATGCGATCCCCCACGCTGATGCCGTAACGTCCCACTACAAAAAAGTAAGCGGCCACGGACAAAAGGACTGCTTGCAAACCAACCGCGATGCCCGCGGTAACGAAGCCGGCGAAGGTGGCCAGCGAGCTGAACTCGCTGATGAATCCCATCAGAATGACGATGACGATCAGGAAGCCAACGACAAATCGCCTCAGAATCAGAAACTGGCGCCGCCGACGCATGTCGCTGATGTAGCGAAACGTCAATCTGCGCCAGGCTTCGGAAAGAGCGAATACAAAGCCCAGCGCTAAAGCCAATCCCAGGACACGCGTCAGCAGCGAACGCACGGCGTATCCGGATTCACGCACTAGCGCCCTGCGCCACTCCAGAAGATTGGCGCGGCTTTCATCCAGCAGAACGATTTCCTGATTGAGAGGTATCAGAGCGCTGGACAAATGTTTGAACTGGTTTGTGAGGGCCTGGAATTCCTGAGGCGTTGCCTGCGGCGCTTGCGAGCCCGGTGTGGCGGACAAGTTCGAAAGCTCGCGTCCATGCTGCACCGTTTCGGCCAAATTCGCGCGCATCGGCTTTTGTAAGTTCGTCACGATATCGCGCAAACTCCCGGTCTCTTTAACCAGCTGATCGATTTGATGAATGCTGCGCATCTGGTCGTACACCGCTTTAGCGTCGCCAGCCAATCCTCCTGAAGTTTGGCTGATGGGTTGAGCGCTGATCGCGGCCTTCGTGGCGGCATTCAGTGACGACGCGGTTCCGAGCACTTCGGGGACCGAACGAGCAAGTTCATTGATGCTTCCCTGCAGGCCTTTCGTCGAAGTTTCGGAGTTACTCTCGACGAAAGTGGTCATGCGCTGGACCGCGTCTTGCATGGCATTGGCGAGCTCGAGATCGCCCTGCACCTTTTCACGTTCGTCGGCTAGATTCTTCCTCTTGCTACCCGATGCCGCGGCGATTTGATTGTCCAGCGCGGCTAATTGCGTTTGATCCTGTTGGATTCTTGCTTTCACTTGTGCGGCAAACTGAGCGAGTTTTTCTTCTTGGGTTGGAGTTGCCTCTGATGGATTTGCCTCACTGCCGGAACTATTTGCGGCGGTGATGAGCTGCGCTTCAGCTTTCGCGGACTCGAAAGCGAGACGGACCACTTGCGCGGCGAGGTTTTGCGCGTTGTCCTGATAGATGGCGTCGCTCGGCAGGCCGACGGTTTGCACCTTACTGGTCGCATCACGGTACCAGTTGATGACCGCGTTCAGATGGCCTAACAGGACGGCGCGATCCAGCTGCTCGGCGCCTTGCAAAAAGACAGCCAAGGAACCGAAGCCGAACAGCACCAGGAAACAGACCGAGAGATAGAAGAAAAAGCCACTCGAGCGTTTCTTGCCTCCCGGGTGATTTGAGCGCGCGGCCCTTAAATCTCCAAAGACGACTCTGGCCTCGGCTAGAGATTCTTCCGTCGGTTTTTTTGAGGGAGTTGGGTCGATTTCTGTCTGTCGGTCGGAATCGGCTAGAAGTGGTCTAGACCACTGGGAAATGTTCGCTGGACTTTGAGGAATTTGCGGGACATTTTCGCTGGCAATGGTTGGATTGCAGACGGTCCAAAGTTCGCGATCAGCAGTCGAGCGAGGCTGCCGATAGCAGAGCGAGCCCGTACCCGTTCGGCCTCGCTCGCGTGTTCCTTGGCTCTCGGGCTTTTTTAGTGCAGGGCGAGGTTCTCGCATCGCGAAGCCATTCCGTCCCGCCAGCGCGCGGCCGAATTTTTCATTAGGAATGGTCACAAAAAAACGTAGCATGCGGTTTGAAGATTTTCAAGGACCTGGATGCTGCTAGTACTTCCACGCAGTTTTTCCTGTGCTAGGAAAGAGGGAACTGCGCGACGACCTTAACGCGTCATTGCAAAGAACTCGGGAAATTTCCGAGGAAAAACGAAACAAACTGTTCCTGCTCCGGAATCGGGTGATAAAAGAAGACTTCGACGTGCTTGTTGCCACACCCCGAACGGCTTCTCCTGTAACAACGTCCCTGACTCGTCCGCTTACCGGCGGGATTGTCGTGTTCGGGAAGGCGAAAAGCACGCCGAGCGGAATTGCGAAGAGGAAGCCCAGATGCAGAGCGCGGCATCTGGCAGCACTTCGGTTGCCCGAATGCCGATTCAGACGCTTGTTCTGCAGGGTTCTTCTGCAAATCATGCGGTAGATTCCTTTTTAAGGAGCGGATGTTCAAATCATACTTCGCAAATCCTGAGAGATGAACGGCGTTCGCTGGGAGTTTCCGACGTTGCAAGCCCGGCGAATTTCCTTCGTCGGACACCTCGGGATTGCGCGCTGGCGTGGGCGCCAAAGGCTCGGCAACCATTGGCCGGGTCTATTTGAGACTCTCGATGTAGGCGACGAGCGCTTTGAGCTCGTCCGGAGGCAAATCGACGGCGGGCATTCCGCCTGCGGTCATTTTGGCGGTGGGATGTTGCAAGAGGTTGGCGACCTGATCCTTACTAAGTTTGGCCGAAATGCCGATGAGCGCGGGAGCTGCGGCAGTGCCAACGCCCCCGTCGCCGTGGCATGCATTGCAGGATTGCGCTGCGAAGATTGTTTTTCCTTTTGCTGCCAGCGGATCGGCCAACGCCACATTCGCAGCAGCCAGGGAAGCAGCCGAAAGGTCGGGCTCGAAAGGCTTGCGCATGTATTCTTCCTCTTCGGTTTTCTGCTTGGCCAGTTGTTCCGCGATGCTGGGATCGTGCTTGTCCTGATAGACGCTGCGCAGGCCGAGTCCCAGCAGTCCAAACATCAAGAAAACGTATGCGCCCATCGCGCCGGGGCGTTTCCACGGGCGACGTTCGACGCCGCGATCCAGAAATGGCAAAGCGATGACCGCGATGACGAGAATCATCGGAATGACCAGGACACCGATCACAGCAGCGGAGCCGTGCCAGTATTTCAGCCACTGAAAAATTGGGAGGTAATACCACTCGGGCCGCGGCACGTACTGCGCATTTGCAGGGTTGGCCGCCGGTCCCAGCGGCACGGCCAGGAAGAACGCCATCGCGCCAAGGCCCACGATGAGGAGAGCGGTGAGAGAAAGGTCTATCAAGACCTGTCGTGGATAAAAGGGCTCGGGTTTCAACGTGGGCTTGTATGGATTCTCCGTGACAGGTCCCGCGGGGCCGGCGTTGCGGAATAGGAAAATATGAGAAGCGACCAGAGCGAAAATAAAGGCGGGAATCAAGAAAACGTGAGCGACGAAGAAACGCGAGATCGTAAGCGTGCCCATTTCGGTGCCGCCGCGCACCAAGCGTGTGAGCGTTTCACCAATCCCCGGGATTTCCCCGATCGCGTTAGTGCCCACGGCGGTAGCGAAGTAGGCTCGTTGGTCCCAGGGAAGCAGGTAGCCGGTAAAGGCCATTCCCATCACCAGGCCGAAAAGGGCGCAGCCGGAAATCCAAAGGAGTTCACGGCGTCCTTTGTAGGCGCCGTAGACATACGTTTGCGAAAGGTGCAGCAGTAAAACGATAACCATGGCGCTGGCGCCGTAGGCGTGAAGGCTGCGAAGAAAAGATCCGGCGGTCACAACTTTAGTGATGTAAGCGACTGTGGTGTGCGCGTGGTCGGCAGAGGGAACGTAGTAAAGCGCGAGAAAGACTCCGGTGATGACTTGCGAAAGAAAAATGAACAGGAGTCCGGAGCCAAAAATGTAAGCGATACGCGCACCACCGGGGATGGGTTCGTAGAGCGCGGCCCGAAGCACGTCGTCCAAACCGGTGCGACGATTGAGCCAGCCCCAGAAGCCAGTCTGCGGGCTATGAGAGGAGTCGGTTTCGTTGCGATCGGTCGAATGCATTGCCCTTCTTCAGCCTACGACTTCCTTATCCGCAACGAGCTGACGGAAATACTGGAAGCGCACTAAAAGTTGGCCATCCTTGTCGACGGCTTCAAGGCTATCCATTCCGCGCAGAGGCGGCCCGCTGACGCGGCTGCCGTCGGGGGCAAAAACCCCTCCGTGACAGGGACATACAAATTCTTTCTTGCCACTGACCCACGGAACGGTACAACCCAGATGCGGGCAAATGGAGGAGAGCACGCAGAGTTGTCCTTTGGTGTCTTTCGTCACATACACGGTCTTTTCTGAAGCTATTTTGCGCCAGCCGTCGATTTCCTCGATTTGAATGGTCCGAACCACGGGTTCAGTCAGGGAAGCAAAATCACTCAGCGGCCCCACGGTGGAAGGCTCAAGCTCGGTAGTGCGACGCAAGAGAGGAAAAAGCGTGAAGCGAATCAATGGAACGGAGAGCAGCGCACCCACACAAAACGAGCCCAAGGCAAGCAGTGCACCCAGAAAGGAACGGCGGCCGCTAGAGGATGAATTCGCCGTGACAGATTTCTCCCGCAACGCATTTTCGGGGTCTCCTGTCCTTTCCTTCATGTAATTCTCCGATTACTTAGTTCTTGAAATTACAGAAAATTGCGGCGCCACGAAACGTGATCGCAAATACAAAAACATTTTTCATTTCTTTGGCAACTGGCGGATGTAGGCAACAAGCGACTTGATGATGTCGGGAGAAAACTTCGAACCGAAGGCCGGCATTTTCGCTCGGCCCTTGCTGATAACAGCGGCGAGTTCGTCATCGGATTGTTTTTGCACCTCGTCCGACTTGAGGTCTTTCGCTTTTAGCGCCTTGCCCGTAGGGGTATTTCCGCTGCCGTCGGGTCCATGGCACAACGTGCAGTTATCCTTGAATACTTTGGCGGCATCGCTCTGGGCTCGAGCCACAACGGGCAGAACGAAGATCGTTAAGGTGATAAAAAACGCGGCCGGTGCAAAACGTTGCAGTATTCTTTGCATGTGATCTCCTCCATTTGACGAGCAGGATCTCGCAGCGCAAATTCGCGATTCCAAACTAACCTAGAGTCTATTTGGCTCTGTTGACATCCTCGAGAAAAGGTAGCGATGCCTCAGACGATACAGATTGAAACTCAAGCCGAGCAGCAGGGCTTAGCGCATCTGGGTGCGCGGCGAACGACCGGGCGCGCGAGCCGAGAGCTTGCGCTTCACCGAACGGAACAGACTCTCGATCAGCGCACGGCGGCGATAAAGGCGTCGCGGGAAGGCCCGCCGCATCTGGGCACGCACTCCGTGGATGCGCCAGGTTTTCTTTCCGCGCTTGGCGGGGATTACACTCTGGGCCCCGAGCTCGCGCCGGATGTAGGTGTGATTTCTCTCGCTGTCGAACTCCGCGTCGGCCAGCACCAGGCCAATGGGCGTTCGCTCGGGAGCCGCTGCGACAACGGCAGGCAAATTCCCACAATCGTTCCAGGGCCCGCGTCGCGCGCTCTGCGACAACAGAAACTGCTGATCCAGATCCGCCACCACCACCCACTTCAACCAGTGCCTCCACGGCAGCGGTTTCTGCCCATGATGATGCATGCGCCGCACGAAGAAGGTGCTGACCGCTCCCTGCGCCAAGCCCGTGGCATCGACCGCCACGCGGGCGCGCCGCCGTCCTTTTCTGCGCGTGCCGCGCAACCGGCGCACCGTCTCGCCGACCGCCCGATCGATCGTTATATCGTCCAGACGTTGCAGAAAGCGATACAGAGTCGTGAAATCGGGCACGCTCCCCAGGCCCAGCGCCTGGCGCAACTCGCGGTGTTCGCCCAGCCGCACCTCGGCTTCGCGAAAGGTCCAATCTTCGTAGCGCATCAGGCAAAGAACGGCCAACAACTGCGGTTGATTGAACTGGTGCTTGCTGAAACGGCTGCGGTAACGCGGGAGCACCGCCTTGGAGACTTGCAAGGCGATGCGAGCAAAAGGCAGCAGTCCGACTTCGGCCATCGTGCCTCCTGCCTCGATAGCAAACAACAAATTCAAAGCACCGGCTATCTCGAATTTTCATTGTCGTGACGAGGATGTCAACAGAGCCAGATGGCGTCAAGACTGGGTCGCGCCCCGTCTGCGAGTCAAGTATACATATGATATTTACCGAAGTTAATGGCCGAACTCGGAATTCAATCCGTCACTGGCAGTGCGGGGGAAAAATCTGGATTGAGCAGAGATTACTTGAGCTAATTTGCGTCGCCGCGATACTGTTGTACAGAGCGTACCTGGCCAAGGTCAAACCAGCGTCCGAGAAGCTCGGTTCTCCTAGGAAGTGCTGTCGTAATAGCCCATTTAAGCGCAGCGCCACTTTGTCCAGGTCCGCTTGCGTGTGAGTTCAACCCGATACTACAGGTCATCCGAAGACCCACACGGTGGAGAACCACATTCGCACAATCCGGATAGCAGGCATTGACGATCGCAGTTTCCGAGATTGACGCGCCACGACTATGCTCGGCAGCAAATTTCAACTGCAGAGGTAAAGTGATCCCGAACCCCTCTGCTATCAATTTTGTCCAAGCGTTCTGGCCCTGCGAACTCTCCCACGGCGGCTGCAGCGAGGCTGCGAGGAGGATGACCTTCGGCTTGAGAGAACGAGACGCTCGGGAAAAAGCTGATGCGGTAAATTCAGGAATTCCGAACGGAAAGAAGATCGGGCGTGTGCCGAAACCCGCAGCGCGTGCGTTCGCGATAAGCGCCATCCGCGTAACCTTTACTGTTGACCGCCCCCGGCGCCTCCGGCGCCCCACCAAGGCTTGACTACACGTGAAATACGTGCTACACGTACAGTACGTGTGATGGAGGAAGTCATGGCGAGTGCCAAGAGAAACGAGAAGCAAAATGTGACGATCAGTCTTGACCGAAAAACTATTCAGAAGGCCAAGATCTTCGCCGCTCGGCGTTCAACTTCCATCAGCGGCCTACTAGCTCATCAAATTGAGATACTCGTAGGTGAGGAAGAAGCCTACGAACGGGCCGAGCGGCAGGCAATGACCTTGCTCGACCAGGGCTTTCACCTGGGCGGTGTAATTCGAGTCGGCCGAGACGAACTCCATGAGCGGTAAGACGTTCATCGATACGAATGTCTTGATCTATGCGCATGACACAGATGCAGGTGCGAAGCACCAAATTGCAAAAACGGTTCTCCGTGACCTTTGGAGCGAGCGAACGGGCGTTCTTAGCGTGCAGGTACTCCAGGAATTCTATGTCAACGTCACGCGGAAGATCTCCGCTCCGATGTCAAAGGATTTGGCTCGCCTTGTGGTGAGCAGCTATGCAATCTGGTGCACGGAAACCACTCCAATTGAAATTGCCTCGGCATTTCGGATCGAGGACGAATCGCAAATCGGTTTCTGGGATGCCCTGATTGTTTCCTCTGCCTCAAAAAACGGCGCGACTCGGATTCTCTCGGAAGATTTAAACGCTGGGCAAATGATTGCCGGCATTCTCATAGAAAATCCCTTTCTCGGTATCCACTGAAGCGTCGAGAGAACGTGTACCGGACACATAGGTGACCCTTTCTCCCTGTGATGGGGAGGGAGGGATGCCTTGGAAGGAGTGTTCGGTAATGGATGAAAGACTGCAGTTTGTGGCTCGCCGGCGAGGCGATGGCGGAACTTTGCAGAGAGTTTGGTATCTCCCGCAAGACCGGCTACAAGATCTTCGACCGCTATCAGGAATGCGGCATGCAGGGGCTCACGGACAGAAGCCGTCGTCCGTATCGCTACGCCAACCAACTTCCGTTCCAGGTGGAAAACTTCATCTTGAACGTAAAGCACGAGCACCCCAGCTGGGGTGCTCGCAAAATCCGTGAGCGCTTGCTGCGCCGGTTCTCCGCTATTCCCATCCCGGCTAAAAGTACCATCCATGCGGTGCTCGATCGCTACGGCCTGGTGGAGCGCCGCGGTCGCGTGCGTCGTCGCGCCCGAGGAACGCCGCTCTCGTTAGGCCAGCGACCCAATGAGTTGTGGTGCACCGATTACAAAGGCGAGTTCTTACTGGGAAATCACCAATACTGCTATCCGCTGACGGTCACCGATCACGCCAGCCGTTTTCTGCTCATTTGTGAAGCCCTCTCTTCCACCAAAGAAGACAAGTTTCTGGCACTAGCGACGCGTCGAAGACGCAGTCAGAGCTAATCGGGAGTTAGTCCAACTATTGGGGTTCCACATGGCAGATTGCACGACCCGCAGCGTGAGTCCAATGCAAGTCTCCACAGCACTGGGATGAGCGGCACGATTTGCGCGAATCCCGTTTGGACGAATTGAATCCTGAATTGCAGGGGTGTTTTGATCGGACGGTCAATCTAGGACTGAAAGCTCGCGGCTGGAACGTCATACCGGATGGCAGATGGTTGTCGGTTGGAAAATTGGCAGTCATTCACGGCGATCAAATTACCAATGGCGGCGCCTTTCCTGCCCGTCGCGCACTAGAAACCTATATGCTCTGTTTTAATGGGCCACTACCACTTTGCCCAATCGGCCTCGATTGGTACGTCGTGTTTTGGAAAATGAAGATCAGGCTTCCTGGGCTTTGATGGTAAGCTTGTCGAGTCGCGGCATGGTGCGATTTTCTCACTTTTCTATTAATACAAAAATAAGACAAAAAGAGGGCCGGCAAAATCACGGCCCTCTTCGTCGTTTCGTGTTGGTGTAGCCTAATTGCCGTTGTTCGTGACGTTGATCTTTACCTGTTTCGGCTTGGATTCAGCGCGCTTGGGCATCTCCACGGTCAACACACCGTTCTTGTACTCCGCCTTGATGGCTTCGGTGTTGACCGTGCTCGGCAGACCGAAGCTACGGCTGAATGAACCGTAGGTCCGCTCGATCCGAAGGTAGTTGTCTTCCTTTACTTCACTTTCAAACTTGCGCTCGCCGCGAATCGTGAGCATGTTGTTCTCGACCCTAATGTCGAGGTCCTTGTCATTGATCGCGGGCAGATCGGCTTTTAGAACCAACTCGTTCTCGGTCTCGTAAATATCGACTGCGGGAGCCCAAGAGGTCAAAGCTGAGTTGTCCCCACGGCTTTGCATGCCGGATTCGAACAATCGGTTGACCTGTTCCTGAAGAGACGAGAGGTTGCGAAAAGGGTCAAAACGTGTAATGGAATTCATGCCTAAAATCTCCTTCGAAGAAATTGTGCGCTTATTAGCGCAAGCACATACTAAAATATGCGCGCATCATTGTCAAGTATTTTTACAATGACGACTAGGAGCTCAGCTGCGTGTTCCGCATTCCTACAAAACACGTATTATCAAATACTTCAGATAATGTGTCTCAGGCATAGTCAGGAGAATAGGATGATCTCGAGCTTGGGTCCGACGCCCGATGACTGTAGGCAAACGCTCATAATCCGGTTTTAGTTTCTAGTCACCCATCGGGCTAGGTATATATACCTTGCCCGATGACTTTAGCCCTTGAATGATGTTCACTAAATGTGCTATGTTCACGGACGCGTGAACACATAGGATTGCGTGAACATGAATAAACTCATCGGCGCTAGCTTGGAACAAGCCTTGGAATCGAAACTGAAAGAACTCTTGGGTAGCATTCCCTGGCTGCACATTCTAGAAATAAAACGGACCGGAAGCACTTCGGATAAAGGTTTTGACATCGAGGCTACGCTCCCGTTGCCGCAAGGCAAGGCCGTCCTAGCCATTGAATGCAAAAGCGAACTACGACCCAGTGCCTTTCGCGCATTGGCCGAGAGCAAGGCTGCTCTGACACGAGGTCATCGACCATTTGTGCCCGTACTTGCCATGCCTTCTGTCTCGCCCCGGCTCGGTGACTTATGCGTCCAACAGGGCTGGAGCTGGTACGATCTTGCTGGTAACTGTCACATCGACGTAGCTAATGCCATTTACCTCGAGCGCCGTGGCAATGAGCCCTTGAATTCTCCGCCTCGTCCCACCGCGAATCTGAGCACCCCCGAGGCCGGACGCGTAATTCGAGCGCTCCTTGCGACGGAGAATGCCGGAATGCGCTGGACTCAAAGGAGTATGGAAGCACATTTTGGGAAACTCAGAATTCCTATACCGGAACCTAGTCTTGGGTTGGTGAACAAGGTAGTTAGATATTTACGGGACGAGGCATTTATCGAAGCTTTGCCAGATGGGGGATTTCACTTGCGCGATCCGTTCAAGTTATTGACGGCTTGGAGAGATGCTTACCGTTTTGACAGACACGAACGCCGCCATTATTTTACTTTACTGCAAGGACGGAAATTACAGGATGCCCTGGCCAATCTTGATCTAGATGCGGGTGGTTTCGCAGCATATGCCGCATTCTCGGCGGCAGACTACCAGGCAGCGCATGTGCGACAACCTAAGACTTGGCTCTATGTGAGCGATGAATACGTCAAGCACTTCGAAGATCTCATCGAAGCAAAACGCGTCGAATCAGGCGAAAATTTGATACTCCTCATTCCCGATGACGCTGGTGTCTTCTACTTAGCTGATGCTGGCAACGTCGGAGATCGGCGAATGGCCAGCACAAATCCGGTGCAAACCTATGTTGACCTCTCACATTGCGGAGGTCGCGGGGAAGAAGCAGCGGAGGCAATATTGGAACAAATATTAAAGCCGAAGTGGAGTCAGTACAGGCAACTATGAATGACGAGCCAAGACATCAAAGCGAATACCACTCACGACAGGTTGACGCTGCGCGTCGCGTTCTAGTCGATCTCGGTCAGGTTCTGGCAGCATTTCACGATTGTCTTGTGGTTGTGGGAGGTTGGGTACCCGACCTATTAATTTCCCAGGCCGAAGAAGCGCACGTCGGGAGTATAGACGTGGACTTGGCTCTAGATGCCGACAAGCTCAACGACGGACGCTACGCTGAATTGCTCAACCTGCTGCTCAACACGCGGCGCTATAGACCCGGGACAAAGCCATTTCAACTGGTTACCGATGTCGATCTTCAGGATGGAAATAAACCAATTCAAGTAGAGGTCGAATTCCTGGCACCAAAAGAGGTAAAGCTGGAGAAAAACAATCCAAAAATCTTGGAAGGGTTCCGTGTCTTGCAGGCGGACGGATGCGGCACTGCTTTTAACGCTCCAGTGGACATCGTATTCGCGGGCCGGACAATTCGCGGAGCAATGAATACGGTGAGACTTCGCATCGCTTCCCTGCCAGACTTCCTCGTCATGAAAGCGCACGCCCTCGGCGGCAGAGACAAACCGAAGGACGCCTATGATATTTGTTATTGCCTTACCAACTACCCTGGCGGACTAGACGTACTTGCCGCCGTATGGAAGGGGCGAAGTAAAGAGAAGGACGTCGAGCGAGCCCTAGAGATTGTTCGAGAGAAGTTCGCGACTGTGAACAGTTTTGGTCCCGGACAGGTTGTCGAATTTCTTGATTCATCCGAACGCGAGACACAAGAGATGCAAGCCAGGCGGGCATTCGAGTTGGTTCAAAAATTCTTGAGTTTGTTCTAACCCCATAGCTGATTACAGGCGATTTTCGATACGAATCACCCACCAACCAGATGGGCCGCGCGTTCCATTAGGTAGTACCACGGTAAAACCTTATCGCAATGAGGCGACGGTAGTCATAGATACAACTACTTTAAAGGGAATATGGCGCGCCCGGAGGGGTTCGAACCCCCGACCTTGTGCTCCGGAGGCACACGCTCTATCCATCTGAGCTACGGGCGCGTTTTTTGGGATGCTGGACGTTTCGCCGTTGATTTTACTCTGCTTCCCGCCCGGTAGCAAAAACTATCCAGGATATACGGAGGGGTTATTTTCCCTGCTGCTTAACTCGTCACGACCCGCGCGTGAGGTTCTTCACCTGTTTGGCGAGTTTTTCGATTTGCTCCGCCTTTTGAATCAAGGGAAGCGACAACGTGTTTGTCGCGTCCGTTTTCTCAACTTCATCCTTCAATTCGCTCGCAAGCTCGTAGAGTTTTTCCACATCGTCGTGGATTTGCTTCTGGTTCTGCTTCAGAATGTCTTTGGGATTTATCTTGGGTGCATTATCAGGAGGAAATGGCGAATGGATCGGAGGGCCTGGATTTTGCTGGGCGGAAGTTGGCGGAGTCGGCATTTGCGCGTTTGCAAAATCAAGCCTGGAGAACAATCCCAACGGCATGCCGATCGCTAAGGGAACCAGCGTCGTGAGGAAATTACGTTTCTTGGTGTCCATGCTGCCTCCGCTCCCGCCGCAGAATCGCTCTCAATGCGCACGCTCTCTCGGCAGTGTGTCCGGAATGGAAGCGCCGCTGCATCGCGCGGGTGGATGGTATAATCCCGCTCCCTTTTATTTTATGACTGATTCATTCAGAACGTGGCTGGAAATCGCGGGAATACGCGCCGTGCGTGTCCTGGCCATTCTTTTCATCGCCTTTATCTTTGCACGCCTATTGAGAACCCTTACCAACCGTCTGGTCCAATTGGCAAAATCCCAGACGCGCGTGGCGCAGATGCGCGAACAGCAGACGCGCACGATGGCCGCGTTGCTATACAGCGTAGGAGTCGGACTGATCGTTGCCATAGCAATCCTGACGGTACTGCCCGAATTCGGATTCAATGTGAGTCCGGTCGAAGCAGCAGCAGCGGTCGCCAGCCTGGCCTTGGGATTCGGCGCACAGAACTTGGTGAAGGATCTGATCAACGGCTTCTTCATCGTATTCGAGGACCAGTTCGTGATCGGCGACCTGATTCAGACCAGCGGTGAAACGGGCCGCGTCGAGCACCTCACCTTGCGCCGAACCGTGATTCGAAACCTCAGCGGCGCGATGGTGACCATTCCGAACGGTCTGGTCGGCCAGGTCGCCAACCTGAGCCGCGATTGGTCACAGGCTTTTATCGATGTCACCGTGTCCTCCGACGAGCTGGTTGGCCGCGCGCTGGCCACGCTGGAAAAAATCGCGGGCGAGTTTCGCAACGATGCGGACTGGTCGCCCGCGCTGGTGGACGGGCCGCGTGTACTAGGTGTGGAGTCTCTCTGTTTGGATGGAACCACCATCCGGCTGCAGGTACGCACTGCGCTGAATCGCAAAGACGATGTAGCGCGCGAACTCCGGCGGCGAATCAAACTTGGCTTCGAGCAATCGCGCATTCCGCTGAGCCATATGCACAATGTTTCCGTGCGTGAAGTATCCGCGCCGGGTTCTTGATTTTTTATTTCGCTTCAGGAGGAAGATCATGGGAGAGGTTACGCACGAGCAGGTGAATTTAATGTTACGGCTGTATGACATCCGCCGGGAGCCACGTCTTCGCGAAGCCCGCGATTGGTTCATGAATAACTTCCGGCCTGCTTCGCCGGAAGATGTGATGCGCCAGTATCCGCCCGCCAGCCAGGAGAACGCGTATTTCCGAATGGTGATGAGCTACTGGGAAATGGCGGCGAGCATTGTCAATCGCGGGTTAATCGACGAAGAACTTTTCTTCGAGAACACCGGAGAACAGTGGATTGTCTGGGAGCGCTTGAAACCGATCGTTCCCGCCTGGCGCGCACTCTTCAAAAATCCGCACATGCTTTCCAACTTGGAGGAGCACTGTAAGCGTTTGGAAGCCTGGCGCGAGAAGCGAGCTCCCGGGACCACCCAGGCCATGCGCGACATGTTCGCGCAAATGGAAAAGGCAGCGGCGGCGACGAAAAAGTAGCGGCCATTCGAGGCCACAAACTTTGCGCGGTCCTTCACCGGTCGCAGGTTGGAAAGCTACTCTTTGGCCAATGAATTCGGCAATTTTGCTAGGTTTTACCCGCAAAATTGTGATAACTTTTCGCAGATCCCGCGACCGGATTTCTTCCGGATGATGAAGAAACCCGGGCGCATTGGCTTGTTAAGTGGGCCCACCAAGGGCATCCGGTGAGGAATATCCAAATGAATTTTCGCCATCCGATTGTGTTTACGCTGGTATTCGTAATCTGCCTGGCGCTGGTCCTCCCTCCGGACGTCGCCGCGCAGGCGGCGCAAAGCGCGGGGAAAATCACGACCGTGGTGCCCATCGTTAACGTCGTCCGCGGCGCGCAACAAGTGAGTGCTTCCACCTCCCAGCAGGTTTTCTGGGGTGACGTTATTAACACCGGTCATCTCGCGCGCGCCCGCATCGCCTTGAATGACGGCTCGATTGTGAGCGTTGGCTCCGATTCCAATTTGACGATAGCAAAACACGACGCCGGGCAACAGCAGACCGATCTGGAATTGAATTACGGCCGCGTCCGCGCCAAGGCAGCCAAGCTGGTGAAACCGGATGCCCACTTTCAAATTCGCACTCCCGTCGGAGTCGCCGGCGTTGTCGGCACGGACATGGTCGTACTATTCGACATCAACGGAAAGATGCAAGTCATCTGCATCGAAGGCGCATGCAAAGTCTGCGACAATTTGGGACACTGCGTCCTGATGAAAGGCGGCGAGCAGTCCAGCGTTCGCAGCAATGAACAGCCGTCTCAACCGAACCCAGCCACACCAATGAACATGACCGAAGCCGTGAATACTACCGCGGCAAGCGGTGCTGGTGCTACGGGCGGAGGAATCGGTGTTGGCGCCGGAGTGGCGGTCGGCGTTGGAGCAGCAGTGGGAGCCACGGTCGCTATTGTGGTGGTGCGCGTGGTGACCAAGACGCAAACCTGCAGCACGCCTACGACAACTACGGTTCATGCCGACTGCGTGAAGATCAATGGCGCCTCTGGAAAATTGAACGGCCAGCGGATGCCCTAGTTACTCCGTGCATCGATTCAACGGTAGAATTCGAAAGGTCATTGATTACCCAACTTCTTTTTCGCTTCCTCATCGGCGGCATCGTCGTTTGCGCCTTCGCGGCCATCAGTGACTTTTTAAAACCAAAAAGCTTCGCTGGTCTTTTTGGAGCCGCTCCGTCGGTGGCTCTGGCTACGTTGTATTTGACTATTTCCTCCCAAGGCAAAATCTGGGCGGCAACAGAGACTCGCTCGATGATGGCCGGAGCAGCGGCGTTCTTCGTTTATGCTTCTTGCGCTAGCTGGCTGCTGCTGAGGCGCAACGCGTCGAGCCTGCTGGTAACAGTGAGTTTGATTCCAGTTTGGCTTGCAGCTTCATTTGGACTTTGGTTTTTCCTGCTGAGGTAAACACAATTGAACGTCAGTGTCGATTTATCGGCTCTGCGCCAGACGAAATGGTATCCATTCGCTCTCCGTTTCTTCTTTGGCGGGACCGTTTGCGTTCTCGCCGGAGTGATCGCCGAAAAATATGGGCCGGGGGTTGGCGGATTATTCCTGGCTTTCCCCGCTATTTTTCCAGCCAGCGCGACCCTGATGGAGAATGAGGAGAAAGAAAAAAAGGAGCGGCTTGGATTGCAGGGCATGATTCGTGGCAGAAAGGTTGCCGGCGTGGACGCCGCCGGCGCCGCGATGGGAAGCATCGGAATGATGGCTTTTGCCGCGATGGTGTGGCTGCTGCTGCCCGCTCATTCTTCTTTCCTAGTATTGTCGGGTGCCACTGTGGCGTGGTTCGCCGTCTCATTCAGTGTTTGGCAAATACGCAGCTTGTGTGTGCACTGGCGCAGGCGTTAGATCAAACGCCGGGTTCATTCTTTTTCGAAAGGATGGGGCGGAAGCAAAAACTGCATTCCAAAATAACCGACGAAGTATGGTTGAGTGAGTCCAGCGGGTTGTAAGCTTCGTCCAGCCATTATCAGTAAAATGAACGGCGGATGTATTTTGTAGCGCAGACCTCCTTCCAATGTCTCCTGGTTCGTGGCGGGATGGAATGTTCCGGTGGAATAAAATTCGCCGTCCAGCTCCAACCTGTCGGTAAATTCATGGCCCACAACAAGGCCGGCGAGCCATCCATCCGGGCCCTTGTGAACCAGGTTGTAGCCACCCTCCCAATTGATATCAACCGGGCCCAGCTTCTTCCTAAATTCCATCGGTAAGATCAGGCTTGCGCCTCGCGGCGTGATTCCCCGCTCGACAGAGTGGTTCGGATTGTTAATGGAAAGCTGCGGAAAAATCGACATGGCAAATCCCGAATCTTTGTTATCGTAAAATCGCCACTTTAGTCCCAGTTGATCCTGTCCCAACCCGTACTTCGCGGGCGAGGGATTGTCCACGCGGAGCCACGCGTTTTCAAACGTCAACTGTATGCGGTCGCCGAGACCAAAGTTGATATCCACGTCCGGCGTGTGAGTGATCGATGAGTCGGGATAAAGAAAGGGCATGTAGCCCAAATTAATTTCCCATTGCAGGTTTCCGGGCGTACCGGGGTCGTTGGTGTAATAAGGTGGCCCGCCTTGCGCACGAACCGTAGGAGAAAAAAATACCAAAAACAAAATGAGGGAAGCGATAAATTCTCCCAAATGGCGGGGATAAGAGGCTGCTTTCACCAAGTTGCGAGCAGTTGATTCAGCGGAGAATTGTTTTGAAATGGGTGCACCACAACTGTGGACGTCCGGCAAATGAGTCTCCGAAGGCTCAGATAAACCCGGCGGAACATTTTGCAGGCGCGGGTGGGAATCGAATCCTCCAACCTCCTCCAAGCACACGAGTTAATCATATTGCATTCCGATGAATCCTGCAAAACGGACACAAACGCCGAACTGAGGTACATGGCAAATTCGGGCACTTGTACGACACCACGACGCCAGCCGGTTCGGCATGGTGTTTGAAGCATCTGCCAAAGGCCGACGCAATACCCTTCGCTTCCGAAAACATCGCGCTTTCGCAAGCGGTTTCAGTCTATATCAGGAAGGCGACATTGAAGCGATCTTGCTCTTTGACCCAGCGATGCAAAACAGGCGCGGCTAGCGATCCGGCTGATACAGGCCAAGAAAATCAAACCTGCTCCGCGGCCAAGCGACGCCCAGCTCCGAGCGAGGGCTTTATTTTCATTTAGGGCGCGATCAAAAAGGCCGTCCTTTGACCCAAACACGAACGCAAGCACCAGGTAGGGGGTGAACATCGATCAGTTGGCCCGCTGGCTGGGGACGCAGCCCTACTGGTGAGCCGGCCAGAAGAATTGCAATAGCAAGACCGGGACAGTTCTCAGCCCGGCGAACCTGCTGAGTGACTTTGTCATCCCACCCTTGTCTCCCTCCTGGTTGGAGTTCTTGCACAACGGCAGGGCCTCTTGGAAAAAAAATGCGCCACCCGCCAGATTTATTACGATCGCTTGACGCTTTTGGGCTCCGTTTTCCGATATATAGAGTGAGGGAAGGATTTCGAAGGGAAACGGGCAAGAAGGAGGAAGCAAATGCGAGCGTTAGCCGGTCTTAGTTTGCCAGGTTTGTGGGCGTCGAAGGTTCCGGCCCAGATTAATGATGGGCCGGCCACGGAATTTGTGATCAAAGTGCCGTTCAAATTCGTAGTGGGAACCCATACTTTGCCCCCTGCCACTTACCGATTCGAAGCGTTGCCCGCCCTGACGTCGAGAGTATGGTTGCTCGCGGTCCACGGCCAGAATGGCCAGGCGATTAAACTCCCGGTAAATGTCAGTCAACTCGCGGGCCGCGGACATTTCCGGTGGAAACTGATTTTCGACTGCCGCGAACATCTGCATTTTCTGACCGAGGTTTGGCTTGCCGAAGGACAACTCAGCCTTCACCTGTATCGGTCACTCCAGGACTCGGATCCGGACGAAAAGCACGCGCGAACCGAAGTTATTCTCCTGGTTGAGCCCGACCACCACGGCAATTCCGTTTTTGTAACCGAGGATTTCGGTTGAATGGCCGTGCCAAGCAATAAGAGAGAAGGTTGGTCTGCTTCCAAAACACTCCCCTTCTCGCGCCCGCTAGAACCCTCTGGGGAAAGCTGTTGCCGCGCGGAAGAGTCGGCCACACGCCGAAACTACGGATGGGTATCCTTGAGAGGAGTCCAGTGTTGGAGCGCAAAAGAATTTTGAGAAACATTCTCCACTGCCGGCTTCAGCGCCATCTCGGCACGTTCTTCCAGCGGCAGGTCGAGCACATTGGCAGGCGGCTTCGTCATAACGTCGTGTAGTGGGTCAAGAGGCTCTCGTAAAGCTCTCGGTTTATTATTCGAGGACTTGCCTCTTTCTGGAAGGCAACGACGACAGGTGTTGTGCTTGCATTGTCAAAAAGCATCCAAGAATCGCTCAACGGGCGTGGTGTGCCTATTGAACGGGTATCGATTCTTTTGGGTCATCAATCGCTTCGCATCACTGAAAAGCACTATAGCCCGTGGACCAGGACGCGGCAGGATCAGCTGGAAGCGGATCTACGCAACGCGTGGAAGAACGATCCGCTGGCGCAAGATACCGGCGACGCGAAGTACACGGCGGGTACACGAGAGACTGCCAATACTCCAAGCCCATATTTTACTAAGGGATTTGATGGAGGCGCGGGTGGGAATCGAACCCACGTATAAAGGTTTTGCAGACCTCTCCCTTACCACTTGGGTACCGCGCCCTGGAATGGAAGTATAGCGAAACTCGGCGTCTGTTTCAGCCCGTAATGTGAGGGGGGCTTGCTTGCACGTCGCGATCAAGTGTTGGCAATACAGCTTTATTTTATGTGCAGCTCGTAAGGCAGGCGGGCCTGTACCGGCTCCATCGTGCTCAAGATGTGCTGTATGGTCGCTTCCAAGGATTCCGACTGCCGCATCTGTTCCTTCTCTCGCTCGAAAAGCTGCTCAAAGAATGTTTTCTCTTCAGGAAGCCGGACGATGCGAACGGAATCGCTTGCGGGAATGTGCGCGAGCTGCTTAGCTACTTCAACGGCGCGATCTGCGCCGCCTAGCTCGTCCACCAGACCCAGACCCTTGGCTTGCGCTCCGGACCAAACCCGGCCCTTGCCGATTTTGTCTACCGCTTCCACCGACATTTTGCGGCCTTCCGCCACGCCCTTTACGAACGCGTTGTAGGTTTCATGCATCGATTTTTCGATGTATTCCTGTTGCGCGGGCGTGAAATTCTGCTGTGAGGAAAAAAGCGTGGCGTTTTCGCTGGTAGCCACGTAATCGGTGCTGATGCCCAGCAGATTATAAAGTCCCGAGACGTTCATCTTGCCGATCAGGACGCCTATCGAGCCGGTAATTGTATTGGGGTCGGCGACAATTTTGTCTGCGGGCGAGGCGATCCAATAGCCACCGGAGGCTGCCACGTCGGACATCGACACGACCACCGGTTTTACTCCGTGCGCCAGTTCCACTTCCCTGCGAATCACTTCGCTCGCGACCACCGATCCGCCGCCGGAATCCACGCGCAGCACGATGGCTTTGATGCTCGAGTCCGTACGCGCCTTGCGAATATCCGAGGCGACTGAATCGCCACCCATGATAAATCCTCCCGCGGCGGTGGTTCCGGAATCCCCTGAAACAATCAAGCCGGTAGCGTGGATGATGGCAATTTTATCGAGCGCGAAGTTCGGAGGCGAGGGAGTAGAACGGTAGGTCCTCAGAGAAATCGGATTCCACCTGCCCGCGCGGTGCTTGAAGAAATCCTGCACCTGATCCCAGTACGCCAGGCGGTCGACAATTTTGGATTCCACCGCTTCGCTGCCGGAAAGCGGGCCACGATTTAGTATGGCTTCGAACTTGGCGGGCTCCATGTCGCGTCCCATCGAAGCTTCGCTCAGATACTGTTCATAGATGCTGCGCAAAAGCGATTCCACTTCTTCTTTGTGGGCCGGAGTAAATCTCTTTTCGGTGAACGAATTCGTGGCCGTTTTGTATTCAGCGATGTGGTAGAACTCCGGGACAACTTTCAGCTTGTCGAGCGTGCCCCGAAAAAAAACGGCCTGCGCCATCATCCCGCGAATGCTGACCGGCGAGGTAGGGACGAGCCAAATTTCCTTGCAAGCGCTGGCGAGATAATATTCCGGGTTTTGGATGCCGTCATAGCCCATATAACAAATGGAGGGTTTGGCGCTTTTGCGAAACTCCAGCAGATGCGCGCGAATTTCCTCCAGTTTGCCCCAGCCGGTTGCGAGCGGCCCGATACGAACCACCAGGCCGGTGATTCGCGGATCGGTCCGAGCTTCGTCGAGCGCGTCAACGTAATCGTGGAGCACCGGAACAGGACCGTTGAAGGCGCTAAAGAAATCAGGAGCGCGCTGCTCTTCGATTTGCCCGCTCGCGTCCATCACCAAGACTGAGTTGGAGGCGATGCGCAGGCCGGGTTTGGAAGCCGCCGACCAGAAAATCGCGACGACCACAAATACGAGCACCAGGATGATTACGATCGCTCGCCGTTTTCCCCAAGTCATGGCTGTTCACCTCTTCCCCACGCGCGGGCCATAAACGCCGGATCACGCGGGCTGCTAGTGCTCAATCCAAGGTAGCACCCAGCCGCGCAAAACTCCAATTCGCGGTGTAGCCGTGTGTTCAGCACGGAAGCCGTTCCTCGAGCAGGGACGTATGTGAGTCTGACGGCAGGTAGGTTCGGGAGTACCGTCTCAGTTCACCGATAATGGAACTAACACCGCGGTGACCGGTACGAGCAATCTTGCCGTAACTGCATGGCCATGTCCGGTTGAAAGGGAATGCCACGCGTCCGGCTCTCTTTTCTGAGAAGTCCGTGCGGGTGTCCAAAGAGCTTTTTTGCTCGGCGCGCCGATTGTGGCGTGCTGGTGTCCGACAACGGAGGTGGGAAAACATACGATGTGTCGCTGCGAGCTCTGCAGCAAGCCGTAGCGCTTCTCACGAATTATCTGCATCCGCGCCGGCAATAGCGAGGCTTTACGTCTGCGCATAGTTTCGGTCGCCCACTGTAAATCGTGTAACGGTTTAGGTGGCATAGTAGGGGCGGCGGGCGGGGGCGCGGTGGCGCAACTCTCGCGAGACTTTGTCGATCCAACGTAGCTCGGTGCGAAATTGGGCGATGGTTAGATTGATCATCCAGACAGCTTCGTGACAGTGGTGGCCGACTTCCCGGCGGACGGCGCGGAGCGTCAATTGCTCTCGGGCGAGCTCGGCCTGCAGGAATCCCCTCCTTCGTTTTAATTGCCGTGCGGTGCCCCCCGGGCGCGCTTGCCAGGAAAGCGCGAGCCAGGTAAGAAAAGCGGGGCGGTCGCGTTGACTGGCCCAATCTTCGCGTTCGAGCGCCGATGCTAGGGCAGCGCGGCCTTCGGCAGTGGTGTTGAATACGCGGCGGTCGGGGCCCCCGGACGGTTCATCCGTTTCCGCGACGGCAATCATTCCCGCACGCGCAAGCTTCTCCATCGAGTAATAAAGCTGGGGGCGAGAGAGGTCCACCCAATTGCGCCACTGGCGGCGTTCGAGCTCCGCGTTGGCCTGATAACCATGCATGGGGCGTTCGGCAAGCAAGCTCAAGAGCACGAGATCGGGAGTCGTAAGACTGCCCTGCTTATATTTTTTGGGCATGGCGAGCCTTGCGCAGACGGCTCCAATACCACCACTGGCACTTTTCGGCGGGAAGCTGCGGGTGGCGAGCCTGGGCGATGGCGGCTTGAAATGTGTCCAGGCAGCAGACGTCGATGCGCTGGCCAGTGATGCGGCAAAGCTTGTCGTACATCCTGCGGGGATTCTGGCGCGCGAGCTGGGCCATCGAGCTGATGCCCAACATCTGAAAATCGCCGAGCATGGCCGGGCCCACGGAAATCAAGTCCTGCAAACGGCGGGGTTGGGAACTCATAGAAACCTCCTTGACAAGGATAATCCACTTCGCTATGGTTAGCTAGTCTAAATCAGACTAGTTGATTTAGCAAGGAGAAAAGCTCAGATGCGCGCACATTTTTCAATTTTGCCGATGGTGGGGCTGCTACTGTTCGCAGGCTCTGCTGCGGCGCAAGGAGAGAAGACAGTGAAGACGATCGAGGTGAAAAGAATTACGGCAGTGCTTTTGGTGGAAGAAATCGAGCCTTGCTTGAATTTCTGGGTGGACCGCCTGGGATTCACGAAGACGGCGGAAGTTCCGGACGGGAACAAATTGGCCTTCGTGATTCTGCAGAAAGGCACTACAGAGGTGATGTATCAAACGTATGCGAGTGTGGAGAAAGACAACGCGCAGGTGGCCAAGGACATGCACAAAGGCCCCACGTTTCTTTACCTGGAGGTGGATGATTTGGATGCGGTGATTGCTGCACTGAAGGGAATGCCGGTGGTGATGCCGGTGCGAACCACGTTTTACGGGGCGAAGGAACTTGGTGTGAAAGAGCCGGCCGGACACTTTGTGACCTTCGCGCAGTATGGAGCGGCAGAACACTAAATCGGCATAGACAACTCCGGGTCAGTGCGGGTGGGATTGAGCGGCTCTTTGTTGTGCGGCGGCAGCGGCCCTTGCTTGGGCCTGAGCTTGGGCTTGATATGGATTCGCCGGCACGGCGCCCGGCGGATAGGGTCCCGGCGGGCGCTGGCCGGAGTTGAGCATTTGTTGCATGGCCTGGCCCATCTGCACTCGTTGCGCGGCCGCGCCGTTTTCAACCGCCAATAATTTTTGCTGATCGCCAATGAGTTCGGCGTTGGTTGGGTAATAAATCCGCATCACGTTGACCAAGTGCAGCGCAGCCGGATAATTCTGCTGCTGATAGAGCTGGTTGAGTTGCGCGCGAAACAAATTGCCGAGCTGCAGCTCCAGATTCTTACCGGCGGGACTGCCCGACTTCCCGGCCAGAATCGCCCAGTGAAGCGCCGAATCATTCGCGGGTTCGAAGAAACGTCCTTGGGCATAGGCAGCGTTTGCTTTCACCAGCAACGGCTGCGCAGGATCCGCAGTCTGCGCAACGGCGGAAGGCCGCGCAGTCGGAGCCGCAGCAGACCTATTTGCATGCACGGGTTCAGCAGGCGCCGTGGGCGGGGGTTCGTTGGCCGCGTCAACAACGTCGACGATCCCGACGCCGCCAGGCTTGCTCTGCCAAGTCATGTCAAAGACTGCGCCTTCGCGAACGTCGATGTCGCCTCCGCCGCTAGCTTTGGCGGCATGGTGACCGGGGCAAGAGACCATTCCATCGATCGTGTAGTGCTGCAGGCCTTTGGGAACGTCGCTCGCCGCGAAGGCGGCTGTTGAAAGATGGTAGGTTTTGCCGGCGAGCGTCATGTTCAGATCGGGCGTGCACAAATGGCGGTCCACGGCGTACTTCAACATGATCGTGGCAGTAACCGGCGCGGGCGGCGGTGGCGCAGGTTTTTTACTCGCCTTGACGAAATGCCATCCGGCGAATGCGGCGATAACCAGTGCGACTCCCGCGGCGATCGGAATCAAGGGAAGCCTGCCCGCCGTGGCGGGCTTTCCCTCGGTCGCGGCGGTCGAAACCTGCGCTTCGCGCATCGGGGCGACTTCGGCGTGTTGCGGCGGGACAACCATTGTGCCGGACGGCGGCGCGGTCGACTGCGGCGGCACAACGATGGTGCCGGAGGACGAGACAGTGGACTGAGGCGCAGCGGCTTCTGACGCGACGACTCGTGACCCGCTTGCGACCGGAGTCGGCGTAGCGGCCTGGGGTGCGCTTTCTCCGTGGGGACGAATGCCTTTGGCGCGCAGGCCGGCTACGAGCGCCGGGATGATGCCGGGAATTTCGCCCGCACGAAGGCGCGTGGCATTGGCGGCGGCCATGGCTTGTTTCCAGCCGGGCCGGCGGTGCGCGTATTCGTCGTGAGTGAGATCGAGCAAAAGCGGCAGAGTAGCTTTGTTGGATTCAACGGCGCGCACGATTTCGCGCGTAATTTGATCGGACGGCAGCGAGCGAGGCGAAATTATGATGGCCATCGCTTCGCAGTCAGAAATGGCTTTGAAGGTTTCTTCGAAGTAATCCGCGCCGGCCGGACAATCGCGTTCGTAATACCAACTGCTGTAGCCGTGAGATTCAAGGTGCTTGGCGATTTCGTGGGCTATGTCGCCATCTTCTTCCACGTAGCTGACGAAAATCTTCTTGGGGCTGGAATCCATTACTTACTCCAAGGGCCGAATTGCTGCAAAGCTGGGAGCTGCAACATTGTCTAATAGCCGTTGGCGTATTTGCAAACGCAAATCGAGTAACGGTACTCGTCATTTGGATGGAAATCGGGCGTTTGGCGCGAGTTTGGCTCGATGGTTGGGCTGCTTTTACAGTTCTGATATAGTGGCCGCTCTCCGGCGGGCTGAAGTTCGGGAAGGCGGAAAGCTCAGGCGAGCTTCCCAGTTCGCTCTGCTGGCAGGCGGAGTTAGCTACTGTATGGCTGAAGAACCTTACGTCCCGCACCCGATAGATGCGTCGAACGTCAAGCTAGACGAGCTGCAGCCGCTGCTGGAAAAACTGGCCCGGAACGCGCATGAAGTGTGGGCGCAGAAGCGCATCAAAGACGGATGGACGCTGGGGCCGCGGCGCGACGATTCCCAGCGCAAGCATCCCTGCCTGGTTCCCTACGAGGAGCTTCCGGAATCCGAGAAGGAATACGACCGCGCGCTGGTGAATCAAACGCTGAAGACGATTCTTGCGTTGGGTTATCGCATCGTAAAACGGTGAAAGATGGCAACTGCTCCGGCGTCCCCGCTAACCCAATCGTTCGACGACATGGACGATTCCTACGAGATTTCGCTTTGCCGCGACAAGGTGGAAGCGGGTCACAGGCGTTATCTGCCGCTGTTTAATGCGTTGATGCTGGTTCAGGAATTGATCCTGCGCGAATTTCGGGATGCAGATGAACGCGCAAAAAATTCCCGGAAGAGCTATCAGTACATCTCCCTGGCTGCCGTGCTTTCAGGCCTGTTTGCAGTGATCGTGGGCGTGCTCGAAATCTATTACCCGAAACTCTGGTTCCTTCTGTTCATCGAATGCGCGCTCGTTGGGCTTTGCCTGTTTGCGATCTTGCGGGGGACACTCAAAAAGCCGAAAAATCATTGGCTCCTTGCGCGATACCAAGCAGAAAACCTGCGCCTCCTCAAATTTAAAACACTGATGGATCCGCGCTTGTGGTGCGATGAGCCTAACAAAACCGATGGCGGCGACCAGACGCCCGCCGACCAAGTTCGTGAAGAAGTGCGCGCTGCCGTCCGCGTGCTGCAAGGACTAGTCTATGAAGATGTGAAGGAGCGCGCGGCCCAAGGCGTGATACCGGATCCGTCGGAAATCCATTGCCCTGAATCGTGCCATGAAGCGCTGCACGAGATAATCGAGTATTACCGGGACAAACGGCTGGACACCCAAATGGACTATCTGGCTTTCAAGAGCGAAGAAGAGGAAAAGGGCGGCATCCTTTCCCATTTGTTGACCAACATCTTGTTCTTCTCCGGGCTTGGCCTTGTGCTATTTCACGTCGCGCTAGTTTCCACTGAGCGCCTTCAGAAATCTAAAGAGCCAAATGAATCGCTGGCTGGCCAATTGGTGTTGGGCGCTGCGCTGCTGCCCGCCTTGGTTGCGGGGATTCGCACCTATCGCGCTTCCCGCGAGTTCGAGAGGAACGCGCTGCGGCACCGCGCAACGCTCCATTCGCTGGAAGGGCTGAACGTGGAAATGGGAAAGGCCAAAAACCTGGCAAGAAAATTCCGGATTGCCCGTTCTTGCGAACTGATTCTGGAATTCGACTCTTGCGAATTCATGCGCTTACTGCGCGAAGTGGAGTGGTACGGATGAGCCAACGGCCCGCTGCCAGCGGCATAAGGCGTTCAACCAAATGTTCCAGAAGATTCGTGCAACAAATCCCGGCGCGAGGGGTTAGAAACCAGCGAGGGACACCCGCGAGGCAAAGGGTTGGTTCGTTTTGGCGGGCGAAAAATGCCTACGGTAAGTTGGGTATCGATTTACAGGTTTTGCGGCATAGTGCGAGCATTGCGCGCGGAATATAGTCCGAACGCGCCTGGTCCCGCGGGGCACTTTTGCCAGCGGGCAGCAACCTTAGGGATTGATTGAAAGTTCTACCAGCAGTAAGATGATCGGCAAGTGCGGATTGGGGGTATGTTTGGGGCAGTGGCTGGGTTGAACTGTATGGTTTGCTTATACGGAGATGGGTGATGTTAGTCGAAAAAGTGCATGTATGTCCTCACTGCGGAAGCGATATCGTCCGACGATCGCATCGGCGCGGTTTGGTGGATCGAATATTGCAGATCGTGCGCTTCCGCCCCTATCGCTGTCAGGAATGCTACAACAGGTTTTTCAAGCTAGCAGCATAAAGTGACGCAGAGCGTTGCCGCGCGGCTTCCCGGAAGTTGAGGACACCAGCCACGGATACCGGCCTGTTAGCTTACTTTCCCCTTGCAGGATGGGTGGTTGCAGTGGCAATCAATGTCCGGCGTTTTTTCCATGGCTGCACAGGCTTCGCTGCAGTATTTTTTGTTTGTTACGGTGCAGGAACAGACGGGATGCGCGCATTTTTTCTCTTCAGCCATTGTGATTCTCTCCTCGTGAAACCAGAATCTCCGAACCTTCTCTTCGTTGACGCCCGAAACTGGATGCTTTAGCTTGCCGGACCACGCCGCAGGAAATGCATTAAAATTAGAACCAGGCCGATGATCGGCAATATGTGGATTCATCCGACCGTTGGATAAAAGGCGAGGTTGCCTAAGAGCCACAGAATAATGATTGCGAGTCCAGTGGCTGAGAGCACTGCGCAAGCCTCCTTTCAGCAGCATGACACACTCAGGGGCCGGACGAGAGAAGATTAAGAAGAGAAGATAAAGGAGGGAGGCTCGCGAGCCTCCCTCCTGGTGAATTATTCAGAGGCGCCGGCGGCGCGAGCCGACTTCGAAACGTCCGAAGAAGATTCGCCGGTGGAGGAAATGTCCTCGGCCCCGGTGTTCTTCAGAATTTCCTTGCCGCGCTTTACCTGCTCGGAAGTATCGCAGTGGACGGACAACAGAATCCCGCCCTTCTGAATACGAGCTTCGTAGCGTTTCGCCTCATATTCAGGAATGCCCATTCCCACTAACGCGCCCACAAAGCCGCCCACTGCGCCGCCCACGCCGAGGCCGGCCAAGGTAGCCATGATGGGGCCGGCAGCGATGAAAGGCCCGACGCCCGGTATGGCGAGAGCGCCAATTCCGGCCAAGAGTCCCAAGGTCCCGCCGATGACGGCACCAGCGCCGCCTCCGGCAGTGGCGCCCTCGGGAGCCTTGGTATCTTTGTGAGTTGCCAGCGGCTTGCCGCCCAGATTTTCCGGCAGAAGGACGGAAACATCCGAGGTGGTAAAACCGCTCTTCAAGAATGTATCTATGGCGCGTTCCACTGCTTCACGTGAACCGTAGATTCCGAACACCGACGTTTTCTTTGCTGACATTTTTGTTTCTCCTTTTTTAGGAACCGGAACGAATGCTGATGAAGCCCTTATTGTTTGGGAGCGATTTCGAGTTGGTTCGTTACATTCCCGGCGCCGGCAACCGCAACGGCCTTGGCTTCCAAACTGGTTTTGTCATCCTCGGTGCGGACGGGTCCTTTTAAAGTGACCTTGCCGTCCTGCGTGATGATCTTAATGTTGTGCGCGTAGGTGGAAAGCGACTTGTCCTGCATAATCGATTTGCGGATCTGTTTGGTGGTCGTGCGGTCTGCCGGATTCATTTTTTGCTGATCGGCAGTGACGGCTCCTTTGTCGGCATCGCCTTGATTGGTCTTGGTGTTGTCCGGAGCGGGCTGCTGGTTTTGAGGAACTCTTGCTAGCAGCGACGCGCTCATGAACAGTGTTGTTCCAAATACTGCTAGATACTTACCGAGTCTCATCTTTGAATCTCCTTTCAATCTTGATTGCCGAAAAGGGTGCTTTGGGAATTCCAAAATTCAACACTACAACCTGGAAATTAAACTTTGCGGAATAAGCGTACGCCGCCCTGGAGGACGCCGCCATACAGGGAAGGACGTAAATTGGCGGGACGCGTGTGGTATTACGTTCGGAGACAAAAGCTTACATGTAAGGGTTTAGGCCCTGGCAGCACGGATTAGACGTGCCGCACGGTCCGAAGACCGCGTAGTTCGTGGTAGAATTCACTTGCCGTTTTCCTGGAATAGCGCCACGTCGAAAGACAGATGGCGCATTGGGCGATGTCGAATACTCCTGCACAAGCTCGTCAGCGCGAACCTGTAAAGCTGGAAGACGTTCTCATTACAAGCCAGCTTTATTTGCGTCCTCAAAAGCCGCGTGACCCGCGAGAAGTGGCGGAATCTATCCAAAGGCTTGCGCGCGTGATGGCCAGGAAACCGCACAAGCTTGTGGCGACGTTATTAGAAATGGCTCTGCATCTCTGCGGTGCGGGCACTGCGGGCATTAGTTTGCTGGAAGAGCGTCCCGACGCGGAGCCGGTTTTTCGATGGACTCACTTGGCGGGCGTTCTGGAAGGATACGTCGGCAAAGTAAAACCGAAGGATTTTAGCCCCAGCAGCATTTGCCTGGACCTGGGGTCTCCGCAGTTATTTTCCCATCCGGCACGATATTTCGAATACTTTCGGGACGTCCACCCACCCATTGTGGAGACGTTGATTTTCCCTCTACCCATCGGGGACGACATCCAAGGCACACTGTGGATCGTATCGCACGATGAAAATGTGAAATTCGATTCGGAAGACGTTCGATTGATGACCGCGCTCGCTGAATTCACATCCTGCGGGCTTCACCTTCTGGAATCGATCGAAGCCGAGCGAGCAGCTCGAAAAGAGCGCGAGGATGAAATCGAAGCTCGCAAACGGACCGAAACGCTGCTGCGCCAGACCCAGTCGGAAATGGAAGCGGTCATTGACGACCGTACCTCCCAATTGCGGCAACTCTCGGCAAGGGTTATCAGTTTGCAGGACGAGGAACGCAGGCGCATCGCCCGCGAATTGCACGATAGCGCCGGGCAATATCTGGCGGCAATTGAAATGAACCTCAGCGGGCTCAAGCAGAGCGTGCACCTCGAAGAATCGCTGGGACGCCAGGTTTCCGACACGCTGGAGCTCGCCAATCGCTGTACCTCCGAAATCAGGACGATCTCGTACTTGTTGCACCCGCCCCTTCTAGACGAAATGGGACTGGCGTCTGCGCTGGGATGGTATGTGGAAGGGTTCTCGGAGCGCAGCGGGATCCGAGTGGAACTCGACGTTCCGAGAAGCCTGGGAAGATTGCCACGCGAAACTGAAACCGTTTTATTCCGCGTGGTGCAGCAAAGTCTGGCGAACATTCATCGACATTCGGGCAGCCATGTAGCGAAAATTCGCATGGAAGCGGATGCCGAAAGCGTGATGGTGGAAATCTGCGATGAAGGCCGCGGCATCGAGCCGGAGACGCTCAAGGGGTTCGATGCCGGCAAGAGACTGGTCGGAGTGGGGATTGCCGGCATGCGCGAGAGAGTCAGAGTAATGGGTGGACATTTTTCGATACGATCCGGCAAAGACGGAACAAGCATAGAAGTAAGGCTACCGCTGGCAGAGTAATCCCCTGAAAAATCGCTGTGATGTGCCTCGTTCCCTCGTAATGCGAACTACCTCTGGTCGTCAACTTCAATACATCATGCTAGTTGCTCTGCTGTCCCTCAGCGGCTCACATGGGAAGGACCGCCCTTCTATCTTCCAATAGAATCAATAAGTTAAAAACTTGCCCCCTAGTACTAGCGGGCCATTTTCGCCCGCGATTGCGATTGCTACTCTGTGCTTGCGGGGGAAAACTGCGATGCGGCTGTTGGCAATCTCTAAGTGTCTAGAGCAGATCCGAAACTCACGCCGGGCTCCCTTTGTTTTGCGCTTAAGGACCAAATTTCTTTTGTCCATCGTTCTGATTATCGCGGGGCTGACGTTTGCGACCTTGCTGATCGTGGGCCATACGGCGGAAAAGCAAGTTCAAAGAGAAATCGAGAAGGATACGCGTAACTCAATCCTGACGTTTGAAAACCTGCGAGCCGAGCGGCAGATCGAAGAAAACCGCCAGGCCGAATTGCTGGCCACCCTTCCCAGCGTGAAATCCCTGCTGTCGCAAGAAGACGATTCTCCGGTGATACAGGAAGCCACCGAAGATTTATGGCTTTCGGGCGGTTACGAACTTGCTGCGCTGGCGGACTGGAAAGGAAAAATCGTCGCCCTGCATACGTCGATACCTGGATTTTCGCAAGGCGTGGCCGAAGAGATGCTGTCGCGTTCGCGTGGCATGACCGAGACGGGCGCCTGGTGGTACGGCAATGGACATCTGTATCAGGTGGCCACGCGACCGGTCGAGCTTGGTTCACCGGAAGAGAAAAAACACCTGGGAACTGTAGTCGTGGGCCGCGAGGTCGATGCGAGTGTGGCGAGCGATGTGGGCCGTATCGCGTTTTGCCAGATCGCCTTCAGCTACGGCGACGAGTTGGTGGTGAGTTCGCTTCCGGCGATGGATGACCGAACTCTCGCTGAGGAACTTCATAATTCGCCCGGCGCGAAAAATGTTCAGATCGGGAAGGAACACTATCGCGCGAGCACAGTGGATTTGACGCCCGGGTCCTTCCCTCCCGTGACGCTCACCGTGCTAAAGTCCTACGACGATGCGACCGCCTTTATCGCACGGCTAAACCAGGCTCTAATCGGGCTGGGATTGTTCGCAGTTTTCGCCGGAGCTGGATTGGTTTTTCTGATTTCGGACACGTTTACCAGGCCGCTGGCGACACTGGTGAACGGGGTCCGTGCGCTCGAAGAAGGAGACTTCAGCTACCCGGTCGATACGCAAAGTGGAGATGAGGTCGCGGAAGTCACCGCAGCGTTTGACCGCATGCGCGGAACGCTGCAGCGCAATGAAGAGCAAAGCAGACGCCTGGGAGATCAGCTTCGCCAAGCGCAAAAGATGGAGGCCGTGGGCAGGCTGGCCGGCGGAGTGGCGCACGACTTCAACAATCTGCTGACCGTGATCAAGGGCCACAGCGATCTGCTGGAAGAAAAACTGCCGCCGGCGACTCCGCTGCATCACAGCATCACTCAGGTGCGAAAAGCGACCGACCGCGCTACTTCGCTGACTCGCCAATTGCTGGCGTTCAGCCGCATGCAGGTCTTGCAGCCAAAGATTCTGGATCTGAATTTACTGATTGCCGATATCAGCAAAATGCTGCCGATACTGATCGGAGAGGACATTGAATTCAGATTTTATGCGGAGCAGCCACTCGGGTTGGTAAAGGCGGATCCAACCCAAATCGAGCAGGTCTTGATGAATCTGGCGGTGAATGCCCGGGATGCGATGGAAACGCGCGGCGGCAAGCTCACCATCCGTACGCGGAATGTGGTCCACGATGACGAGTATGCCAAGGCTCATCCGCCCACAGTGCCGGGACATTATGTAATGTTGGAGGTGGAAGACACCGGCCAAGGAATGGACGCGCAAACCAAGGCGCGAATTTTCGAGCCCTTCTTTACAACCAAGGAATTGGGCAAAGGAACCGGGCTGGGACTTTCCACTGTTTATGGAGTCGTGAAACAAAGCGGCGGTTACATTTGGGTGGAAAGCGAGCTGGGAAAAGGCACAAAGTTTCAGATTCTCCTGCCGTTGAGCGGTGAAAAGGTGCAGGCGGCCAGGCCGGAAAAAAAGGGAACTGCGATGCGCGGCTTCGGCACTGTACTTTTGGCTGAAGATGAAGACGCGGTGCGGGATCTGGCGGCAGAATTTCTGAAGGCCAGCGGCTATACCGTGCTGATTGCCAAAGACGGATTGGATGCGCTGGAAATAGCGGAACAGCGAAGAGGAGCGATCCACGTACTAGTTACCGACGTGGTGATGCCGCGAATGCGCGGCAACGAGTTGGCGCGCAAATTGAAACGCTGCCATCCGGAGCTCAAAATTGTTTACATGTCCGGATACCTTGAACACAACAGCCATCCAGACGGCTACGAGCCGGAGTCTGCATTTTTGCAAAAGCCGTTTACGCGCGAGGGCTTGTTGCAGAAGATAAGCGATGCGATTCACAGCAGCGCTGAATCGCTGCAAGCAGCCGGAGTTCGATAGGACGCCGGAAAAAATCGAGCCGTCAGAGATGGCTTCCAGAAGCACTTCCTCGTAAGCGCTCCTGTATCGAACACAAAATGCTTGAACGCCGGGTCCACTCGCGGTTATGAATTTCCGCTATGGTTTTGCTTCGCGCAGGAAACGCGCGGCTTCCTCTGGCGGAGTAGGGTTGATGTAAAAACCAGTTCCCCATTCAAATCCCGCGACTTTCGTCAGCTTCGGCATCATCTCGATGTGCCAGTGATAATGATCGTTGATCTCTTCGCCGATGGGAGACGTGTGCAGCACGTAATTATAGGAAGGAAAAGATAGGACGGAATCGAGCCGGGTAAGGAAATCGCGCAAAATTCTGGCGAGACTCCCGTAATAGGGAGCCGGCATATTTTCAAAAGCGGAGCTATGCTGGCGCGGAAGAATCCAGGTTTCGAAAGGAAAACGTGGGGCGTAAGGAGCCAGGGCGATGAAGGAATCGTTTTCCAGAATCATGCGCGTACCGGTTTCGATTTCCTGGCGGATCATGTCGCAAAAAATGCAGCGCTCTTTCTCGTCGTAATAGTGCTTGGAGTTGTCCACCTCTTCGCGAACGCGCTTAGGCACAATCGGAAGCGCAATCAATTGCGAATGCGTATGTTCGAGGGTGGCGCCGGCGGGTTCGCCGTGGTTCTTGAACAAAAGCACGTAACGAAAACGGCGGTCGTTCTTCAAATCCAGCATGCGGTCGCGATAGGCCCAGAAAACTTCCTCGATCGCTTTTTCCTGCATGGTCGCGAGTGTGAGATTGTGGTCCGGCGTTTCGATGATCACCTCGTGCGCGCCGACGCCGTTCATGCGATCGAACAAACCTTCGCCCTCGCGGTCGAGGCCGCCTTCGATACCCAGCGCGGGGAACTTGTTGGGCACCACCCGCAGCGACCAGCCCGGCGTATTTTTTCCACTGCCATTGCGGCCGTAAGCGAGAATCTCAGGCGGCGTTTTGCCTTCATTGCCGGGACAAAACGGACAATTCGGATTGCCCAGGATGCGAACACTCTCGCGAATGAAATCCATTGGGCGGTTGGCCCGATCGGTGGAAATAATTACCCAACGTCCCGTAATGGGATCTCTGCGAAGCTCCGGCACTTTCCCCCCGTACTTACAAATGCCACGCGCACGATAGAACAAACAATTGCGGCGTGCGGTGAATTATTCTCTACTTTGCTGAACCAGCACAAGGGCCGCAACAGGCCATCGCGCAGTTCCAGGTACTAGGAAGGGCTACGCGCAACGAATTCTTTTCGGCACGGATCCCGGTCTGCCTGGCCTGGTTCGGCCACCGCGCGCGGCTTCACGTCCACAAAAGCGAGCACACCGGACCATTGTAGGCGACGACGTCGAGTTCCCCTTTGATGCCGGGCGAAGTGAAATTCCGCAGGATTACAATGTAGCCTTCGCGCCGGTGGCACCAGTAGGTGTAAGTTTCGCCACCCACCCAGCCCTGCGCGCACTGTTTCGTGGATGATTCGAGGCTCTGTTCTTCGGCCAGTCCCGAAATGCTTCCCGAACCCATGTTCTCGATTTTGAATTTTGCTGCCAGTAATTCCCAAACAAACGCGCCTACATCAAAAGCGTCCAGGCCCGCGGCAAACGCGAGCCCGGACTTTCTAAACCAGCGTATGGCGCGCGCAATGCTTATAGCGTTCGCTCAATCTCGCTAATGATGCCATCGAGCGTGCGCACGGCGAACTCGGCCTGTTCCTGGTCAATCATTAGCGGCGGGCAGAGACGCAAAGTAGTGTCGCCGGAACCGAGAACGAGGAGCCCCTTGTGGAACGCCATCTGCACGATGCGATTGCGCAGGTCGGGCGCGCGCTCCTTGGTTTTCTGATCGCGAACAAACTCAATGCCGATCATCAAGCCGCGGCCGCGAACCTCGCCAACGATTTTATGCTTCTCGGGCCAGTTTGCCGTTTGATGCATAATGAATTCGCCCATGCGAGCGGCGTTAGCCTTGTAGCTTCGTTCGATCAAACCAATCGTTGCGAGCGAAGCTGCGATGCACACGGGATTGCCGCCGAAAGTGGAAGCGTGCGCGCCAGGAGTCCAATCCATCACCGAAGCCTTGGTAATGATGGCGCTAAGCGGCATGCCCGAAGCAATTCCCTTCGCGGTGCAAATAATGTCCGGCTCGACGCCCGCGTAATCCACCGCCCACCACTTGCCGGTGCGGCCCATGCCCGACTGTACTTCGTCAGCAACGAACATGATTCCATACTTATGGCAGATTTTTTCCAAGCCTTGCAGGAACTCCGCGGGCGCGGGCAAGTAGCCGCCCTCGCCCTGGATCGGCTCGATGAAAATTCCGGCTACTTCGTCGGGGTCCACGCGGCGGCGGAAAAGTTCATTTTCGAGATACGAAAGGCAATCGGCGGAGGCGTTTTCCGGGCGGATTCCGTACGTGCCGCGATAAGTGTCCGGATAGGGCATGTGAAACACCCCGGAGAGGAGCGTGCCAAAACCCTTGCGTTGAACTGCTCTGCTAGCGGTGAGCGAAAGAGCGCCCATGGTGCGGCCATGGAATGCGCCGTGAAACGCAACGAGTTTGTCGCGCTTCGTATGATACTTGGCGAGCTTGATGGCGGCTTCGACTGCTTCCGCCCCGGAATTGCCGAAATAAACGCGCTTGGGATCTTTGCCGGGCGCGATGGAGGCGAGCTTCTCGGCCAGCTCCACCATGTTGGGATAATAAAAATCCGTTCCGGACATGTGGATCAGTTCCGCAGCTTGCTTTTGAATTGCGGCGACCACCTCCGGATGGCAATGGCCGGTGGAAACGACCGCGATGCCGGCTGCGAAATCGAGGAAGGCGTTGCCGTCTACATCTTCGATCACCGCGCCGCGTCCCTTTTTAGCGACGAGTGGATAATCGCGCGTGTACGACGGCGAAATAACGTGCGCGTCGCGCTCAACGAGCTGCTTGGCCTTGGGGCCGGGGAGCGGAGTAATCAGGTGCGGGAGCTTTGTGTCGATCTTGGTTTCTGTCGCTTGCATGTCTTCCTCCCGGAAGTAGATTTATGAATTCTTTATGCGCCGGCACGCAGACCGGTTTCCGCCGGGTCATGCCGGGCAAATCAAATGGAGGAAGAGGACTTAATCAACGCCGAAGAGGTTTGGGCGCTCGTGAGAGGGCTGGCTATGCAGCGACGAAATGTATTTCGAGGAGATCTTCACTTGTACTTCCAACGGACACTGCCGTCTCGCGTATCTTCCACTATGATACCAGATTCCGCGAGCTGTTGGCGGATCTCATCGCTACGCTTGAAGTCCCGCCGTTTTTTCGCCTCCATGCGCTCCTCGACGAGCGCTTCGATTTTTTCCGAGGAGAGACGCTGCTGATCCAGGCCAAAACCGAGCTTGCGGAGTTTTTCGTCGTCGTCATCGGCGAGGACGGCCAGGACTTTATCTACTTTCTCCATAGCAGCGATGACGCGCGGCGCGTCCTGCTGGGGAAATTCCCGACGATCCATGGCCGTGTTCACATCGCGAACTAAATCGAAGACCGCGGCGAGGGCGAGTGCGGTGTTGAGATCCTCGGCCAAGCCGGCGTCGAAATCGTGTTCCGCTTTTTCCGCGCGCTTGCGGATTCCGGCGCTCGAGCCGGCGGGAAATTGCTCGGTCTTCAGCCGCGAAACGAAATTCCGCAGCCGCGCGACAGAGCTTTCCGCTTGTTTCAAACTGTCCGCGGTGAAATTGAGCTGGCGGCGATACGGAACGGAAAGCAGCAGAAAACGGATGCTGGAAGGTTTTTGGTTTTTTGCGAAGAGATCGCGCAACGTAAAGAAATTGCCGAGCGATTTGGACATTTTCTCGCCATCGATGATCAGATGATCGGCGTGCAGCCAGATTTTGACGAAGGGATGGCCGGTGGCCGCTTCACTCTGAGCGATTTCGTTTTCATGATGCGGGAAGGTTAAGTCCACTCCGCCGGTGTGGAGGTCCAGCGTATCTCCCAGATATTTCATGGCCATTGCGGAGCACTCGATGTGCCACCCGGGACGGCCGGGGCCGATGCGCGTTTCCCAGAAATGCTCGCCGGGTTTGGGAGCTTTCCACAGCGCAAAATCTCGCGCATTTTCCTTTTCGTATTGATCGACGTCGACGCGCACGCCCGTCTTCATTCCCGCCAAATCGATATGAGAAAGTTTTCCGTAATGCGGGAATTTCGCAATGCTGTAGTAGATGGAACCCTCACTCGTATAGGTGAGGCCTTTCTTCTGGAGACGCTCTATCAGCACCACCATGTCTTCGATGTGGTCGGTCGCGCGCACGATTTCTTCCGGGGCTTCCAGGTGCAGTGCGTCCATGTCTTCCAGGAAAGCCTGGATGTATTTTTCGGTGTACTCGCGGATGCCCTCGCCGGCGGCGGCGGCCTTCTGGATAATGCGGTCGTCTACGTCGGTCAAGTTCATCACCTGCATCACGCGATAGTCCCGCGACCGCAGGAAACGGCGCAGTACATCTTGAAAAACAAAGGTTCGAAAGTTTCCGATGTGCGCATAGTCATAGACCGTGGGCCCGCAGGTGTACATACGAACTTCGCCCTGGTGAATCGGCTCAAGAGGTTCGAGCCGATTCGTGAGCGTATTATGCAAGCGTACGGCGGTCATTTTTTTGGCCATGAGAAAAGTGTAATTCTATCTGAGGCCTTGGTTTGCAGCAAAGCCGGAGAGCCGGAAGGTTTCTCGAAATGCCCCTCGGGTGGCCAGCCGGGTGCCCTCCTATCAGACGACGAACAAATTCGATCTTTCCAAGGTTTGAGCTCTGCGAGACAGACGGGGTTTTGTGCAACGAGTGGATCTTAGTATCCCCCTGGTACTTTCGTACTATTTTTTACAGGACTCGGTAGGGCGTAACATAACAACAGGTCTTGCCTGAAGATTTTTCGGTGCGAAGGCGAAAACCCATGAAAAAGCTACTCCTATTGGCAGGCTTTGCGTTGGCGGCAAGCGCGGCGCATGCGCAGTGTCCTTACGCTAGGGCGATCGCCGCCGCAAATTCCCATGCGGCTACGAGCGCTTCAGGCGGGCCTGGTTTCGTGCCTTCCACCTTCGTGGGTTACTCAGAAGCGCTGACCACCGGCGAAGAGCAGTTGAAAGCGAAGTCTGGGATCGCTGATGCGGCGCGTTCGAATCAGGCCGCGAAGAATTCTGGCACCGCAAAGCCTGCTCTGGTTGCGCAGCAGGATGATGCGGGAAACATGGTGATTTCCAAGCCGCGCCAGGCGCGTTTGAACCCAACGGCCAAACCGAGCATCCAAGGGACTCTCACTGCTGTCAACGGGCAAGCTCCGTGATCTCGGAAATGAACACCCGGCGATAGCCCTCCGATTCGATCTTGCCTAGGATCCCGATAAACTAACTTTGACTTCGAAGCAAATCCCAGCGTCACAGGTGCGTTCACTTGCGCAGAGGTGGGCTCCGGCTCGACGCCGCGCTTCAATCACTGCTAATTCTGCGAGCTTCTAGGGTTGTGGCGAAGGGATCCCAGAGCTCGCGGAATAAACCTTCAACGAGCTCTCCGGACCGGCACCCAATACGGAATTACAAGTAGCCCAACGATTACTTGCTCGCGGATACTTTTGATTCATTCCGAGGTGAATTTTTCTGCAACACTGCAACCAAGTGGCGGCCGGATTCAGGGACCTCGACATGTCCACCCAACACGATTTCTCGTGCGGTGAGATGGCGGCCATAGACGTCCGCGGTGGCGTCGTCATCGGGACGAAGCGTGGACCCTTCCAGTGAAACGCCGGCAAAGAGACCGCGCGTGCGTGAATAGCTGAGAACTTCCGCTCGCATGAAGGCGTCGGTGTCCGCCGTCGCATCGCGGCCCACAGGACCCGCTGCGATCGAGGCGTCGCCGCCCAGTTTTACTTTGCTGTCGAGAATCGAACTCGCGCCTCGCTCGTTCATGATTAAAAGAACGAGATCGGTAGCTTGTCCACCGATTTGAAATCCAATGCTGCCGCCTTCCAGTGCGTACATGGCCGGCGAGCCCCACGGTCCCTTAAACTCCTCCCCTCTCCTGCAAACCATTGCACCGCGGCCGTAACTGGCGCCGACCACAAAGGCTGCCTTCAAAACCGACGGAAAAACGATGACGCATTTGGCATTTTCCATTACCGATTGTGGGAGATTGTCGGGAATGTCCATGATTTCTTGCATCACGACCCCGGAATTCTCCAGGCGCTTTTGTTCTTTATTCTGTGCGGAAACCACCGCTGTTGCGAAAAGTGTGAAACATAGAACGAGAATCGATTTACGTATCATCGCTGACCTCCATGATCAGAATTGCTGATGCTGAACCCTTCGGCGGGCGAGCTAGGCTATGCGCTGGATGCGCTGCCTCTCACGAAATGCAGCACAAGTAATATCAGGCCCACCACCAGGACAATGTGAATCAAACCAGTGGTTACGTGGAAGGCGAAAAACCCCAGCAACCAGAGAACGATTAGAACTGCAGCGATTAACCCAAGCATTTTTTCATCTCCTTACGGTCGAGTGAGAGAACCTTGGCGATCCCGCTTTCTCAACCTGCGCTTATGTGTCTTCACGTGCGGGAGGACACTGCACAGACATCAGACTAGCTGTGTAGAAGGCGGAGTTCTGTGCTGTTGTGCACACTTTCTCATTTTGATTTGGCGGGCGCTGCAGCCGACCTAGGAAGCGCCAACTGCAGACGAGAGGGTGATTGCCCCATCGGGATGCCTGTCTTCAGGCCATTAGGCATTGAAATTGCTCCAAGAGAATGGGTCTTGGACTTTCGAAACCCAAGGTTTGCTAGTTTTGAAAATGGAAGCCGGGCGATAGTACCCACGGTACTTTTGGCCCATTTTTTGAAGAATGTGTTCATGTAGTCTACAAACAGTTTTGCGGCTCGCGTGCTGAAAAACGGACGCGAGCAAAAGAGAAAAAAACGATGAAAAAATTGATTCTTCTTGCGGGCTTTTTATCTCTAGCCGGCGCCGCACACGCACAGAGATCCGGCGCGTCGGGCTCCAGCGGAGCCGCCATGCCAACTTCCGCCGGCGGTGGGGGCGCGTCGGGAGGCCTCAGTACGCCTCACACTACTGCGGCCAACAGCGCTCCGGGGCCGTATTCCGGCCCGCGCATGAATGTGAGCGCAAACAACCCGGGCGAGTTCGTCCCGACTACTTTTCAGTATTATCATGAAGCCATAACTACGGCGGAGAAGGAGCAGGAGACCAGGCCGCTTGCGGTGGCTGACGCGGCGCGCGTGGCGCAGGCGATGAAGAAATCCGGAACCCAAAAGGCGGCGCTAGTTGCCGAGCAAGATGATGCGGGAAACGTCGTAATCTCGGCGCCAGGCCGAACGCGCAAGAACAACTAGCACAGCGGCCGAGGATGCTGGCGGACGTCGGCGCTAACCAGGATGACGGCGGGAACCTCATCCTCTCAGACCGCAGCAACCCGGCAAAAAGGAGCCCGCCTTAGGGGTTCAGCTGGATCCGGCGGCTGATAATCGTAACGTCGCCTTGCCCGGAAGGTGTGGCCGTCAACCCGCGCGATTTCAGAAGAAACATTCCCTCGAGCGGAAGGCCGTAAGAGCGATCCATCGCGTAAACTTCCACTGGCTTGCCGGTGGGCAGCTCAAAACTTATTTCCACGCCCTTCGCCGACATCGTCACGCAGTCGTACACATCCCAGCCATTCAAGAATCGCCGAATTCGTGCGTCTTCAGACTGCACCGGTTGGCCCTGCATGCGAACTCTATCAATCCCTGAGTCGGGCGGAAACAAAACCATCGCGTCAGGCGCGCCGCGTTCGGAGCGCAACAAGACTCGATATTGCCGCTTTCCATTCAATATGGAGGATTCGAGAATCGTCAGAGTGGGAGGAGCGATGGCCAGGTGCGGTGCGTCGGCGACGAAAGCTGCCTCGGTCTCCCAGGGAAACAGGCCTTTATCGGTGCGATGAAAGGTTGTCGCCACGCGAATGGATTCGGGCAGGCGGCCGGAATCTGAGTGCACAGCCCATTGCGATTTGCCGCCATCGCTGTCCTGGCGGTATTGCAAGTTGACGCGCTCGGGAGACTTCGCGGAATACGCCGGCGCTACAACCGAGGCGAAAATCGCGAGTATGGTGACGGCGATTGCCATGCCCGGAAGCGCGAAACGGGCCGCCGAGTTCGAGCCGCGCAAACTGCCCAACAACGGAGCAGCGGGGCTGAACAGTATAGCCAGGATCAGCGCCGTGCCGGGCAGCAAGCGGACGCCCAAGCCTTCGTATAGGAAAAATAGCGAAGTGAAACCAATGGTGCCGGCTGCGAATAAAGGCAAACCCGCCGCCAGCCATACGCCGCGGCGCGGGTCGCTCGAGCGCAGCGTAAAGAATAATCCCACGACGACCGCCACGCAGGACGGGACCAGCAAGAGAAAGCTGACGCCATGTGTGAGCCAAGCCATGATGGCAGACAGCAAAGTCCACCAAATCCATCCGCCGGCCCATAGACCCCAAAACCCAGAGCGAGCGGCAAACGCGAGAGGCAAAACACTCGCCACAGAAATCGCGAGCGACCAGAACGCAATCTGTAGCGGAAGAGCATGGGACGGCCAGTTGGCCGGGGCGACTCCGACTGCGCGGAGAACCAAGTGGAGAATGAGGGCGAGAACGCCGGTGGTCACCAGAATCGCGAGCCAGTTGACTGCTCCCCACAGAAGCGCCGACGGGTGAAGGCGCGCTTTTGCGATGAGCCACCCAATTTCAAAACACAGAAGGACCAGCGCGAGGATCGCAATCGGCAAACTCCACTTGGCGGGCCACCGGATCACGTGACGCTCGAAGAGATCGAAGAAAACACCTTCAGTCTGAGGTGGATTCGAAAGGTCCGCGTTCGCTAGAGCCAACACCACAGGCAGGGCGTTTTCTCCATGATGCTGCAAGCTTCGAGGGCTTGCATTCTCGAATTTGTCCAGCGGGGTGTGATAGCGATTTACGCCATCGATGAAAGCGAAGTTAAGCCCTTGATAGCCTGCGGCCTTGAATATTGTGAAATCGGTGTTGTTCGGGAGCTGCTTGTAGGCCTCGTAGAAAATTGAATTAGTGGCGGGACGCGCTGCATACTTTGAATAAAGCTTCAGCGTCCAGTAATTCGCGCTGCCGGTCTCGAACATCAGGCTTGGCCCAGAGGTTCCCCGCGCTTCCAAGTTGACGGCCGCTCGAATGTCTTTTGCCCAGGGACTTTGCTCCACAAACACGCGCGCGCCAATCATTCCCGGCTCTTCTGCGTCATCAATCAGAATGACGATCGAGTGGCGCGGTGTGGCGGTCGATTTCAAAGCGCGAGCGATTTCCAGTACGGCGGCAACTCCGGCGCCATCATCGGAAGCTCCCGGGCCCGCTGGAACCGAGTCGTAATGTGCCGCGAGCAGTACGGCCGCTCCGGGTTCAGTACCGTCCAGGCGCGCCAAAATATTTTTTGCGGTGGCGCAGGTCCCATATTCCGCGCAGGAAAAACCGATTTGTACTTGAGGTTGGTAACCAAGCTTGGACAACTCCCCGAGGACCCTGCCGCGCTCGACATCGTTTGCGGCGCTTCCCGCCGGGTGCGGCACGCCGTCGCCCACCAAGCGGTACAGCACCTCGCGGGCGCGAATCGCGGAAAACTCAGTAGCGGGAGCGCTGGCTGGCTTGGGCGCCGGAGGGCGCCGGCTGGCAACCGACAGAAAGAAAATTGCGATCAGGATTGCTGCGGCAGGCAGTATGCGGCGCGGACCTGGCGGAACTTCCGGTTGCAAATTTGCCCTCCGTGCGCGCAATGCTAGGCCGCACCAGCGCTCAAGTCAATGTGCAAGAAATCGCTTGAGGTGCCGAGCGAATTGAAACAGCGCAGCGCCTACGCGCTGGCTTCGACCACGCTATTTTTGTGGGGCGAGTTTCTGCGATAGGCAAGCAAATGAACAACGTGCTCGGCCAAGTCCGAGGCCTGTTTTCGAATTTCAGGCACAGCGGTTGTTTCCCACAACCCACCTTTCTTGACCGGGCCGATAGCGAAGAGCGAGTTCGAGGGGACTCCGTTGAAATTCAGCACCGAGCCCTTGGAGTCCACGTCCAGGCCAAGGAAAAGTGGATCCGGCCTGGCTTCTCCCTGAAGAAACAAGCTGGTTAGCAAAGAATCGTCAATTCTCCGGCAATCGGATTCCGAACCGGTGCAGTTGATCATACGGTCCACTTGTAACCGTCGGAAGCTTCCGTCCTTGCGATTGCGGAAGGTGACTACCGCTTGGTCGCTCACTTCGCTGTACTCGGTTATTCGGCCGGCATAGATCGTGAGCCGACCTTCGGAAATCAGGCGAGAAACGACCTTGTGCATCTCGAAGGCGATGCGATGACGATGTGCTTCCCAATAGGGGCGTGCATGGCGCAGGAACCGAGCTCGTTCTTCGTGCGGAAGAGACTTCCAAATATCCTGAGCCACTGGGCGAAGCGAATTGTGCAATTAAACCCCGAATGCACAATCGCACAATATATTGAAAATAAAATAGTTAATTTATATCGAGGGCCGGCTTCTCCTGGCAATTGTGCGGGCACTTTCTGTTTATGTGCAGCTTTGTGCAGAACCGCTTTGGGTAAGGCGTTCAGGTGCTGGAGAGGCGCGGATCGGGCTGGTCAGCGGGCTGTTAGCCACTGGTATTGAGCGCCGGTCAGAGGCACTACGGATAGCCTTCCTTGCCGCACCAAGGGTGAATCGGTGAAAAGCTTGCTCGCTTTGATTTCTGCCAGTGACACCGGTTTAGCGAGCGGTTTCCCAGCCTGTATCTCGACTTCCGGTTTCTTGGGATTCGCGTCGTCCACCGAAATGACCTTGGCGGTTCCCACCACCCTTTTTTCGTCTCCCGTGTGGTAGACGACCAGCTGCGCGCCGGGCTTCATTTCGCGCAGATTGCGTACGGCCACGGGGTTTGACACGCCGTCCCATACCGTAGCTTTGTCTCGCTGGAGGTCGGCAAACGAGTATTCCGAAGGCTCTGTTTTGAGCAAATAGTAGTCCGCCATAGCACCCTTACTTTAAGCTAAAAATAGGGAGAAGGAAATGGGAAGCCTCCATGGAGCAGATAGATTCCCGCTGGAACAAATCGGAAAAGCGCTCTTTACTCCGCTGGCTCGGCATGCTAATTTCTCTTCCCGTACCGCCGATCCGATAGCGCCAGGCGGCAGGGCCATTGATCTATCGACCCTCCTGCATTTTTGTCTCGGAAGACTTCCCAAGAAATCTAAATCCAATCCGCTTCTGCCGACGAAGCTTAGGAAGCGAACTGTGCGAGGAAACTGGTGCTAAAGCTGCGTAAAGTGGAGTTGTTGGGCTTCAAGTCTTTCTTCGAGAAGACGCCGATCACCTTCAGCGGCAGCGGCATCACCTGCATCGTGGGGCCGAATGGGTGCGGCAAATCGAACGTTGTGGACGCGGTGTCTTGGGTGCTCGGAGAGCAGAGCCATAAGCAGTTACGCGCCGAGCGCATGTCCGATTGCATCTTCAACGGCACGGCAAAGCGGCCTCCTTTGGGCTTGGCGGAAGTGACGCTCACCCTAGTGGACCCGGAATTATCCGAAGCTGTCGCCAAAGTTCTGGACGCTCCTGAAGCCACGCCTGCCGAGAGCGGAATCGCAATTGTCGAGCCTGCTGCCCCAGTCTCGGTAACCAACGAAGACGGATTTGTCGAAATTGTGGGCCAGGAAACCAAAAGCCTTCCAGACGCGATCGTAATGGCCGATGCGGATGCCGAAGCTGAAGCAGACAAAAAGAAGCCTTGGAAGAAGCGCATGGCGGAGAAGCCGGCAATAGCCTTGAAGCCCGGTGAAGTGGTGGTGGGGCGGCGGCTCTACCGTTCAGGCCAGAGCGAATATTTAATCAACGGCCGCGTGGCGCGTTTACGCGACGTACAGGAACTCTTCATGGGTCTGGGACTCGGGCCCGACAGCTACGCAATCATCGAACAGGGCCGCATCGGTCAGATTCTGAATTCAAAGCCAATGGACCGCCGAGCGATCATCGAAGAAGCCGCCGGCGTAACGATGTACAAAACCAAGCGCCGTTTGGCGGAGGCCAAGCTCGAGGCCTCGAAAATCAACCTGTCGCGGGTGAACGACATTCTCGTTGAAGTGGAAAAGCAGCTTGTTTCCTTGAAACGCCAGGCTTCCAAGGCACGGCGTTACGCCGAATTGCGCGAACAAATGCGCGGGTTGCTGCGCAGTGTTCTTGCCAGTAAAGCCGAGCATCTCGATATCGAAGCCGCCCGTTTGGAAAATTTGCTGCGCGACATGGAATCGGCGGAAGAACGCGAGGCGCGATCGGTGCACGAGCTCGAGTCCGACCAGGAACGCCTGAGTGCGCGAAGCTACGAACTCGACGGCGAACTGCGGCAAATTCATAACCTGCTCGGTCAAACGGCGCTCGATCTCGATCGCGCTGAAAACCGAATCACCTTCAATCGCGAGCAAGTGGCGCAGATTGATACGCGCGCTACGCGCTTGATCGTTGAATTGGAACAGGCCGAGCGCCAAGCAACGGAACTGAGCGCGCGGATGTTGGCACAGCGCGAAGCAGTCAGTTCCCTTCGCGAGCAAACCGCGCTTCTGGAAGCGGCGCTGCGCCAGACCACCGAACAAGCTGCCTACAGCGCCGGCGAACAAGAGCGGCTGGAAATTTGCATCGCGGAACTTCGCCAGCTCGCCGCGCGTCTGGTGGAAGAATCCGCACGCGAACAAGCCGAATCGCTGCAAGCGGAAGAAAATGCCGCTCGATACACGGCCGCTGAAGAACAGCGCGGCCTGGCATTGCGAGCGATCGAAACAGAGTATGCGGGCTTGACCGAAAAAGTTGCGGCCGCAGAAAGCACCTTTCACCAATCGGAAAAACAGGCCCACGAACTAGGGCAAGCTGTCCACGACTCGCAGTCGCAGCTTGCAGAACTTCGCCATAGCCAGAGTGAAGCGAACCAGCGGCTCGAAGTTATTCGCGAAAGTCTCTCCGCGGAGCGAGCTCGCCGCGCTTCGATCGAACAAATCTTAAGCGACCGCGCCTATACCGCCGATGCAGTACAAAAACTATTTGCGATCGAACCTAGCGATGAAGGTGCGGAATCCGACAGCGGCTTCCGTGCCGCCGGTTTGCTGGCCGACTATGCCGAGGTACAGGAAAAATACGAAGGCGCCATCGAACAGTTTCTCCGCGAAGAGTTGGAATACATTGTCGTGGAGTCCTTCGACCGCGCGCGGGCGGGAATTACTTTGCTGCGCAATGAAATGGGCGGCCGGGCGACCTTCTTCGTGGACTCGCTACACAACGTTGCTGCTTCCACGCTCGAAGCGGATGGTTCACTTCCTCTGCCGGCGGGCGTTGTGGCTAGACTCGACCGCCTGGTTGACTTCCGTGCGCCCATAGGTTCGGCCGCGAAGAATTTCCTTACGAAGTTGCGCACCGCGTATTTAGTGGAGACTTCTGCGGTCGCTGAGCAACTCGCGAATGAAAATCCGCACAGTTATTATTTGACGCTCGACGGCAGTTGTTACCACGGGCGCATCGTGTCAGGAGGCCGCGCGGGTGAAGCAGGTCCGCTGGCGCTCAAGCGAGAGTTGCGTCAGCATGAGGCTGAAGCTGCGCGGCTGGATCGGATTTCGCAGGAACAACAACAAAAGCTGACACGGCTGGCGGATGAAATTCGCGACGGCGAGTCCGCGGTGAGCGCAGCCATTTCGCAGCATGTCGAGGCCGAGAAGTCGCTCGTCGGCGCAACGCATCTTCTGGACCAGGCGCGCTCGGAGCTGCAAAGAATCGAAGCGCAGCTCTCGGCCGAACGCCAGGAGATCAGGCTTCTGAATTCCGAAGCGGAATCGGCGCGAATACGCGCCGGGCTATCCCGCCAGCAACACGCCGAAGCGACGCGTTCCAGAGCCGCGGCGGAAACGGAAAGTGTCGAAGCTTCCGAGAAACTTCTGCGCATGCGCCAGGACTTTCAAACTTTGCAAGAGAGGCTGGGCGCAAATCGCGAAGAGCTGGCCACCATGACGGAACGGCTCGTGAGCGCGGAATCGGCCGGGCAAAAAGTGACCGAAGAAATCGGGCTGGCCGGCGAACGTTTGCTGTCGCTGCGCCAGCAACAAAAAGCTATGTATCAGGAAAAATCGGAGCTGGAATCTTCTTGCGGCCAGCTTTCAATTCAAGCCGAAGATCTGCGCAAGGAAAAAGTCCGCCTGGAAGAACAAAAAAGCTCACTCGAGAAAGAATGGGAAGCTGCCCGCAGCCGCACCGCTCAACTCGAAGAATCCGTGCGAGGCAAGAGGCAATCCCTGGACGAACTTCGCGCCGAACGCAGCCAGCGGCAAATCGAGAAAGCGCGCAACGATGCGGACCGCGACTATCTGCGCCAGACTTGCATCGCTGAGCTAAACGCGCAACCCGAAGACTTGATGGCGCAAGAAACGCAGTTGCTCGTCGGCGAAGATCTGGTGGCGGCCGAGACAAATTACAACGAGATGAAGGCGCGTGTCGAAGCCATAGGGCCGGTCAACATGATGGCGCTCGAAGAATTTCAGGAATGCGAACAGCGTGAAGGTTTTCTGCGACGCGAGCGCGACGACTTGGTGGCCGCTATCGAGAACACGCGGCTTACGATTACCGAACTGGATCAGGTCTCGCGGCAGAAATTCGAAGAAGCTTTCAACTTCATCAATAGGCATTTTGCGATCGCGTTCCAGTCGCTATTTGGCGGCGGGCATGGCGAGATGCGCCTCAGCGAGCCGGACAGCTCGGGCGACGCGGGAATCGACATTGTCGCGCAGCCGCCGGGAAAGCGTCTGCAAAACATTCTGTTGCTCTCCGGCGGCGAAAAGGCGCTTACGGCGCTCGCGCTGCTCATCGCCGTGTTCCGCTACCAGCCGAGTCCGTTCTGTATCCTTGACGAAGTGGACGCGCCGCTGGACGAAGCCAATGTTGGACGCTTCAACAGGATGCTCGCGGAGATGTGCGCGCAGACGCAATTCATCGTGGTGACCCACAACCGCAAGACCATGGAAATGGGCTCCGTTCTCTACGGCGTCACAATGCAGGAACCCGGCGTCTCAAAACTGGTCTCCGTCAAGTGGGAAGAATCCGCGGCGGCGTCCGAGCCGAAGGCCGCGAGCAACGCTGCCTAAATCCTGTGCCGAGGTCCCTGAGGCGTGGTCGGATGCATTCTTTAGGTGGCCGTGGGACACTTTGTAAAAGCTTCTGCGCTAGGTAATTCCCGCCAGAAATTTCTTAGGCGTTGACATCCGTACTTCCTGCGCTAGAATACCCGCCTCCAGTGAGGAAAAACATTCCGTGTCTTCTCCACAAATGAGCGCCATCATTTCGCAAACGGACTTCCCGAAACTCAAGCTTCGAGGGCGAGGCAAGGTTCGCGACATTTACGAGCTTGACGATCGCCTGCTGATCGTGGCTACCGACCGGCTGTCGGCTTTTGACGTCGTGCTGCCCACACCGATCCCTGACAAGGGCCGCGTGTTGACGCAACTTTCGCTTTTCTGGTTCAACAAGCTCGCGAATGTGGTCCCGAACCACGTGATCACAGCCGAGAATTTTGACGGCGAGCTGGCGCCCTACAGGAGTTCGCTGGAAGGCCGGGCGATGCTGGTGAAGAAGACTGAGCCGGTTCCGATCGAGTGCGTCGTCCGCGGCTATATCTCGGGTTCGGGCTGGAAGGATTATCAGAAGACGGGCGCGATTTGCGATATCTCGCTGCCTTCCGGGTTGCGCGAGTCTGACAAACTGCCTGAAGCCATCTTTACGCCTTCGACCAAAGCTACCAGCGGGCACGATGAAAATATCTCGTTTGACGAAACCATTTCGCGTATCGGCCGACCGCTGGCGGAACGTCTGCGCGACACCAGCCTGAAGATTTATCGCTTGGCTTCGGAATATGCCGCCGCGCGCGGAATTATAATTGCCGACACGAAGTTCGAGTTCGGCATGATCGGCAATGAAATGATCTGGATTGACGAAGCTCTCACGCCTGACTCTTCGCGGTTCTGGCCCGCCGGCGAATACTCTGCTGGAAAAGCACAGCCGTCCTTTGACAAACAGTACGTTCGCGACTATCTGGAAAAGATTGGCTGGGACAAGCGCCCTCCGGCGCCGGCTCTGCCGCCAGACGTGGTCGCGGGAACCACGCGGAAATATCGGGACGCATATCAGCGCATTACCGGCCATCCATTAAGCTGACAAGTACGGGAAACAGCTACTCAAGTTCGGAGCCGGCACCGTGAAAGATCAATTGGAATCGCTGGTGGGCATGATGGTCGAGCGTGGGATTCTGCTCGAAGAAGCAGTCACCGAATTTGAAAAGAAATTCATCAAACGCGTGCTGGAGCGCCTGAACGGGAACCAATCCCGCGCCGCCAAAGCGCTGGGAATCCACCGCAACACCCTTAGCCGCAAAGTAGACGAATACAAGCTGGACCACAGCAGACGTCACCGCAGTTAGTCTTCTCCCTTCATCGCAGCCGCCGGAGCGCAGAATATCGCCTCGAGCATAGCCGCCATTCTCTGGGTCCGCGATAACGCAAACATCGAGAAAAAATGGCCGGCTCAGTTACGAGCCGGCCAGCGGTTTTGGTAACCTACGTGTGGAGATTTATTTTCCCGACTTGGGGGCTACTTTGTGCGGAGTGTGCTTGCCCTTTTCGGCCGGAATGTCTTCCGGGTTCACTTTGGCCTTGTCCCAGCGCAGCATGAAAGACGGCGGCGGATCGTAACTGGCGAGCGTGCCGCTGAAGCGCACTCCGTCATCCTTTTGCAAACGGGCAGCTTCGGGCTGGCCAACCACCTTTACGTCAAGGTTGGGCAAGGTGGCCTTTTCGATTTCCTCCGGAGTAGCGCCGGTAGCCAACTTCAGCTCCACGAAATCAGTTCCGGGAGTGACCTCGATCACCTTGCCGACGACTTCCGGGAATTCCGCGCCGCAGATCGCTAGCCAAGTCATCTTGGCTTTATCGCCACCAGCTTGGAGATCCGATAGCACGGTCAAAATGTTGCTCGATGTTTGAATTTTCTTCAGATCGTCCGCGCTGGGGATTGTGTAGGTTGCCGGGCGCTCCGGAGAATTCGCCGCCAACTGCAGCAACTCCGCCAGTTGTGCATCCGTAAGAGAATCGCAGCCCGGTTGCTCGTTGGCGAGAATCTGCTTGCGAAGGTAATCCTTTACCTTTGCATCGTCGGGAATCTTCTGATCGATGGCGCGCGCAAGGTACCAAAAACCATCCAGCGGCTGCGGAGGAGTTGATTGCAGATAGGCAAGCCCCAGACGATAATTTGTTATCGCGTCAGTCGGGTTGACGGCGAGCGCTGCTCTGAAGTACTGAATCGCGGCGGGGTAATCCTTCAAAGTGAAGGACGCCGATCCCGCCGTGTAGTTGAACATAACCGTTGGCCCCTTCTTCTGCTCGGCGAATTGGTCGTCGGTAAGATTGGCTGGTTTGGAAATGCTGTTGAGGGTCTTGAGTCCCTCCACAGCGGCCGCGCGCGCCTTATTGAGTTGATCCGGGTCGGCGGCCTTCTCGCTGAACGCATAGTTGAACGCGAGCGATCGCGTATAAAGCGCCTGCAACTTCGTCCCTGCATCTACTTTGTCTCCCAGCGCAACCAGCTTGTCCGCATATTCGATGGTCTTCGGATAATTTTTCAGCTCGTTGTAACTCGCAACATAAAGCTGGAGAACGTAGGGCATGAGAGTGGAATTGGGGAATTTTGCAACAAAATCGTCAAGACACTTGACTCGCATTTGGGCGTTGGTTTCCGCGTGGCAGGCCTGGAAACCGTTGTATTCCGGCATGGTGTAGGCGGGGGCCTTGTTTTGATCCGACTGATCCTGGGCTGCGGCCGGCTGCGCAGAGAGACAAAGGAGTCCGACGATGGCGAAGATTGCTGCTAAGATGCCGAAAAACTTTCGCATATTCTTCACTGCCTCCTGGACCAAATCCACATCGGATAGAATCATACTAGGCCTGCAACCCGCCTAGAGAAAACGGGGTAAAGAATCCACGGATTATAGGGAAAGCCATTCACGTGCGCAAGGTGAATCCGCCGATGATTCTCAATTGGGGAGCATTTGCAGGCGTCCGCGCGCGCCACGCCCCAATGTTATGATGTTCAATCTCGGTAAATAGTCGCCTCGTTGGAGTTTGCTTATGGCTAAAGAAAAAACGCTAGACGGCAAGGTGGCCATCGTTACCGGCGCCAGCCGCGGAATCGGGCTGGCGATCGCCCGGAAGCTTGCAGGCTTGGGGGCGAAGCTCAGTTTGTGCGCGCGAAGTGCAGACCAACTGGAGAATGTAGCTCATGAGTTGAAGGGCATGGGCGCCGAAGTGGTGATCGTGCCGACCGACGTTACCAGCGGTAGGGACATTTTGTCGCTCGTGGAGGACACGAAACAGGCGTTGGGAGCGATTGATATTTTGGTGAACAATGCAGGCATTGGATACTTTGGCCCTTTTTATGAAGCGCCCGAAGCGGCCTGGGACTCCGTATTAGACACCAATTTGAAATCGGTGATTCTGCTGAGCAAAGCAGTGGCGAAAGGAATGATCGAGCGGCGCACCGGACACATCGTTAACATCGTGTCGCTAGCGGGGAAAAACGCTTTTGCCGGAGGAGCCATATACTGCGCATCGAAATGGGGACTTTTGGGGATGACCGAATGCATGGCGGAAGACCTAAGAGCCTTTGGCATAAGAGTTAGTGCGATTTGCCCTGGGACGGTAGCCACGGATTTTTCTCCGCACGCCGGGAAAGATCCCCGCAAGATGCTCCGACCCGATGACGTAGCTCACGTAGTGGAGATGATAGTCACGCAAGCACCTCAGAGTTTCATCAGCGAAGTCTTGCTGCGTCCAACGCAAAAGCCATAACGGCGGTTTGTATTAGAGCAAAGACTCCCAAAAACGCGCCAGGCCTCAAGTAGGTCAGAGGCAGGCGGCTAAGGTGCGGGCGGCTTCGCGGATTTGGGCGGGGGCGGTGCCGCCGTAGCCCAGGATCAGGCCACCGCGCTTCGGTGCTTTCGCATAGCAGGAAGACAATGGCACGGCGGAGATGCCGCGCTTGGCGGCTTTCACCGAAACGGCGACGTCGCTCACCCCCGGCGGCAGCAGCGCTACCAGATGCATTCCGGCTTCCTCGCCGAGCACCTCGAGCTTGCCTGCCATTTCCTTGCGGATCGCTTCTACCAGCACGGTGCGCCGCTCGGTATAGAGCATTCGCATCCTGCGGATATGTCGCGCGAAATGTCCTTCGCGGATGAAATCAGTCATGGCTGCCTGATACAGAGTGGACGAGAAAATATCGGTGGCTTCCCGCGCTGCCGTGAAGGCTCGCGCCAAGTCTTTCGGAACAACCAAGTATCCCAAGCGCAGAGCGGGAAACATCACCTTGCTGAATGTTCCTACGTAAATCACGCGCGCGTCAGCATCCAGACCCTGCAGCGAAGCAATCGGACGGCTTCCAAACCGGTATTCGCTGTCGTAATCATCCTCAATGATCCATGCGCCCCTGCGCTCGGCCCAACTCAGCAGCTGCATCCGTCGCGTGGCACTCATGATTACGCCCAGCGGATATTGGTGCGACGGCGTGATGTAAACGGCCCGCGCGCTGCGCCCGCGACGAATTCCCTCTTCTACGTTCAGGCCCTCTTGATCGACGGGCACCGGGACGATCTGGGTGCCAGCGATCATGAAAGCCTGGCGCGCTCCCAGATAGCCGGGCTCTTCCATCCACGCAGAGTCTTTCGCGTCGAGCAAAACGTGCGCGGAAAGCTGCAAGCCCTGCTGCGAGCCAGTAGTCACCAAGATTTGCGACGGGTCGCAACGCACCGCGCGGACTGCTCCCAGATACTCCGCGATTGCTTCCCGGAACGGCGCGTACCCCATCGCGTCGCCGTAGGCCAACACCTCTCTCGCAGGTTTTCGCGAATGCCGGGTCACAAGTTTCGACCACACGGCACTCGGGAAGCGATCCAGGGCCGGGAGGCTTACCCGAAATGCGACCAGGTCGTTCAGCCACAATTGCTCCTGCAGGCCCATCAATCCAACGCGCCGCGAAACTCTGCGCGGCGCCTTGCGCCCGGCCCTGTGCGGCGAGGTGCTCCCCGCTTTGCTGATCGCCGGTCTCGCTGCTTCGTCTGGAATGGACCTGGCCACGCACGTGCCGGCTCCCACAAAAGTCTCCAAGTAACCCTCGGCAAGCAGCTGCTCGTATGCGCCTAAAACAGGGATTCGCGAGATTTTCAGTTCGGTGGCGAGATTTCTGGTGGAAGGGACGCGCTGTCCGGGACGCAATTGATTGGAGGTGATTGCGTGGCGGAACCAGTCGTAGAGCTGGCGGTACATGGGAGTCTTCGTTTTATGGTCGAGGGCGAAAGGCGGCAGGAAGCTGGCAGGGAGGCGTTTCATGAGCCGAAGTGGTCATATCATAACACATGAAAGTGGATATTGTTGGTAACCACTACTCCGGTTAGCTTGTCCGTGTCATTACGCCCGGGGGGTGAATTCATGAAGGTACTCACAAAACTTTTGATTTGCTGCGCGATATGCCCTTCGGCGTTCTCCGTTCAGGCCAGCGAGGTTTTCGCGCAGCAGACGAATGCGGGGGCGGGTCAGAATGCAGCGCGGGTTTATCGCGACGGGCAGCACGACTTCGACTTCGAAATGGGGAGTTGGAAAATTCATCTGAAACGCCGGCTGAATCCTTTAGCTGGGTCCGACAAATGGGTGGAGTTTGACGGCACTTCGGTTACGCGAAAGATTTGGGACGGGCGATCTCAGATTGAGGAATTCGAAACGGATGGAGCGGCTGGGCACATCGAAGGGTTGACCCTGCGTTTATACAATCCGCAATCGCAGCAGTGGTCGCTCTATTGGGCCAACGCCAAAGACGGAACGATCGTGGCTCCGCAGATCGGTGAGTTCAGAAATGGAGTTGGAGAGTTCTACGGGACCGATACACTCAACGGCAGATTCATACTGATTCGTTTTGTCTGGTCGAATACCACCACGAATACGCCGCACTTTGAACAATCATTTTCGGTGGACGGCGGGAAGACCTGGGAGGTGAATTGGATTACCGACCAGACGCGAGTGAGCGATGAAGCTGAAAAAGGAGCCGGACAACAGAGTTCAGCAACGGCGGGAACTGGGCCAGAAACAGCTGTGAGCGAAGGGCGCGATTTCGATCCGCTCATCGGCGCGTGGAAATATGAGTTGAAACGTCTCCAGCGTCCTTTGACCGGTTCAACTGCATGGGTCGACCTGGAAGGCACGGGGAAGTGCTTCAAGGTTTGGGATGGCCGCGCGGAACTGGACACGATCGAAATGGACGGCTCCACCGGCCACGTCGAAGGTCTCACGCTCCGTTTATACAATCCGCAAACGCATCAGTGGTCGCTGTATTGGGCCAACTCAAAGGTCGCTAAGTTGGATCCGCCGCAGGTTGGCGAGTTTAAGAATGGGCGGGGCGATTTCTACGCGCAGGACACCATGAACGGCAGAACGATCCTAATTCGGTTTGATTGGTCGAATTTGAGTACGGGCACACCGCACTTTGAACAATCATTCTCCGATGACGGAGGCCAGACTTGGGAAGTGAACTGGATAACGAATCAAACGAAGGTGCCAGATGAATCTCACAAAGCGGACTGAACTTCGGCGCAGGCTCCGCCGCAGATCGCGCGATTATATTCTCGCCCTAGCATGCGGCTTACTTGGCGGATGGCTCGCACCGGCATTCGCACAAAATTCAGACGCGCCGAAAACAGAATCCCAACAAGCTCTCCGAGACGGACAACATGATTTCGACGTCTACATAGGCACCTGGAAAAACCTAAGACGGCTGGAACATCCGCTGACGGGATCCAATAAATGGATTGAATACAACGGCACCGTCGTGGTCCGAAAGGTTTGGGATGGGCGCGCTAACTTAAATGAGTTCGAGGCCGCGGGTCCAGCGGGGCACATCGAAGGTCTGACTTTGCGTTTATACAATCCGCAGAGTCACCAAGGGTGTAGTGGGCCGACAGTCGAACGGGCATTATTGGCGGACCACCCAGCGTAGACGAATTCAAGGATGGCCGCGGGGAGTTTTTCTGCCAGGACCCAATGAATGGTCGAGCGGTTTTGACTCGATATATTTGGTCCGACATCACCGCAAATTCGGGTCACTTCGAGCAGTCCTTTTCAGACGATGGTCGAAAGACTTGGGAAGTGAATTGGATTTCGGATGTGACGCGGGTGAGGGATGCTCCGGCCAATGAGCGATAAGAGTTCATTCGTGGGTGAAACAATCGGCTTGGGTTTGGGTCTAGCGTGTCACATGCGGCGCATAAAAAGTGTCGATGGTGTTTCAGCGGGCGCAGCATGCCGGCCTTGAGCTGCGCCCTTAGGGAGATTCCGACCATGGCTTGGCGAAAGGTTGTCGCGGTTGCGTCAACCCGGGGCGGGGGGTCAGGCCTGCCGGCGGGCAGGCCGGTGCTGAGAAGTCAGAAGCTGGATGAGAGGGGACAATGCGTGCTGCCAAATATGGTTGGAGGGTTGGGTTGGCTTGCGGCTTGTTGTTGATTCTGCAGCCTGCGCGGGATGCCGGCGGCCAGCAGTCCTTGGCGCCAACGGCACGCGATGGCTCGCACGATTTTGATTTTGAGATTGGGACCTGGAAGACGCACTTGAAACGCCTTCAACATCCGTTGAACGACTCGACCACCTGGGTTGAATACGATGGGAGTTCGGTGGTGCGCAAGATCTGGGATGGGCGCGCGAATATGGTCGAGCTCGAAGTCGATGGTCCTGGAGGCCACGTCGAAGCTTTGAGCTTGCGGCTGTATAACCCGCAGTCGCACCAGTGGAGCCTCAATTTTGCCAACGTGAACGGCGGGACGCTGAGCGTGCCAACGGTTGGCGAGTTTAAGAATGGGCGCGGGGAATTTTACGATCAAGAAGAATTGAACGGTCGGACAATTCTGGTTCGAAACGTGTGGATGGACATCACGGCAAATTCCTGCCACTTCGAACAGGCCTTCTCAGACGACGGCGGCAAGACTTGGGAAGTAAACTGGATCGCGCAAGACACGCGCGTCGAAAAATGAGCCTCAATCGTTACGGGACAAGTTGGGGCGCGGAAAGCGGATGGCCTAAGCGGTGAGCGAAGCAGTAACACTGTGCCGCGAAGAGGGGCACAGATGAAATGTTGGAGAATCCTTCTGAGAACGTTGGCGCTGTTTGCGCTGGCCGCTGGGATTGCCGCTGCGCAAAATGTTTCGTTGGGTTCCGGTAACGACCTCCCAAATGATGCGACGCAATATTCCGCTGAACCTGCCTTGGGCGCTGCGCCGGCGACTGGTGGGGACCGGCAATCGCCAGACGATGCCTGGTGGACCGGGCCGCTGCTCGCGCCGAATGCTTCCACATTGCCGCGCGGACATTTCCTGATCGAGCCGTACCTTTACGATGTGATCGGAGCGCATTCGAACGGTTTCGGCTCGCTGACATACATCAACTACGGGCTTGTCAACAGATTCACGGTCGGCATGATCCCCACCTTTGGTTACAACAAATTGAGCGATGGGCTAAGCAGCGCAGGAATCGGGTTGGGCGACGTCACCGTGCAGGGGCAATTCGGGCTCCGGCAATTTCATGAAGGGAGTTGGCTTCCAACGATTTCCGCCACGGTGCAGGAAACTTTTCCGACCGGCAAGTACGATCAGTTGGGCAATCGGCCGAGTGATGGTTTGGGCAGTGGCGCTTTCACTACCACGCTCGCGCTTTACTCGCAGACATATTTCTGGATGCCGAACCGGCGCATTTTACGCATGCGTTTCAATGTGTCGCAGGCCTTTTCCCGGGACGTAAGCGTGGACGGCGTGAGCGTGTACGGCACCGCAGCAGATTTTCGCGGGCACGCCGAGCCTGGCCGTTCCTCCTTGGTGGATGCAGCCTGGGAATATAGTGTGACGCGGCGTTGGGTGCTCGCGCTCGACGCCACCTACCGCTACACCGGGAACACGCGCGTGATTGGAAATAATATTTCAGGCCTGAGTAGCAGGCAGAATCCGGATAGCGTTTTGGTGAATTTGGGATCGGCGGAGACGTCCGGATTCGCTCCGGCAGTAGAGTACAGCTGGAAATCCACGATGGGCGTGATCGTCGGCGCGCGAGTGATTCCGGGCGGACATAACACTCCGATGACGGTCACGCCGGCGATTGCGATTAACATCGTTCACTGACCTCCGTCGTTTCGTCCCCCTTCGGAGCTGAATCTATTTCGGAGGCCGCTGCATCAAATTCTTTGACGTTAAACGGTTCATGGTTAAATCATAGTGGCGACACACTTTAAAGGCGATTGCGAGACTACCCGGGCGCTGAACGCGTTTATTAACCTGGCGCGGGCCTCAAATGCCGTGGCCATGCGATTGAGCGCTGGCCTGGAGCGGCAAGGCATAACGACCAGCCAGTTCGGCGTTCTGGAGGCGCTACTGCACCTGGGGCCGATGTGCCAGCGGGCGCTGGGTGAAAAGCTTTTGCGCAGTGGCGGGAACATAACCATGGTGATCGACAATCTGGAAAAACACGGATTGGTGCGGCGCGAACGGCAGGAAGACGACCGGCGCATGATTGTGATCCATCTAAGTCCCAAAGGCCGGAAGTTGATCGAGCGTGTGTTTCCACAACACGCGAAAGAGATCGTCAGAGAAATGAGCAGCCTGACACCGAACGAACAGAAAGATTTGCGCCGCCTATGCCGCAAGCTTGGGCGGGGCGAGACGAGCGATTCAAAAGAAGGCAAGGCGGAGAAAGAACATGATACAAGTTCGACCCAGTGAAGAACGCGGCAGCAATACAATGCCGTGGCTGGATACGCGGTTCACATTTTCGTTCGATCAATATTACGACCCGGAGCATGTTCAATTCAGATCTCTGCGCGTATTGAACGAGGATATCGTGGCGCCCGGAAAAGGTTTTGGGATGCATCCGCATCGCGACATGGAAATTCTGACCTGGATTCTGGACGGGGCTCTCGAGCACCGCGACAGCATGGGTACCGGCGCAGTGATTCGTCCCGGAGAATTGCAGCACATGACGGCGGGCTCGGGCATCATGCACAGCGAATTCAACCCGTCGCCTAAGGATCCGACGCATCTTTTGCAGATATGGATCGTACCGGATCAAAAAAACCTGAAGCCGGAATACGAGCAACTCACATTTCCGGATGGGGACCTGCGGGGAAAGTTCCATTTGGTGGCCGGGCCGCAGGCGCCGGTAAATATTCACCAAGATGCGAATTTGTACATCACCAGACTGAACCAAGGCCAGCAAACCAGACATGCGTTAAAGGCGGGACGCCACGCGTGGGTGCAAGTCTCACGCGGAACCGTGAATCTAAATGGAGTGATATTGAAAGCGGGAGACGGAGCGGCGATTTCGCAGGAGTCCGAAGTGCGCGTGGAAGCAACTCAACCAGCAGAGGTTCTGCTTTTCGATCTCGCGTAAATTTAAATTGGAAAAGGAGAGATAGGATGAGTAATTCTTCTAGCAGCTTTACGCCGTTGGCTGGCCGAATCCTGATGAGCGTTTTGTTTTTGGTCAGCGGATTTTTCAAGGTGGGCGCCTATTCGCAAATGGTGGGATATGCAGCGTCCAAAGGGCTGCCCATGGCGGGCGTTGCGGTAGCTTGTGCCGCGGTGTTGGAGCTGGCCGGAGGGCTGGCCATACTGATTGGCTTTCAGACCAGAATTGTGGCATGGCTGCTGTTTCTTTACCTGATACCGACCACATTTTACTTCCATAATTTCTGGGCCATGCAAGGCATGGAGCAGCAGAACAATATGGTTCACCTGCTGAAGAATGTTGCGATCATGGGCGGCCTGGTGATTCTAGCCGCGAATGGTCCGGGGCCGTATTCGATCGATTCGCGCGCGAAGGCTTGAAAAGCAAGGCGTGGAATGAAATGCCGAGTCATTTAAATCGTTGATTAGACGAAATCGTTAGGAGGAATTATGGGCACACTAAAAAAGCCGGCGGAGACCAGCGCGCCGATTCATGATTTGATCAGGCACCGCTGGAGCCCGCGGGCATTCGACAGCAGGCCGGTGGAAGCGGAAAAGCTTCGCAGTTTGTTCGAGGCCGCGCGCTGGGCTGCATCGTCTTACAACGCCCAGCCCTGGTATTTTATCCTAGGGACGAAAGATGATCCGGAAACTTACCACAAGGTGCTGGAGACTTTTGTGGAGTTCAATCAATCGTGGGCGAAACAAGCTCCGGTTCTTGCGGTCAGCGTGGCAAAGCTGAAGTTTGATGACGGAAGACCGAATCGCCACGCTTTTCACGACGTGGGCCAAGCGAGCGCATACCTGGCGGCACAGGCGGAGGCGCTGGGGCTTTCCGTGCACCAGATGGCGGGAATCGATCCGGAAAAAGCGCGAAAGCTCTTCAACATTCCAGCGGAATACGAAGCAGTGGCGGGAATGGCGATCGGTTATGCGGGCGATCCGGCTTCCTTGCCGGAAGAATTGCGCAAGCGCGAACTGGCGCCACGCGAGCGAAAACCGCTAGATTCTTTTGTGTTCGCGAGCCAGTGGGGCAAGGGTCTGCCGCTTCTAAGCTCGAAATAGCTTGACGCCACAAATCAGCTGTTGCAAACGAGTCGGTGTCGCAAATTCGTCCCTCAGCGGCTGAAGCCGCCGTCGTTTCGGGCAGCTTACGGCGCGCCTAAAGTCGCGCGCTGGCGAAAACCGGAGTTGCGGCACAGACTGCCAATCAGCCATCTCGCAGGGCTGAAACTAGAACTGCCTGGCAATGCTGCCGATCAGCACGAAGGTTTTGTCTAAATCACACAGAAGCGCGGTGTTGTCGTCGATCGCATAGAAGGCCAGGTTGTAACTGACGTTCGGGTCTGTGCCTACCAGCAGGGCCATTCCGCGACCAGGCGAAACAGGGGCGGTTATCGAACTGCTCGCGCTACTGAGCGGATCGGCCAGGAACACGGCATTGAAGTTATTGATATCAAGATTCCCGGAGGTAACGCTCGTCGCGCTCAGAATGACCTGGCCGTCAACGTCTTGCTGGTAAGCGCCGGGGTTACTGTGAAATACGCCCTGGCCGCCAAGCAGCATCGCAAATCCCCCCGCCGTAGGTTCCGTAGGAATTGTCTGCAAATAAGCGAAGCCGGTAGATACCGCGGTTGAATCCAGTTCGAGCATCACAGCCGAAGGCTCCACAGTCGTGGAAGCCGCCTGCGCGGTCTGATACATCGCGAATTGAACACTGGCGGTTCCGGGGCACAGATTGAGCACGATCCGGCCGGTTGCGGGATCCACACTGTAAGTGCAGGAGCCCAGGGTCACATCCGATGTGACCGTACCGGCATTGTTGCTGTCGAACACTCCTCCGCTGATCGTGCCATTCCCGCCTGAAGTGAAGATCCCTCCTGAAGCATAAGCCCCCCCAGACGAGTTTCCGCCAGTAGTAAAAGCGTAGTTATCGGCTGTGAGGCTGGCGGATGAGAAAGATGCGCCGGGCGCCCCGCTATACAGTTTGCCGGCCATATAAGCGTTACCATCCATTTCGATCAAATAAAGATGGGTGGCATCCACGACGTAGAACGCAAATTGGCGCTGGCCGAGGGCGGCGCTCGTAAGGGTCAATGTTCCACGGCCTGTATCAGGCGCTGTGCTATCCAGTGAATAAGAAGCAGTGAGCGAGCCGGCCTGGTTTACTGCGCCATTATCGTTCAAATCCACGACGCCGGTTCCGGTTTGGAGACTACCGCTGCCGCTGGCGGTGAATTTGCCAGCAAGCCCCAGTGGAAGAAATAAGAGATCAGCGCCTGCACCGGAGAACACGTACGGGCCGGTAATGGCCGCGAGGTTGGAGATATCGTCGAGATTCTGCTGGTCGATCGTGCCGCTGCCAACGCTGCTGCGGTCAAAGCGGATCATGACGGCATGCTGATTGGAGGTGAGCGCAAATTGCCAAGTGCTGGCGCCGAGTAATCCCGTATTCAGCTTAACGGTGGTGCGGCCGTCCGGGCCGACTTTATAAGTACTAGCGGTCGAGGAAATCTGATACTGCACCCAACCTCCGGTGGTGAAGCTGTCCACATCCTCAATGCCGCTCACAATATGGCCGTTGCCGTCGGCGACAAAACTTCCCGCTGCGGCGAAAAATCCGGTCTGATCGTTTCCGGAGTAAGAGAATGCAAATGGCCCATTCAGCGACAGATCTGAATACGCAATGGTAGCCGTCGCCGTGGCCGTTGCAACCGGGCTTACGGTCGAATCCGTAGCGGTCACAGTGATAGTAGCGCCCGGCGGAGGAGCCGGAGGAGCGGTGTAAAGCCCGGTGACCCGGTCGATCGAGCCGATGCAGGCGTTGGTGTTGCAGTTCTTATTTGTAGAGGTCACCGACCAAGTGGCGTTCGAATCAGCCACGCTGTTCAGGAGTGCTGAGAATTGAAAAGTGCCGCCCGCCGGAACGGTGGCAGTTCCCGGCGACACGGCAAGTCCTTGTCCCACACCGACGGTGATAATCGCGGTATTCGAAGTCACAACATTGGTATCGGTGGCGTTTGAGGGATTCTGCGGAGCGGTCGCGGTAATACTCACCTGTCCATTGTTAGTGGTGGGAGTGGAAGCGGGTGCCGTGTAGATACCTACTTGATCGTCAGTGGGATCGGTCACAATCGTGCCAATCATGGAGTTACCACCGCCGACGCCATTCACTTGCCAGGTTACCGCTGTATCGGTAGTGCTGGTGTTGTTTGATAGCGCGACCGTTGCGGAGATCTGAAAGGTGGTGTTGATTTGAACCGTGCCCGAAGCGGGCGAGATGGTGACCGAAGTGACCGTGGCGGTGCCGCTGCTTCCTCCGCCACATGCCGACAGCGTGAGAATGATTGCGAAGGAAAGAAATAAAGCCGATAGCGTGGGAATTTTTGTTTTGGCAGATTCCGGTAGCATGCTCACCTTGGTGGTCTCATTTTTAAGCGCGCTTTGAGCATATCGTTATTCCGGCCCAAAGAGAAAAAGTTCCTGTTTATTTTTTGACACTAGGATGCGCAGGCCTACCGGACGGTTGCGCGGGTCAGAGCTCGCGAAGGGCCAGGGCTACGGGCCGCCGGGCAGCCCGGATGGCAGGAGGTACACCGCCGATTAGTCCCATAAGTAGAGCGAAAACAACACCAATCACGAGGAGCATTGGCGTGATCAAGAAAGCGAAGGCGACCGACGAGAACGTCTGCATGTTCAGAGTACTGGTGGTGAGGCCGTTGAGAGGAAGAACGGCGACCGAGCCTAGTAACCCTCCGACGAAGGCGATGAACAGCGCCTCGAAGAGAAATGACATCACGATGCTGAAAGCGCCGAAGCCGATCGCGCGCATGGTGGCGATTTCACGCGAGCGTTCGGAGACCGCCGAGTACATGGTGTTAAGCGCACCGAAAACTGCGCCGATGCCCATGATGGTAGCGACCAACGTGCCAAGAACAGTGATCAGGGTGGTAAGGCCGCGAGATTGCTTTTCGTAATAGTCGAGTTCGCGCGTTACCTCCACGGTCAAGCGCGGATCGGACGTGAGCGAATCCTTGAAGGCGTCGAAGGCCGCGGGTGAAGTTAAATGCACGGTGACCGACTGGAAAATGTTCTCCGGGCGCTTGTACACCTGAGCGAGCACGCGCGCGTCGCACCAGATTTCGGAATCGAAAGCGCTGCCTCCGGCGTCGAAAATTCCAACGACCTTCCAGGTGCCGCTGCCGAAGCGAACCGTGTCGCCAAGATTCAAACCGGAGTAGGTGCTGGCAACGTTCCTGCCAACGATCAACTCGGAAAGGCCTGGCTCAAAGAAACGGCCTAGCGAGATGTGTACGTTCTTGCGGACTTTCAAGGCGTCGGCGGAAACGCCGCGTACCTGCACGTTCGCGTCGGTACCGGTAGCTTTTAGCGGGAAATTGGCAATCACCACCACCTCCGGGCTAACCAACGGGGCGCCATTATCGCGGGCGATACCGGGGGCATCCTGGATGACTTTCACTTGATCCAGTCCAACCGCGCCATTTAATTCGGCACTCGAACCGGCGCGCATAATGAGCGCGTTATCGGCTGAGCCGGAAGAGACCAAGGTGGCATGAAAGCCGCGAGCGAGGGAAAGCATGGCGATGAACACACCGACGGTGCCGGCAATCCCGAGCACGGCCACGATCGCCGAAACCCAGCGGGCGCGAACGCTGCGCAAGTTGTAAACGATGGGGATAGCCATGATCAAACTCTCCTGAGTGCGTCAACCACGCGCAAACGCATTGCTGTTGTGGCGGGAAGTATTCCCGCCAGAATCCCCACGGTTAATGAAATGGCAATTCCCATAATCATCGCTGGACCAGGCAGACGGAAGTAAGGCAGGTACCCGTGTGTGGGATCTCCACCCATGGTAAAAAGTTTCGATAGGCCGATGCCTATACAGCCGCCGATGGCGGCAATTAGAATCGATTCGCCCAGAACGAAGAACAATACGAAGCGGTCCGTGTATCCGACAGCCTTGAGCACGGCAAGCTCGCCGATACGTTCGCGCACCGCGATGGCCATGGTATTGCCGGTGACCAGCAGCAGAGTGAAGAACACCACTCCGCCGATGCTTAGGATCAGGAACGAGATGTTGCCGAATTGTTTCGCGAACCCGGTGGCGAGCTCTTTTTCCGTTTCCGTCTTGGTTTCGTACGGTGAGTTGGCGAAGGTTTGGTCGATGGCCTGGACCACGCTGGCGGCATGATCGGGGTCATCGAGTTTGACGATGTACCAGCCAATCAAGCCTTTCTCGATTTGGCGGCGCTCGTCGAAATAATCGTAGTGAAACCAAAATTGGGTGAGGTCGTCCTGATCGCGCGAACCGCTATAAATGCCCCGGATATTGAATTCCCAGGTGCCGGGGAAGATTGTGCCCTTGATGGGAACGCGGTCGCCGATTTTCCAGCCGAAGCGTTTGGCGGTGGTGGGGCCGACGATGGCGCCTTCACGATCGGCTGCGAAGGCCTTCCACTGGTCGTCGGGAATCACGAATTCAGGAAAAACCTGTCTTTGGTCTTGAACATCAATGGCGAATTGCGGAAAGAAGTTTTTCTCATCCTGATAGATGCCGCCGAACCAATTGTCGTAAGTGACGGCTTTGACGCCCGGGATGCGGAGGATTTGATCACGATAGGACATCGGGAGGGGCTGGATAATAGCGACTTTGTTGATCACGTCGAGGCGGTCGACTCCCGCCAGGTCCACGCCTTGATTGAATGCGCCATGGACGACCACGAGAAGTCCAAAGAGGAAGAGCGCAACAGCGAACGAACCAATGGTCAGCGCGGTGCGAAGCTTTTTCCGAAAAAGATTAGCTCGAATCAAATGGAAATATTTCATGCGAGACTCCCGGCTGCGGCATGCAGCCCTTCGACCAGCACGCCTTTATTCAGGTGCAAGACGGCTTGAGCGCGCTCGGCGGCGGCCGGATCATGCGTGACCATCAAGATGGTCTTGCTGTATTCCTTCGAGAGGCGAGTGAGGAGATCGAGAATTTCATCGGCGCTTTTGCGGTCGAGGTCGCCGGTGGGCTCGTCGCAGAGCAGGAAAGTGGGATCGGCGATGATGGCGCGGGCAATGGCCACGCGCTGTTCCTGCCCGCCGGATAGCTGACGCGGGTAATGACTCATTCTATCAGCGAGCCCTACGATTCCAAGCGCTGCTTCCACGTGCTGGCGGCGCTCCGACTTGGAGAGCTTGGTCAGGAGCAGGGGCAATTCCACGTTTTGAAATGCGGTGAGCACAGGGATCAGGTTGTACATCTGAAAAATGAATCCGACGTGGCGGGCGCGCCAGTCGGTGAGCTTGCTGCCGGACATGTGGGTGATCTCGTCGCCAGCAACCGTGATGCTGCCGCGAGAAGGCACGTCCAAACCGCCTAGAAGATTCAGCAGGGTGGTTTTGCCGGAGCCGCTGGGGCCCATGAAGGCGACGAACTCGCCTTTGTCCACGTCGAGATTCAGTCCTTGCAAGACATGGATCACTTCGCCGCCGCGGCTGTAAGTCTTGTCGAGCCCGCGGATTTGAATCAAGCTGCCTGCGTTGCCTCTGCCGTCCACTCGAACCATTGTTCCAGTCTCCTATTTCTTATTTCTTGATCTCGACTGCCTGACGATCGCGAAGAGTTGCTGGACCCTTCAGCACGACTGTGTCGCCGGCATCAATACCCGCGATAACTTCTGCGTCGGTTCCGCGAGTTCCGCCCAACGTGACGGCACGGCGCTCCAGGCGGCCATCTTTCACCAGAAAAACAATTTTTTTGCCCTGATCGTCTCGCACGGCGTCCTGCGGGATCAGCGTCGCCGGCTCGGCCGCGCCGTTTTTCTGTTCCGGCTCGGCGCCGAAGAAAGTCACTTTGATGCCCATGTCCGGGAGAATGCGCGGATCTAATTTTAAAAAGGAGATGCGGACTTTCACCGTGGCCTTCTGGCGGTCGGCGGTGGGAATCACGGTTCGAACGCGCGAGGGAATCTGCCAATCGGGATAGGCGTCGAGAACTGCGGTTACGTTTTGTCCGGGGACCACCCGCGCGATGTATGCTTCATTCACGTCCACTTCGATTTCGTTGGAATTCATGTCCACGATCGTAGCAATTCCCGTGCGAGTGAAGCCGCCACCGGCAGAGATCGGGGAGACCATCTCACCGACCTGCGCGTCTTTTGAAACGACGATGCCGTCGAAGGGGGCGCGGATTACGGTGTTATCCACGTTCTGCTGCGCTTCACCGACGCGCGCTTGTGATCCGGCGACCTGCTGCTTGGCGAGAGCAATCTTGGCACGGAGACTATCGGCGGCCATTGTGGCGTTATCCAGAGTTTCCTGGCTTTGGACGCCAGCGGCCAGAAGCTGTGCCGCGCGACGCAGCTCGATTTCCGCGTTCTTGAGCTGGACTTGGTAATCGGCAATTGCCGCCTGGGCGGAGTCGCGATCGGCTTTGGCGGAATCCAGGGCGCGGCGCGCGTCGGAATCATCGAGAGTGGCGAGCACGAACCCTTCCTGGACGTGCATGCCCTCGTCGAAGTTAACCTTGGTAACGCGTCCGGTGATCTTCGCAGCGATGGTGGCGCGGCGGCGCGGCGTGACGTAGCCGCTGGCGTTTAGGAGCGCGGGACGTCCGGCGGCGGCCCTTTGCGCGACAGCCACTTCGACCACAGGCTTCTGATTATGAAAAGCGAAGACCACGCCGGTTACGACCACCGCAAGGCCGATCAGCGCGGCGAAGATAGCAAGAACCTTGCCGGTCTTACCTCCCTTGCGCTGGCCTTCATGGATGCGCAATGAACCGAGATCGTGTTTTGGCGTATCTACCGACGTTGCCATCAGGGGCAAATCTCCTTACCGGGAGCCCTACTGTGTACTACGGTCCATCGCGCAAAATGTTACCGAAGCCTCGGCTTAAGCTGAATATCTTGCGAATAGATATATTGTAACTTGCCAGGGAGGCCTCAGGAGAATCATATCGTCCATGCCGAGTGCTACCAAAATTAAGGCAAGGCGCCAAGACGCCGTCAAAGTATCTGGGCATATTAGAGAATTGGCTCCTGAGCGGCTGAAGCCGCGATCTCGGACCTCAACCGGCACGAAGGAAGTCGTGCCCTGGCTGAAATCAGAGTTCTCAGGGGACTCTGCCAGCCGGCTAGATTTTGGGGAGCACAATTCCCTGCTGCGCCTGATACTTCCCTTTTTTATCTTTATAGGACACTTCGCACTGTTCATCGGATTCAAAGAAGATGACCTGGCAGAGGCCTTCGTTGCCGTAGATGCGAGCGGGGAGCGGAGTCGTATTGCTGATTTCCAGGGTGACGAAACCTTCCCATTCGGGCTCGAAGGGCGTGACGTTCACGATGATTCCGCAGCGCGCGTAGGTAGATTTACCCACGCAGAGCGTGAGCACATTGCGCGGGATGCGGAAATATTCGACCGAGCGTCCGAGCGCGAAGGAATTCGGCGGGACGATGCAGACCTCGCCTTTGAATTCGACGAATGACTTCGAATCGAAATGTTTGGGATCGACGATGGAGGAATTCACGTTGGTGAAAATGCGGAATTCATCGGCGACACGCATATCGTAGCCATAGGACGAAACGCCGTAACTGATGACTCCTTCGCGGACCTGGCGATCTTCGTACGGCTCGATCATCTTATGTTCGCGAGCCATCTTGCGTATCCATTTGTCAGACTTCACCGACATCGAATCCTCCAGGAATCTTTGAGATTGCAGCGGCCAACCGCTCGCGGCATGCCGGAATTGTTCGGCAAGCATCCGCACCGCTCAGGTTAAAAGCGAGTGGCGAATATTATTACACGCCACGGCGCTTGACAACCTGCAAACCCCTGTCTAGCATAGGTTTCCGCCGGAGTCGGAGGAACGTGTGATCAAGCCTGGGGGTCGCGCGAATCAAGGCTGGAGGAACGTGTGATCAAGCTCGACATCGTAAACGCTATCGTGCAGAAAACGAATGTGACCAGGACGAAAGCTGAGCAAGCGGTGGAAACCGTGTTCGAAGCGATGAAGAACGCGCTGGGGCGCGGAGAACGCATCGAGCTTCGCCGCTTTGGCGTATTCAATGTGAAGCCGCGAAAAACCGGAATTGGACGGAACCCGCGAACCGGGCAACAAGTGAGCATCCCGCCGGGCAAGGCCGTGCGTTTCAAACCTGGCAAGGAGCTCCAGACGCTTCCCGCCCCGTCTCCAGCTCCTGCTCCCAAGTCCTGACTCGCGCGGGGCTCGAGCATTAGCAGCAGGCGGCGAACCGCTTTTTCGACGCCATACATCTAACCCTATATGGATCCAGTTCCCGGCAACGGTCACGCGCGCATTCCTGTCGAAATACTGGATTCAAGTCATCCGCAGATTATTGAACTGTCTCCGCCGCGTGCGGCGCGGGCACGGCGTAATCGGTGGCTCGCGATCGTTCTGTTTTTGCTAACGCTGGTTACTACCTTGGCTGTCGGATCGGAATTTACGCTGGCGTTTTCACACAACGTGGCGCCATTTTCGGGCGACGACAATCCTTTTGCGGCGATTGTCGCGCCGCTTGAACATCCCCATTTGCTGCTACTGGGAATCCCGTTCTCATTTGCGCTGCTTGGATTTCTGATGGCCCATGAGATGGGCCACTTCATCGCCTGCAAGATTTACGGAATTGACGTGAGCTATCCGTATTTCATCCCCTCGCCATTTCTGTTTGGAACATTCGGAGCGTTTCTTCGAATACGGTCACCGATCACAACACGTCGCGCGCTTTTTGACGTCGGCGTCGCCGGACCCATTGCTGGATTTATCGTCGCTGTACCTTTGATGGCCTACGCGATCGCGGTATCGAAAATGGCGCCAGGAGCACAACAAAACGCCGACATCGTGTTCGGGTATCCGCCTTTAATGCGTATTTTCATCGAGATGTTTCATCCGGGCGCGGATCCGACTTCAGTTTTGCTTCATCCGATTGGGCAAGCCGCCTGGGTGGGGTTGTTTGCAACCGCGCTGAACTTGCTTCCCTGCTGGCAGCTCGACGGGGGACATATTCTTTACAGCCTCGCCAGCAAAAAACATAAAGAGATTTCGCTGGCTGTCGCGCTGGGCCTCATCGCCATGGGAATTTATTTGTGGCATGGCTGGGGACTGTGGGGCATCGTTTTGCTCATACTGTCGTTGCGCTTTCGCCATCCGCCGGTGTATGACCGCTGGGAGGAACTCAATGCCTCGCGGAAATTATTGGCAATTCTGGCGGTGGCGATTTTTGCTTTGTGCTTCACCCCTTGGCCGGTAAACAATCCTTAGGCCTCTGGCTCGGAATCTTCGAACGCTTGACCATCCTGATGAGAACGGTATGATGCGCGCATAGTGAAGGAACATCCTTCTACCGTTTCACCGGCTTCCACAGTTCGGCAGGCTTCAGCAACGCTTCTGCGCACGCTCGGGCTGCGCGATTTAACCATGCTGGTTATAGGCGGAGTAATCGGCTCGGGAATTTTTTTGGTTCCCGGCGCAATTCAACGCCAAGTGGGCAATTCCGTTGGGTTGGCAATGCTGGTTTGGATCGCCGGCGGGTTGTTGTCTCTGGTGGGCGCTCTCACCTACGGCGAGCTGGCAGCGATGAAGCCTGAAGCCGGCGGGCTTTATGTTTACATCCGCGATTGTTTCGGAAGGCTTCCAGCATTTCTTTACGGCTGGACGCTGTTTCTTGTTGTCGCCAGCGGAGGCATCGCTACGCTTGCCGTAGCGTTCAGCGCCTACCTGGGTCAGCTGATCCCGCTCACCGCGGTTACAGGGAAGTTGGCGGCGGTCGGAATGATCGCAATCATAACTTTGGTGAACATCTACGGCACGCGCGAGAGTTCTGACATGCAAAACTGGACGACGTACTTGAAGGTCGCTCTGATTTTAGGCATGAGTGGCTTGCTTCTAGCGATGGGGCGCGGTTTTCACGGTTCGCGGGGACTTCTGTGGCCGGCGCGAGTGAACAGCTCCATGTTTTCAAGTTTTGGCTTGGCCATGATCGCGGCGCTGTGGTCTTACGAAGGTTGGCAATTCGCTTCGTTCAGCGCGGGAGAGGCGGCTCATCCTCAACGCGACTTCCCACCAGCGTTTTTCTACGGCACGCTGTCGTTGACTTTGATTTACGTGATCGCCGCTTTGTCGTACGTGGCTGCACTGGGGCCGGAAGGCGCAGGCCGCTCCAACACGATCGCCGCGACTGCGATGGCTGTGATCTTAGGTCCCACGGCTGCGAAGTTCGTTGCGCTTCTCATCATGATTTCTACCTTCAGCTCGGCCAATAGCATTCAGTTAACAAGCCCGCGCGTTTATTACGCCATGGCGAACGATGGATTGTTTTTTCGCAGAATGGCGGAGGTGCATCTACGGTTTCGCACGCCGGCTTTTGCAATTCTCACGGCGGGAATTTGGGCGGCTGTTCTTGCGTGCATAGGCAGCTTCGAGCAACTGTTCACATACGTAATCTTTACCGGCTGGATTTTCTACGGGCTGGCCGGAGCTAGTATTTTCGTTTACCGCAGGAGGCTGCCTGGCGCGGAACTTCCTTATCGGGTGCCGGGATATCCGTGGACTCCTGCGATTTTTGTGCTGGCTAGTACCGTCCTAGTCGCCAATGCAGTTTTCTCCGCGCCTGCCGGCGCGTTCGAAGGGCTTGGGGTCGTTCTGGCAGGATTGCCTGCTTATTTCATTTGGCGCACGCGAGCGGCGAAGGCCGTCGCTTAAAAAAGGCTGGTGGGATCTACGTCAACAATTACGGCGGTGTCCGGAATATTTTTCGCCATGCAAAAATCAAGTGCACCGCTGAGAGCCTGGGACAGCGCCGAACGCCGGGGAGACTTCAGGACGAATTGAAAGCGATAGTCTTTGCGCAAACGCGCGAGCGGAGCGGCGGCCGGCCCAAGAATCTTCACGCCACGATTTTCGAATGAAGCGAAATAACCGGCAAGCGCCCGCGACCATCGAATTGCATTTTCAATTTTGCGATCGCGCACCAGGACGCTGGCCAGCGCGGTGAATGGCGGGTAGTGAAGCATGCGGCGGAAGTGCGCTTCTTTTTCGTAGAAAGAAACGTAGTCTTGCTGGACCGCGTACTGGATTGCGTAATGCTCCGGGTAATAGGTTTCCACCAGGACTTCGCCGGCGAGTTCGCCACGGCCTGCACGTCCGGCTACTTGAGTAAGAAGCTGGAACGTTTTTTCGGCTGCGCGGAAATCCGGACGGCCCAGCGCAAGATCGGCTGCGACTACGCCGACCAGGGTGACGCGCTGGAAGTCGTGGCCTTTTGCGACCATTTGAGTGCCGACCAGGATATCCAGTTCACCGCTTGCGAATGCGCCGAGCACTTGCTGGTACTCGCGTTTGGTACGCACGGTGTCGCGATCGAGCCGCGCGATGCGCGCGGCGGGAAACCTTTCACGCAGATATTCTTCCACGCGCTCCGCGCCATCGCCGACGAAATGCATAAATTCGCCGCTGCACTTCGGGCATTTCGCCGGCGGACGGATCGAATAGCCGCAGTAGTGGCATTCCAGGCGCTGGCGGCTTTTGTGATAGGTGAGCGCGATGCTGCAATTCTCGCACTGCACGAAGGCGCCACAGCTTCGGCAGAGAAGAGACCACGAATAGCCGCGTCGATTGATCAGGACCATGGCTTGCGTTTTTTCTTCCAGGCGCAAGGCGATCGCTGAGCGCAAGGCTCCTGAAACTGGAAGGGCTTTAAGCTGCTGGCGAAATTCCTCGCGGAGATCGACGACGCGCACTTCGGCTAGCGGACGATTTTCCACGCGACAGGTCAGTTCAAGGAGATGATATTTTCCGTCGCGCGCGTTGTGATAAGTTTCGAGCGAAGGAGTAGCGGAGCCGAGTAGCGCCACCGCGCCTTCCAGGTGCGCGCGGTATACGGCGACGTCGCGACCGTTGTAACGCGGAGTTTCTTCCTGCTTGTAGCTAGTTTCCTGCTCTTCATCCACGATGATCAAGCCGAGATTTTCTAGCGGCGCGAAAACGGCGGAGCGTGTTCCTACCACGACGCTTGCTTGGCCATGGCGGACGCGCCACCATTCTCGAGCGCGCTCGACGTCCGGCAAGCCACTGTGCAGGATGGCGACCGTCTCGCCGAAGCGGGCGCGGACGAGACGGCCGACCCATAGGGTCAGAGCAATTTCTGGAACCAGAACGATGGCCGTTTTGCCGCGGGAGATGGCCGCTTCGATCGCGCCCAGATAGACTTCTGTTTTGCCGCTGCCGGTCACGCCATGAAGTAGTCCGGCGGCGAATTTTCCCGAGACCAGCCAGCGCCAGATCTCAGCAAGAGCCTGCTTCTGTTCCGCGTTCAAAAGGTTTGTGGGCGGAGTGAAATTTGTGTCCCAAGGATCCTCGTCGGTCGAAAGAGGCTCTTCCCAGGTTAGCAGGCGGCCTTGTTTTTCAAGGCGCTGGACCATGGCGCGCGATACTTCGGCTTTCTTCATCAACAGAGCGAGCGGAAGCGGGCCGCGAGTTGCAGTCAGCACTTCCCGAATTTTTTCCTCCGCTGGATTTGCGGAGGGCTCTTCTTTTGCGGGATTCCAGGCGATGATTTTTTGCGTGCGCATCTTGCGGCGGTGCGCCAGTTCACGCCCAGCCAGGTAGCCGCGGCGGACAAGTTTTTCGCAGGCAGTTTCGCCACCCGGCAATCGCCGGACGGCGGCGGATTGCATCGCGCCACTTTTTTCGCTGATGCTGTCGAATCGGCGCAGGAACTCGAGCTCGGCGCTTTCAACGTCCGTGTTTTCGGCACTGGCGGCGAGTCCTTGCAAATATGCACGGCCAGCGTCCGTGAGCCAATATTCGCGGTCGTGGCGCAGCTCGATCTCGGGTGGAAGCATGGCGCGAAAGGTTTCACCTATAGGCGCGAGGTAATACTTGCTGATCCAGTGGGCCAGCTCGACCAGATTTGGCGGGAGCGCTGGGAGGCGGTCGAGTACTCCGGAGATTTCTTTTAGGCGCGCGACGGCGGGAGCGTTATCGGAAACGGAGAGTCCGACGCCGACAATTGCGCGGTTGCGGAACGGGACCAACAAACGGCGGCCGAGGAGATCTTCATCGCGCAGAGAATCGGGAATAGCGTAGGTGAACGTCGAGCGCAGTGGAACGGGGAGGGCAACCTCGCAATAGCGTCGATTCATGGGACGGTCTAGTGTAGCAGTCAGATACTTACGCAGACGATACCGGCGAAGATGAGGACGATTCCCAGCCACTGGCTACGCTCGAGGCGCTCGCGCAGGAAAATCCAGGAAAGCAAAACGGTGACGGCCCCGTAGAGCGAAGCAAGAACGCTGACGACGGAAACGGGGCCGATGTGCAGGCCGGCGTTGTTCGCGACAAACGCTGCAGTGTCCATCAATCCTACCGCTGCGAGCATCCACCAAACCGTCCCGCGGGGAAGACGAATGCTCTGCCGTGTTGGCAGCCGGAATATCGCCAGAGATAGGAGAGCGGTCAGGCGCATCACCCAGACCGAAACGGCGTCGCCGACGAGCGGTATTACACGGAAGCCGAGGAACCAGAACATAAAGCCGAAGCCTATTGCGGCCAAGATGGCCCAGCCTACGCCGCGCGACAAATGGGCTCCGGAAGGCGCGTCGCTGAAAGCCTGCGAATCACTTGTCTTTGGCGCAAACGACATGGCCGCCAGGATCACACCCGCCAGAGTTACCGCGATTCCAATTCCGCGAAGCGCGTGGATGCGCTCGCCGCTCGCAAGCGAAAGAGCAACCGTAAGCGCAGGGTAGCTGGACGAAACGGGCGCGACGATGCTCATCACTCCGATCTCGAAGGAATGATAGAGCGAGAGCGACGCTATTACGTTCAACAATCCCGCGGCAATCGCGAGCGCCCAAGGCTGCCAGCCGGGCGCTACCTGGGAGAATCCTCCCGCTAATTTCAAATAAATGCTGAGCGCGACGAAGCCGAAAAATTGCATGAAAAAAAGTGTGCGGTACGCGCCGATCCGGCGGGAGGCGAAGCGCGCCGCGAAGTCCGCTATGCCCCAGCACACGGCTCCGGTCAATCCGAGGAGGATGCCCAATACAATTCTCCGGGACGGCAGGCTATTTGCGTTTTGGCTGCAGACCGAGGACGGTCATTACCTTCTGCAAATCCTTCCAGACTTCGCCCTTCGCATTCGGATTTCGCAGCAGGTAAGCGGGGTGATACGTGGCGATCAGTTTCGAGCCGCGGAAATCAAACCACTCGCCGCGAAAACGAGAGATTCCCTGAGTTGTTTGCAATAGCGTTTGAGCCGAACAGCTTCCCAGAGCGCAAATCACTTTCGGCCGGATTACATCAATCTGACGGAAAAGAAACGGGGAGCAGGTAGAGATTTCATCCCTTTCCGGGAGGCGGTTTTCCGGCGGGCGGCATTTCACCACGTTGCAGATGTAGACATCCTCGCGGCGGAGGCCCATGGCTTCGATCATCTGGGTGAGCAATTTTCCCGCGCGGCCAACGAAAGGTTCGCCTTTGATGTCTTCGTCATGGCCCGGGCCTTCGCCCACGAAAACCAATTCCGCTCTCATGCTGCCGGCGCCGAAAACGATATTCGTGCGAGCCTTGTGCAATTTGCAGCGGGTGCAATCGCCGATGGTTTCACGTATGAGCTGGAAGGTGTCGCCTTCGATGCGGTCGCTCGCTTCGAACAGAGACGGTACCGGCGCCACAGGAATCACCGGAGCCGAACGCGACGGAGCGCCTGCCAGGGCCAAAGTCGTGGAGGAAACGGGCTGATTGCGAGGAACGCGAGCGTCAGTTCCCGCAGCGGCGATTGGCCGAGCTGCTGGTTGAGGCCATTGGACGGAGGCCTCGGGATGTGAAGCCGCCGCGGCGTTCTGCGCGGCGCGATTGCGATAGTATGGTCCTAGCTCCAAGTCATCGCCATATCGAAGCCATGCTTCCACACGCGCACGCTGGTCAGAATCCAACACGGGCCTCCGCATTTTGAGATCGAACTGGAGGACTTTATCACAGCGAAGAGAGTTGCGCAGCGCACAGTAGGAACTTTTATTAAGAAACAGAGAGAAAACCAGGAGGTTACTTCGAATGCTTTTGAAGTTCGAGGACGCGATCGAGAACTTGATTTGCCACGTCAAGCTTGGTCATCTTAGGCAGAGGAATTTCGCGGCCATCGCGCAGATAGAGCGTGACGATGTTGGTGTCGGTGTCGAAGCCGGCGCCTTCCTGGGTCAGGTCGTTGGCGACGATCATATCCGCGCCCTTGCGCGCAAGCTTTCCTCGGGCATTTTCCGCGACGGAGTGCGTTTCCGCGGCGAATCCCACTAGAATTTGTCCGCGTTTTTCGCGCCCCAGTTCGGCAAGAATATCCGGAGTGGGTTCCAGTTCGAGCGTGAACGAAACTTCGCCGCGCTTGAGCTTCTTATCTTGTTGCGCGGCCGGACGATAGTCGGATACTGCCGCGGCCATAATTACAACGCTGGCGCCGCTAGCGCGTTCGCGAACGGCGCGCTGCATTTGCTCAGTCGCGCGTACCGGAACCCAATCCACGCCGTCGGGAATTTTCAAGTCTGTCGGGCCGCTGACCAATACGACGCGAGCTCCGCGGCGATTCGCCGCTTCTGCCAGCGCGTAACCCATCTTCCCAGACGAGCGATTGGTGAGGAACCGCACTGGATCAATATCTTCACAGGTAGGGCCGGCGGTGACGAGAATCGTCTGCCCGGCCAGATCGTGGCGAAGACCCAGGACGTCGCAAACTTTCTTGGCAATCGTCTCGGTGGCAGCCAGACGGCCCGAACCGACCATTCCGCAAGCCAGGTAGCCTTCATCGGGATCCACCACATGAACGCCGCGCTCGCGTAGAATCGCGAGGTTACGTTGGGTGGCAGGATGGTCCCACATATTCACGTTCATTGCTGGCGCGACGATAACGGGAGCCTTAGTGGCAAGATAAAGTGTGGAGAGAAAATCTTCGGCAATGCCGTTTGCGAATTTGCCGAGGATGTCTGCGGTGGCGGGTCCAACCAAGAGCAGATCAATTCGTTGGGCTACCGCAATGTGTTCGATGGCGCTTTCAACATTCGCGGGAGCGGCGGCGCCGAACATGTCGGTAATTACTTTTTGTCCGGTGAGCGCGGCGAAGGTAAGAGGGGTGATGAACTCCTGCGCCGAGCGGGTCATCACTACTTGCACGTCTAGTTTTTCCTGCTGCAAACGGCGAACCAGCTCCGCAGCTTTGTAAGCCGCTACGCCTCCGGTGACGCCGAGTGCGATTTTCATCTGGTGCGCGGCGGATGTTACTTCTTCCGCTTGCCGTCCTTATCCTCAGGCTCTCCGCTCAATTCCTTGGCTTCGTATTCGAGCAGACCTTTCAGCAATTCCTCTTCGGCGATGCGGGTTGTTTTGCGCGAGCGCGGGTTATCAACCATGGGGCGTCCGCCGATCATCAACTGCCGGGCGCGGCGCGCGACGACTACTACGTAGGCAAACTGGCTTTCCGGTGGATCTCTTAACACGGCCATATTCAGATCAGCCTCCAAAGGACTTCAAAATTTCGCGAATTCGTTCTTCATTGCGCGGCACCCGGCATCGCGATCCGAGCGCTATCGCCTGCACTTCTTTGCCTGCCCGCTCCACATCATCGTTGATGATGGCGTAGTCGTAGCTACTATAATTCAACATTTCCTGCCGTGCACGTTCGAGCCGACGCCGAATTTCGTCTTCCGAATCCTGGCCACGGTCGCGGATGCGATGTTCAAGCTCAGCGCGAGAAGGCGGCAGGACAAAAACGGCTACAGCGCCAGGCAGCTTTTGTTTTACCTGCAAAGCTCCCTGCACGTCAATTTCGAGAACCAGATCTTTTTTTTGGACTTGGGCCTCGGCAATCCATTTGCGCGGAGTGCCGTACCAATTTTTTCCGAACACCTGGGCATATTCCAGAAAATCGCCGCGCTCCACCATCTTCTGAAATTCAGGCTCGGTAACGAAATTGTACCACCTGCCTTCGCTTTCCGTCTTGCGCGGCATCCGCGTGGTGCACGAAACAGACAGCATGGTGCCCGGCAACTGCAGAATCTTTTCCACCAGCGTGGTTTTTCCCGAGCCTGACGGGCCCGAGACGATGAGCACCAACGGCTCGGCTTCGCTCATTCTATGTTTTGCACCTGTTCGCGCAATTTCTCTATTTCGGATTTTATCTCAAGCGCAAGCCGCGTAATTTCGAGCCCTTCGGCTTCCTGTCCGGGAGTTTTAGAGAGCAGGGTGTTGGCTTCGCGCTGCATTTCCTGCAACAGAAAATCGAGTTTCTTGCCCGCTTCAGAGGCGCTGGCTAGCAAGCTCTGGAATTGTTGCACGTGGCTGCGCAGACGCACTAATTCTTCGGAAACGTCGCTGCGCTCAGCGGCCAGAGCGGCTTCCTGCGCCAAACGCGCGGGATCAATCTGCGCTTCCCCGAGAAGCTCTCTCAGGCGGGATTCCAGGCGTTTGGCAAAGGCCGGGCGCGCACGCTCAGCCAGCACGCTGACCTTTGACGCCAGGGAGGTAATGTTGCCAAGGCGCGCAGACATTTCCTGGCGTAAATGATTCGCTTCTTCGGCGCGCATGCGGTCAAGCTTGTCGAGTGATTCAATCAGGCAACGCCCGACTATCGATTCAAGGCGTTCGAGTTCGCTTTCAAGCGACGTTGCCGGGGCGCCTATAACGCCAGGCAATCGCATGATGGACTCGACGTCCGGCTCGGACTGTATGCTGAATTCTTTTCGCAGCGAGCTAGCGGCCTTCAAATATGCCGCTGCCACATCGTGATTCACCCCGACTGCGGAACGACCCGCTAGTTCGTAGTGCAGGGTGACGTCGAGATGGCCGCGCCGCACGCGCTCGCGGACGATTTGGCGAATGCGCGGTTCGAGGGGTTCGAAACCATCCGGCACGTGCAGGTGCAAATCGAGGAAGCGGTGGTTTACGCTCCGAATCGCCACGCGCAAGCTCCAGCCGTTTTCCGATGCACGCGCCTGGGCGTAGCCAGTCATGGATTTCAGGCCCGCTGTTGCAGGCTTCGGAGAACTCGCGGGAATGGGTTGTGAACTGGTGCCTGACATTTTCAGAGCGGACCTGCCGCTCGCGTCACCGTATCGACATCGCGGAATTGCATCTCGTAAAGCCGCGCGTACACACCGCCGCGCGCGAGAAGCTCTTCGTGAGTTCCGCGCTCACGGATTGTGCCGCCTTCCAGCACAGCAATCAAGTCCGCGCGACGAATCGTTGAAAGCCGGTGGGCGATGACGAAGACGGTGCGGCCGGTCATCAAATTGTTTAAAGCGTCTTGAACGAGCATCTCCGATTCGGAGTCAAGTTCCGAGGTGGCTTCATCGAGAATCAAAATCGGCGCGTCTTTCAGCAACGCGCGCGCGATGGCAAGGCGTTGGCGCTGGCCGCCGGAGAGCCGTTGGCCGCGGTCGCCGATCAAAGTCTGATATGCGTCCGGCATTTGCATGATGAAATCGTGCGCCAGGGCCGCCTTCGCCGCGGCAATCACTTTTTGTTCCGGCATGCCGGGCCAGCCGTAACACAAATTGTTCCAGATGGTGTCATTGAAGAGGATGGTCTCCTGAGTCACGATGGCCATCTGCTCCCGCAGGGAACGCAAGGTCACGTCGCGAACATCGTGACCGTCGATGCGCACGGAACCGAAAGTCGCAGTGTAGAAACGTGGAAGGAGATTGACCAGGGTTGTCTTGCCGGCGCCGCTGGATCCTACAATTGCGACGACAGCTCCGGCGGGAACTTTCATGTTAAGATTTCGCAGAGTCGGCGTTTCGGCGTCGTCATACTGGAAACCGGCATCGTCAAACTCAACAGATTTCGAAAGGCGCGGCAAGGCTTTGGCATCCGGCATATCGAGTTTTTCTTCGGGCAAGTCCAAGAGCCTGAATACCTGCGCAGAAGTTCCTAACGCCTGGACGAAGAGCTGATAAATCCCTCCGATGCGCTTGATGGGTTCGTAGGCTTTGAAAAGCGCGAAAGTGAACGCGCCGAACAAACCCACCGTCATGCGGCCGGCCTTGATTTCACCGCGCGCAAAAAAGAGGATCATGGCCACTACCACCGCGCCCAGGACGTCCATGATGGGTCCCGTGGCGGCCATGGCGCGAATCCAGCGCATGTTTTCCCGCAGCAAGCTTCGAGCGGCGTCCCGGAATTTTCGAATTTCGAAACCTTCCATCCCGAATGCTTTTACCACGCGGTTTCCGCTAATGGTTTCCTGAAGTATTTGACTGAGGTCGGCAAGTCGGGAGCGGCTTTTTTCCGTAGAACGGCGAATCCTGCGAGTTAATTTTCCGACCGGCAGAACCACCAGGGGGACCAGAACAGCGGACCCCACCGCCATTCGCCAATCGATACTCAAAAGCACGATTACAAATGCGATCAGATTGAAAATCTGGCGGAAAAAATCGGCCATGTAATCCGAGAAGGCGCTGCGCAACTGTTCGATGTCGCTGATCACCGCCGACATTACGCGGCCGACCGGGTGGTGATGAAAGAAACCGACCGGCTGCTGCACGACTTTGCGGTAAACGCGATCCCTAAGATCCGTAACAGCAGAAAGCCCCACATATTGAATCAACGTGCCGCCAAAATATTCCGCAACAGCCTTGAACAGGAAGATGAAAAGCAAAGCCAGCGCAAAAACGGACCAGACGTGGTGCACCCGGGAGGGAACCAGATCGTTCATGTACAAAATGTGGTCGGTGCCGGGAACTCGAAACAGGACCAGCTTCTGCAGCGCGGATTGCGGGTTGAGCACTACATCAACGGCGGGCGCGATGGCTAGCGGCACCAGTCCTTCGGCAATTCCCATGGCCGCCATCAGAGCGACGCCAATGGCTAAGAGCCAGCTATAGGGCGAGAGATAGCCGAGCAGCCGGCGGAATTCTTCGCCCTGTGTCATGGGTGTGGCGGCGCTAACATTTATTTCTGAAGCCAAATTGACGACCCTCGCCAGGTGGAAACCCGTGACGAACTATTAGGAAACGGTCTTATCAAGGTCGCGATGCACGACCTTCGCGGAATATCCTTTTTTCTTAATCGCCCGTCGGATCACTTCCGCCAGCGCGACAGAACGATGGCGTCCCCCGGTGCATCCCAGCGCAACTGTCAGATAGCTTTTGCCTTCCTGAATGTAGTGCGGAATCAAGTACAACAGCAAGCTCTCCACGCGGCGCAGAAATTCTCCCGTTTGCGGGAAGGAACGAATGTAACGCGTCACGCGCGGATCCTTTCCGCTGAATGGCCGCAAGCGCGGCACAAAAAACGGATTGGGAAGAAATCGGACGTCGAACACCAAATCCGCATCCGCCGGAATCCCGTAACGGTATCCGAAGCTGACGAGCGATACCAGAAGCGGACGCCTGCCCGGTTTTTGAAAGCGGTCGATAATAAACTGGCGAAGCTCATGCACGTTGAATTTTGTGGTGTCAATGACAACGTCGGCCAAGCGGCGAATCGGGGCCATGCGGCGGCGCTCTTCGCGAATGCCTTCAGCGACTGATTCGTTTCGCCCGAGGGGATGTGGCCGCCGCGTCTCGCTGAAACGCCGCATCAACGCTTCGTCGCTAGCCTCGATGAACACGAGCGTTGCTGGGTGTTCGCTGATTAACTGGCGATAAATGCCGGGGAGCTTTTCTATCTGCTCACCTTCGCGCGCGTCCACCAAGAGCGCAGCGCGTTCGATCTCGACGCCTTCGGCATACAGCTCGCCAAATTTTGGAATGAGCGCGACGGGCAGGTTATCGACGCAATAGAAGCCGAGGTCTTCGAAGGTATTCAGTACGGAACCCTTGCCGGAGCCGGAAAGGCCGGTGAGGAGGACTAACTGGTGTGCGTCGCGGGCTCGATTTCTCGGCGTGCGCTTCACGGCAGCTGCGCTAGGCCTTTACACGCCGGCGATGCGTGCTGGGAATTCGGAGGTCTTCGCGATATTTTGCGACTGTTCGGCGCGTGACGTGGATGCCCTCGTCGCTGAGCTTCTTGGTGATCTGCTCGTCGGTGAGTGGATGCGAAGTATCTTCGTCTTCAATCATTTTTTTCACGCGGCGCTTGAGCGAAAGCAGAGACATTTCGCTGCCTTGCGGCCCGTTCACCGATTCGCTGAAGAAGTAACGCAGCTCGAGCACGCCTTGCGGGGTGTGCACGTATTTATTTGCTACCGCGCGGCTTACCGTGGAGGGGTGAACGCCCACTTCTTCCGCAACCTCCTTGATCATCATGGGCTTCAATTGATCCGCGCCGTAATCAAGAAAATCGCCTTGCCGACGGAGAATCGACTGGCAAACACGCTGAATGGTGTGTTTGCGTTGTTCGATATTTTTCATCAATTGGATCGCGGCGGTGAAACGTTCCTTCACATAGTTGCGAACATCGCGATCGGCGGCATCGCGCGCCAACAGACGCCGATACGTGGGATTCAGGCGAAGCTGCGGCAAATCGTCGTCGTTCATAATAGCCTGCCACTCGCCATCGACTTTACGAAATTGGACGTCCGGTTCGACCAGCCTGGGCTCGGTGCGGTTATAGCGCAATCCCGGACGAGGATCGAGGCGCTTGATCACGTCCACGGCGCGTTTCACCAGTTCGACTGGACGGTTCAGGGCGCGCGCCACTTCCTTCAGCTGATTGTTCTGGAGAAGCTTCAGGTGGTCGGCGATGATCTGCTGCGCCAAAGTATTCTGCGGGTCAACTAATTTGAGCTGAATGAGCAGACATTCCTGCAAATCGCGAGCGCTGATCCCCGGTGGGTCGAACTCTTGCACCATAGCCAAGGCTTCTTCTACATCTTCCATCGAGTAATTCCCCGCTTGCGCGAGTTCTTCGAGCGAAGCGGTGAGGTAACCGTTTTCGTCCAGGTTGCCAACGATTGATTCGGCAATTTTGCGAACGGTTTCCGTGCAGATGCTTACGCTGAGCTGCCAATTTAGGTGGTCGGCCAAACTTTGCGGCGAGGAGAGGAATTTGTCGAAGGAAGGCTTCTCGATTTCCTCGCGTTCGCTGTTGGTAATTCTCTCGGCACCAGAATCGAGGTACTGGGTGAAGAAAGAGCCAAAGTCGAATTCGTCAAACGGATTTGCGGGCGCTACTTCGGGAACTTTTTCGGTTTCCTTCTTGAGGAAGGCTTCGTCGGTGTAGCTCTCGGCGGTTACTCCGTCGTCTTCGGTGGCTTCATCGAGGACGGGATTGGCCATGATCTCCTGATTGATCATTTCCCGGAGCTCGAGCCGGTTCAGCGCGAGAACACTGACCATTTGAACCAGACCCGGCGTGAGTATTTGCTTTTGGGCGACGCGTAAGTTGAGTTTGGGCTGCAGCCAGTTCATAAAGGTTCGATTCAGTTTAGCCGGAAACCTTCCCCGAGATATATCCTTCTTACTTCTGCATTCTCCGAAAGTTCTCTGGGCGTTCCGGCAAATAGTATTCTTCCATCACTGATGATATAAGCGCGATTCGTTACCGCGAGTGTTTCGCGCACATTGTGATCGGTTACCAAAACGCCGATTCCGGCCGCGCTCAAATCCGCGATAATTTTTTGGATGTCCACAACCGTCAGCGGATCGATTCCCGAAAAAGGCTCGTCTAACAATACAAATGACGGAGACAACACCAAGGACCGCGCGATTTCCAGCCGCCGGCGTTCGCCGCCTGACAGAACATATGCCTGGCTGTACCGCACGCCCTCAAGGCCCATTTGCGCCAACAGCTCCTCCACTCGGTCGCGCCGCTGCTCCGGAGTAAGAGGCAGCGTCTCGAGCACAGCCAGCAAATTCTCTTCCACTGTTAACTTCCGAAAAACCGAAGGCTCTTGAGGTAGGTAGCTGATGCCGCTGCGGGCCCGGAGATACATGGGGAGGTCGGTTATATCCTCGCCGTCCAGTAAAACACGCCCATAGTCCGGACGCGCTAGACCGACCAGGATGTAAAACGTCGTGGTCTTTCCGGCGCCGTTCGGCCCGAGCAACCCAACCACTTCGCCTTGCTGAATCTCCAAACTCACATCATTAACGACTTTCCGACCTCGATATGACTTGCTGAGATCGGCCGCCTGGAGTTTCAACATGCCGGTTCATTACTCAACTCGGTGCCTGGTTAGCGTGCGCGAACCTTTTTGCGAATCAATTAAAATCGTATCATTGGCAACAAAGAAGGTCAACGAATGGCCGGTGGTTGTGTCGCTAGAAGCATCGGTAATCGTCGGTTTTCCGCCCGAAAGGACGAATTTTCCGTCACTTGCTGTGTATTCCGCCTGCTCGGCGGTGCCGCGGCGGCCGCCTTGTTGGACTACAACGCCTCCGGTAGCAAGCGCCCGGTCGAGCTGGCGGGCACCTGGGGCGCCTGAGGGAGGCTTACCGGCTGCTCCGGCTTGCGCTTGGGTGCCTGGAGGCGGGCCCAGGAAGACGTCAAGCACGGGCGACTGCAAGGAGCCTTGCTGGGAACTGGCCGTTACGCCGCCCTCCAGGTGGGCTTTCCCTGAATCGCTCCAGTAGGTCAGGATGGGGGCCCGGATTCGCCATAGCGTAGGCCCAGTCTGGGTGGCGGCGGGATTTGGAGCGGCTGGCCGGGCGGATGGGAAGCTCGCTGGCGTTCCAGAGGAAGGCTTGGAGCCTGTTCCTGGGATCTTGGGAGATTGTCCGGAGGCCTGGGGGAAAATGGCCAGGACGTTGCCGGAGGCGACCAACTTCTTATCATCGCGCCAGATTTCGATCTGGTCTGCGTCGAGCACGGATTCTCCCTGCCACATTCGAGCGTGGCCGGCGTAAAGCGCGCGGCCGGATGTATTTGAGGCCACGAGGGTGGTCGCAGTGACATGAGCGGGGCCAGCGCCTAAATTCACGTCCTGGTTCGAGGTTAGATATGTGGAGGCGACGCCATCGGTAGCTTGCATCTCGCCAGATTTTTGGTTGATCGAGACGCTTCGCGCCGCGGTCCGGCTCATCGAATCAAAAAGCACTGGCGAACCATCCAGAGTGATCATGTCGGTTTTGCTGACCATTCGGGCGCGTTCTGCGGTGGCTTGACGATCGGTCTGCTGGAAACGGACATTTCCGGTCTCGTCCAGCGTTTCCCAATCACCGCTGGCACCAAATGTGGCAACCAGTTCGTCGGCTTTACTTACTTGCGGCGCGCCGGATGAAACAGTTCGCCTAATTTCCGTGCCGGAATGGCCGAATAATTTCGAAAGACGCCCATTCGCGTCAAATTCCGTGACGAATTTCTTGGCACGTAGCGCGGTTAGTTCATTGCCGCTCTTCATTTCAATCGTGGCGGGCGCGAGTGTCTCGGCGCTTTGAGCGCGCGGCTGACCGGGTTGTTTTCCAGCCCCGAACAGAACGCGCAAAGATGCGGTCTTCAAACTGCGAGATTGGCCATCTTGCACGGAATCAAGTACCGTTCCGCCGCTCGTGGTCATCATCCGAACGACATTCTGCGGGGCCATCGCAAGTTCCACGCGAGCGCTGGAAAAACGGTCGGTTCCCACGGCGGACTGACGAGTGCCTTCCACCCTGCCGTCGGCGATCATGCTGTCAATCCATCCCTCCGGATTGAGGGCGGCCTCAAATTGATTCCCAGAGACGGTTAGGTTGCCGCCTGCTTCGGTGGAACGGATCACAGGACTTCCTTCGGCAGTCACATGCTGCGCGCGGAATTCGTCGTCGAGATCGATGGTTATCTTATCGGCAGAAAGTTCGCGGGCGCCCTGGCGCACATAGGCATGGTCGGAAAGCACAACCTGGCGCGCATCGCGACGAACCTCCAGGCTGCTGCCTGTCACGTTGACCGGCAATCCGTTCGTACGCTCCGATGGGGCCAGGTCCAGGTGAACGTCCCGCTGCAGCACGATGAGCGATTCTTGGGTGCTGTAGGTGACGCCGACGGCATTTCCCTTCCCTTGCGGAAAGCGGAACGAGACGGGCTCGGGCGTCGAAGCGTCGCCAGTCTCGCGGTTAAACGTCAAATCGCGCGTGATTACTTGTATCGCTTTTTCTGCGCTGCCCGGCGGTGGATTACCGCTGGCAATGTCGATTTGCACTTCGCCTTGGCAACGGACTCCGCCGGTAGCGGGCTGATAGCTGCACTCGCGCGTGTGTATGTTGTCGTTGCGATTCCCGTCGCGGCCGTAAATCGTGACCCAAACGTCTTCAAGGATATAGCGATTCTGGTCCTTGTATTCGGTGGCGTGAGACGCGCGGACGGTGAATATCGTGCGGTCCCCTTCGACTTTTGAAAACGTCATTTGGTCGGACTGCTGCTGGACCGTGGACGGGACAGATTTAGGGCCGGAGCGCTGGGCCGCAGACTCGCGTATCGCACGCCGCCAGTACACGCCGATAACAACCAGCGTAATTACGCCGGCAACCATTGCGGCCCAGCGTGCGTATCGTGCTGCTTCTTGATTGTGCAACCAAAATCTCCTGCGCCCGTGCAGCACAAATGGATAGGTCACAACCTACGAATAAAGACCGAAGCGCCCTTTCTTGTTAGAAGCTGAGTATAGGGTAGAGGTTTCCAGCGAACAACTGCGAGGGCATTCAAACCGGGCGGTGAACTCAACCAACCAAACGCCTAGGCTATTCGCCGCCTTGGGTTAGCACGCCAAGTCCGCAAGCGGCGACGCTGTCGCGGGTGGTGTTCTTTACCAGGTACATGGCCTCGTCGGCCAGATGCAACAGTTCCGCTTTGGTTCGGGAATCGGTGGGATAGGACGCTACCCCTACACTTGCGGTGATGTGCGCGTTTATTCCGGCATCTTTTAGCCACACGGCTTCGCGAATCAATTTATGCAAGCGCCGCGCCACGCCAAACGCGTTTTCCTTAGAGGTCTGCGGCAGCAGCACCACAAATTCGTCTCCGCCATAGCGGAATGCGAGGTCGATCAACCTGCACTTGTCCTTCACCGCTTGGCCGATCTCGGCGAGAAGCTTGGAACCTGCCAGGTGACCGTAGGTATCATTGATGTTCTTGAAGTGGTCGAGGTCTATAAAGATCAAGGAGAACTCGAATGCGTAACGATGCGAGCGATAGATCTCGGTGTCCAGCATAAAATTCAAATGGCGCGCGTTGTAAAGCGTGGTGCAATCATCCGTGATGGTGAGCTCGTGAATTCTTTGAACGTGCCGCGCATTCTCGATGGCAATCGCAGCGTAATCCGCCAAGGCTTCCAGCAATGCCAGGTCCCGCTTACTGAAGCCCTCCGGGCCGACGCAATTAATCAGCTCGATCACTCCGAGGCACTGTTCGCGAAAACGCACGGGCACAGCCACGATGGAACGCGTCTCCATCTTTGTTTTCGCGTCCACTTGCTTGAAGAACCGCGAATCCGTGCTGGTATCCGGCACCACTACGACTTCGCCGGTCTGCGCCACCCAGCCTGCAAGCCCCTGGCCTACTTTGATGCGAACATCCTTTAACGCTTCGGCACCTTTGCCCGTGGCGATCTGGAAGAAGAGTTCGCCCTTTTCCAAGTCCATCAGGAGCAACGACCAGGTGTCCGGCCGCAACACCTCGTTGATTTTCTCCATGATGGTGCGAAGGACTTGATCGAGCTGTAGGGAGGAAGTGAGCGCTTTCCCCAGTTCGTGGAATACCGTCACTTCATTGGAGCTTTCGGGCAGGTCCAGACCCATGCCTGGGCTTCGGCGTCTTTCAACGCCGGTGAACGGCTTCCCATCCGTGGCTCGCCTGATCGTCTCGCCAGGGACACGTTTCTTCGGGTCTGGAGATTCTGGGGTCAACCCTCTCATTATAGGGAACGCTTCCGAGTATCCGCAACGGCCTTGACGGCTGCGATTTACAATCGGCCAACAGCTGAATAAGCTGCGCCTTCCGCGCACATTGACACACTCTCTACCCACGCCTATATTTTGTATGGAAATCGGTCTTGGGTCGGATGTCTTCTACGCCCTTCGGCGAACACTTAAAACGCGAGCGGGAAATGCGCGGCGTCACCCTGGAAGAAATTGCCGCCGCCACGCGCATTGCTCCGCGTTTCCTGGTGGCCTTGGAGAACGAACAGTGGGATCAATTGCCGGGCGGAGTTTTCAATCGTGGCTTTATACGCGCGATTGCGCGCTTCCTGGGCCTGGACGAAGACACACTTGTATCTGAATATGCACTGGAAACCAAAGGCCGCGCGGAACCCGGAGTTGTTGCCGACGCTCCGCTCGAGGAGGGCCGGCGGTGGCCGGCAATCGCATTGGTCATTTCTCTGGCTGTAGTGATTATCGCGGCGGCGGTCTTTACCGCCGTTCATTTCGCCCCACAAATTTCCGCCAGGCTGCATAAACACAGCGCACAGCCGGCTACTCTGCCTGAGCCGGCGTCTGGAGAGTCCCATTAGCGCCGACCTTCGCGAGAGTGTACGTACTGGGCGGGCCACACCGGAACAAAAGCTGGCGGTTTTTTCCGGAACTACGCTCACGCCCGAGGACCGCGCCGAGTTGCTCACTGTTCTTACCGCCGATGCCGATCCAACAATCGCGGAGCGCGCACAGAACGTAATTTCCACCCAGCCGCTCGATCCCTTCCTGCTGGCTCTTGCGCGTCCTGAGGCGGACCCGCGCATGTTCTCTTATTGTGCTGACAATCTTTCTCAAAAACCCGGGATAGCCGATGCGCTCGCGAAGAACCCGGCGTGTCCCACTGGCGTGATCTCGCATGTGGCTTCGCGTCTAACTGCCGCTGGAGTGCAAGCGCTGGTAGACAACCTGGACCGCCTTAGTTCCGATACGCAACTGATTGTCGCGCTCACTCACTGCCAAGCAGCGACACCTGAACAGCAAGAGCTTCTGACCGAAATACAAAAAACAGAGGGGCTGGCGGTGCAGGACCTGGAAGAAGCGGCGGCCGAGCTCGTGCCGGACGTGAAGAAACGGGTCACCCTGCTGCAGAGACTTACGAAGATGAACGTGGTCGAGCGAATTCAGCTGGCGCTCAAAGGCGGCCGCGAGGAACGCATGCTTCTGATTCGCGACCCGAACAAAATCGTACAGCGAGGCGTGCTGCAGTCACCCCGGCTCACCGACCTTGAAGTCGAAAATTTCGCGGCGATGTCGAACGTCTCCACCGATGTTCTGCGCATCATTGCGATGAACCGTGCTTTCATGAAGGCATATGTAGTGGCTCGGAACCTGGTGAAGAATCCAAAGACTCCGCTGGACGTGTCGCTGCATCTTCTTCAACGCATGAACCCCACCGATTTGAAGCTTCTGGTATCGAACAAAAACATCCCGGATACACTTCGGTCCATGGCCGCCAAGCTCCATCGCCAGCGCAATTCCACCCGGCCCAGCAGCTAGTTTTACCGCCTAGCGCAGAGCGTTATTTAGCTGCGGGCGCTGAAAGGGAAGCCGCGATTTTGTCTTTGTATTCCTGCGCTTTGGCCAGAGTCTCCTTTTCATCCAGCGTAAGCATCTGGCGGTCTTTCATCACGATTTTTCCGGCGACCACAACTGTCCGCACGTCACTGGCCTTCAGCGCGTAGACCAATTCCGAATAAACGTCATACATCGGCATGGCGTGGGGCGCGCCGGTGTCCACCAGAATCAGGTCCGCCTTCTTGCCCGGTTCGAGCGAACCAATCATTTTTCCCAGATGCAGAGCAACTGCGCCGTTAACGGTAGCAAGTTCCACCGCTTGCTTCGCCGGTAACGCGCGCGGATCCATCCGCGCCACTTTCTGGAGTTTTGCCGCAAGATCCATTTCTTCGAAGAGGTCTTGGTTATTGTTGCTTGCGGCACCATCGGTTGCCAGGCCAATCGGTTCGCCCGCCGCTAGCATTTCAGGTATGGGCATCACTCCTGCGGCAGTTTTCATATTGCTTGACGGGTTGTGAATGCAGCCAACGTTGAAATGCGCGAGCATCGCAATATCCGCCTGATCTACCCATATGCAATGCGCGCCGACAACATCAGGTCCGAGAAAGCTTATGCGCTCCAGATAGCCGACCGGCGTTGCTCCATGCTTCGCGCGGCTTTGCTCCAGTTCGAACTGCGCTTCAGCGATGTGAATCAAAATCGGCGCACGATTGCGGCGCGCCAAAGCGGCGGCATCCTGCAAGGTTTTCTCCGAACAGGTGTAAATGGAATGCGGGGCAACCGCCGGGATAATCAGGGGATCACCCTTCCAGTGATCCAGGTATTTCTGGGTGTAAGCAAAAGCCTGCTCCAGGGTTTTGTTGTCGGGCGCGGGAAAATCGATGATGGTTTCTCCCAAGACACCGCGCATTCCCGCCTCTTTGGTTACGCGCGCAACGACATCTTCGAAATAGTACATATCGGCGTAGGTGGTAATGCCGCCGCGCAACATTTCCAGAACTCCCAGCCTGGTTCCCCACTCCACAAAATCCGGGGTGACGTTGCGCGCTTCTGCCGGAAAAATATATTTCTGAAGCCATTCATCCAGGGCCAGGTCGTCGGCCAATCCGCGGAAAAGGCTCATGGCGGCGTGCGCGTGACCGTTGATCAGGCCGGGCATAACCAGCGCGCCGTGTGCACCGATCGTTTGCGCGGCTTCGAATCTGCTTTCGATCTCGGCGCGCGGGCCGACCGCTACAATTGAATCGCCGCGAATGGCGATCGCGCCGTCTTCGATAACGCGCCGCTGCCCATCCATGGTGACCACCGTGCCGCCGGTAACGACCAAGTCCGCTTTTTCTCTGGCCGATACATTTGGCGGGAGCAAGGCAGCCAGGAAGCAACACAGGAAGGCGCAAACCAGAGTGTGCTGGCGAGCTTTCCAAGCGCAAGACATCTTTCCGTTTTGCATTTTTCACCTGCCGAGATTGCCTGAAACTTAGAATCGTGCGGGAGACCGCTTACTCCGCTCGTCGTGCGACCGGAATCTCTACAGAAATGAAGAATCAAAAGGCCGAGGCAACAATTTCCCGGCGCTCTCGCGCTCGATTTTTCCTTTCAAGTTCGCAAGGATCACCGGGACCTCGCCGCAGAACTCCCAAATAATCTGGCGGCAGGCGCCACACGGCGGCGTCAGGTTATCGGTTTCGGTCACCACCGCGATGGCTTCAAATCCGCGTTCGCCTTCCGAGAGCGCTTTGAAAATCGCCACACGTTCCGCGCAGCAGGTGAGCCCGTAGCTTGCGTTTTCGATGTTGCAGCCGGTGTAAACCCGTCCTGAGTTCGCACGCACAGCCGCTCCCACCCGAAAATCCGAGAATGGAGCGTGCGCATTCTCTCGCGCTTGTTTTGCAGCCAAGATCAAAGCGTCATATTCACTCATGCTTAACCTTTGGGCTGGATTGCAGCCCGCCGCCAAACCTAATTTTTCTCTGCGGCGATTCGCGGAATGACCGCTCGCAGCAGCGCGATGAATTGGCCCTTCACGCGCTCGCCCGTTTCCAGCACTTCCGCATGATCGAGCGGACGATCCAAAACTCCCGCAGCCATATTCGTTACGCAAGAAATCCCGAGCACTCGAATTCCCATGTGGCGTGCCGCAATTACTTCCGGCACCGTGGACATGCCCACCAAGTCGGCGCCAATCGTTCTCAAATAACGAATTTCCGCCGGCGTCTCGTAGCTGGGGCCTGACAACGCGGCGTACACGCCTTCGTGCACCTCGATGCCCAGCTTTTTCGCTTCCGCCAAGGCAATTTCGCGATACGAACGCCTGTAGGCCTGAGTCATATCCGGAAAGCGGGGGCCGAATCGCTCATCGTTCGGCCCGATCAGCGGATTCGCGCCCTGCAAATTAATGTGGTCGCGAATCACCACCAGCGCGCCAGGCTTGAACTCAAGATTAATCCCGCCGGCCGCATTTGTCAGGACGGCAGAGCGAATTCCCATCTGCCCGAGCACGGGAATGGCGAACGCCGCTTCGCGCGCCGAGTACCCTTCATATAAATGCACGCGGCCTTGCATCGCGGCAACCGCGACGCCTTCTGCTTTTCCGATTACCAGGCGCCCGGCATGGCCCGCCGCCGTCGAGCGCGGGAAATTCGGAATCTTCTGATAAGAGAGGCGCGCGGCTTCTGTCAATTCGTCCGCGAACGCGCCCAAGCCCGAACCCAGCACCAGCGCGATCTTCGGGCGCAGCTTCGTTTTCGATAGGATGAATTTCGCAGCGCGTTCCGCTCGCGCATATTCCGTGCCGGTCCCGGCCGACCCAGCAGCCTTTGCGCGGGCTGCACTCATCGGAGCATGACTCCGACGATGGACGCGGACATTAAATTCGCCATGGTCCCCGCCAACATGGCGCGAATGCCGAGCCGCGCCAGTTCCGCTTTCTTATTGGGAGCAAGGGCGCCGATGCCGCCGATCTGTATGCCAATCGAGCTGAAGTTTGCAAAACCGCATAGCGCGAATGTGGCGATGGTGAAAGAACGCGGATCCAGAGCGTCTTTCATTGGCCCCAGACGCTGAAATGCAACGAGCTCGTTTGTCACCATGCGCAGTCCCAGCAGATTGCCGATCGTGTGACAGTCCCGCCAGGGAATCCCGATCACCCATGCAATCGGCGAAAAAAGCCAGCCGAAAATTTGCTCCACGCTGGAGGGAAACCACGAAATCCCGAGGTGCGTGAGCCCGTTGTGCAGCACGCCGAAAATTCCGTCCACCAGATAAATCAGCGCAATAAACGTAATCAACATCGCCCCGACGTTCACCGCCAGATTCAAACCATCAATCGTTCCTCGAGAGATCGCTCCCAGAGCGTTGGTATCGCGTTCAAGCGGGGCCATTTCCACGCGGCCGGAAGTTACCGGAGTTTCCGTCTCCGGCACCAGCATTTTCGAAAGCAAGATGGTTCCCGGCGCGGTCATAATCACGGCAGCCAGCAGATGTTTTGCCTCAATTCCATAGGCGATGTACGCAGCCATGATTCCGCCGGACACGTGGGCCATGCCGCTGGTCATCACCGTCATCAACTCTGAACGCGTGAGCTCGGGAAGAAAGGGACGGATCGTCAGTGGAGCTTCGGTCTGGCCCATGAAAATACTGGCGGCAACGTTGAGCGATTCCGCGCCGCTTGCGCCCATCAACCGCGTCATTACGCGCGCGGCCTGTTTGATGATGAATTGCATCACACCGTAGTAATAGAGCAGCGCGAAAACCGCGGCGATGAAAATAATTGTTGGCAGTACCTGGAACGCAAAGAAGAAGCCCATCGGCGAGCCCTTCTTGCCGAGATTGCCGAAAACAAACTCAGACCCAAAAAACGCGTAGTCGAGAACCCAGTTGACCGCGGCGCCTGCTTTCTGGAACAGCAACCGCCCGTACTCCCAGCGCATCACCAAAAACGCGAACACGATCTGCAGCCCCAGTCCCCACGCGACGGTCTTGTAGCCGATGGCGCGGCGGTTCGTTGAAAACAAGAACGCCAGGCTCATCATGGTGATCATTCCCAGAATGCCTACCAGGCGGTGCATTCCACGCACGCTCCTTTTTGTGCAGCGCCCGCTTAGCGAGCCTTTGTCACGCCAATAATTTTTCGCACCAACGGCGACGCGGGCGGCGGCTTTTCGCCAATTTCAAAGCTTCGTGACAGCAGCTCCACCGCGTGCGGGAGTCGCGAGTCCAGGTTGTAGTGCACGGTGCAGAGGTTCGCACCGGCCTCGACCTTGTCGCCGATCTTCTTTTCGAATACTAACCCCACGCCGGGATCGATCGAATCTTCCTTCTTTTCGCGGCCCCCGCCCAACATCATGCTGGCGATTCCGACCTCTTCAGCGCGAATCGCGGTGATGAATCCGGATCGAGGTGCATCTATCTGCGCAGTGTGTTTCGCGTGCGGCAGTCGAGACCGATCGTCCACCACGCCCGCGTCGCCTCCCTGCAAACGGATGATCTCGCGGAATGTATCACGCGCGCGCCCCGATGCAATCATTTCCGCGGCAAGTTTCCGCCCTTGCTCTACCGATTCGGTTCGCTTTCCCAAGAAAAACATCCAGGCAGAAAGCTCGTCGCAAAGCTCGCGGAGGTCCGCCGGGCCCTCTCCCTGCAAAATTTCGATGCATTCCTCCACTTCCAGCGCGTTTCCCACTTTGCGCCCAAGCGGCTGTTCCATGTCGGTGATTAGCGCAACGATTTTGGTGCCCATGCGCGTCCCGGTCTCAACCATTAATTCCGCTAAATATTCGGCGTCGGATTGCCTCTTCATAAACGCGCCACCGCCCGTCTTTACGTCTAGGACCAGCGCATCGATGCCCTCCGCCATTTTTTTGCTCATGATCGAGGCACAAATCAGATAAGGGCTTTCCACCGTCCCGGTGACGTCGCGCAAGGCGTAAAGTTTTTTGTCCGCGGGAGCAATTTCCGGCGTCTGGCCGATCAAGGCGCAGCCGCACTTTTCCAGCACTCGCCGAAAATCTGCGAGCTCTAAGTTGACGTTGAAACCGGGGATCGACTCCAACTTGTCCAGCGTGCCCCCGGTGTGCCCCAGTCCGCGTCCACTGATCATTGGCACATACAGCCCAGCGGCCGCCACTACCGGGGCGATTACCAAAGACGTTTTGTCTCCCACTCCGCCGGTAGAATGCTTATCCACTTTCGCCGCAGGCAAATCCGGCCAATCGAGGACTAAGCCGGAGGAGAGCATCGCCTCGGTGAGAGCTGCAAGCTCCGCGTTGCTCATTCCACGCCAAAGCACGGCCATCAGCCACGCAGCAATTTGATAGTCGGGGATTCGTCCGCGCGTCACGCCCTCGATGAGGAAATCAATTTCCTCGCGGGAGAGTTCCGCGGCGTCTCGCTTTTTGCGGATGAGGTCAACAGCGCGCATGAAGAAGGATAGGCGGTCAAACTAGCATCGGGGGCGGGGCGCGTCAATGCGTGCGAGTGTCCGGATTGCCATGAAAATGTGGCTAGAACTTGGGAGGACCAGCGGCGATCTCTGCGGCAACACGTTGCACTTCGTCGTGAACCAAGCCGTTGGTTGCCAAGATGGATGTCCCGCCGGGTTGATACGCCGCGCCGGAAAGATCGCTCACCCTTCCGCCCGCTTCTGTGACGATGAGCATTCCAGCCGCAGTGTCCCAGGATCTAAGGCCAAATTCCCAGAAGGCATCGAACCGACCGCTGGCCACGGAACAAAGATCGAGAGAAGCAGCCCCATCGCGACGGACACCATGCGAGCGCAGAGTGAACTGCCAATAATAATGGATGTTCATATCGTCGGACCGCTTGTGAACGGGAAATCCGGTGGAAACCAAACTCGCGCCTAGACGATCCACGGAGGAAACATGGATAGGCTTTTGGTTCAAGAAGGCGCCGCCGCCCGCCCAGGCGTGAAACAGTTCGTTTGTGACTGGATTGAAAACTACGCCGACGACAGGCTTGCCGTTTTCCAAGAGGCCAATCGAAGCGGCGAAACACGGGTAGCCATGTGCGAAATTCGTGGTTCCATCAAGAGGGTCGACATGCCAGACAAAAGGCGACGCCGGACCGTCCTTCCCCGAGCCTTCTTCCGCGACGATCGTATGTTCGGGAAAATCGCGCCGCAGTCGGGCCACAATTGCCGCTTCTGAACGTCGGTCGGTCTCGGTGACCAGGTCCACGTCGCCTTTGTAAGTGATTTCTTTCGGACGAGCGTGGCCGGAGAGAATAATCGCGCCGGCTTCGCGGGCAGCTTCGATTGCGGTATGAAGGAATTGATTCATGATTCTGGCGGCGGCCTCTCGCGCCGCGTTGCGGCGGTTATCGCGGCGCCCCAGTGGTGAAATACTCTTTGCGGTAGCGCACCGTATCTCCCGCCTTCACTTTCACCGCGACGTGACGACGGCTGCCGGACGGAGGCACCGGAGTTGGATAGTATCCCAACAAGTACTGCGTGCGCAGTTCGCGGTCGATGCGGTCGAAGGTGGCGTCGAGCTGCTGCATTTCATCCACCGCAAACATGGCCCCGCCTGTGCTGTCGGTAATCGTAATCAAAGCATGCTCGCCTGCCGTATTCCGCCCGCTTTCATTTGCCGCGCGAATCACAATGGAATAAAGCAAGGCCTCCGACGCAATCGCAGCGCGCCGCGCGTCTTCAAACTTCGAGACGCTGGTGGTTTCGCCGGCGTCGGTCAAAAGAACGATTGCCCGGCGCCGGTCTGCTCCGCGCCGCCGAAGCGCGTTCGAACCCAAGACGATGGCGTCGTATATCGAGGTCCCCGCGCCCAGGGTGATTCGGCGCGCCGCCGATTGCAGTTTCGGAACGTCCGCGGAAAAATCCGAAAGCTGCGTGACCTTTTCGTCGAACTCGAAAACCCCCAGAGTGTCCCCCGGGCGCACCACCTGCCGGATGAAATGCGCGGCGGACTCAGTTTCGAACTTCATGTCCTTGAACGTGCTCATGCTTGAATCCACCATCAGCGCAAGGTCGAGCGGGCGATTGGTTTCCGCCTCGAAGCGCTCGATTTTTTGCGGCACGCCCTCTTCGGAGAGCTCGAACATGTCTTGCGTTAAATCCGGAATTGGCTGGCCATGTGCGTCGAGCACACTGGCGAGGATATTCACGAGGTTGGTTTGTACGCGTATCACACCGGATTGCTTGGATTGTTGAGCGAGCGAAGATAGTGCCAAGCCGGCGCTTGCGAGAAATCCAGCGAGCCTGAGTCCAGGGCGGGAGGGTTTCTTCATTTGTTTACAGCGAAGTTAGATTCATCCGGGGGAGAAATGGCTTCCTGCGAAGGCGTTTCGCCTTCGGCCCACACGGCGCCGCCGGCGAAAAACTCCTTCTTCCAGATTGGTACGGCTCGCTTCAGTGTGTCGATGGCGTAACGGCAGGCCTCAAATGCCGCGCTTCGGTGCGCCGAGCTTACCGCGATCCATACGCTGGTCTCGCCAATCTCCAGGCGTCCCAGCCGGTGAATTATGGCCACGCGACGAATCGGGAATTTTCCGCGAATTTGCGCACCGATCTCGCGCATCTTGGCCAACGCCATCGATTCGTAAGCCTCGTACTCAAGATAGAGCGTGGGTTTTCCCTTGAAATTGTTGCGCACGAATCCGTCGAAAACCACCAGGGCGCCATCTTCCGGAGCCTTTAGTTTTTCCAGCAACTCGTGCGGCCGGATCGGTCCGCGCTCAAGCTGAAAAACATCGTCGGTGACTGCTGCTTGCTGGCCACCGCTGACCGGCGGCAGGAAGGCCACTTCATCTCCAGCCGCGAGTGGTGTGCGCCATTCGGCGTATTCCTGATTGACAGAGGTCGCGATGGAAGCTCGAAATTCGGAGAGCTTGGGGAAGCGCCGCGCGTAGCGCTCAAAAAGATCGTCCACGCGCGCGCCTTCGGAAAGCCCCGCTTCCTCTTCCGCCACGCCCACGATGTCCTTGAGCCGGCCAAAAAAAAGCACTCGAACGCGCATCGAATGCATTCTATCTCGCCAAAGGCTTCAAAGCGATGCCAACAAGTCCGGGAAGCGCTGACCTCTGAGAGCCCCGAGCATCGCTCATGCATATTCGCCTGCCAACACCTCAAAGATGCGCTAGTATTCCCTTCAATGAAGGAACGTGCGGGCCGCCGCATTCGCTGCCACACCTCACGGCTTCTTCGATAACAGCATATGGGGCGCGTCTGTGAGAAAACACCGAAACATTCGCTCGATTTTGAGACAACTCGTCCCGGGGTATTTCCGCAACTCAGTTTCATGATTCGCGCGGAGGGGGTTTCATGAAGGTTCTGATTTCGGGTGGATCAGGTCTGGTCGGGACGGCGCTAACGGAATCTTTGCGAAGCCAAGGCCACACAGTAGCTCATCTGGTTCGCCCGGGAGGCTCGGCATCGGCAGGAGATGTTCGCTGGGATCCCGCCAGCGGGTTCGTCAACATTAACGCGATGGAGGCCGCTGATGCCGTCGTAAATCTCAATGGCGCCAGCATTGGCGGCGGCCGGTGGACTTCAACGCGGAAGAAAATCCTTCGTGGTAGCCGCGTCGATTCCACGCGCGTTCTTGTGGAAGCTCTCGCACGCTTAGAACAAAAACCCGGCGTGTTCGTTTCTGCGTCCGCGATCGGGTACTACGGCAACCGCGGTGACGAGGCTCTCACTGAGTCGAGCCAAGCAGGAAGCGATTTTCTGGCGGAGATCTGCCGCTCGTGGGAGACGGAAGCCCTCCGCGCGCAATCGAGCGGCATGCGCACGGTATTGGCACGATTCGGCGTCATTCTTTCCGCCAAGGGCGGAGCACTCAAGCAGATGCTCAGGCCCTTCCGAATGGGTGTGGGTGGCCGGCTTGGATCTGGCAAGCAATGGATGTCATGGATAGCGCTTGATGATGTCGTGGGAATCTTACGCGATGTTATTTCGAACGAACAGGCGAGCGGACCAGTAAACGTGGTGGCTCCGAATCCGGTGCAGAACTCAGAATTCACGCGCGTGCTGGCGAGCGTTCTTCATCGTCCGGCAATTCTTCCGGCTCCGGCTTGGGCCTTACGCCTTGCTCTCGACGAAATGGCTGACGCGCTCCTACTGTCCAGCCAGCGTGTCCGCGCAGAACGCGCTCCCGCAGCAACCTTCCCTTTCCAGTACGAGAACCTCGAACCAGCCCTCCACGCAATCCTTGCCCACAAGTAGGCTGGACATGCCCTCGGTCTGGTTAGAACTTCGCTGCGGATTGTGCAGAACGGCTGTCATTTTAAGACGGTTAGCAGAACTTCCACCTGAAGCACGCGTCCGGTAAGTGGATCTGTTGCCACTGTAACGGCGGATTCCTGGCCGTCGCGAAGAAGCAAGGCCACATCACCCCGGAATTGCCGAATCATCGGTTCGTTTCCAGGAGGTGGTTCGCCAACAGTCCATTCTTTCCCTTGAACATTCCCTTGCTTATCCCTGGACGCGACATAGAGAGAAGATCGGTCGATCCTTAGGTCCACACTATATCTTCCGTCGGCGGCACGATTCGCACGAGCGTCGATGTTCGTGCCCACGTCGATGTAAGTCACCGAGCCTTCTTTAGAGGTCGCAGCATTTACCGGAACGCGAACGCCCATGCGCATAGAGAACATCTGGCCTGAAAATTTATTTGCGACCACTAGCGGAATTGTATAAGGCATGCTGCTGATCTTCTTCGTTCCGTCATACTCGATTACAACTATCTGAACCTTCACCGGTACGGTTACTTCGGGGGTGGATGTTTCAGCGGCAGGCTTGTCCTGTGCCTTAACTGCTGGTCCGAGGAATAAAAGCAGCCCGGCGCAGGCCCCGAGCCAATTTGAAAGTCGCATAGTTGCCTCCGGCACTAAGGATTTCCGGTACTGTACTAAAGACGCCACCGCATGCCGTTTCGTTCAACGGAGGGTCGACCCGCTATCGAGGACCGCCGGACTTGCGTCGAGCGGTTCGAGCGGCTGAATTTCAATGGGTTTCACTTCGATGGGACCTTGCGTCGGGTGTTCTAGGGCATAAATCTGGTGAGCATCCACGCGGCTGCTACGTGTGGCCTCGTAGAACTGCGCGACAACCAGAAGCTCTCCTCTAGGAACGAGAACTTCTGGCTCGCGTCGGAACCTGTCCGCTGGAACCGGACCGGGCGCGACTTCAGTGCGCTGATGCTCCGGATTCGTAGAACGATTTGCGATCACCACTGCGGGACGGGCAGGGGCCGAAGGCGGTAATGACGGCCCAGAAACTCGCGTTATAGGCGGAGCAGAATCACGGCGGCTCGGCTGGACCAGCACAACTACCAGAATGCTAGCGACCATCAGCGCGACCACTGCATACGACAGAGGCCGCCGAAATCTCGGTTGCCACAATGTCTCTGCGCCCCAATTCCAGCGCCTCGGAGCGGGTTCACTCGCAATTCTTGCACGGAGCTTGGCCATAAATTCCGGCGAAGGCTCTGCCACTGCCAATTTTTGAGCGCTGCGATCGACTGCCGCCCGCACAGCCTTGGCATGGTTGTAGGATTCCCGGCATGCCTCGCATTCCGCCACGTGCGCCAATAATTCCAATTCGGTATTTTGATTAAGTTCATCCAGCGCAAAATCGTTAATCCGTTCCATTATTTGCTGGGATTTTTTTTGGCAGTCCATTCCAGGCTCTCCGCTAACTTCTTCCGCGCTAGAAACAGTCGTGACTTTACAGTACCTTCTGGCAGACCTGTGAGTTTTGCCACCTCGCCCGTGTTGTAGCCTTCGATGGCGGCAAGAGTCATAACGAGCCGCAGCTTTTCTGGCAGCGCGTCCAGCGCCTCCTCCACTTGGCGCTCCAACTCGCGCGCAACGACAACACCTTCCACTCCCGCGTCGCGCTGACTCGAAATGAACGCAGCTTGCTCGCGACGCTCGCGCCGGCCGGCCGCCCGAATGCGGTCCAGCGCGAGCCGCCAGGCCGTCCGCATCAGCCAGCCGCGGAAGCGCTCGCGGTCCCGCAAACGATGAAAATTGCGGTACGCGCGCAGCATCGCCTCTTGCGCGACATCTTCTGCTTCGGCTTTATTGCGCAGCACGCCCAGCGCGACGCGATATGCCAAGGTGGGACAATCGGCCAATCGCCGCTCGAACTCCTGCTCGAGCGAAGCGTCCTGGTTCACCGCGCGATGCGGAAAACTGGCCGACAAAGCATCCATCTTGGCCCCATCAAGCCAGACGCCGGTAAGAGGGTTTTGGTTCACTGTTTTTGTGGAGAGAACGTTGGTTAGAGGTCCAGGCGTTCCAGCAGAGCACCCAGGTTCGATTCGTCCACCACGAGCTCCGGGCGTTTGGCAGCGAAATCCTCGATTTCATCGAGCGCTTGAAATAGCCGCATCTTCGCGACCGCATATTCCTCGGTGCCGGTCAATGCGCGGCCAGTCTTCTTCGTCCATTTATCGAGTGCATCGCGCCGGACGAAAATGTGCACTGGGAACATCGTTTTGCGGTCGCCAGAAACGTAATAGATGTAATCGTTGCCGGCAAAAGTGCCCTTTTTAGCAGGGTGCACATCTTGGAATTGATACTGGTAAACGTATCCGCTCTCCGCGGAATACGTCTTGATGCGCCGCACGGTCTCCGGCTTTGGCATCAGGGCATTATTCGGCTGCAAACTCGCGCTGTCAATCGCCCGCTAGCTGCCGAACATGCACGGCGTACAACAAAAACGGCTCCCAAGATCTGGGAGCCGCTATTGTGTCCCTTGGTCTAAATCGTTCTACTGGGTCGGCAGAAGCTCCTGCGAGAATCCGATCGTATTGATCGAGCGCAACGATGGCGTCCTAGGAGGCAAATATTGCGGCCCGAGCGTAAAGTTTTGATCGAAGAAGTAATTCCTGCTTGGCGGGCTGTAAACCGCACCCCAGTTCTTATAGACTCCGACTGCTTGCCGGTTGTAATAGAAGCTTACCAGCGAGCCTTTGTAATAGCAGTTCACTCCTCCCCAGTTTTCAAGGAACTTCAGGAAGTTGTGAACTCCTCCATCCGTTCCAAAGTCCGCCACTTCTCCGGCTGGATTTATGAACGGGATTCCCTTACCGGCAATCAACGCCGTGCGATATGCAGTCTGGACTGCGACACGATCGTTCGCACCGCTGGTGATTGAATACGGCCAAACGAACGAATTCACGTCGTTCCAGTTGTCGGAGAGCAATGTGATGGCATCCGCTGCAACCGCTGCGGCCACGCTAGCGCCACTCCAAGAACCGTCGGGCGGCGCGTTATAGTCGCCCTGCATATATACCGGGTTCTCCGACGCGATCGTCAATCCGCACGGAATCGCGCCGCAAGTGGTGCCCAGATTCAGCAACGCCCCATCTACGATTTTCAACGCGCGGCGGAAAAATACCGGCGGATTTTCGCGTGCCTCCTGATTATTCGCGTACAGAACTCCGGGCCAATTCGTGCTGCTCATGGTCCCAGGAACGGTCGGAGCAGGGCACTCCCCGCCCGCCGTTTGCGCTAACAAAACCGTTGTCATGTTGTTTCCGCCCCACAATGGCGAAACCGTCCAGTTGGTGCCCGCATTAGCAAGCGGGTAAAGCGGGATGGTCTCTGCTCCTCCATACGTTCGTAGAATGCCATCGCCCTCCAGATCTTCACCCTGATCGAGAGCGTTGTTCGGGCATCCGTTCCCGGGGTTGTTGACCACGTCGTTGTATCCGAAGCTGCCGGTTTTCACCCCTCCCACGTTGGTATCGGGTCGTTCACCGCGACGATCCGAGAAATAGACGGTAAACCCGCCGGTATCGTTATTGAGCGGCAGACCAGTCGTATGAATCCAATTCGCCAGATTTCCGGCGTCCAACTCGATGTAGTACATCACTCCCTGCGCCGGGATTTGCGTAGGTGAGGGTTGGGTCACCGTCCGTAGAGTTCCTTCTCGAGAGTCGAACAGAGCCATGGGCCAATAATCTGTCCCCGTAGTAGTCGCGGTTCCGCAGGTTCCACCTGCACCGGTCGAAGGATTATCTCGTAAGCGTTCGATTCGGATGATGGCAAGAGGGCTCGGGTCGGTGCATCCAATCTTAGTTGCAACGTTGGCGTTGGTGGTGGGTCCCTGCGCAGCGTTGCTCGCGAGCGAAGGAAGGGCCGGTGGCGCAACATATGACACCGGACCTAGCGGATTGATATTCCGGCCGGTAAATCCCAGAGCCAGGACTTGTGACGTGATATCGGTCCAACCGCCGCCTAGATTTTGATATTCGATTTTAATGCAGCCCGTAATTGTGGGCTCGCCAGTCTTTATCCAATACCCGTTGGCAGCCGAATAAGTGGCACCGGCTCCCGATAACGGAAGCGGAATCCTTAGTGCCGGAACGTTGCTGCCGCCCGTATACCAGCCGTAGGTTCCAGGACTTAGAGCCAGAACCGCCAAATCCACTGGATCGGTTCCAGAGGTAACGGTCTGTTCGACCATCATATCTGCGTTATGGCAGGCACCCGCGGTGCCCGGCGTTACGCCGGCCGGATAGTCGTCGAGCAGAATACGTAGCGACGCCTCAATAAAATATTGTTCGTTCAGCACTGCCTGACTCGCTCCGGGAGTCGGGCGGCGAATCAAGGAAATGGGATGAACGAGCCCGCCCAGAGCGGTAGTCGTTAAAGTCAGAATCGGCACCCCGCTGTTTAACTGCCCGTTGTATCGGGCTTCGATTGTGGGGTTCCATGCCGGTGGACCGCTATTGGCGGTCGCAGTAGCCACGTTGGTGATATTCAAGGGGCCGCCCGCGGCCGTAACGCTGCCTTCACCTAATCCTAATGGGGACCATTGCGCATTCCCGTACGTCGGGCCAGGGGGCAAGGTGGCAGGATTGGGCGTAGTCGCAATCGTTACGACTCCTGTATAACTTCCGCCCGTGAGAGGAGTGCCATTTTCCAGGTTGGTACGGATGACTTGGCCCGCCACGGTTACCTTGTCGGCGAGATACAGTGGACCGCTGTTAGCCGCGAGCCAGAGATTGCCATTCGTATGAGTGCGTCCTCCAAAATCAAACGGGGGTCCGGCGAAGAAGCTCACATCCGAATCCGAATAGATGCCGAATTGAAACACCGGAATTGCTACCACTTGCACTTGGCGCGTCAACTTCACTTCTGCTCCCGTCACCGTGCCCCGCGCAGTTACCGAAAGCGTGAATGGAGTGATGAGCCCTTGCATGCCTGCATACGGGCTCGGAGGAAGCATGGTGGCATTATTCGACGCCGGAGTGCACGGACTCGTCAGCGGGTTTCCGCACAGTATTTGATATGTAGAGTTACCGTTGGCATCCAAATACTGTATGCCCGTGAGCAGTGGCTGATTAGCGGGCGCCGTCAAGTTGGCCATATCCGTGGTGGAGAGCGAACCTTGGTTCGCAAAAGTAGTTCCAACATCGGCGGTTAGCTTCTCCATCCCTGCTTCGGCTCCATAGAACGCCGTCTCGCGGAATTGATTATTTCCGCCAAGCCTCTGATCGGTCATCACCATCCAGCACATTCCCACCGCCAGTGCGCTGACCAGGATCAGCACAAACAAGGCGGTTATTAATGCGACTCCGTTCTGACGTTGGGTTCTCACTGCAAATCTCCTTTGAAAACTTTCCAAAAATTCGCGAGCGCGGTCTAGGGAGCTGTCGCTGACGCTGCGGTCGTAAAAGTATTCGTAAACGAAAGGCTGCGAATGCTGACCTGAGTACTTAAGTTATTCCGTAGGTATTGCGGATAGCTCGACGCCTGATACGGCGCTTCCGATCGTCCGGCGAGGAACACATTTGCCGCGCGAATCTGTCCCGCAGTATCCGGCAGAACGGGTGTCGGCGCATTGCCGGGCCCCAAGGGATACACGCCTATTCCGGGGTAACTCGAGCCGGTAATGTCGTAGCTGAATGAAAGATTTTCGACGTTATCCGCGATCGCCTGAGGGGGATTTACGGCCGCCGGACCCGGAGGATAATTGGGATAGTTCACCTGCCTTATTAATTGCGGGGCGGCAGGGTTAGTTGTCGAGTCGATGTAGTAGGTGACCAACCAGACCCGCGTAATAGAGGTCGGCGGGAACCCACCCCCGGCGTTCTGCAGATTCGCTACCGTGCCATTAGGCTTGCCTGTTACGTTTAAGCCCGCAGGATCGCCAGCCCCGAAGTTGATCGTCTGGCCCGCAACGCCTGTCACATATTCCAGGGCCGTTCCATTTGAATTGTGAAACATGATCAGATTGCCTACCGTGATCGGCCTTGTTACGCCGGGCATCGTGAAGCAGCCCGCATCGAGCGTTACCGACAATCCGGTGGCATTAATGATTCCAGCGCAAGCCGGAGGACCGACTGGTTGCACGACTGGAGAGCTGTAAAGATAGTGGCCGGCCGCATCTTGAAGGCTGTTATCTGCGTACAGTATGTTGATAATGTCGGTCTTAAAAAAACCGTCTAGAATTGCGCCGTTTGTTGGGTTTACTGATTTAGCGTCCTGTCCCTGCAGGGAACCCGGTGATATCGCGGGCATTGCAGTGAATCCACCGCCGGCTGGATTCGGGAAATTAGGTCCTATCGGCGCGAACGCGCCAGGACGAACAATCGCAGAGGTACCAGCGGCGCTGTAGGGGACGGTAATGCCACCCTGCGGAATTCCCTCACCGGCTTGCATCAAATCTGCCACGATGAAGTGCATGCCCGCGCGAAGATTTTCCTGTGTATTGGCTTCGTACGCGACGCCCTGCGCAGCATGCTGCGCTTGCAAGAGCGCGCCCACCACAACCCCCACCGTGGCCACCAGGATGACCATGGATACCATCAGCTCGATTAACGTGAATCCGTTTTGCCGCTTCATTCCCTGGCTCCTCGCACGACTAGAATTGCGAAACATAGGTCTCCAGTTGATATTGGCGCGTAAATTTTCCGGTCGTGTAGTTGATCGTTATCACTACGTCCCGAACGTCGTTGGTCGGTTCGCTCGCGAGATTCGTAATCGTGATCGTTCGCGTGAAGTTTGTTAGCGGGGCCTGAATATCGTCCGCGGTGCCTAGCTTTCCATCAGGTCCGGGATAAACGATGAAAGCGGGAGGGGCGCCGACGTCGTTGATGGAGCCCACAAGTCCATCGGGCCCTGGCTGTAGCAGCGGTACCGGGCCGGTCAAAAATAGACCCCCAGGATTTCCGGCGCTGTTGTTTGAAATTTGTGCAAACGTCGCGTTGGCGCTGTACTTCGCGGTGAAAATGGCTTCTGCCGCTTCTTCGGCCTTTTGTTGCGCGATGAAATCGTCCTGCGAACCCTGCATATAAGACAATGAATCGTAGAGCAAGGCCGCCAGGCCCAGGATGCCCGCGGCCAATACGACCAGCGCGACCATCGTCTCTAGAAGGCTGAAGCCCGCTGCCAAGCGCCGTCTTTTCGCTTCCCGCATTTTCGCAATCTCCTTCAAAATTGAACCCATTGTGTTTTCGCCAGCTTCCAGCCGCGAACTCGGCCCGTAGCGCCCAGAACTGTGACCGCTCTCGACGCCGTCGCTTGGTTCGGAAAGCCTATGAAGACAGTTCCGTTAATCGGTTGGAACGTCGCGCCGTCCACCAGCTCTCCGTCGCTCTGAAATAGCATTCCCAGGATCGGTCCCGGATTAAGCCCTTCGAATTCGATCGGGCTCCCATTTCCAAAAGCGTCTGGAGTATCCGGAGCACCAGGAAAGAGAAAGTACTGTGCGGGAATTTGAATGGGCACGGTGCTAAGAACGGCGTCTACGCCCGCCGGTCCAAGTGGCGGAGCGTTTCTCGCGGTCAGCACGACTTGATATTGGGTAGGCTGATTAGCGATCACCACAGTCGGAAACGCAACTTGCACGTAGCGGCGATTCGCGATGGCATACTCGCGCCCTTGCCGAAGTTGATCGATGACTTGGCGCATGGCGTTGTCATATTTCGCATCCTGCCAAGCCGGTTGAAGATTGAAGACGGCCATCGCCAAAATAGTGATGATGATCGCGATTACAACCGCGAGCTCGATCATGGTGAAGCCGCGCTCTCGGTTCGCAGAACGTTGCGTGCCGCTAAAATGCCCTTGCCGATGTTTCACGCTTACACCCTCGAGTCGCCCTGAAAAGGCGCGAGCTGACCGTAGAATCTGCTATCGCAAGTGCACTTGATAGGCCATGCCCAGGCCATGCTAAGACAATTGATATGTGCATGTTGCGGGGATGGACATCGGTGGCGTACGTCGAGGGCGCTTATTCCGGGGTGAAAATGTTACCGTTGAGGAGGTGAGCTACCGGACCAATTTTGTCTCTCGAGGTCGCGGAAACTCTCTTAGTTGCGGCTCCGCAGTTTCGAGAGCAAGCGGAGGATTTCGAAGTACAGCCAGATCAGCGTGACCATCAAGCCGAAGGCCGCGTACCATTCCATATATTTCGGCGCGCCCGCCCGCACGCCGCTCTCGATGAAATCAAAATCCAGGACCAGGTTCAGCGACGCGATGATCACCACAAAAATACTAAAGCCAATTCCGATCGGCCCGGCGCCATTGATGGTTGTGAAGTGCACGCCAAAAAACCCGAGAACAATTGTCATTAGATAAAACAGCGCAATCCCACCGGTCGCCGCCACGACTCCCATTTTGAATTTCTCAGTGACGGGAATGAGTCCCGAACGGTAGGCCAGCAACAGCACGACCAGCGTGCCAAACGTCAAACTGACGGCTTGAATGGCAATCCCCGGAAAACGCAGCTCAAACATGGCGGAAATCCCGCCCAGCACCAAACCTTCAAGTAACGCGTAAATCGGAGCCGTCACCGGCGCCCAGGTTTTCTTGAAAATGGTGACCAACGCAAAGATAAAGCCGCCAATACCGCCGATGACCGCAAGACTCATCGCAGATTCCTGCGAATGAGAACGCAGGAAGATATTCCAGGTCCAGGAGGCGGTGGCAATCACGCAGAGCAGCAGCACACCCGTCTTATTGACGGTGCCTTGCAGCGTCATCGGTTCGCCAATGGCGACGCCCGCGCCTCGGAATACCTGATCGTTCAGAGCCGGGTTAGAAGTTCTCATTAATTGCGGCAATCCAATTCTCCTTTAGTCGCTCGCAGCGCGGAAGGATGTCTGCGCCTTCCTCGTCAGTCTTCGTTAGGTGGTCCGCTTTCATTCATAGTAGCTCCAATTACGCTATCACGGGCACGCACCGTTGGGAAGGACCTGCGCGCTGTGAGAGCCCGGCCCACAGGCGAGTCTTCTCTGGATTCTCTCGATAGAAAGCTCATCGGTGTACAATCCTAGTCGTCTCCGAATTTAAGGCGGGTAGGTGGTCATCATGAACATACATCGCAGCTTTCGATTTTGCATTTGGATCGGACTTCTTCTCGCGCTCGCCGGACCGCTCTTGGCGCAAAACGCATCCACCAAACCTTTGGTCGTGAACGGCAAGACCGCCGACGCCGCGGCACTCCAGATCGGCAGCCATTACTACGTTGACATTGAAACTCTCGCCCTGCTCACTAACGGTACTTTTGTCGCCGATCCTAATCACGTCGAGCTGCACATTCCGGTCTCGAACGCTCCGGCCCATGCCGCTGCTCCCGCCAGTTCTGCCAGTGCCGCGCCCGCAGCCAAAACCGCCGACAGCACTACTACTGAACCCGCAGTCACCATCACCGCACCTCCCGCGCCTGCCGCCACGGCTGCTACACGCGCAGCTGCCACGGCGAGTGAAGCCGCTTCCGAACCAGCCGCTCCGGCCCAGTCGCCGCAAGGAATTTCTCGCGCCTTCGCCGCCGCTGCAATCGCCGCGTTAGCTGACATGCGCGAATGGCGTGGCGCCACCTCCGCCATGATCACTCATGGATTGGCTCTCGGTGACGCCTGGGCCACAAGTTATCGCGACCAGGCCCAGGCCGATCTCGCGCAGGCGGAACTGGTTGCCACGACCGACGCCGATCGCAACGCTCTGGCTCTGCTCCGCAATGAATGGGGAAACTTATCGAGTTGGTGGGACAGCGTCCTGGCTGCGCGCCAGGATCTGAATGGCGCGGCCACCATTGATCCAGGCGCTCTGAAGAACGATTCCGCACTGGCGAAAATCCGCGCATGCAGCCAATTCCTGAATTCCATGCTGGTAAGCGGCGACTTCGCCGACAACTCCGCCTGCCACTAGCCCAACTGCCGAGCAAGGGTGATAATGGCGCCACCCTCACGAAGGATCGTGAATGCTTGGCGCAATCGCAGGCGACGTCATCGGCTCTGTCTTCGAAGGCAGCGGCTTGAAAGCCAAAGACTTTCCTCTTCTTTCGCCGGACAACTCCTTCACCGACGACACCGTTCTCACCGTAGCCATCGCTTCGGCCATTCTGGACCACACCGACTATGCCGACACTCTTAGAAAGTTTGGCCGCCGCCATCCGGGACGAGGGTACGGCGGAAATTTCCGGCAGTGGCTCGATAATGACTTGCTAGGTCCATACAACAGTTGGGGCAACGGCTCGGCCATGCGTGTTTCTCCCGTAGGCTGGGCCTTCGATTCTGTGGAAAAAATCCTGCTGGAATCGAAACGGAGCGCGCTCGTCACTCACAACCACCCGGAAGGCGTTCGTGGAGCTCAGGCGGTAGCTCTGTCAATCTATCTTGCTCGCCGCGGCGTAGGGAAGCTTGAAATCCGGCAGGAAATCACAGACCGCTTTGGTTATAATCTGAAACGAACCGCTGAGGAGATTCGTCCGTTATACGAGTTCGATGTGTCCTGCCAAGGCTCCGTTCCCGAGTCCATCGTCTGCTTTCTCGATTCGGACAGCTTCGAAAGCTCCATCCGTTTGGCGATTTCGCTTGGGGGTGACGCCGACACCATGGCCTGTATAGCGGGATCCGTCGCCGAGGCCTACTATGGAGGCGTCCCCGGGACCGTTGAATCGTCCGTTCGTGGTCGTCTTACCCCAGATCTCCTCGAAGTCCTGGACCATTTCCGCGCCAAATATTGCTGACCGCTTCGCCCCACCACAGCCAACGCACTTGTTTTTCCACTGCCTTGCCTCGGGTCTGCGCCGCGGCGTGCGCAAAAGGGTAGAAAATTCCAGAATAAAAAAGGGCGGCCCTAAAGGACCGCCCGCTTATGAATGGAATGAAGTTTTCTTATGCAAGTAGATCTATCTCGATTTTCCCGGGCAATTCCGTTCGTGTTCCCTCGCTTCCGACGACGAGGAGAATGACTTTCCGCACCTGCTGCAAGTATTTTGCGCTGCCATTTTTTGCTCCTTTGGTGCCTGTCCGACCCCCGGACTTCGATTGAGATTTTGCCTCGCCTTGTGCCGTCCAGCCATACCAGAAAGGTTGTAAATATTTCCGGGAAGATTTGTAGGGCTGCCGCATCTTTTATGGCCCCGTCCCGCCCATGGGTGTTTTTCTAAGCTTCCCTTCGCGATATGCTGCAACCGAAAACGGGCGGCTTAGGCGAAAGGAGCAGCTCAGATGAAACTAAACATGGAGAATCGGATCATTATCTTGTCGAGCATGGTGGTGGCGGCGCTGGTGGGCTGGGGCATTTTGTACCGGCCGCAATCGTCATCATTATTCAGTCTGCTAAGCAGCGACGTGCGATGGTTCTTGCAATGGCCGCTATTCACCATCGGGAAAGTGCCGGTGACGCCGCTGTTCCTGATCAAGTGCACGGCGTTCTTGATCGCGCTTTCGCTTTTTTCGCGATTGTTCCGCAACTTCCTGAGCAACAAAATCCTGACGCACACGACGATGGACCGCGGGCATCAATACGCATTCGTGCGCGCGTCCGGGTACATTATTTTTCTGCTGGGCTTGATCATCGGACTAGACACCACCGGGCTAAACCTGCGGAGTCTTTTGGTGTTGGGCGGCGCGCTGGGAGTAGGCATCGGATTCGGGTTGCAAAACATCGTGGCGAATTTCGTGGCCGGCATCGTGATTTTGTGGGAAGGCCCGGTAAAGGTCGGCGACTTCATCGACGTCGGCAACACGCACGGAGAGGTGATTCGCATCGGAGCGCGCGGCACATGGGTGCGCACGTTCGATAATGAAGTGATCATCGTGCCGAACTCCGAGTTCATCAACAACCGCGTGGCCAACTGGACGGCCAATGACCGCACGGTGCGATTCACAATTCCCCTGGGAGTCTCTTACAACAGCGATTTGGAATTGGTGCGCGAGGTCCTGCTGAATATTGCGAAAGGCAACCAGCACGTCCTGGCGGAGCCCGCGCCCGGCTTTCTGGTTACAGGCTTCGGGGACAACAGCGTCAACATCAGCTTGCGAGTTTCGACCACGACCATGACAGACCGCACCGGTACGCTGAAGAGCGATTTGTTCATGGAAATCTTTCGCGTGTTCCGCGACAAGAAAATCGAAATACCATATCCGCAACAGGATGTGCGCGTGCGCTCGATCGATGCACCGCTCACGATTGCGAATCCGCCGGGAAAAACGACGTAAGCAGCTGCGGGAGAAAATGCGGCGTGGGTGATGCCAGCGAAAGCTTCCGCCAAGCGTTGGTAAAAAAGGACGAGTACGTTAAACTCTAAAAAGCGAAATAACTCCCCGGCGCTATGGTGCAACGGTTAGCACGCGGCCCTTTCAAGGCTGAAATACGGGTTCGATTCCCGTTAGCGCTACCAAACCTCGATTTTTGACTTTTTCCCTTCCGACACAAATCAGATTATTGTGCGCGACCGGACCAATTGCTCGAAGCGTGGGTCGTGGCGCAGCGGGTCGTAAATCGGGTCGGCTTGGAGAGCTGTGATTCCGGGCGAGTGTCGCCGAAGCCGATACAGGGGCCGACAAAAACGAAGAGATCGAGGGGCTGTCGGCGCTCCGAAAACTGGAGTTTGTGTAACACGTCGCTTCCAGCTACAGCTTGGCGGGGCCGGAAGCAAGATAGCTCCAGAATACTTGGCAAGTACGATCGGCCGCCCGATGCGTTATCGCCAGGCGTTGCGTTCGCGCAGGGCGGTGATGTGCGCGACGTGATGTTTTCCATGCCAGGCGTAGAGGGCCAGTGTGTCGTCGAGAGACATGGGCTTCGCCCAGTCGGGATGACCGTATTTCCGCGACCAGTCCGCGGGGGCGAGCGAGTTCAGCAGGAGCACCCAACGCTTGTGCAAGTTTTCGAGAATGGCAAGGGACGGCTCGATGGGCGAAGTTTTCCCATCGGGTAATTCGGCCCAGCGCGCTTCGTCGTAAGGCTTGACCGTGGGTAAGTCTTCGGTTAGCGCGAGTTTCATGCGCACGTAGGCGTTCATATGGCTGTCGGGAACGTGATGCACAAGCTGGCGCACAGTCCATCCGCCGGGACGATAGGGTGTGTCGAGTTGCTCGGGCTTCAGATTTTCTACCGCGGAGGTCAGGCGAGGGGGGGCTTGTTCGATTGCGTCAATAAATTCGCGGCGCTGGTCGGTGGTCAAGGCCGCTTCGGGACGGCGAAATTTTCCGATCGGGTAACGCAGGTCTGATTTCATTGCAGTTCCCTCCTAGTTTCAGGTCGAGATTCTCGCCACGAGATTGCGCCAAACATTTCGAGTATCGGATGTCGCCGGAGAAAATGGGATGCAAGAAAACGAGATGGGAAGGAACAACTAAGGAGAAAGCAAGAGCGGGCTTCGGCGCGTGATTATCCCTGGCTGTCTTGAAATTCCTGGTGCCAAGCCATCTGGATAGACTCGAGTTTTCCTTCGTTGGATAGCTTGGGATCGCCGATGAAACCCGGTAGCTCGGTGACCCATTTGTGCAGGTCGGTGAAGCGGACGGTGAGCGGATCGACGCCTGGATGTTTTTCGGCGAGTTGGATGCCGATTTCTTCCGGGTCGTCCCAATCGAATGTTGGCGGCACGGTTTCTCCTGAACACGAGGCTGCTGATTTGATGCCCGCAAGTACTTCGCCGACCTAAGGGTCGCCGCTACCTGGGCGAAATCTCTAGTGCTCGGCTTCTTTCGCGTAGTTTTTGTTCCACTCGGGAATTTCGACCACCATGTCTTTTGTGCCGTCAGGGACGCATTGGCAGCCCAGGCGCGATTTCGGGGTTACGCCGGGGGCTTCGTCGAGTTGGTCCAGCTCGGCGTCGGTGGCTTCATTACACGTTTCCAGACCTTCGTGAACGATCACATGGCAGGTGGAACAGGCGCACACGCCGCCGCAGGCGTGATCCAGTCCCTTGTGATAGCCCTGAGAAATATCGAGGATGCTGCCGGGAAGACCGTCGTGTCCGTAGGGAATTTTTTCGGGATCGACTTCGACCGGCTGGCCGTCCTTGACGAAGGTGATTTTGTATTTCTTGGTCGCCGCCGTGAACTTCGTTTCTTCGATGTAAGGATTCTTGCCGCCCATTCTTAAACGCTCCTTGCGCTAAGGCTAAACATCTTCGAGGCGCTTACCTTCCAGCGCGGTTTGCAGCGCACCATTCATTAGAATTTCCGCCAGATGCATGGTGGCTTGATTTAATGCGTCGATGCGTTCGCGCATCAATTTGTAATCCGATCCGGCCATTGCCGCGCGCAGTTGCGCTGCAGAATCCTCGATTGCGTGGCGTTCGTCCGGCGCAAGCTCGCGGGAGCGAGGATGGGCCAGAGTCTTTTCGGTAGCTGCGAGGATGGTTTCAGCCTCCGTGCGCGATTCAATCACCTGGCGCTCAGAAAAATCCTGTTCGGCGAATTCGATGGATTCTTCGAGCATGCGTTCGACTTCCTGATCGGACAAACCGTAACTCGGCTGGACTTCGATGGTGTGCTCGGCGTTGGTGCGCAAATCGCGTGCGGAGACCTGGAGAATGCCGTTAGCGTCGATCAGAAATTTTACTTCAATGCGCGCCAGACCCGCGGGACCCGGAGGCACTTTCAGTTGGAACTTTGCGAGCGACCGGCAATCTTTAGCGAGTTCGCGCTCACCCTGGAGCACGTGCACGTCGATGCCAGTCTGATTTTCGACTCCGGTGGTGAACAGTTCCTGAGCGCTCGCGGGAATCGTCGAGTTGCGGGGAATAATCTTTGCGACTACGCCGCCCATGGTTTCGATGCCGAGTGAAAGCGGCGTCACGTCGAGCAGGAGCATTGTTTTCACGCCGGACTCAAGGATGTCGGCCTGCACGGCGGCGCCCAGAGCGACGACTTCATCGGGATTGAGCTCGCAATGCGGAGCGCGGCCGAAATAATCGCCGACGGTTTTGCGTACGAGCGGAATGCGCGTGGAGCCGCCGACGAGCACGATTTCTTCAATTTGGCCCGGCGTGAGTTTCGCGTCCGCGAGGGCCATTCTCACGGGCGCCATCGTCCGCGCGACGATCGGTTCTATCCATTTCTCGAACTCGGTACGCGCGAGAAGCTCTTCGAATGCTTTGCCGCCCGGGACATTGAAACGGAGCATCACGCTGTCTTGTGCTGAAAGGGCATGTTTTGCCGCGATCAACAGTTGGCGGAGCTCCTGAACGCCTTCCTGGCGATTTGTTAGATCCGTGCGGAATAACTGGAGAATTCTTTCACGCGTTCTGCGCTGCATCTCGTTGTCGATGTCGTCGCCGCCGAGGTGCGTGTCACCGTTGGTGGAGAGCACCTGGTAGATGTCGCCTTCGGTGGTGGAAACGAGCTTCAGGATCGAGATGTCGAACGTTCCACCGCCAAAATCGTATACCGCCACATAGCCGCGCTTTTGTTTGTGCAAACCATAGGCCAGCGCGGCGGCGGTGGGCTCGTTTACCAGACGCAAAACTTCCAGGCCTGCGATGCGGCCAGCGTCTTTGGTGGCCTGGCGTTCGGCGTCGTTGAAATACGCAGGGACGGTGACCACGGCGCGGTCCACCGGTTCCCTAAAATAATTCTCGGCCCAGGATTTCAGTTCACGCAGGATGAACGCGGAAATTTCCGGTGGTGTGAACCATTTGTCGCCAAGGCTGACCCGGATTACGTTGCCGCCAGCGGGATCAATGCGGAAAGGAAAAATTTTCAGCTCTTTTTGAACGTCAGCGACGCCGCGTCCCATCAGGCGCTTCACGGAATAAATTGTGCGCTCGGGCTTGCTGAGCAGAAGGGCGCGGGCCGGTTCGCCGACGATTATCTTGCCATCCTTCCCGACACTGACTACCGATGGGCAGAGCGTGGAACCGTAGGGGCCGGGGATACACTTCGGCGCGCCGGTTTGCGGATCGAGGTATGCAATCAGGCTGAAAGTTGTGCCCAGATCAATGCCTACTACGCGTCCCATTTTCCCTCTAAGTAAGAATTCGTTGGCGAACGTTTCATGAATGCTTGTTGTTGCAAAGAGCAGATCCCTGGCCCGCCGCGGCGGACTCCGGATGACCACGAAGATTCTCAGACTTCGGCTAGCTCTTTTTGCACGCCGGCTACCAGGTTGCGGATGTAACTTCGGCGGTTCAGCGCTACGTTCATGCGGGCCAGCAGGGCTTGCTGCTTCGCTTCATTCGCACCTGCATCGAAAACCGCATCCCACTCCTTGCCGATTTGCGAAAGTTCCGCGTCCACTTCTTCCAACTTCTTCTGAAAATTCTTGTGCGCTGCACCAAGCGGCTCGCATAGCGCAGCCAGGTCGCCGCCTTCGGCGCGCGCTTCTCTCAATTCGTCGAGAGATTCGTTCAATTCAAAAACTTCTTCGAGCAGTTCGGGCGGCGCCTGTTGCTTGGCGGTGCCCTCTTTTCTGAGGCCGCGGCGCAACAGGAGATACTCCACGCGCGAAATCGGCTCGCGCAATGTGCGATAGGCGTCGTTCAATTCGGAGGAGCGATTGAGCGAAAGTTCGCGTTCGAAATCGCTGGAGCGCACAAAATTATCCGGATGGAGTTTCCAGCTCAGCTTATGAAACTCGGATTCGAGCTGCGTATCATCGAGCGACAATTTTTCGGGCAAGCCGAAAAAGGCAAAATAATCAGCGCCAGCCGGTAGCGGCTGAATCTTGCCGCACGCGGCGCAGAAGTGCGTTCCCGTGATGGTGGCCTGACAATTCCAGCACTTCGTGCCGGAAGCGGGGCCAGTTTCGTCGCGTTGTGTTTGCGTGACACTCATATCGCATTTAGCAGATGGACTCGGCTGGCCCCCGGGGCACTGCGGACAGTAGCGCGGATACCACCGATCACCAATCTCAGGCGGTGAAGGAGCTTCCGCAACCGCAACTCCGCGTAGCCTGGGGGTTCTGAAATACGAAACCCTGCTTCATCAGGTCTTCGAGGTAATCGAGCGTGGTGTTGTGAAGGTAGAGATAGCTCTTGGGGTCGACAAAAATACGAGCGCCATTCTCTTCGAAGACCTTGTCGCGGTTGCGCGCTTCGGTGTCGAGGCGCATGGCGTAAGTCAATCCGGAGCAGCCGCCTCCCTGCACACCCACCCGCAACCCACCCGAGTCAGTGGGCACGCCTTCCTTTGTTAACAATTCGCGGATTTTCGCCGCTGCTTTTTCGCTTACATGAATCATACGTCAGTGTTCCCTTTAGGACCGGCGTCGAAGACTCAGCCCAGAGACTTAGTGGCTTGCTGCCGCTGCTGGTTCGGCCGGCTTGGCTTCCGCGTCGCCTTGTTTCTTTTTCCAATCGGAAAGAGCGGCCTTGATCGCGTCTTCGGCGAGAACAGAACAGTGAATCTTCACCGGAGGAAGCGACAGCTCACGAACGATGTCCGTGTTCTTGATGGCCAGCGCTTCTTCAACCGTCTTGCCCTTCACCCATTCGGTGGCGAGCGAGGAGCTGGCGATGGCCGAGCCGCAGCCGAAGGTCTTGAACTTGGCCTCTTCGATGATGCGGGTCTCCGGGTTCACTTTCATTTGCAGCTTCATGACGTCGCCGCATTCCGGAGCGCCGACCATGCCGGTGCCGACGTTGGGATCTTTCTTGTCGAGCGAGCCAACGTTGCGCGGATTGTTGTAGTGCTCGATTACCTTATCGCTGTAAGCCATTAGTTGATTCTCCTATTCAAAGTAATAGTGCTGTCCAATCCTTCGTCAAAGATCACTTCATCTGAAAGAACGATATTTTCGATAGACGCCGAACGTCCTTTGCGGACCTCGTCGAGCGTACGGGTGACGACTTCATGCTTCACCGCGAGGGACCTAAGGAACTCGCCCAGCTCTTGTAGCTCACGAAACCGCCGCGAGTTGCAGGCGCTCTTGTTCATGTTCGGCGCGAAGAATACGTCAAAAACTGGCGTGTCTTCGCTTACCGTGGCATGAACTCCGATGGTCCCTTGATATTTCATTTTAGTGCTCCGCGCTTACCTGCCAGGTCATTTTGCTAACGTCCACGCCCTCTTTGGCCATTTCATATAGAGGAGAAAGTTCGCGCAAGCGTTGCACGGTTTCCACCACGCGATCGGCGACATAGTCAACTTCCTCTGCGGTATTGAACCGGCCGATGCCGAAACGGATGGAGGTGTGAGCCAAATCTTCACCCACGCCGAGGGCCTTCAACACGTAACTCGGTTCGAGCGTGGCGGAGGTGCAAGCCGAGCCGCTGGAAACTGCGATGTCGTTGATGCCCATCAGAAGCGATTCGCCTTCCACGAAAGCGAAACTGATATTGATGTTGTGGGGCAGGCGATGCTCCATCGAGCCGTTGATGAATGTTTCGTCCAGGCGCGACATGATGCTTTCTGTCAGCCGGTCGCGAAGTTTGCGAAGCTTTTCGCTTTCCGCCGCCATTTCGTTCTGACAGAGTTCGCAGGCTTTGCCGAGTCCCACGATGCCAGTAACATTCAACGTGCCGGAGCGCATACCGCGCTCGTGTCCACCGCCATCAATTTGGGCAGCGAGCTGCACGCGCGGATTCTTGCGACGAACGTAGAGCGCGCCAACACCCTTGGGGCCATAAATCTTGTGGCCCGAAATCGACATCAGATCGATACCGTCCTTCTGAACGTCCACGGGAATCTTCCCGACCGCCTGCACGCCGTCAACATGGAAGAAAACGCCTTTTTCCTTGGCCATCTTGCCGATCTCAGCGATGGGCTGCACGACGCCGATTTCGTTATTGGCATACATGATCGAAATCAAGATGGTCTTTGGCGTGATCGCTTTGCGCAATTCTTCCAGGTTGATGCGGCCATCCTTCTGCACCGGGAGATAGGTGACCTCGTAGCCGTTTTTTTCCAGGCGCTTACAGGTGTCGAGCGTGGCTTTGTGCTCGGTGACCTGCGTAATAATGTGATTGCCCTTTTCCCGATACATTTCCGCGGCACCTTTGATTGCCAGGTTGGTGGATTCGGTAGCGCCGCTGGTGAAAATGATTTCCTTGGGAGTGGCGTTGATCAGCTTGGCGATTTGTCCGCGGGCGTTTTCAACGGCTTCTTCCGCTACCCAGCCGAATTCGTGGTTGCGGCTGGCGGCGTTTCCAAACTTTTCCGTGAAATAAGGCTGCATTGCTTCGACAACGCGCGGATCCACCGGAGTGGTTGCGTGATTGTCCATATAAATCGGAAGCTTGATTGCCATTCTATTCTCCTAAACTCTTAACTCGACGACCTCCGACATGGGAGCTTCGTCGGTCATCTGTGAAATGGTTACCTTCCCAAGAACTTCCAAAATACTGTCGTTCACTCGTCGCAGCGGCTCGCGAACCGAACACGTGGTGGTAACGCCGCACGCGCCGCGCGATGTGATGCAGGAGGTGATGAACAAAGGCCCGTCAATCGCGCGAATCACATCAAGCGCTGAAATCATCGAAGCATCGCGCGCCAGCGTATAACCCCCGCTCGAGCCATGCCTCGCAGCAACCAGTCCGGCCTTGGCCAACTTCTGCAGCACCTTGGCCATTAAAGGCGTGGACATCTTGTAAACCTCGGCGATATCGGATGCGCTGCAAGAGCCGTGGCCGTTATGAATCGCCAAATGCTTCAAAGCGATCAGACCGTAATCCGCCTTTTTCGAAAGCTTCATCATTTAGAGTCAAATACGACTGAATTAGTCGCACTTGAATTGTAAGTCCGCTGCTTCAGCTTGTCAAGTTTAGATCTGCCCGCAAGCCTTAGAGGCACAATAGGTTAATACACGACCATTCTAGTCGTCTTAGTCAAACTTCCTACAGCCAATGGCTGAGAACGGTGGCTCAACGGCGAGATCGCTGATTGAACGGTGGTCGGAAGCGGCGGGTGCGCCTGGCTCGCCGCGAGCCCGCTAGATTCGTTGCTGCTTCCATCGACCCTGTTTGAATAGCACCACGCTTGCGAGCGCGATTGCCGCTTCGGCAATCACAATGGAGTAAAAAACGCCGCTCGAACGCATTCCCATCCTAATTGCCAGCCAATAAGCCAGAGGAATTTCCAGTAGCCAGAAACCGAAAAAATTCACAATGGTCGGCGTCACCGTGTCGCCAGCGCCATTGAAGGCCTGCAACATGACCATCCCGTAGGCGTAACCGATGTTGCCGTAGCTCAGTATGCGGAGACAGGATGCGGCCAACGGAACGACGGCGGGATCCTGAGTGAACAGTCGAACTACCAGTTCGGCGAACACGATGAAAATCACTCCGACGCTCCCCAAGAAAAGCATGTTGTAGAAAGCTGTGCGCCAGACAGACGTCGCCGCGCGCTCGGGCTGGTGGGCACCGAGATTCTGGCCGACGAGTGTTGCGGCGGCATTGCTTAGCCCCCAAGACGGAAGAATGACGAATATGACGATGCGGATAGCAATGGTATAACCGGCGAGAGCTGTCGCTCCAAAGATGCTTACGATGCGCACCAGCCCAATCCAACTTGTATGAGCGATGGCGAATTGCAAAATGCCGGCGAGCGACACCCGAAGAAGGCGCACAAAAACGCCGAGGTTCAAGCGAATTTGCCGGCGCAGGATGCGGATGCGCTCGGTGCCGCGCAGGAGCCGATAAAATTGGTAGACCACCCCGATGCTTCGGCCGGTGAAGGTGGCGAGAGCGGCTCCCGTCACGCCCATGCGCGGGAACCCTCCCCACCCAAATATCAGGCAAGGATCCAAGACGAGGTTGATGATGTTGGAGAGCCACAGCAGTCGCATGGCGATGGCGGCATCGCCCGCACCTCGGAATATTGCGTTGTTCAGGAAAAGCAAAAGCACGACTCCGCTGCCGCCGAGAGCAATCTTGGTATAGCCGCTGCCCAACGACACGATGTCTGGCGAGGCACCCATCCAGCGGAGCAAGTCCGGCGCGAAAAAGAAACACGGCACGCCCAGCAATATTGAGACTGCCGCTCCTATGGCGATGGCCTGTACCCCGGCAACCGCAGCTCCCTGCGGGTCTTTCTCACCGATACGTCTGGCCACCATGGCGGTGGTGGACAAGCTCAGCCCCATGGCCACAGCAAACACGAGGCTGAGCATCGATTCGGTCAAACCGACGGTGGCCACGGCATTGGCGCTGATGCGTCCAACCCAAAAGACGTCCACCACGGCGAATAGCGACTCCAGCACCATCTCGAGCACCATGGGAATCGCCAGCAGCAGAATGGCGCGGTTCAAACTGCCGCTGGTGAAATCCTGGTGCGATCCTCGGATGGCTTCTCGGATCGAGGACCCCAGCGAGGGCTGCGATATCGTTGCTTCCATACTAAGTCGTGACCTCTGCGTCAGCACCATCGACAAGACGAAGGGCAATATTGCTAGACTAACTTAAAAATGCGGATTGTTTGCCTGAAAGCACCTCGTGCCAAAATGGATTTCCGCGGCGGATTTTTTGTCACGGCAGGCCGGGAAAATCTGGGTTAGAATGGCGCATCCAATGGCTTTGGAAAGCAATAAACCTGTGATCGCCATCTATCCGGGTTCCTTCGACCCGGTTACGAACGGCCATCTCGACTTGATCGCACGCGGAACGATGATCTTCGACAAGCTGATCGTCGCCGTCGCCCACAACCTGGAAAAAGATCCGCTATTCGCGGTAAAAGAGCGCATCGAGCTGCTCGAAGCGGTTACCTTCGACTGGAAAAACGTCGAGGTAGACGTGTTCGACGGCCTGTTGATGGATTATGCGCGCTCGAAGAACGCGCGCGTAGTGGTTCGCGGCATCCGCGCCGTTTCCGATTACGAGTATGAATTGCAGATGGCCATGATGAATCGGCATATCGAGCCTCTGGTTGAAACCGTATTCATGCTGCCGGCGCAACAGTACAGCTATCTAAGTTCGCGCCTGGTGAAGGAACTTGCGCGGCTCGGCGGAAACATCAAGGATCTGGTTCCGCCGATGGTGCAAGAACGGCTGCGCGCCAAAGTCAGCTAAAGGACAGGGAATGGAACAGGCCACGGGGAGAAAAATGGAAGACGTCTTCCAACTTGCAGACCGCGTGAATCGCATCAGTGTTTCGCAGACCATGGTCGTGCTGCAGGAAGCGGAGCGGCTGAAGGCGCAAGGAATGGACGTGGCCGACTTCGGTCCCGGTGAGCCGGATTTCCCGACGCCGGACCATATCAAGCGCGCTGCGATCAAGGCACTGGAAGAAAACCGTACGAAATATACTCCGGTAGCGGGTATAGCGGCTCTGCGCCAGGCGATTTGCGACTGGCATGGTGCGCAATTGGGATCGTCGTATCAACCCGCGGAGTGCGTGGTGAACTGCGGGGGCAAGCATTCGATTTTTAATGCGGTTTGTTCGCTGATTAATTCAGGCGACGAAGTCATCATTAGCGCCCCTTACTGGGTGAGCTATCCGGACATCATTAAATATGCCGGCGGAAAACCGGTCGTGGTTCCCACCCGAGCAGAAGATGAATTTATTTTGCACGCCTCTGAAGTGGAGAAAGCAATCACTCCGCAAACGCGTATGGTGATTGTCAATTCTCCGAGTAATCCGACTGGCGCGGTGATCCCGCTTGATGAATTCGCCAAAATTCTGGATGTTTGCAAACGGCGGCATGTTTGGCTGCTTTCCGATGAATGCTATTCGCATTTCACCTACGGCGAAGCGAAGCCGTTCTCGATTGCGAGCCTGGCGGGTGCGAAGGAACACACCATTATCGCGGGATCATTCTCGAAGACTTTTGCGATGACCGGCTGGCGCATGGGCTACGTGCTGGCGCCGAAGCCGTTGGTGGATGCCGTCGCGAAGTTACAGAGCCAGTCCACTTCGAATCCAAATTCGATTACGCAGTATGCCGCGTTGGAAGCCATGCGCGGGAGCATGGACACGGTCACGACCATGCTTGCGGAATACGCGCGGCGCCGCGGAAGTATTCTGAAGGGATTACGCGCCATTCCCGGAATTACATGCGCCACGCCGCACGGCGCGTTCTACGCGTTCCCAAGCGTGGCAGCTCACCTCAACAAACAAATGCCGGACGATGTGGCTGTGGCGAAGCAGCTTCTGGAACGCGAACACGTCGCCGTCGTTCCGGGCGAACCGTTTGGAGCCCCCGGGCACATTCGCATTTCTTATGCAACCTCAATGGAGCGAATCCAGGAAGGCCTGCGGCGGCTGGGGCGCTTCTTCGGCAGCGCGGCGTGAAACTTTGTCCGGCGCGTTTGGAGCCGATTTTCAGCCCTCGGCCCTGGGGCGCGCTTTCTCTGGCGCCCTGTTTCCCTGAAAAAACCAATTTGAGCGAGCCGCTTGGCGAAGCGTGGCTAACCGGGAACGATTGCGTTTTCGCGACTGGACCGTACAAAAGCAAGAGGCTCGCCGACGCATGGAATGAAATGCCGGTGGAATGGACAGGCACTTCGGTCGGACGCGAAGGCGGGTTCCCGCTGCTGGTAAAATTTCTGTTCGTCGAAGACAAACTCTCCGTGCAGGTCCATCCGGATGATGATTATGCTGCGCGGTATGAGCAATCCGCCGGAGGGCGCGGCAAAACGGAGATCTGGTATGCCATGCGGGCGCGCCAGGACGCGGAAGTAATGGTGGGTCTCAAGCCGGGCGTGGATCGCGAGAAATTCCGGCGCGCGATTACTGAGGGAAGGGCGGAAGAATGTCTTGCTCCCATCCCGTTACGCGCCGGAGAAGCCATTTTCGTCCCAGCGGGCACCGCTCACACGATCGGACCCGGGCTGGTGCTCTGCGAGATCCAGGAGCACTCCGACCTTACTTATCGCGTCTATGATTACAATCGGCGAGACGCGAAGGGCCACGCGCGCGAGTTGCACGTCGAAAAAGCGCTGGAGGTGATTCGATTTGGAGAACAACGGGGCGGAAAAATTAATCCTGTTCGTGTGGAACGCGATTCAGTGACGACAACGTACTTTGCCGCTTGCCGATATTTTGTCACTGAAAAATGGGAATTCGATAAAAGTATTGATCGGGAAGTATCCTACGAGCGTTTTGAACTGTTGATCTTTCTGGAAGGTACCGGCGAGATTCGTTGGAGGGGCCAACACGCGCGGTACGAACCAGCGCAAGTTTGGTTGTTACCTGCGGCGCTTGAGAAATATGAATTGAAACCCAGTTCGCCGACGGAGCTGTTGCGCACCTACGTTCCGAGTGACCTGGAGGAATATAGGCGAAGTTTGAGGGCCCAAGGAATCAGCGAACAGCAATTGTTGCGGTTGGTGCATTGGTGAATCGCGCGAACGAGAAACTCGTCAGGCAGGAGCCTCTTGTCACCTGCGCGGTGCTTCTTGCCGGAGGACGCGGCACGCGATTCTGGCCGCGCAGCCGCTTACGCGCGCCGAAACAGCTGTTGAACATCGTGGGCAACAAAACGATGTTAAGCGAAACTGTTAGGCGGCTGGAACCTATCGTTCCGCTGAAGAATGTTTGGGTGGTAACCAACGCCAAGCAATCAGCCGGAGTGCGACAAGAAATTCGAGGCGTTCCGGATTGGCAGGTTCTGGCTGAACCTGTAGGACGCAATACGGCTGCGGCCATTGGTCTCGCTGCGATACATCTGGCGCGCAAACATGGCGACGCGCTCATGGCTGTCCTTCCCGCTGACAGCTACATTGCTGATGCGCGGCGATATCGCACGCTTGTGCGCGCGGCGCTGGATTTGGCGAGCGCGCCTGGAAACATGACCGTGCTTGGCGTGCCGCCGACGCGTCCGGAAACCGGCTATGGCTATATCGAGCGAAGAGACGTCTTTGCCCGGCCTCGCGGCGTTACCGCTTATGAGGTTCAGCGGTTTACAGAAAAGCCATCGCTTGCGGTTGCATACAAATATGCGGAGTCCGGAAAACATCTTTGGAATGCGGGGATGTTTTTCTGGCGCGCTTCAACTTTTCTGGAGGGCTTGCAACGTTTTCTCCCCGCAACGCATGCGGCACTAACCGAATTAGCGAAAACCATTGGTACGCGTCGATATCAGTCAGCGCTGCGTCGAATCTATCCGCGCCTTGAAAATATCTCCGTGGATTATGCCGTAATGGAGCCGGTTACGCAGTTGCGTTCCGGTAAGGGCGGAAGGCCGGGGAATGCGTTCGCTCGTGTTTCCGTGATCCCGGCGAAGGTAGGTTGGAGTGACATCGGATCGTGGGCGGCGGTATACGAACTACTGGCTCCGAGACCCGGCGCGAACGTTTCGGCCGGGCCAATGTTTGCGGCCGATGCCAGCGGAAACTATTTGTGGAGCCCGAAGAAATTTGTCGCTGCCATTGGTGTGCACGACCTGGTGCTCGTGGAGACCGAAGACGCCATCCTGCTTTGCCCTCGTGATCGGTCGCAGGACGTAGGAACAATTGTTAAATGGCTTGAGCAACAGAAGCGCAAGCCCTTGCTGTGACCCGAATGACGGCGGTCTCCCATTTTGGCTGGTTATTTCCCGCGTGGTTCTGCAACAGTTCCTTTCCCGCGCAAAATCCATCGCTTATACTCTGAACCGTGACGCAGATTAAATTTGGCACGGATGGCTGGCGCGGCGTTATCGCCGACGACTTCACCTACGAGAATGTCCGTACCGTGGCGCATGCCATTGCGCGTTATGTCGTCCGCGCCGAAAAACCGGGAGCGGGAATATTGGTGGGATTTGACACGCGTTTCGGATCAGAGCAATTCGCGCGAGTTGCGGCTGAAACTATTTCGGCGGCGGGCATCCCTGTTTCACTTGCGGCCGAGGCCTGTCCCACTCCTGCGCTTTCCTTGCTGGTGCGAATGCGCGACGCCGCCGGAGGAATTCAAATCACGGCGAGTCACAACCCGTATCGATGGAACGGGGTTAAGTTTAAGGCAAGCTACGGCAGTTCTGCTTCGCCCGGAATCGTCGGACAGATTGAAGCTGAACTCGCGAAAGTCCATCACGATGGTATTCCTGCGCTTCCGCCGCGCCAGGACCTGATTCACTCGCTGGATGTGCGCGCGCCCTATCTGGAAACGTTGCAAAAGCTTGTTGATTGGGACCGCTTGCGTGCGGCGAAATTTCGTTTTCTGATCGACCCCATGCATGGCGCCGGGCGTGGCCTGTTGCGCGACCTCTTTCGCCGCAATGCAATCGAATGCGAAGAAATTCGCGGCACACGCGACCCTCTTTTTGGCGGCGTGAATCCCGAACCCATCGAACCGCACGTGGAAGCGCTGCGCGTGGCACTGCGCGATGGAAAGTATGATGCGGGCCTTGCGTTTGATGGCGACGCCGACCGTATCGGCGCCATGGACAGCGACGGATCCTTCATCACCCCGCACCAGATTTTTTCTATTCTGCTCTGGCATCTCGCCGGAACGCGCAAGTTGACCGGGGACGTGGCCAAGACGTTTTCCACCACAAAGATGATCGACAAGATCGCGGCCGCTTTTGGGCGGAAAGTTTGGGAAACGCCAATTGGGTTCAAATACATTTGCGACCGCATGCTCGAAAGCGACATTCTTTTGGGCGGCGAAGAAAGCGGCGGGATCGGCACGAAATTATATCTGCCCGAGCGCGATGCGACCGTGAACGCGCTGTTGCTCGCTGAGGTGATGGCATGGCATGGCAAACGCCTTGGCGAACTAGTGGCGATGCTCCATGGAGAATTCGGCGAGCACTATTACGGCCGCGTAGATCTGGACGTTCCGGATGGTCGGAAGAAAAAAGCGATGAGCTTCTTCGCGGATACTAAGTTGACGAAGCTTCTCGATTGGCCGATCACGCGACGAGAGGATCTCGACGGTCTGAAAATGTATCTCTGCGATATTGGCTGGGTGATGGTGCGAGCTTCGGGCACTGAAAATATGCTTCGCGTTTATGCCGAAACAACCCGAGCGGAGACCACGCGGCGAGTTCTCGATGAAGTTACCGCGCGGGTCAAGGACCTTCACTGAACATTTGCAGGGAAACGCAAAAGGAGAGCAAACATGGAAGTTGTGAATCTGAACGACAAACTGTCGAAAGTGAAGGAGTACTGGAGTCCAAAGATCGTCGGCGAAGTGAACGATACGCTGGTGAAGATCGTGAAGTTCACGGGCGAATTTGTTTGGCACCATCATGACGATGAAGACGAGCTTTTTCTGGTGATCAAGGGACGCCTTCGCATGAAATTTCGCGATCGCGAAGTGCTGGTGGCTCCGGGTGAGTTCATCGTGGTGCCGAAAGGCGTGGAGCATCTTCCGGTGGCGGACCAGGAGGTTCAGGTGGTTCTGATCGAGCCCAAGTCCACGCTGAATACGGGCAATGTACGGAATGAGCGAACACTCGTCGAACTCGAACACTTGTAAATTGGAAAAGCAGTGCGCCCGGTTTGGGCCAAAGGCAGAACTATGAAGCGGCGACTTTATACAGTAGATGTTTTTACCACCAAGCGCTTTGCCGGAAACCCTCTCGCAGTAGTTACCGACGGCGACGGGCTTTCTGCCGTAAAGATGCAGGCCATCGCGCGCGAGATGAATCTTTCAGAAACGGTGTTCATCCAGAAGCCCACGAACAATCGCGCTCTGGCCCGCTTGAGAATTTTTACGACCACCAAAGAGCTGCCATTGGCTGGGCATCCCGTGATCGGGACCTGGTTCCTGCTCGCGGAGCTAGGTGTAGTGCCGGCGTCTGAGGGAAGCGTTCATATATTGCAACAGACGGGCGCGGGAATTCTGCCGGTTGAATTCACATTCCACAATGGACGGCCGGTGTTGGTAACCATGACGCAGAAACCAGCGAGTTTTAAGCGAGCTCCTTTTTCGCGGGCGGCGCTCGCCGGAACATTGGGTCTGAAGCCGAGCGATTTGGCGGCTTCGCTTCCGATCGAGTTTGTGTCTACGGGAATCTCGAATTTGATGGTGCCCGTTAGCCGTCGCAGCGTCCTGCCTCGCATTCATATGAATATGCGCGCGCTGGCCCAGCTGATCTCGCCGAGCAGCACCATGGCATATTGCTTCGCTTTGGGTGGGCGCGGGCGCGTGTTCGCTCGGGGCATGCTTCCGTGGGGAGTGATGGAGGATCCTGCTACGGGCTCCGCGGGTGGATCGCTCGGCGCTTACCTGGTACAGCACGGGCAACTGCGCGCATCCGAGGAGCTGACCATTCTGCAGGGGGTTGAAATGGGGCGGCCTAGCGAGATTCGTGTGGAAGTACTGGCGGAACGCGGGCGGTTGACCCCGAAAGTCAGTGGCTCGGCGGTGCGCGTCTTCCAAGGCGAAATCGAAGCCTAATGGCAATGCAGGCTTTTCCATTCGAGCAGAATCCTCAAACCACGAGATCCACTTAGGCTTCTAGAGATTTGTAGGCAGCGTCCAAAACTCCGTTGAGAAATGACGCGGAGTCGGCAGAAGAGAATTTCTTCGCGAGTTCGAGGGCTTCGTCGATCACGACTTTCGGCGGAGCGGTACCGAAACGCAACTCGTAGATTGCTAGCCGCAAGATGCTTCGATCTACCGCAGCCAAGCGCTCCAGCTTCCAGTTTTCGGATAGTTTTTGAACCAGCTTGTCGGTGGGCTCGGCTTCCGCGATGGCGCCTTCGAATAGCTGATTCGCGAATTTTCGAGTGGAATCCGCGGCGCGGGCGGACTTCCAGAAAAGCTGCTCCACGCGCGAAGCTTTCTGGCGTGTCACGTCCCATTCAAACAACATCTGAAGCGCGAATTCACGGGATTTGCGGCGGAGTGTCATTTACGGGAACGTGGGCGGGGCCGAGTCATGTCCCGAGCAGGATGTTTCCACAGTTTGCGCGATAGGCGGGCCATTTCGATAGCGGCAAGGCCGGATTGGTGGCCCTTGTTGCCGCTTTTGAGTCCAGCGCGGTTGATCGCTTGCTCCAAGGTGTCGCATGTCAATACGCACAGAATCATGGGCACGCCGGAATCCAGTTGAGCGAGCTGAATGCCGCGAGCGGTCTCCGACACGACGACATCGTAGTGCGAAGTTTCTCCGCGCAAAATACATCCGACACAAATAATTGAATCGAAACGGCCGGTGGCGGCGAGCTTCTTTGCAACAATTGGAATTTCAAACGATCCCGGCACGCTGACAACGTCGATTTGTTTCTGCGCGGCTCCAGCACTCTTCAACGCATCGAGCGCGCCGGCAAGCAACCTGTCTGTAATGAAACTGTTGAACTGACTCACGACAATTCCGAAATGCAAACCTGCCGCGTTCAGTTCACCGCGAATCTTGGATGGTTTGGATTCTCCAGCCATTTCAGCGCCCCTGAAATTTCGCCGGCCGTTTCTCGATGAATGCGCGGGTGCCTTCGCGCATGTCTTCGGTAGCGCAGCACAGGCCGAAAAGCGTAGCCTCCAGAAACAAGCCCTCTTCTTGAGGCATTTCCGTGCCACGCTCGACCGCTTCCATTGCGTATTTCACGGCGAGTGGAGCGTTGGCGATAATTCTCTTCGCGATGGCTTCGGCCGCAGAAAGCAGCTCCGCCGAATCGACCACGCGATTTACGAGTCCGATGCGCAGAGCTTCGTCGGCCGTGATCATCTCACCAGTAAGAATCAGTTCGTGCGCCACGCCTTTTCCGCACAGACGCGGCAGCCGTTGCGAACCTCCATAGCCGGGAAGAATGCCGAGCTTAACTTCCGGCTGACCGAGCTTGGCATTGCGGCTGGCGATACGCATGGTGCATGCAAGAGCAAGTTCGCAGCCGCCGCCCAGCGCGAATCCATTGATAGCCGCGATGGAAGGCTTTCCCAAAGTTTCCAAGCGATGGATAATTTCCTGGCCGAACAACGAAAAATCTTTTCCATCGATAGGCGTGCGCTGCGCGAGCTCATGGATGTCGGCTCCGGCGATGAACGCTTTCTCGCCAGCACCTGTCAGGATCAGGACACGAACGGCGTCATCGCGCCGCGCTGCGTTCAGACACTCGCCCAATTCTTCGATGGTTTTGCGATTCAGCGCGTTCAGTACATTCGGACGATTGAATGTGATTCGCGCGATCTGGTCTTTCACTTCGAACAGCAGATTTTCGTAAGCCATGGCTTCCCTTGCTAAAAATGATGGATTGTGGCCCCGCCATAGTAACTGAATTAGGTCTGCTTGTGCAGGAGTGCGCGATTCCGCTTCAGGCGAGTGATTCGATGATTACAGCAATTCCCTGACCTCCGCCGATGCAGGCGCTTGAAACGCCGTAACGCGCGCCGCGCCGGCGAAGCTCGAGAAGAAGGGTGAGCAGGAGCCGCGTACCGCTTGCGGCAAGCGGATGCCCGAGCGCGATCGCGCCGCCGTTGACGTTCGTTTTATCGCGCGAAAGGCCAAGAACTTTTTCCACCGTGAGGTACTGCGCGGCGAAGGCTTCGTTTACTTCGATCAAATCCATTTGACCGAGTTTTAATCCCGCGACCGAAAGCGCCTTGTGTATGGCGGGAACCGGGCCGATGCCCATGATCTGCGGGGGAACCCCGGCCGTGGCCCAGCCGACGATACGTCCTAGCGGTTTCCATCCGCGCTCTTTCGCGATTTTCGAGTGCGTGATGACAACGGCAGCCGCACCATCCACGATGCCACTGGCATTTCCCGCCGTCACGATACCGTCCTTGCGAAAGGCGGGCGGAAGGGCTTGCAATATCGCCATGGTGGTTTCCGGGCGGCGGTGGTCGTCTTCGGCTACGACAACAGTCTTCTTGCCTTTTTTTACCTCCAGCGGAACGATTTCATCTTTCATGCGGCCGTCGCGGACCGCGGCCTCGGCCGCCTGCTGGCTGCGCAAGGCGTATTCATCGCATGCGACGCGCGTGATTCCATGTTCGGCCGCAAGATTTTCCGCGGTCTCGGACATGCTGAACCCGCAGTAGGTGTCGTAGAGGCCCGACATCAGGGAATCCTCGAGTTTGCCTTCGCCCAATCGAAAGCCCGCGCGCGCTCCGCGAATCACATGCGGACATTGCGACATATTCTCCATGCCGCCTGCGAGTACAAGTTTCGCCTCGCCTAACAAAATGCGCTGCGCGGCCTGGGTGACCGATTCCATTCCCGAGCCGCACAAACGATTCACCGTCACGGCGGGAGTCTCCATGGGCAGTCCGGCCTTGAGACCGACATGGCGCGCGCCGTAGAGGGCGTCTGCGCTGGTCTGCATCACGTTGCCGAAAATCACGTGATCGAATTCCGACGGATCCGTGCCGGCCCGGCGAACCGCTTCCCGGCCAGCCGCTGCGCCTAATTCAATTGCGCTGGTGTTTTCAAAAGAGCCCATATAGCGCGCCATGGGGGTGCGCGCGCCTTGCAAAATGACGGCGTCGGTTATAAACATGTCACCTTTCCCTCAGGGAGTTGCGAGCGATACAAGCGTGTTGCCGCCGTGCTGCCTTGCTTCGTCCAGGCCGGCTTCCGCGCGATTAATCCATTCGGTCACGCGATCTTCCGATTCGTCTCCGGGGCGCGAGGATGATTCGGCAACGATCGCGCTGATCGTCAGATCTGCCGCACCCCAAGAGGGCCGCGCGGTGGAGGCCACCTGGCGAAGTTTTTCGGCCAAGGTTTGCGCGCTCTCAAGCGAAGTGTCCGGCAGAATGAATACCAGTGACCAGGCAGAATATTTTACAGCAATATCGGTCTGACGTACGGCAGAGGAGAGGGTGCGCGCCAATTGCTCGATATAGTGCTCGACTGCGGCGTCACCGTGCTGGCGGAGCAACTCCCCGCCACGATCTACGTGAATGATCACCAACGAAAGAGGGCTATTTTGCGCGCGCGCGCGGTTGGATTCGGCCAGCAAGCAATCAATGTAGGCGCCCCGGTTCAGCAGTCCGGTCCTCTCGTCGGCCACCGCCAGCGAGCGCACCAGCGATCGTAGCCGCGTATGATTGACGGAAAGGACCAGTTGGTCTCCAACCGCCTGGAGAAAGAAACTTTCATTCGGCTTCCATTTTCTGGTATGCGTCTCGCCCACCAACAGCGCGCCGGAGGGGGCTTGGGTTTCTTTATCGGTGAGCAATACGCCCAGCGCCGATTCCAATTCGAGTTGGCGTAGCGCGGGAGTGCTGGAGGCTTGGAGTTCAACTCCTCCAAGCGAATCTGGCGATACTCGCGACAATAAGCCAACAATGCTAGAAATGCCTGCAGCGCCAAGGGGCGGCAGTCCTATTGCGGAATATTCCGCAGTGGCTTGCGGACCTTCGCCGGGCGTGCCAACGGCCATGAGACAGCGGGAGACGCGTAGATGTTTTCCGATTTCCGTGGAGGTCGTTGATAAAACTTCCTGCGGCGTGGGCTGGCGGTACATCAGCCGGTTGATCTCCGCAATCGCGGCAAGATCGCGATGTGTTTCTGCTGCTGTGGGTGCGGCCACCAAGGATGGAGCGAACGACTCCGCCGCAGGTATCGCTGCCGGTGCGGGTTTCAGCACGGACTTCACCGGCGCACCTTTAGGCCACCAGTTCGCGCGCTCGTACAGCGTGCGCAGGCGCTCGTTTTTTTCTTCTTCTCCGGGGAAGAGTTCGGCAATACGCTCCAGCCGCTCGACGGCTTTCATTTGCAGGGAATATTGCAAGAAAATCTCCACCTGCACGACGAGATCCTCGAGGGCCTGTTGGGCGCGTACCTCCTCGGGGACCGGTCCGGACGCTTCCGAAGTTTCTCTGCCCGCGCCGGTAAAACCGTCGGTTCGAGTTGAAACCGTGGCTGCCTTAGCCGCTCGCGCAAGGATGTTTTGCAAGAATGCCGGATCGACTTTGCCTTCGAGTTTCGCGATACGTTCCTGGTTGCGGTAATCGTACGGATCGATGTCCACCAAACGATCGAGTGCTTCGCAGGCTTCTTTCATTTGGCCGGCCGCCAGATATAAATCGAACAGACGCACAAGGGCGTCAAAATACTTTGCTTCGCGGTTCAATTCCTCGTAAAGCCGGGCAACAACTTCCGCCAAGGCGACCGAGGAAGGATTCAGAACCGCAAGGCGGTCCATCTGTTCGACGAGCTCCGCTTCTTTGCGGCTGGCGCGCATCCAGTCCTTGGTCTGCATCAACAGCACGGCCGCTTTCGAATCTTGTCCGGCGCCGATGTAAGCTCCGGCAACCTCAAAAAGTTTTCCAAAGCTATCGGCCTTTTGCCTGTAATACGACTCGAAGGCGTCTTTGGCGCGATCCAGTCTTCCCGTGCGCAGAAGAGCTTCACCGTAGAGCGCGAGGAACGTCGCATCGTTGGTGGTTGAAGAGAGCGGATCAAGAAGCGTTACTGCGCCTTCCGCGTCTCCTTTCCTCACCTTGGCTTCCGCCAACAGCAGCGCGCCGCTGCGATCGTCGGGCGAAAGCTGGTGGGCACGGCCAAAATATTCCAGCGCCGCATCGAGCGAGCCAGCGGCTTGTATGAGCTGTCCAGCGCGAAGGTAACTACGGGACGCCATGTCCGAATGCTTCAGGCGCTCAGCTTGTTCGCCAAGCACGGCGTGGCGCGCCGGATTCTCGGGGTCGAGCATCGCCATGCTCTCGTAGCAGGCCAGCGCTTCGATGCCTTGTCCATGTTGCTGAAAAAGTTCAGCGGCTAACCCGAACTGTTCGATTGCTTCGGAAGGGCGGTTTTGCTTTTGAAGCAACGTGCCATAACGCATCAGGCGGTCGGCAGGCTGGGGATGAGGGCGGAGAAATCGAACGAAAACGGCCGAGGCCTTGGCCCCATCGCCGGCTTCGATCAAGCGGTCAAATTGAATGCCATAGTACTGTGCGGCGAGGGCCGGTTCATTCAGCCTGGTGTAAATGTCAGCGAGGGCTTGCAGGGATTCCTGGTGCGAGGGTGCCTCTTCGAGAACCGCTTGATACTCGGTCACGGCCTCGCGGAGCTTGTTCTTTTCGAGGTTACGTCGAGCGCGATCGAGATGTTTGTTTAGGTCCTGAGCCATGGGAGTTCGCGTCTGATTCGGGCCTGCTGGGAAAGCCGGTCTGCTGGCATCGGCAAAAACTCGCCGGAGCGAACCTGCGCAGCTGAACTACAACTATATAACGGACACCGAGCATGGCCCAAAATCTAATCGGGAAAAGGTGCAAAGAATAACGCATAAAATGCAGGAATTATCCGAAAGGCAGAGGGGTTCTAGGTTGAACACGGCGCGGAACCGCGCGTCTGGCTGGGCAAATGGGTTACCGTTTCGCGCATAGACTTGAGCGAGAGTCCGCTACGCAGAAGTGCCGCAAATCCGAGGAACACAAACGGGACCGTCAGCGCCAGGAACGCAAAGAATGAAAAACCGGTGGCCGTGGTTTTGTCCACCTGAAAGACACTCAGGCCCAGCACGCAGAAAAATTGGTAGGAGCCCACGTTCGCGGGCGCGTTGGGAAGCGAGACTCCCAAATTGATGATCAGCAGAACGACAATGGCGGCCAGAAATGGCAGATTGAGATGATACGATTTCATCATCGCCCACAATCCCATCACCTGACAGAAGGGCATGAAGAGCGACGCAAGCACTGCCAGGTAAAAGCTGGGCGCCGTTCCCATGGCGTGCAGACCGAGAAGGGCCCGCATCATTTTTCCAGGCAACCTGTGCGGACGCGACCCCAGCGAAGGATCTTTCCCGAGCTTTATTTCGAGATAAAAAATCATCACGACGATAATGGCGAGCAGAACCAGAGTTACGACGCCGAGCGTATCGGCCACACGTTGAAACTTCCGTGGCAAATCTACCATCAGAGAAACGACGGCTAACGAAGCCGTTGCGATTACGAGATCGACGAGGCGCTCGACTCCCACTGAGCCGGCCACCAGACCGATGGTAATGTCTTCGGAATCGGAAATGAGATAGCAACGAAGCAGCTCGCCCGGGCGCAACGGGAAAACCAGGTTGGCAAAAAGACCGGCATAGACGGCGCGAATGGCGTGGGTTAACGGGATTCTCCTGAACGGGGTGAGCAAAAACTTCCAGCGGAGCGCCTGAACACCGTAGCTGATTACATCAAAAGTCATCCCGATCAGCACCCACTTCCAGCTTACGTTCGAAAAGTCCTTCATGGCCTGGACGATGTGGAAATCGTGCAAGACCCAAATCAGGCATGCGATCGAAAGGCTATAGCCGAGGATCAGGGGAACTTTTGACCTCTCGGGTTCGGCGGTCTGGAAAAGAGTTATCAATTCAAAGGTTCCGGTGGTCCTGGGGCGATGCTCTTGATCATGGCAGCTTGCAAGACGGCCTCGGTAAGTTCCCCGATAGACCCTCGACGGGCGAAGGGAACCCGAAACCCGGTACAGCCTACGATAACAGGCTCGGGGAGGCAATCCGCGAGTTGCATCCGTTTGCCAGAAATCGACTCTCAGTCAAACGCGCCGTAAAAAAAAGCGTCCGAATTAGGACTGAAATTCTTGCCCCGACGATGGCGATGATTGCCTTCGTGGATGGTAACGCTACTACCGGCGGTTATATACAGAGTTCACTGTATTGGCTAAGGTCGAAACGATCGGCACCATCGAGGGTTGAGGTACAGGAGCAGCAAGAATGAGTGCGACGAAAATCCCAGCCTTTGACCCTTCCTCGGTTGCCCCCATCGCGTCCTGGCGCGAGCATGATCATGATTCTCACGGTCACGTGGTTCAGTTTTATTCCGAAGATCACTCTCTTTTGGAGACATTGGGGCGTTTTATCGGATCCGCTCTGGAAGCCGGTGATGCCGCGATCATGATTGCCACCGAAGCGCATCGCGATGGGCTAGCGCAGCAGCTGAAATCCCGGGGTCTGGACGTCGCAAGCGCCATTCAGCAGGGCCGTTACGTTCCGTTGGATGCAGTCGAAACCATGGCTGAGATCATGGTCGATGGTTGGCCGGATGAAACTCGATTTGCCAATCATATTGGTCGAGTAATAACACGCGCTCGAACAGCAGCAGAAAAGGCCATACAGACCGACACGTCGCTCTTGGTCGAGCCGCGAGTTGTTGCCTTCGGAGAAATGGTCGCTCTGCTGTGGGCGGAGGGAAAACATCCATCGGCTATCCGCCTCGAACAGCTCTGGAACGATCTGGCGAAAACGCACTGTTTCTCGCTTCGCTGTGCTTACCCCATGGGCGGGTTTCACAAACAAGAGCACAGTGAACCCTTTCTCAAAATCTGCGCCGAACACTCCGCGGTGATCCCCGGCGAAAGCTATACCTCCCTGAAAAGCGAGGCGGACCGGCTGCGGAATATTAGCCAGCTGCAACAGAAGGCTCAGGCGCTCGAAGCTGAAATAGCACAGCGAAAGGAAGCTCAAGAATCGCTTCGTCAGCGAGAGACGGCGCTTCGCGATGCGGAGCAGCACGCCGCGATGGGAAAGCTCGCCGCAATCATCGCACACGAAATCAATAATCCGTTGGAAGTAATAGCAAATGTATTTTTCCTTCTTCGAGATCATCCCTCGCTCGATGACGATGCGCGCGGATTGGCGCGCATTGCCGAGGAAGAAATTTCGCGTGTACGCCACATTGCCAATCAGACCTTGGCGTTTTATCGGGAATCCGAGAAACCAATTTCAGTTTCTTTAAATCAAGTCCTCGACGGTGTTCTGGAAATTTACGCCCGCTCGATGAAATCCGACGGCATCGCGGTGGAGAAGAACTATAGCGGCAACCGCGAGATTCTGGCCCATCCGGTCGAAGTACGCCAGGTATTCGTCAATCTGATTGGAAACGCGCTGCAGGCCATGCCGGATGGCGGGATTCTGAGGGTGGGGATCCACGATTCGTCCGAATCCATCCGGGACTCGCGGCGTACGGGCATTCGCGTCAACATAACTGACACGGGCGTGGGCATTCCGGCAAGATATCGCGATAAACTTTTTCAGCCTTTCGTCACCACCAAGGCGGAGAAAGGTACGGGCTTGGGACTGTGGGTCAGTCGCGAACTGGTGCAAAAAATGGGCGGCACGATTCGGTTCCGCAGCGGGTCCGTTCGTGGTAAAACCAGGACTTCCTTCTCGGTCTTTATTCCGACCGGCTTAGTAGCGCGCGAGCGCGTTTCTTAGACTAAATACTAGTAGCCTTCTTAATGTCCAAACGGTCGTCCATAAGAACCGCGACAATACTCTGCATCGATGATGAGCCGACCGCGCTCAGCGTTCGCCGGATGCTACTAGAGTCGGCTGGCTACCAGGTGGCCACCGCGCACTCCGCCGAAGAGGGCATTCAAATTTTTAAGTCCCGTCCGATTGACGCAGTAATCATGGATTATTGGCTTTCGGGCATGGATGGCATCGAGGCGGCCCGGGCTTTGAAACGCATTAGGCCTGCCATACCGATCCTGGTTCTCTCCGCGCTGACGGAATTGCCGGGCGAAAGCATCGGGGCCGCGGACCGCTGGCTTCTCAAAGGCGAAGATCCGGCCTATTTGTTGAACGCGATTGACACTCTACTTGAATCTCGAGCTTAAACCTTGCTTCGGCTTATTGTCGCGATCCACGCGGTTAAGGGCGTGTCTGCTATTTTGCGGCAGTTCTTTGAAGATAGGTGTCGATGGCGGTTTCCCACTCGTTCCCCATATTTCGATCTTCCTGACCCAGTTTGGAGACATGAGCATTCAGGCCTGGATTCAACGCCGTGCGCTGGTAGACGACTTTCACACCCGTCGTGAATGGATCTTGTCGTTCGAGATGGATATCGATCAGAACCGCCTGCGCATCTGGAATCACGTACACGTATTGGATGTGGCCGGTATCTAAATCGAAGGCAGTGTTCACCCAGGTACTCCGCAGATGACCGTGCGCGACAGTAAAGACTTCTCCGAAGGTATCTCGCGCCGGCGAAGGATAAAAAAACTGCGGGTTCCAGTGATCTGCCCAGGCACTTTCCGTGAACGCACCGAATAGCGGAGCTACGGTCTTGTAGGGTCCATGCACGGTAAATTCAAATCCATTTTCCACGTGCACTACCGGCCCCCGTAGCGTTCGCTGCGAATGTAGGTGGTAAAAAGCGAGCACCACGATCGTTGCCAGCGCCATTAATGAGATCACCACGAATGCGCCTCTCACTTTCGCGGCTCCTTTAATTGATGGCTGTCCGACGCCTTCAACCTCAACCCGTAGATTTTCTTAAACTGCTCTATTTCTCTGAGCGTTTGCGTCGAGAAAGGAGCCAATCCTTCGAATGCATGGAGCACCACACCTTCCAACAAATCGCCCAGAGACATGTCTTTCAGTTCCGCGACGGCTTTTAAGACCTTGAGTAACCGTTTCTCCAAACGCACTCCGGTTTGCACTCGTTCTACTTCCACGGGGAGCTGATGGTTTGCCGGGTTCATGGTACATATGTACTATGGTACCACACACTTGGGCAAGCCATTTTTGGGTGGAGAGTACCGAAGCCTTCGACAACATGCCGATATCGAAGGCCTGGCTGATTTTTTCCCCTGCGGAGCTTGCTTCTCCGCCGAGTCTTGGCGGTGGCTGGACGTGTGAATCTATGGCACACTCGATAGTTTGAAAGGCGCGCAGAGATTGCGCTAAAGCGGCCTCGCGCAGCGCAAAAAGAGACATGGATCCCCAGTTCATCCGGAATTTCTGTATCATCGCGCACATCGACCACGGCAAATCCACGCTGGCCGACCGTCTGCTCGAACTGACCGGCGCGCTCACACAGCGCGAGATGACCGCGCAAGTGCTCGACTCCATGGACCTCGAGCGCGAGCGCGGGATCACGATCAAAGCGAAAAGCATTCGCCTTCATTACACCGCGCGAGACGGCCACGAGTACCGACTGAATCTGATTGATACGCCGGGCCACGTGGACTTTTCCTACGAAGTTTCCCGCGCGCTGTCGGCCTGCGAAGGCGCTCTTTTAGTCGTGGACGCAAGCCAAGGCGTGGAAGCGCAGACTGTCGCCAACGCGTTTTTGGCTTCGCGCCATAATCTGGCGATCATTCCGGTAATCAACAAAATCGATTTGCCGGCCGCGCGTCCCGACCATGTGAAAGAACAAATCGAGAATGTTCTCGCCATCCCTGCCGACGAAGCGCTCGCGATCAGCGCGAAAAGCGGGACCGGAGTCGATGATGTGCTGGAAGCGATCGTCCGCCTAGTGCCTGCGCCGAAAGGTTCGGCGGACGCGCCGTTGCGGGCCCTGATTTTTGATTCGTGGTTTGATTCTTATCGCGGCGCGGTGGTTCTGGTACGCGTAATGGAAGGCCGTCTCACCCGGCATATGAAGATTCGACTTGCCGCGAGCGACGATGTGTATGAAGTGGAAGATCTTGGCGTGCTGACGCCCAAGCCGATTGTGCTGGAGGAACTGTCCGCTGGCGATGTGGGCTTCATCATCGCGAACATCAAGCGCGTGGCTGACGCGCGCGTGGGGGACACAGTGACGGAGGCGAGCCGTCCGGCGCCGCCGCTGCCCGGCTTTGAAGCCATCAAGCCCATGGTGTTCGCCGGACTGTTTCCCGTGAACGCGAGCGATTACGAAATGCTTCGCGATGCGTTGGGGAAATTGCAGCTCAACGACGCCGCATTTTTCTACGAGCCGGAAAATTCGGTTGCGCTTGGTTTCGGATTTCGGTGTGGCTTCCTGGGCTTGTTGCACATGGAGATCGTGCAGGAGCGTCTCGAACGGGAATTCGGCATCGACCTCATCACCACTGCTCCGAGCGTGCAATATCGCATCACCACAAAGGCCAATGAAACAATCGAAGTGGACAATCCCACGAAGTTTCCGCCGCCGGGATCGATTCAAAAAATCGAAGAGCCCATCTTGACTGCCATGATCATTACGTCCGAAGAATCGGTCGGCGGGGTTCTTTCGCTGTGCGAAGAGAAGCGTGGGGTGCAGAAGAAATTCGAATATCTCTCGCCGACGCGAATCATGCTGACCTACGAAATGCCGCTGAACGAAATCGTGCTGGATTTCTATGACCGGCTGAAGAGCGTCTCGCGCGGCTATGCTTCATTGGATTATCACTTGTCCGGGTATCGCGAGTCCGACCTGGTGAAGCTGGATGTGCTGGTCGGCGGCGAGCCGGTGGACGCGCTCACGATCATTTGTCACCGCGAGCAGTCCTACGAGCGTGGCCGCGAACTGGTCACGCGCCTGCGCAAACTAATTCCGCGCCAAATGTTCGAGATCGCGGTGCAGGCCGCCATTGGCAGCCACGTGATCGCGCGGGAAACCATCAGCGCCATTCGCAAGAACGTAATCGCCAAGTGCTACGGCGGCGACATCTCGCGCAAACGCAAACTCCTCGAGAAACAAAAAGAAGGGAAAAAACGCATGAAGCGCGTAGGTCGAGTGGACATCCCGCAGGAAGCCTTCCTGGCTGTGCTGAAAGTCACTAACTCTTCGGCTGACGACGAATAGTATTGAACCAGCGGAGATCGGCTAGTTAAATTCCACAAAGATTAGCGATGCCAGGCTACGGCTCCCATACCTTCTTGTTGCGAACGGCGGCACCGAGTTGGCCGCGAGCCAGACGGACGGAAATATCGTCGCCCAGCGCGACTTGATCCGGCGAGCGTAGCACTTTTCCCGCAGCATCGTAGGCAATCGCGTAGCCGCGTTCGAGGAGCTGGAACGGGCTGCGTTCTTCAAGCCGGAGCGCTGCGGCTTCCAGCCGGCGCCGCTTTGCAACCAACGCTCGAGCGAGACGCACTTGCAGCTCAGTGGAGCACTGATCGAGCTTGCGGCGCAGACGTCCGAAGCGCGCTTGCAGGTCGAGCGCGGCAAACTGCACATGCGCGGCACTAAACTGGCGGCGTTTGCGCGTAAAGAGGCGAGTGAGCGCGGCTTGCAGCGCGTTTCTTGCTCGTTCGAGGCGACCGCGAAGCTCATGCTCGCGGCTTCGCAAATCGAATGCAGCGATGCGATTGCTCGCTTGCACCAGACGCTGCCGCGAAGCTACCAGCCTCGCTTGCAGACCGATCGCAAGGAGAGACGAGAGTTCGTCCACATGCTGGCGGTGCCGTCGCAACAAAACCTCCAGTTGCCGGAAGGCGCGATGCGTCTGCAAATCGCGGGCGCGGTGGCGCAATTCCGACAGCTGGTAACGCATCTGCTGAACCAGGCGCCGTGAACGCTCAGCGATATGGTTTTCGAGTTCCTGGCGTGAACGCACGACGATTTCCGCAGCGGCCGAAGGCGTAGGAGCGCGGACATCGGCTACAAAATCAGCGATGGTGAAGTCGCTCTCGTGGCCTATGCCGGTAATGACCGCGATTTCCGAGGCCACAATCGCGCGCACCACAATTTCTTCGTTGAAGGCCCAAAGGTCCTCGAGTGAGCCGCCACCACGCGCTAGGATAATTACCTCCACGGATTTCGCCTCATTGAAATGCCGCAGTGCGGCCACGATTTCGCGCGCGGCAAAATCACCTTGTACCTGGACCGGAAACAGCACCACATGCGCGTTTGAGAATCTTCGCTTTAGGACGCGCAAGATGTCCAGAATAGCGGCACCGCTGGGCGAGGTCACCACGCCGATGCAACGCGGCAGAACGGGCAACGGCTTTTTTCTTTCTTCGCTGAAAAGACCTTCTTCCGCCAGGCGTTTTTTCAGTTGTTCGAAAGCGAGCTGGAGCGCGCCGGCACCGACCGGCTCCATGTGGCTTACGTAAATCTGATACTCGCCGCGCGGCTCATACACGCTGAGCGCACCTCGGACAGTGACGCTCAATCCGTCTTCCGGGCGAAATTTCAGCCCGCGAACCTGATCGCGAAAACACACGCAACGAATCTGAGAGCTCGCGTCCTTCAGCGTGAAATACAAATGCCCGGATTGCGCCGGGCGATAATTTGAAACTTCGCCTTCAAGCCAAATGTCCGGCAGCGTAGATTCCAGCAGCTCGCAAATGCGCGCATTGAGCTCGCTGACCCTCCACACACGCCGCTCGGGCATCCGGTTGAACAGATTCGCTTGGCTCATAGATCAGCGCCTAAAAAAATTCACAATCCACATCAAAACGGTCAGTGCCACGCTCACGATAATGCATGTGACGATGGGAAAATAAAAGCTGCGGTTGCGGCCTTGCACCACGATGTCGCCAGGGAGGCGGCCGAGCCGAAGTGGAAGTTTTGCTCCCAACATCAGCAATGTACCGGCACTGACGAGGACAATGCCAATGATGAGCAGGATTTTTCCAATCTCGCGAAAGGCATCCATGGCAGGCTATTCTACTCGACTGGCCACACGAAAGCCTTCCGAAGGGATGCAGCGGACGCTCCCGGAGCAATCCACAGGAAGAAGATGTTACTCCTTATGTATGCAGCCGTTTGCCTCGGACCCGTGGCATTTGGCCAGGCGCTGACGCCAGAGGACCGCGACCACGGCGTAAAACATCTCGAGCAGACGCGCGACGCGATTGTGGCGGCCACCAACGGACTCTCGCGCGCTCAATGGAAATTCAAAGCCGCCCCGGACAAGTTGCCTATCGAGCAGACGCTGGAACACATGGCCTTGGCCCAGGGCTACATTTTCGGAGCTGCGGAGAACACCCTGGGGATGCGCAGAAATCGATACTCCTCCGTGGGGCACAGCGAAGGTCACACCAAGCAGATGCTGGAAGTGAAAGCCGCGCCGGATTTTCCGAAGAAGTAACGGAATTTAGCTGGGAATAAGCTAGGGGTGAGGCCGGTTATCTGCCTCGCGCGCTAATGGCCGGTCCGCGTAGCGGTATTGATCCAGTTCAGCTCCCACGTTTTGCCTCCATCGTCGGAGAAGGATTGCTCATCACGAGTCGAAGGACAGCCGTTGGAATCTCTTCAAGGTCTGGACACCGAAGGGCGCGTAATTTACATCGGAACGTTTTCGCGCACGGTTTTTTCCGCGCTGCGCATCGGTTATTTGATCGTGCCCAAATCACTCGCCCGCGCGTTCACTTCGGCTAAATGGCTCTGCGATCGGCACACCGCCACGCTAGAACAGGAAACGCTCGCGGAGTTCATTTCTACCGGGATGTACGAGCGTCATTTACGTCGGCTGCGCCGAAGAAACGCTGCACGTCGCGAAGCGTTACTTGACGCCATCCGGAAGTATCTGGGCGATCGCGTCGAGCTAACCGGTGAGGGCGCTGGAACTCACATCGTACTGTGGCCCAGAAGACCTATCTCGGAACATGCCGTTATCCAGAAAACGGCATCCCGAGGAGTTGGGGTTTACGGGATATCCCGATATTTCTTAAGGCGCGCTTCGAGAAGCGGCTTCCTGCTGGGCTATTCCTGTTTGAGAGAGGAGGAAATTCGTGAGGGCATTCGGCGGTTAAGCGAATTCCTTTGAGCGCGAGCTCTTAAACCAGCTCCGAGCCGGAGAAGAAGTAACTGATCTCGAAGGCGGCTGTTTCCGGGGCGTCAGAACCGTGCGTGCAGTTATACTGAATGCTAGCGCCCAATTCCTTTCGAATCGTGCCCGCGGCCGCTTTCGCCGGATCCGTTGCGCCCATGGTGTCGCGCCATTTTGCGATTGCGTTTTCCGCCTCGAGCACCATTACAACTGCTTTGCTCGTGCTCATGAACTCCGTCAACTCCTCAAAAAAAGGACGCTCCCGGTGGACGGCGTAAAATCCTTCGGCCTCTTTCTTGGTCAGACGCCGCGTCTTGATTACGATGATATGAAATTTCGCTGCATGAATGCGGCTCAGTATTTCGCCAGTGAGTCCGCGGCCCACTGCGTCGGGCTTGATGATTGCGAGTGTTCGCTCCATTGCCATTCCAGGTCTCCCGTCGAGAATCAATTTGCTTTCAAAGACTGCTACCTTTTTCTTTTCCTTTTCTTCGACTTCGGTTTCGCTTTTGAGTTCGGCCTCGAACTTCTGTTTTTCTTCCCTAGCGCGGCGGCAACCGTGTGACCGATTTCCGCGGGACTCTGCACCGTGTGAATCCCGGCGGCTCGCATCGCCTTATATTTCTCCGCGGCGGTTCCCTGCCCGCCGCTAATAATCGCGCCGGCATGACCCATGCGGCGTCCCGGAGGCGCGGTCTGACCCGCAATAAACCCGACCACCGGCTTGCGCACGTGCTTCTTAATGTACGCAGCGGCGACCTCTTCCGCGTTGCCGCCTATTTCCCCGATCAACACGATCGCATCCGTGTCAGGATCTTCATGGAACATGCGTACCGCGTCCAGAAAGCTGGTGCCAATGATTGGGTCACCGCCGATTCCGATGCAGGTGGATTGCCCGATGCCAAGCTTGGTGAGCTGATCGACCGCTTCGTAAGTCAGCGTGCCGCTGCGGCTAACCAGGCCGATATTGCCGCGCTTGTGAATCGAGCCCGGCATGATTCCGATCTTGCATCGCCCCGGAGAGATGATCCCCGGACAATTCGGCCCGATCAATCTAGTTGTTGAATTTTTCAATGCTGCCGCTACCCGCACCATATCGAGCGTCGGAATTCCCTCCGTGATGCAAATGACTAGCGGCAGACCCGCATCAGCGGCTTCGAGGATGGCATCCGCGGCAAAGGGCGGAGGCACAAAGATTACCGAAGCGTTTGCGCCAGTGGACTCCACTGCTTCAGCCACGGTATTAAAAACTGGAACGCCAAGGTGCTTCGTACCGCCTTTCCCGGGCGTAACACCGCCGACAACTTTTGTTCCGTAATCAAGCATCTGCTGCGCGTGGAAGCTGCCTTCGCGGCCGGTGAGGCCTTGCACCAACACAAGAGTGTTCTTATCGACCAGCACGCTCATCGCGCACCTCTGGCGAGCTTCACGACTTTTTCGGCGCCGTCTTTCATGCCGTTTGCGATGGTGAAATTCAGTCCGGAGTTGCGCAAGATCTGCTGGCCTTGCTCGACGTTCGTACCTTCCATGCGCACAACCACGGGAATTTTGAACTTCAGCTCTTTCGCCGCATTCACTACTCCGCTGGCGAGAACGTCACAGCGAAGAATCCCTCCAAAAATATTCACGAATACCGCCTTGACGTTCGGATCGCTCAGCAAAATCCGGAAAGCGTTCTTCACTTGGTCTTCCGAAGCGCCGCCGCCAACATCCAGAAAATTTGCCGGGCTTCCGCCGCTGAGCTTGATGATGTCCATGGTGGCCATAGCCAGGCCCGCACCGTTGACCATGCAACCGACCGTGCCGTCGAGCTTGATGTAGTTCAACTTGAACTTCGAGGCTTCCACTTCGAGCGGCGTCTCTTCGTCGAGGTCGCGCAAATCCTTGTACTCAGGATGCCGGTAAAGCGCGTTGTCGTCAAAAATCACTTTTGCATCAAGCGCAATCAAACGACCGTCGCCGGTGACCACGCACGGATTGATTTCAATCATGGACGCATCCGTTTCGATAAATGCGCGATATAGAGCTTGGAAAAATGGGACAGCGGCGTTCACAACCTCGGGCGCAAGCCCCAATCCGAATGCAATCTTGCGCGCCTGGAAAGGCTGGAAGCCGCTGGCGGGATCAATCGCCTCGCGCAGAATCGCTTCCGGATTGTCCTTCGCGACTTCTTCAATCTCCATTCCGCCCGCGGCGCTGGCCATAAAGATTGGTGCGCCGCTGACGCGGTCCACCAGAACGCTGACATAGAGTTCGCGCTTTATGTCCAGGCCTTCCTCAATCAAAAGCCGATGGACGATGCGGCCTTCTTCGCCTGTCTGCGGCGTGACGAGTTTCATTCCAAGTATGTGCTCGGCGTGGGAGGCAGCTTCATCGGCTGACTTTGCCAACTTCACGCCGCCAGCTTTTCCGCGACCGCCGGCGTGGATTTGAGCCTTAACCACGACCACCGGCGCGCCGAGACGTTGCGCGACCGCGCGTGCTTCATCCTTTTTCGAAACCATCTCGCCGCGCGGGATCGGGACACCAAATTTAGCCAGGATTGTTTTCGCCTGATACTCGTGGATTTTCATGTGGGCTGGATCGCTCCGAAGCTCGCGTTGAACGATGCGGAAATTTGAGTACAATGAATCAGAGAGTTTACCTGTAAGTGTAGAGGCGAGCAAGAGAGCGGGCCCAACTGCTATCCCGCCCCATCCAGAGCAACTGAGGCGCCGGACAGGCGATAAGGCAGCATACGTCTGCTCGTAGGAATGCACGTTTTCCGCGGACGTAGTTCGCAGAGGAAGCATGTGTGTCCGAACTGCGGAGCGAAGTCGATGAAATGTCCGCGGCGCAAGAGCTCTGCTTCGACTGCAGGGCAAGTCCGCAGGAAGAATCCAACGGCAATTACGATGATCGAAGTAGTCTTGAAGAAGATCACCGCGGGAGATGATCTGGCGCGCGCAGAAGCCGATGGCGCGATGGAGCAGATTCTTTCCGGCCTTGCGACCGACGCGCAGATCGCTGAGTTGCTCGCCGCACTGCAAATGAAAGGCGAAACAGTAGAGGAATTGGTTGGATTCGCCACCGCCATGCGCCGCCATGCAGCGCGCATTTTTCCGGGCGATCGTTCGCGGCGCGGTGAACCACTGGTGGACACCTGCGGCACCGGCGGCGATGCCAAGGGGACCTTCAACATTTCGACTACGGCGGCATTGGTAGTCGCGGGCGCGGGCGTCCTCGTGGCAAAACACGGAAATCGCTCGATCAGTTCGAAGTGCGGCTCGGCGGACGTGCTCGAAGCGCTCGGCGTGCGGATCGATCTCGAACCTGAACGCGTAGCGCGTTGTATCGATGAAATTGGGATTGGTTTTCTCTTTGCACCGGCAATGCATGCGGCCACGCGTCATGCCATGCCAGCACGACGCACGCTGAGAGGCCGCACGGTTTTCAATCTCCTGGGACCGCTGACCAATCCCGCGGGAGCTTCGGTTCAGGTCGTGGGGGTGTATGACGCGAATCTTACGGAGCTGATGGCGCGGGCGCTCGGTGAATTAGGCGGGGAGCGCGCGTTGGTGGTACACGGGGCCGACGGTCTGGACGAAATTTCAATCGCTGGCGAAACTACCATTGCCGAACTGCGCGACGGAACCGTGCGGAGTTATACCGTCGTACCTGAAGACTTCGGATTGCCGCGCGCACCACTTGAATCCATTCTGGGAGGCGACGCAAAGCACAACGCACAGATCGTCCACAAGGTGCTGGGGCGTTCATTGCTTTACCGCGAGCACGGAACACATCGCGATATCGTGCGCGCAAATGCGGCGGCTGCGCTGGTGGCCTGCGGTCGAGCCTCCGATTGGCTCGACGGCATACGAATTGCCACAGAATCGATCGATTCGGGCGCGGCGCGTGAACGGTTAGAGGCGCTGGTTGCGTTTACGCAAGCCGAAAAGGGCGGCGCTATCGGCGCGCAGTGAAAGTTTTTCAAGATATCGCTAAAGCTTAGGGACGGCCGTTCGACGGATCGGCGGAAGTTGCAGAATCGAGATCGACGTAAATCATATTCGCGCTTTTTCCCAGCGAGGGATAGCAATTATCATCGCGGCCGTAGTTGTGGCAGGAGCGCGCGAAATCTTTTCTGCGGGGCGACTGCGCAAACTGCCAAATTTCCGCGAAGGGTATTCCGCTTGCGGCTGGAAGCGGCGTATCTTTTGAATTCGCGCATCCGGGAGATGGCGGGCACACGTCGTTGTAAACAAAAAAGAGTATCTTCCGGCTGCCCGCATGTTCCCGGATATCGTCGGCCGTGGTGATGGATTCATTGCCGGCTTCTTTCACCGGAATTCCTGAACAATAGACGCCCGCACGAAATCCCGCAGAGAGTATTTCGTCCGCCCAGGCAAAAACGTATATTTTCTGCTCGGGCAGGAGGCGTCCTCCCTCTTCTTGATCGAGAAAAATTACAGTACCCGGTGAGAACCCCTCGCGGCGTGCATGCTGTATTGCGCTCTGGGCGTCTAGCACCGCCAACGCGGCTGGATCAGCCGGACGCTTCAGCTCTCGCGACGCCCGTCCGTTGAACAAGACGAGAAAACCAAAACCGGCGTCGCGAAGTATTGCGCGCTCGCCTTGCCAGCTATTTGTCTTGGCGCCCGGAGGGTTGTTGAGCCAATAACCTGCAAACGCGAAGGACTGCTTCAGTACAGGCAAGCTAGCATCTCCTGGATAATCGTTGCGATCAAATCCGAGATAGGCCGGCGCTGATTCCTGCGGAGGTTTCTGGTTCGAAGCAGCCGTGTGTCCTAACAGCAATACAGCGGCAACCGCGCAGCCACACAGAATGCTCATGAAGACGAACTTTGAATGTTCCTCGGCGCGTCTCATCCGCCCTGCTCGACTTCAGAGGTCCAGAAAATTCTTGAGGAGTTGCAAGCCGGCCGTCGTCAGTATGGACTCCGGGTGGAACTGTACACCTTCCACCCGCAGCTTGCGGTGACGCAAGCCCATAATCGTGCTGTCATCGGTTTCGGCAGAGATTTCCAGGACGCGCGGCAGCGATTTGCGTTCGACGATCAGCGAATGATAGCGCGTGGCGATGAAAGGTTGCGGGAGGTCCTGAAATATGGTCTTGCCATCGTGCTCGATTTCGCTGGTCTTGCCATGCATGAGCTTTTGCGCGCGAATCACACGGCCGCCAAACGCCGCGCCGATGGCCTGATGGCCAAGGCAAACACCGAGAATCGGAATCGTCCCCGCGAATCGCTGGATGAGCGGCACACTCACGCCGGCTTCGGTCGGGGTACAAGGGCCGGGAGAGATTACGATATGTTCCGGGCGCAACTGCTCAATTTCGTCTAGTGTTATTTGGTCGTTGCGGCGAGTTTCGACTTCCTGGCCCATCTGGCCGAGGTACTGGGCTAGGTTGTAGGTAAAGGAGTCGTAGTTGTCGATGAGCAGAATCATTTTTCTTTCCTGCTAAACTGCAGAAACCTCACAACTTCTGGTGCTTGCTGCTGGCCAGGCTGGCGATTTCAAGCGCAGCCAACACCGCGCGGGCTTTATTGATCGTCTCCTGATATTCGCGTTCGGGTACGGAGTCGGCTACCACGCCGCCTCCCGCTTGGATATAGGCGCGGCCGCCCTTTGCCACCAGCGTACGCAAAGCAATGCAGGAATCCAGATTGCCGGCAAAGTCGAGGTACAGGATCGCGCCACCATACAAACCGCGCCGGGTGGGCTCCAGTTCGTCAATGATTTGCATCGCGCGGATTTTGGGCGCTCCGGACACCGTGCCCGCCGGAAAGCAAGCCATCAGCGCTTCAAAACAATCTACACCAGTGCGAAGGCGGCCGCGCAGGCTGGAAACCAGATGCATCACGTGCGAATAGCGTTCTACAAACATCAGGCGTTCGACAACTACCGACCCGTATTCACACACACGTCCCAGATCATTTCGGCCCAGATCGACAAGCATAATGTGCTCGGCGCGCTCTTTCGGATCGGCGAGCAGTTTCGATTCAAACTCGCGGTCTTGGGCTTGGTTGTGCCCGCGCGGCAGGGTACCTGCGATGGGTCGATAATGTGCCTCACGGTTCTGCACCTTCAGGAGCATCTCGGGCGAACTACCGACAACGGAAACATCGTTCAGCTTCAGAAAATAAAGATAAGGGGATGGATTCACCACGCGTAACGCGCGATAAATTTCGAAAGGGTCGGCGCTTGTTTTCGCGAAGAACCGCTGGCTGGGCACTACCTGGAAAATGTCGCCGGCCCGAATATAGCTCTTTGCTTTGCGCACGGCTGCAAGATATTTTCTTCTCGTGAAATTCGATTTGATTCGCAGCGAACTTCGTGACCGCGCCGGATGCGGGCGCGGCAGGGCGCTTGCTAACAGGCGGCGAATGCGGTGAATTTCCCGGACTGCTGCGTCGTATTTCGCGCGCAAGGTTCCGTTGCCTTTGGTGTACACATTCTGAATGATCCAGACGCGATGCCGCAGGTGATCGAAGGCCACCACCCCGCGGTAAAACATCATTACGCAATCGTCCAAGGCCAGGTCGTTACGGCCGCTCGCGGGAATTTGTTCCACCAGGCGCACCATATCGTACGCAAAATAGCCGATAGCGCCGCCCGTGAGCGGGGGAAGTCCTGCAATGCGGACTGGCTTATAGCGTGCGGTTAGTCGCCGCAAATGGTCGATGGGATCGCCTTCGAAATGCCTCGCATCGCGCCCGGTCTCCAGCGAACATTGATAGCCTCGCGCACGAAAAACTTCTTCCGGATTCGCTCCAGTAAAAGTGTACCGGCCAATCGCCTCCCCGCCTTCGACGCTTTCGAGCAAGAACGAATATTTTGATTCCTGTGCAAGGAGAAGATGAGCGCCTACGGGCGTGAGCAGGTCTGCCGTGAATGTCTCGTAAACGGGCACGAGATTTCCCTGCTTTGCCAGTTTACAAAGTGCGGTGAAGTTCGGTTGAATCACGAGTTGGCTCGCAGGGTCTTTCTACCTTCCGTTCCAAGAGCATCGAGAACGGCCTTGCGCATGGTTGCAGCCGGTGCTCGCTCCCCAGTCCAAATCTCCCACTGCGCAAGACCCTGGGCCAGAAACATATCCACTCCCGACACGGTTTCGATGCCACGCCGCGAAGCAAGTTGCAGAAGCTTGGTTCTAACTGGACGATAAATCAGGTCAAACACGAGGCGGCAATTCAACTCATGGGCCTTCAACGGCGAACGTTCTGCGGCCGGAAACATGCCAATCGGCGTTGCGTTTACGATTGCGTCGAAGAATTCCGTTTTTAGCCGAGAGCGTGCTACCGCTTCCCCGCCGACCGCCCGCGCCAGCTTTTCGGCTTCCTGCGGCCGCCGCGCGCAGATACATGCCAAAGCGCCGGCCTGCGCAAGAGCAAATGCAACGGCGCGCGCCGCCCCGCCCGCTCCAAGAACCAAGACCCGGCTGCCGGTGAGCGCGACACGCGCTTGAAGAGCGCTCAGCACGCCGACGTAATCCGTGTTGTAGCCGTAAAATTTTCCGTCACCGCGGACGACGACCGTGTTCACCACCCCAATAGACAGAGCCAACGGATCGCAATCATCCAAATGGCGCACGATTTTCTGCTTGTGCGGCAACGTAACGCTAAATCCACGAATGCCCAGTGGTTTGACGGCAACGAGAAAATCCCGCAGATCGTGGACCAAGAAAGGCAAATAAACCGCGTCCATTTTTCGAACCTGGAAACCGGCATTTTGCAATTGCGGCGAAAGCGAATGGACGATTGGGTTTCCGATCACGCCGTACACAGAGGTCTTGCGGCTTATCCGATTTGCTCTGTATAGATTTTTCAGATCATCGAGAGATACCTGGCCGGGCGCGGTTGCCACTTCAACCGGGGCATAAGAGAGTGCGCTGCCTTCACGTAGCGCAAGGCATCGCAACGGCATCGCCACATCGCCCATGGGCACGGTGATGATATTCCGCTTGCCCCGGGAAAGATGCAAAAGGCGGAGACCTTCGGCGAGCGAGCTGCAGTTTGCGGCGATTTTGATCGCATCCGGGCGAGTTCGCCGAAGATCGGTTGCGACCCGCTGCAACTTTGCGGGCCTCCTGCCGAAAAAGTGCGCGGATGCCAGCCGGCGGCCTTCGCCTAGCAAAACATCGATCAATTCGGGCGGACACTGAGAAGAGCTCTCGACCTCAAGGTCGAACCATGCGCATCCAGCTCCTAGCGCCTCGGCAAGAACGAGGAATTGGCTCGCAATTGATCCGCGGAAGCGCCCGCCCGCCTGGCGACGGCGGCACGTAGCGATGAACGTCGCTTTTGGCCGTTCCTTTGCGAGTCGCCGAAGGAACTGGTGAATGGCCTTTTCCGTCGGGAGCCAATCCAAGCGCAATTCCATGGTGCGGGTCCGGCGCAGGGCCTGTTCGAGCTGTTTCCACATGGAGCGCGGCTGGTCTGCAGCGACAACCGCACAAATTTTGTGTTTGCCAATCATTCCAATGATGACAGTAGCGCGGTAGGCCCCTCAGAGCTATGGCAAGGGTTCAACACGCGCCCCGTAGTCGGTTCGTGGACTACAAGATCGCTGCACTGACCAGCCCGAAATAAGGAAACCTGCCCCTAAGTACAGGTAAGTTCAGGCTTCTACCATGCGGTACACAATGTGTAAAGCGCAGGCGACCAATGTGTTGACGGGGTCTAGTACGTCTATTAAAGTCGGGTCATAGTCATTTCTGCAGGAAGGCCCATGAAGGGCCTGTGATTTAAAGGAGCAAGCGTTATGCGTGGGAAAATTGTCCTTGCTGGTTTCGTTCTAAGCTTGTCCGCCGCGATTGCGCCGGCACAAGGTCAGACGGCGGTGCCCATTGCAAATGATCTGTATTGCTCGGGTATCGTCTCAAGCGAGGCAATCCCGCGCGATACCCTCATCGTTTCGGGCGAGGGTTCGAACTATAAGGTGACTTTCCAGGAAGGCGACTACGTCTACATCAACAGGGGAGCGAGCCAAGGTGTAAAAGTTGGCGACGAATTCTCCGTAATACGTCACACGGAAGATGCCCTGAAAGCGGAATGGACAAAGTGGCAATTTCTGATTCTGCGCAAAATGGGCACCGTGTGGGAAGACGAGGGGCGGATCAGGGTGGTAGTGGTCCATCCCGACACCTCCGTCGCTCAGGTCGAGAATTCCTGCAATTATGTGCAGCGCGGGGACATTCTCTTGCCCTTTGCTGTGAGACCCGCTCCGCCGCTGAAGTCGGAGGATAAGTTTGACCGTTTTGCCCCTCCCTCGGGCAAAGCGACGGCCATGATCATCACGGGCAAGGCTTACATCTCGGAGATCGGCAACAATGACATTTTTTACGTCAACCTGGGCAGCGCGCAGGGCGTGAAAGTCGGCGATTATTTCAGAATCTTCCGGTACACCGGCACGCAGCATGAGTTTGCTTATCAGACGGAACGATTTGCTTTTGATGTGGACGCCTGGGCGGGAGTGTACGGATTCGGGAGCGTGCCTGCCAGATACAAGTGGGATAACACACCCCGCGAAGTAATTGGTGAAGGGATCGTTGTGCGCACGGCGCCGAACTCCTCTTCGGTTCTGTTGACTTTTGGATTGCGTGAGGCGTTTGCTGGAGACTACGTGGAGATTGAGTAGGGCGTTTGCGCCGGGAACCGGCTGTATTACCCGTCTGGAAAATCGGCCTCACTGAAAACCTCAGCTGTGAAGGTTTGGACCCGGGTGGCCTCCTCTTTCCAGGCATTCCGATCCAGTCCCGCCTTAGCACAGGTTTCTTCAAGAAATCGCTGAGCATTCCAACGAAATTGGGCGGCCACTTGAGGCAACAGAACTCCGCGCTTGCTCCCGCAGCTCACCACTAGCCCGTGTTTTCCCGGCTCGATCTGCTCCGTATGAGCTTCGGTGAGTTCGGAAAGCACCGAAAGTTCAATCTCGATCCCGGGCAATTCATCGAGGCGAACCTTCTCGAACCGTGGATCTTCGAGCGCGGCTGATTTCGAGCAATGCTCGACAACTTCAGCAAGGGAGACGCTCGAAGGAAGCTGGCCAACGCAGCCGCGCAACTTCCCGCGATAGTGTAAGGTCACAAACGCTCCGCCAGGCCGCCGCAATACCGCATCATTCGAAAGGAGTTCGCGGGCTTCGCGTTGTTGAACAGCTAGCACTAGGGAGCGGCGTGCGAGCGCCAGAAGCAACCGCTTTTCCGGACTACCGAGAAAGGACATCCTGGGGTTTTTCTTCCGGCTTCACAATTACCACGCCTCGGCGCCTCTGTTGCACGCGGAAATTTATCTGGCTCCAAAACATTTGGAAGTAGTGCACCGCGGAGGCTATCGCGCTGACTACCACCAGCCACAGCAGCGTGGTACCGAGAGGTTTAAGCGCTGGATGCTTTGCCGTCAAAATCACAGCGCACCCCGCGAGAACTTGAAGAATCATTTTTGTTTTGCCGAGGGCTGAAGCTGGAATGATTAATCCTTCAGCCGACGCGATGTCGCGCAGACCCATGACCACGAATTCGCGCCCGATGATGATCACCACCATCCAAGCCGGCACAAGACCCATCTCTACCAAGGAAATAAAAGCCGCGGAAATCAACAGTTTGTCCGCAATGGGATCAAGCAGAATTCCTAGCGTGGTAACTTCGCGCCGCTTTCGAGCAATATAGCCATCCATTACGTCGGTCGCTGCAGCAACCAGCAAAATCAAAACGCCCCAAACCTCAAAATGAATGGGAAGGCCTTCGATATCCCAATTGGGCTGGCGAGTCAACAGAACCACCACTAATAGCGGGACGAAAAAGATCCTAAGGGTCGTGAGGCTGTTTGGCAGGTTCATAGTAATTTCTGCAGGAACCTCGGCTGGCCCTCGAGCAGCCACCCTTCACTCGTCTCACTATAGTCTCGCAACAGAAACGAGTCAACGCCCCGCATTCAGGGATTAAATGCTCTCGCAACATTCATTTTGCGGGGAGGATTTTTCTGGAATTCTGTGGAAATCCTTGTGGAAAAGGAGGGAGTTGGAAGCTCTATAAATGAGCCGTGAACTGTCGCGCGAGGGTTCCCGGAATGGTTTTCAGTGCACGTAATCTGCTGATAATACGATGTTTACCACCTCCGAGCTGGTTTCAGCGACCTGGCCGGTGGCCAAATCCTCATAGATTAACGGTCCGTAGAATTTGCACAGGTTTGAAGCAATCTGTGCGCTAAGAGCCACTAAGAATTGGAGTTGGCGTTCTTGCCTTTTTGCCTCAGCTCGCAATCTTTGCTCTGCTGGTCCCAAGAAAGGCGGAGAATATCGGTATTTTTAGCAACAGAATTTTCACGCCTAGACACCCTGGCGCAAGTGCATGCAATTTTCTTAAAGCGAGGCTTCCGCAGGAGGCCAGACAAAATCTTCAAGTCGCCGAGCAAGGGATTCCGGGAGTTCGGCTTCCAGATCCATGTGGCCATTGAGGACCTGAGACTGAAGCACCCGCCCGCAAGCATGGACCAGCGAAAGGTGGCGTCCGTCGGAAACAGGAATTCGCAGGTGCAAGTGAACCAGCGGGTCGACCGGCATCACCGAGTCAATTCGAACCAGCAGTTCATCCAATCCCTGGCCTGTCATCGCAGAAGTAAAAACGGTGTTCTCGCGCCTCTCGTTCGATCTCTTCAGCGCGGCTAGATCGTCTGGCGGAATCCGATCCGTTTTGTTGAAAACATTCAGGCGCGGACGATCTCGCACACCTAGATCGTCGAGGACTTTCAAAACGTCGGCATCATGTTCGGCATGATGCGGATTGGAGATATCCGATACATGAATGACGAGCGCGGCCTCTTGAACTTCTTCCAGCGTAGCTCGAAATGCGGCGATCAGGTCCGGCGGCAGATCCCGCAAAAATCCCACCGTGTCTGACAGCAAAACTCTTCGACGCGACGGCAGGCGAACCGCGCGCACAGTGGGGTCGAGTGTCGCAAACATTTTGGGAGAAGTCAGCACATCCGCGTGTGTCAGCGCATTGAACAGACTGGACTTTCCCGCGTTCGTATATCCCACTAGCGCGATCATTCCAAGTGGGAGGGCCTGACGCGCTCGCCGTCGCGTGGTGCGCTGCCGTCGGACAGTTTCGATGGATTCTTGAATTTTTCGGACTCGATCGCGGATGCGACGCCGGTCAGTCTCTAGTTTTTGTTCACCGGGCCCGCGCGTTCCGATTCCGCCACCAAGCCGGGACAGCTCTTCACCGCGCCCAGTGAGCCGCGGAAGCAAATAGTTCAGTTGCGCCAATTCCACCTGCAACTGTCCTTCACGCGTTCGGGCATGAGTGGCGAAAATATCCAGGATAAGTTGCGTGCGATCGATTACCCGCCGGCCCACTCCCTTTTCAAAGTTGCGAAGTTGTCCGGGTGTCAGATCGTGGTCCACGATAACGAGCGGAACATGGCGCATCTCAGCCTCGACGCGGATTTCCTCGAGTTTTCCGCGGCCCACGAGAGTCGCAGGGTCTAGCGCATCGCGAACCTGCAAGAGCGAGCCTTCAATCTTCGCGCCGGCGCTTTCGGCCAGTTCTTGAAGCTCCTCGAGCGAGTCACGCCCGGCTGCGGTTGGATCGCCGGCGCGTCCGCGCGCTGCTTTCTTCAGGCCAACGCCGACAAGCAAGACTCGTTCGCGGTTATCGACTGGTTGAGCTGTTCTCATTCGATTTTGCGATGTGGTGTCGCGCAGAGGGCCTGAGAACCGATTTTCATCTGAGGTTCATTATACGCCGCATGTCTATCTCCGGGAAATGCGAAGGAATGAGCCTTAGCGATCCAGGGGGGCGGAAGCAGCGAGAATGAGATCGGACAGAAATTCACCGAGTTCTCGGCCGGCGAGTTGGAATTCAGGATCGCGCGTGGTCTTATCCATCCATCCCAGGCAAACAAGCCACGCGACTTCGGACCACCGATCAGCGGCGGCCGCGGGGAAACCCACGTTACGAAGGACGCTTAGAATATGCCCGCGTCGCTTCGCTTCCACCACTGCAACACGGTCGGCAACGCGGTGGTCTTGCCGGGCCCAATCGCGAAGCGCAGCTTCCAGGCGAACACGCCCGGGCTTTGAAGTGTAAGCGACGAAACGAGCCCAGCGGGCAGCCGCTCCGATGTTAGCTTCGCCGGCCTCCGCCAACCAGCGACTTTCTTCGTCTTCCCAGCGAAATAGCATGCGCGAGAGCAGATCTTCGCGGTCATTGAAATGCCAATAAAAGCTGCCTTTTGTGGCACCCAACTCGCGAGCCAGAATTTCTACCCGCACGGTTTCGATGCCGTGCGCCGAAAGCTGCGAGAGAGCCGCGTGGATCCAATCCTCGGGTTGAAGCGGGGAGCCTCGAAGTGGAGCTGCCGTGGCCATCGGTGCGGTCCTTGCCTACAAGATACCTCAACACGCTCTGAGGTCAACCGGTTATACGAATACGCAACGCTTCCCCTGGCGATTCCAACCGGTTGGCGTTTCGTATAGAATCGTTCGATTGCGCGATAGAGAAACGTGCCGCTGTGATCCGCGCCAATGACACATAAACTTAAGCGCTGAGGGAAACGATGATCCTCGACATTAACGGGATCCAGAAGATTCTTCCGCATCGCTATCCATTTTTACTGATCGATGCCGTCGAAGAAATGGAACGATGGAAGCGAATTGTTGGAATAAAGAATATTAGCATCAATGAAGGCTTCTTTCAGGGCCATTTTCCCGGCAAACCAATCATGCCAGGCGTGCTGATCATCGAGTCCATGGCGCAAACCGGCGGACTATTGCTGCTTCAGGAAGTGAAGGACCGGGAGAACAAGCTGCTCTATTTCGTTGCAATTGATAACGCTCGTTTTCGCAGGCCTGTTATCCCCGGGGACCAGCTGCGAGTGGAGGTCAACGTGCTCGCCTGGCGCGGTACGTTCTGCAAGCTAGCAGGTAAGGCTTCTGTCAACGGGGAGCTTGCGGCCGAAGCCACGCTGATGTGCAAAATGGTGGATTTGGAAATCGAAGTTCATCCTGCTGCGGTTCCGGGTGACAAGCCTCAATGAGTGAAATTGATGCGCGGGCAGACGTTTCCCCGACCGCGCGTATAGGACGCGACGTTAGAATCGGAGCTTTCGCGGTGGTTGGCGTGGAAGTTGAGTTAGGCGACAGTTGTGTGCTCGGCCATCATGCTGTGGTGCAAGGTCCCGCAAGACTTGGACGCGGCAATCACGTTTACCCCTTTGCTGTGGTCGGTGGCGATCCGCAGGATCTAACCTACCAAGGCGAGCGCGTATCACTCGAGGTTGGAGACGCAAACGAGTTTCGCGAGTTCTCCACCGTGAATAGGGGAACAGTGAAGGGCGGAGGTGTCACGCGAGTTGGCAGCCACAACCTTATCATGTCGTACGCACACATTGGCCACGATTGCTTGATCGGCGATCACACGATATTCGTGAATGGTGGGACGCTCGCAGGGCACGTGACCGTCGAAGACTACGCTACGGTCGGCGCATTCTGCCCGGTGCAACAATATTGCCGCGTTGGAAAATATTCCTACATTGGAGCGCATACCGTGATTACGCAGGATGTTCCGCCATTCTCGAAAGTGGTGTCACCGCGAGATTCCCGATGTTACGGCGTGAATACGATTGGCCTCGAACGCCAAGGGTTCTCCGCTGAGCGCATTGAAAGTATCGAAAAGGCCTACCGCTTCTTGCTCCGTTCCAAGTTGAACACCTCACAGGCCCTGGAAAAAATGCGTGAAACCCTTGCCGGCTCGGAAGACGTCTTATCATTAATTCGATTCATCGAATCGGCCGAGCGCGGCCTGGTCAAATAGGACGCCGTGGCCGCTCCTGAAACTAACGCAGCGTCTAACTGGGGCTTGATTGCCGGCAACGGGGATTTTCCTTTCTTGGTTCTCGAAGGGGCCCGGAGCCGGGGTATCGAAATGGCCGTAATCGCGATTCGCGAAGAGGCTTCACCGGAACTGGAGCGCGTGGCGAAACGTCTTCATTGGGTCAGCTTGGGCGAACTCAGCCGAACCATTGAATTGTTGCATCAGGAGGGTGTGAAGCACGCCGTAATGGCCGGCCAGGTGAAACACAATAAAATTTTCAGCGCCATCCGGCCTGACTGGCGTCTCGCGAAACTGCTTTTTTCTCTGCCCACGAAAAACACGGACTCGCTGATTGGCGCCATCGCGCGCGTGCTGGGGGAGGAAGATATCGAGCTCGTTGATTCGACCAAATTTCTCGGCCCGCTCTTGCCGCAGCCGGGCGTTTTGACGCGGCGCGCCCCGAATGAGTCGGAGGCCGCTGATATTGCTTATGGCCACAAAGTCGCCCGGCAGATTGCTGGCCTCGACCTTGGACAATTGGTCGTCGTGCGTGACCGCGTCTGCGTCGCGATAGAGGCTATGGAAGGCACCGATGAGACAATTGAACGTGCCGCTCGCATTACGGGCGGACAAAAACTGGTGGTCGTGAAAGTAAGCAAGCCCATGCAGGACATGCGCTTCGACGTCCCGGTGGTAGGTCTTAAGACAATTGAAGTAATGCGCCGTTCGAATGCTACGGCTTTGGCGATTGACGCCGGGCGCACGCTCTTGTTCGACCGTGGGGAACTTATTCGCGCGGCGGATGACGCGGGAATCGCGATCGAGGCTTTCGCGCATTTGGCTTTCGCGGCCGAAGAGCCTGCAAGAAGGAAATTGTGAGCGATAAACCTATCCGCGTTGCGGTCGTTGGCGTCGGCCAATTCGGCCGGAACCACGTTCGCGTGTGGCAAGAGGTTCCCGGCGCAGAACTTGTGGGCGTCGTGGATGCGAACACCGAACGTGCTAAAAGCGTCGCCGCTGAATTTGGTACGCGCATCATCGCCGACGTTCCGTCGCTGGCGGCAGAAGGAATACAAGCCGTTAGCTTGGCGGTGCCCACAAGAGAACACGCTCGCATCGGCTTGGGCTTGCTCGATGCCGGCCTCGATGTGCTGGTCGAAAAACCCATGGCGGCGTCGTTGAGCGAAGCGGACGCGCTAATCGCCGCTGCCTCGCGGAACCATGGCGTTCTTCAAGTGGGTCACCTGGAACGGTTCAATCCAGCCATTACCGCTGTGCAGGAGATCGTTTCGCGCCCTATGTTTTTCGAGGTTCACCGGCTCGGAATTTTCACACCGCGCAGCCTGGACATTGACGTGGTTTACGACGTGATGATCCACGATCTGGACATCGTTCTGTCGCTTGTGGACTCGCCGGTTATCGATTTGAAAGCTGTGGGAATACCTGTAATGACTGACAAAGTGGACATCTCTCACGCGCGCATCGAATTCGAAAATGGGGCGGTCGCGAATCTTACTGCCAGCCGCGTCTCGACCGAGCGCGTCCGCAAAATGCGGTTCTTTCAAGAGCACGAGTATGTCTCGCTTGATTTTACGCGGCAGGATGTCTTGCGTATGCGCGTGGAATCGGGCGGTGCGCAACCTGAGATTAGATTCGAGAAGGTGCCTACTACGCCAGAAGAGCCACTGCACGCCGAATTGCGTGGATTCCTTGAGTCCGTCCGCACCCGCCGCCCGCCGCTGGTCGATGGTACTGCTGGCCGCCGCGCCCTGGAACTTGCCGACCGGGTAATGGCGGCAACCTTGGAACACGCGCAGCGCGTCCAACGGAGTACTTTGACCCCACAGGTTTCTCGATGATTCCGCGCACGCTGGTCCCGACAGATCTACGTCCGGTGACCGACGACGGGAACAAGAAGCCGCCGCGGCGGCTGTCCACTTATATGGACGACCGTACAGTTGTGCCTTCCGAATTGACGGATGGCGCTGCCCCTCTGGACGGAAAGACAACGATTCCCTCGCACCTCCCGCTCGGCGTTCTGGTTGACCGGACCCTCGTCGCCCGCTCGATGCCAGCCAAGCCGTTTGAAAGCTTCGGGCCCATAACCGAATACCCTGCGCTCGATATTTTGGATTCGCGCGTGGTGGTGCCTGCATACGTAGAGCCGCCCGAGCAGCGCGAGATAGACAGATTCAACAAGCCGCAGCAAATGACCGCAGAGCTTCGCGAGCTCGTAGAGCCGGACATTTTCAACACCGGCGAAGCGAACCTGCTGGTCGAGCCGGAAGAGAAACGAGATGCCAAGGAAGATCTTCTTACCAGAGCGCTCTCGATTGCGTTTCACATTGCCTTCATCATCTTTTTGATTTTTCTGCCGAAGATTTTCCCGCCCCACATTCCTACGCCGGAAGAAGCCATTAAGGCGGGCAAGGATTTGGGCATTGTCTACCTGCCATCGGAGGTCCCCTCGGTATCGAAGGCTCCGGCTGCGGCACCGGGACCAAAAGTTCGTATTAGTCCGAAAACGTTGAGCAAGGTTGCGCCCCCACGGCCCGAAACGCATCCGATCGAGGCGCCTCCGGCATCAAGCCCGGAGCGACCTGTCGCTGATTTGCCTGCTGCGCCGACCCCGCACGTTCCTACAAATTCGACGAGCCTACCGCCGCCGGTTGAAAATCCTACATCCCGCCTGTTATTGCCAAGCGAAACCAGGCCACAGCCGAAACCGGGATTGAATCTGGGTTTGTCGAACTCTTCACCAGGCAAAGCCATACAAGATGAAATTCACGATGCCATCAAACGCCCGGGCGGCGTAACTTACGGCGAGGAAGGTTCGGTTTCAGGGGGTGGAGGCGGCGGTCGCGGGGGCGGCGGCCGCGGCCCGGGTGCCGGCACCGGCATGACCATCCTCACAGACACGCAAGGCGTTGATTTTGACAGCTATATGAGACGCCTTCACGACATCGTGTTGAAGAACTGGAGCGCTGTCCTTCCTGAATCTTTCTATATGGGAGACAAGGGAATCGTTGTGATTACGTTTCACATCGATCGCGACGGTACCATCCACGTAACCGAACCGGTTTTGGAGCGAACTTCCGGAAAAGAAGCGCTCGACCGCGCCGTAATGGCTGCCATTCGTTCCTCGGTTCCGTTCGAGCCATTGCCGTCACAGTTCAAAGGCCCCTTCATCGAATTGCGTGCCGCGTTTTACTACAATATCCAGCCAAATTCCGGACAGTAACCGCTCCGTGAAGCCCAACCGCGCGCAAATTTCCGGGACGCTTATCTTAGCCGCAGTGGTTTTACTCGGGCGTAATTGGAATTCCTCCAGATGACTGCGCCCGCCCCCCTTGCCGTCATCCTCGGGCCCACCGCTTCCGGCAAATCATCTCTGGCGATTTGGCTCGCCGAGCGGCTGAACGGCGAAGTGCTCGTTTGCGATTCCACCCAGGTCTACAAGCATTTCGATATCGGCACTGCGAAGGTGCCTCTGGCCGAACAGCGTGGAATGGCGCACCACTTGGTCGACCTCGTCGAGCCCGAGCAAGTTTTCACCGCAGGTGAGTATCGCCGCCAGGCTTTGCAGGTTCTCGCCGAAGTGAGTCAACGCGGGAAATGGCCCATTTTGACGGCAGGCACGGGACTGTATCTCCGCGCATTGCTCGAAGGATTGGCGGACGCGCCGGAACGCTCCGAACAATTGCGCGCGCGTTTGCGCGAGAAAGTTCAACTTCACGGAGGGGAGCATCTTCACCGCGTTCTCACGCGTCTGGACCCCGGCGCAGCGTCGCGAATCGCTTCACGCGACACGCAAAAGGTGATTCGCGCCATTGAAATGAGAACTCTCACCGGAAAGCCTGTAGGAGAAATTCACAGCGCCGGGCGCAGGAGCCTAGAAGGTTATACCGTGCGAAAAATTGGGCTCGCTCCAGCGCGCGATGCTCTATACGCAAGAATTGAAGCCCGCACGACGTCGATGCTGCATAGCGGCTGGCTCGATGAGGTGCGCCGGCTCATGTCAAAAGGCATCCCGCAGGATGCCAAGCCTTTTCAATTTATCGGTTATTCTGAGCTGCGCTCTCACCTCAACGGCGAATTGACCATGGAGGCCGCGGTGAGAAAGATTCAGCAGGCCACCCGGCAATTTGCCAAGCGCCAGCTTACATGGTTTCGTAAAGAGCCCGCCGTCCATTGGCTCACGGGGTTTGGTGACGATCCTAACATCGCTGCGGCGTCTTTAGAATTTCTGCAGACCTCTCGTTGGTGAACGCTCCCGAATCGCCGTTGCTGCGTTCAAGTGGCGCTGTTAGCATACCGGCGTTATGAGCGACCAGAAAACTCGTCTCGCGGCCAGCGCAATGCGAATGATTCTGCGCGAATTGAAAAATCGTCGGGCGGATATGGTGCGAACGCTCGGCGAATTCGTGCGGTGTGAATCACCAAGCCACGATAAAAACGCAGTGGATCGCTTCGGCAAATTAGTCGCGAACGAGTGGCGCCAGCGTAGGGCGATGGTTCGCATTCTCACGAATACAACGCGCGGCAATCATGTACGCGCTGAAGTTTGGCTCGGCACCGGGGCCGCACCTAAACGGCAGATCATGGTTCTCGGTCATCTGGATACCGTATATCCGCTCGGAACTCTGGCCAAGACGCCGTTCCGTACTTCTGGCGGACGCGCATGGGGGCCGGGAACGCTCGACATGAAGGGAGGGCTCGTGCTGGCGCTCTTCGCCGTAGATGCATTGAAAGCGGGCGGAATAACGCCAGCGAAGAAATTCGTATTTCTGTGGAACTCAGATGAGGAAATCGGCAGCGAAAGCTCCTGTCGAATCATTGAAACCGAAGCGCGCCGAAGCGACGCTGTGCTCGTTCTGGAACCGGCGTTCGGGGACGACGGCCGGCTTAAGACTGCGAGAAAGGGTGTCGGCGGAGCCGAGATTATTGTGACCGGGCGATCCGCGCACGCCGGAGTGGATCCTGAAAAGGGCGTTAACGCGATCCACGAACTCGCCCTGCTAGTTGAGCGGCTGATGAAGCTTAACAATCTTCGCCGCGGGATCACCGTGCAAACAACCGTGGTGGCCGGAGGAACGGTTTCAAACGTGATCCCCGATCGCGCGCGCGCGGAAGTGGACATACGCTTTTCCTCGGCCGCCGATGCCTCTGCGCTCGATCAAAAGCTGCGTAACCTACGTCCCATTTCAAAGCGCGCGCGGATCGAGATTCGAGTAGGAAAAAGTCGTCCGCCCCTGGAACGTACTCGCTCCATCCGAGCGCTGTTTCGCCACGCGCAGTCATTGATGCGCGATATCGGACTTCCGCTAGGAGAGGCTTCGACAGGTGGGGGATCGGACGGAAATCTCACGGCGGCTCTCGGCGTGCCGACGTTGGATGGGCTGGGGGCAGTCGGCGACAGTCCGCACAGCCCGCGTGAACACGTCATAATCCGCGCACTGCCCGAGCGCGCGGCATTACTCGCCGGTTTGTTGGCATCGCTATAGGCAATAAGAACATTTTGACCCGCGGCAGAGTCACCGAAGATTCAGCGGACGTCGGCGCGCCGCAAGTAAACAATCGTCTGCTGCTGAAGATCGGCGTAATCGGAATGCAAGGTCTCGCGCAGAGCTTCTTCTGCGGATGACGCGGCACCGATGCGATCGAGCAACCGGCTGATGTCGTCTACTCCGCCAGACTGAATGATGGACTCGACCACGGCAAGTGACCACGCGTAAGCCATGGCTGCTGAAGTTGCCGGCAGGCCCATCCAGGAGCCTTCCAGCATCCCGAGGTTGGGCACCAGACCTTGGTTCGCTTCATCCAATAGCGCTCCGACCGCCGTGGTTCGTCGTCCTTCCATATATTGCGCGACTCCTTCTTGAAGCCACGTAGGAGCGCGGCCGTGCGATTTCTGGCCCACGAAACTGTGAGTCAGCTCATGTTTCAGCACGTGCCCGAGTTCCGGAGTCACGCCCGTCAATCCCTGTACCGGGATGCGTATGCGTCCGTCGTTGATCGCTCCCGCCCAACTCGGTGCGCGGGTGATATCGGCGAAGGATTGCTCGGTATAGAGAATGACGCCGATTTGCTCGGGGGGAGTGTAATCCAGCTGGGCCTCAAGGTCGCGAAAATCCTCTTCCAGAGCGTGCAGGATGCCGCGCGCGAGATCCGGAGTCGCGTTGCCGTTGTACTTGAGCGCGAAATGCACGGTCTCGCCTTCGCGATAGCTTTCCTCCTCGGAAAGATCCCGCTCGGCCTTTTCGAGAGCGCTCTCGACCTCCGGGTCCGGCCGCAAATGCCCGGATCGTTTCCATTCTTCGACCGCGTGATCCATCTTGTTTGCGCCGTAGTAAGCCCATCCCATCAGCTTCGCGATATCAGCGGCGGCGGGCCCCGAATCAGACGTAACGCGGCGCGCATGTTCGAGTGAATCCAAAGCTGTGGTGAACTGGTTCTCGCGCAAATAAAGGACGGCTACGTTGAGCAGGAGTCCCAGATTGTCTGGAGCGAAAGCAAGCGCTTGGCGATAATGGTCGATGGCAGCAGCCGTGTCGCCCTTGCTTACCAGAAATTGAGCAGCCGCGTAATGAGTAGCCGCGACCTTCTCCACTGCGGCCAGGCTTCCCGAGCGCGCGTTATTCTCAAGCGTGGCGATGTAGGAAAAATCAATCGCATTGTCGTGCACGGTGAGATGCGCAACATCGTCGTAGCCCCGAACGGGATCTATCTGAGGGGCAGAAACTGGTGGCGCAGAAGACGCACCAGTCGTGGAAGAATAAGAAAAATTATCACGATCGATGCGCGCTACGATGGACTTGGGGATAGACATCTGCCCGGCGGGCGTTTCGTAGGTGACCCGGTCGCCATCTTCGGTGACATTCGAAGCCACAATCCTGCGGCCATTTTTCAGCACAATGGTGTCCGCGCTTACGGAGGATGCCGCGAGGAAGATCAGGAGTGCAATGAATGCCGTCCGGCGCACATACCTATCTTAACAAGCCATTTCACTTCGACGTGCCATCGCTTGCCGCTTCGATGCTCTAAGTTGTACAGTCGATTGAGTGCGACATGCCACGCGAGTTTCGCCGGGCTTTCCCCTGTTGGCTACCTGCCTTGTCCTACTGGTTTTCCCCTCATTTCCCGGAGCGCAACAGGCCTTGAATATCTCGAATGCCGATGAACAGCTCAGTTCCGCTACCGAAGATCCGCGCGCGCTGTACCAAGCACTGAACGAGCTGCGTCCCAATGGGGCGCAGGTTTACACCGTTCACGAATTGAATCTCAGACGCGATGTCATCAGCCTCACGCTGGTCGACGGTAAGATCGCGTTTCTGCCTTCCATTGGCGGACAAGTCACCGGTGCCGTGTTTACCGGCCACGGCCACATATTGGCGACGCCTCGAGATCCCGGAGAGCGGCGTTCTCTGTCGCAATTTGTCGGCGTCCCGATTCTCGATCAGTCTTTTTCTCGCCTCTACCTTCGTTTTACAGATGACACCACCAGCGAGATCCAGGAACAATTAAAGTCCGACGGAGGCAAGGAATCGGTGGACTCGCAATTCGCGGAAAGTTGGAACTCGGCACTGGCGAGTCTCGCACCGGCACAGTCGCTGCGGATCATGCTCGACATGCTATCGACCGCTCCTCTTCCTTTTTTCTACGCCATGATGGGCGGGGGTTCGGCAGGGGCGTTTGAAGTGTTGGTTGACCCGCGGCGCGAAGAGCAAGTCCTGATTGGGCAACTCCAAATTGCCAATGGCATCCCGTTTTACGACGTATGGGCTTCTTTCCGGGCGGAAAATGCGCCGACGGCGCCGGTTGAATCCTTCTCCCCAATTGATTACCGAATTGATTCAACGATCGCAAGCGATCTTTCGCTCGAAGGTAGAACTACCGTGCGCCTGAAAACGGTGCGGCCTGGGGATCGATTGATTCCGCTAGAACTATCTCGCAAATTAGTTGTGGATAGAGTCCTCTCGGAAGATGCCCACCCTCTGGTTTTCTTTCAGAATGAGGACGTAGGCAGCCGCGACGTCGTCCGGCGTGGAAATGACGCCGTTTTCGTCGTTTTGGCCGCGCCCTCTCGCGCGGAACAGACTTTCAGCTTGGAATTTTCCTACCGCGGAAACGTGATCACCGACGCGGGGAACGGGGTGGCATATGTCGGCGAGCGCGAAAATTGGTATCCGCATTTAACGGGTCGCGACTTTTTCGTGCCCTTCGATCTAACCTTCCACTGGCCAAAACGCTTCGCGCTGGTTGCAACCGGAACCAGAGCGGCATTGCGTGAAGAGGGCGAAACGAAAACAGCACGCTGGCTTTCGGGTGTTCCTTTTTGCCTGGCAGGCTTCAACATGGGCGAATACAAAACTGAGACTGCAACTGAACAACCGAAAATTCAGCTATATGCGAACAAACAGCTCGAAGATGCAATCGCATTACGTCTGAGTGCCCATGGATCAGCGCCGGCAATCCCTGCGGTCGACCGCGCTACCTCCCGGGTGGTTCCCGGAGATACCCTGGAACCGCCTTTGCCCAGCCCTGCGGCGGCTCTCAAGCAACTCGGAAAGAGAGTTCTCGACTCGATTCATTTTTACGAAAAGATGAACGGCTCTTTCCCTTTCGATCATCTCGACGTGGCGCAGATTCCGGGTTCCTTCGGCCAGGGTTGGCCCGGCCTGATATATCTCTCGACGCTCGCGTTCCTGCCCGCCGAAGAACAGGGCCGCGCAGGTTTGCAAGAGTGGGAGCAAGGCGAAGCTCGCGACTTAATGCCTTTCCATGAAGTCGCGCATCAATGGTGGGGAAACGTGGTAGGCCCCGGCGGCTACCGGGACACCTGGATCGAAGAAGGGATGGCGAACTATCTCGCGCTCCGCTATGCGCAGAGTCAAAAACCAACGGGCGATTATCTGGCGGAATGGCTGGAACACTACCGCGCCATTCTGCTTGCCAAGGCCCCCGGGTCAAATGAAACCACCGATGAAGCGGGGGCGCTCAGCCTGGGTCTTCGTCTGCGGTCGTCGAAAACCCCGGAGGCTTATGGAGCGATCATTTACGGAAAGGGAACCTGGGTGATGCACATGCTGTACGAGATGCTGCGCGACCCTGTGGTCCATGACGACGATGCGCGCTTTCGTAACCTTCTTCAGACGATTCTCACCAAATATCGGTATCGGGCGTTTACGACGGAAGACTTCCAGCGCGAAGTCGAACGCGAGATGACGCCGGCCATGGACTTGGAGGGCAATCGGCGCATGGATTGGTTCTTCGATGAATGGGTTCGCGAAACAGCGATTCCTCGTTACTCCGTAAAATTCGACGTGAAGCCGCGCGGAAACGAGTTTGCCGTCAACGGCCGCCTTGAACAAAGCCGGGTTGACGATTTATTTACGGCTCCTGTTCCCTTATTCGCGGCGAGACCCGGAATAAAACCCGTGCGCCTCGGTGTCGTGATAACCAGAGGCCCGGAGACTCACTTCCATTTTATGTCGCGAATTCGCCCCACTCATCTTCTAATCGATCCCCACCAGACCATCCTCTGTCAAACCCATTAGCTTTTTTTTCTCCGGCTGAAAAAGCCGCTTAGCGCTCCTTGGAAGTTAGATTTTTCGGGTTTGAACTTGCGCCGGGAGTTCTGCGGTCATATGCTATGCAGTCCTAACTGGCGGATATCGTGGACGAAGGCAAGGTCATTCACAAAAGCGTAAGAATTCCACAGCACTCTTAGCGAATCAAATGCACATCGGGCCAGCGCATCTGCGTCTGGGGGACATCGATGTAGCGATTGCAAATTTTCGATGCCACTTCCGGAACTTCACGGGCATCGAACTGGTGATTCCGAGGTTACTTCGTGGATCCTGAGAATTCTCAGAACCTGACCGACGCGGGCCGGGCTCCCGTCCTGGAGCCAGGTCATACACTCGCGACGGTCACCGATAAGATCAGCTCGATCGTTCTGGGCCGCGGAACGAGCAAAGGCTGGATGTTCGGCTTTGCAATCTCCTTTGCTCTGTTGATGTTGTTCAACGTTGCGGTGACGTATTTGTTGGTCAAAGGTGTGGGGATTTGGGGCATTCGAATACCCATTGCCTGGGGCTTCGCCATCGTAAATTTCGTATGGTGGATTGGTATCGGCCACGCTGGAACGCTGATTTCCGCAATTCTTCTTCTGTTGCATCAAAAGTGGCGCACATCCATTAACCGCTTCGCGGAAGCAATGACAATCTTCGCGGTCGCTTGCGCGGGCATGTTCCCCCTGCTGCATATGGGCCGGCCCTGGATGTTCTACTACCTTCTTCCCTATCCCAACGCCATGTGGATGTGGCCGCAGTTCCGGAGTCCGCTCGTTTGGGACGTGTTTGCGGTATCCACATACGCCACGGTATCTCTTCTGTTCTGGTTCGTGGGAATGATTCCGGACTTGGCGACTCTTCGCGACCGGGCGAAGAATCGCGCGGCTCAAGTAATTTACGGTGTGTTGGCGATGGGCTGGCGCGGGTCTGCGGTCCATTGGTCGCGTTATGAAACAGCGTCGATACTTTTAGCCGGTCTGGCGACTCCGCTGGTGGTCTCCGTCCACACCGTAGTGAGTTTCGACTTCTCAGTCGCGATCGTTCCCGGATGGCATAGCACTATTTTCCCGCCCTATTTCGTGGCCGGCGCAATTTATTCCGGATTCGCCATGGTAATCACCCTGGCGATTCCCATTCGAAAGTTTTACCACCTGGAAGATTTGGTCACCATGAGGCATTTGGACAACATGGCGAAAGTGATGCTCGCTACGGGCGTCATCGTCGCTTACGGCTACATGATGGAGACGTTCATCGCCTTCTACAGCGGAAACCAATTCGATCGCTACATGATCATGAACCGCATGACCGGGCCTTATGCGTGGGTTTACTGGCTTTTGATCACTTGCAACATTGTGATTCCGCAGGTTCTGTGGTCCCGCAAGGTGCGCAACAGCGTCCCCATGCTGTTTGTGGTAGCGCTGGTCGTGAACGTGGGTATGTGGCTCGAACGGTTCGTGATCGTCGTAGTCAGTCTGCACCGCGATTACATTCCCTCGTCCTGGGGAACTTACATACCTACTCGCTGGGACTGGGCCACCTACGTCGGAACCATCGGCTTATTCCTGACGCTGTTCTATCTTTTCATTCGTTTCTTGCCGATGATTTCGATCGTGGAGATGCGTTCACTGGTGGAAGAAACCAACGAGCAGGCCGCCGCAAACAGGAAATTGAAGGAATAGATGTCACAGATATTTCATCACAGCACGAACGTTCTCTCGCGCCTGAGCATCTACGGCGGCGTGTTCATTATCGCGCTGCTCGGAGCCGCGCTCTACGGTATCGAATTGTCGCCGTGGTACACGGATGTGAACGTCTCGCGCGAACAGCCTGTTCCGTTTAGCCACAAGCACCATGCCGGCGAGCTTGGCATCGATTGCCGCTACTGTCACACATCGGTCGAGAAGTCTTCCTTCGCCGGGCTTCCGCCGACACAGACTTGCATGACCTGCCATTCGCAGATTTGGACAAATTCCTCGATGTTGGAACCTGTGCGCGCCAGCTATCGCAACGACACATCCATCGCCTGGACGCGAGTGAACGCGCTGCCCGACTTCGTTTATTTCGATCACAGCATCCACGTGAGCAAAGGCATCGGCTGCACCACCTGCCACGGTCAAATTGCCGAGATGCCTCTCACCTATCGCGCGGGAACGCTCTACATGTCCTGGTGCCTGGATTGTCATCGACAGCCGCAGAGGTATGTGCGTCCCAAATCGCAGGTGTTCAATCCGAACTACGAAGTGCCGTCCAACCAGATAGAGCTCGGACGGCAACTCGTACAAGAATACAAGATCAAAAGTCTGCAAAATTGTTCGGTGTGCCACCGATGAAGGCTGGAAACAGAAAACTATGAGCTCAAAACCAAATACGCCGAACCCAGAATCAATCGATCTCGCTGCGGTGCGCGCGAAGCTGGCGCGAGAGGGAGGGAAGCGTTTTTGGCAGAGCCTGGAGCAATTGTCGGAAACAAAAGAATATCGCGAATTTCTCGAACATGAATTCCCGCACGACACAGCAAAGAATCCGGAGGGAATCGACCGCCGGGATGTTTTAAAGCTTGCGGCCGCTTCTGCGGCATTGGCCGGACTGAGCGCCTGCACCAAGCTGCCCACCGAAAAGATCGTTCCTTATGTGAAGGCGCCCGAGGAGATCATCCCAGGGAGGCCGCTTTTCTACGCGACGTCGATGACGCTGGCCGGAGTCGCGACAGGATTGTTGGTTGAAAGCAATATGGGACGGCCAACGAAAATAGAAGGCAATCCCGAGCATCCCGGAAGCCTTGGCGGTACTGACGTTTTTGCCCAAGCATCGGTCCTGACGCTGTACGATCCAGACCGCTCACAGACGGTGATACACGAAGGACGAATCAGCGATTGGAATACTTTCGCGGCAGCGATGAGCGACGTGCGCGGGCAACAGTCTCCGAAAGGGGCCGGATTGCGGATCCTCACCGAGACCGTCACTTCGCCTTCGCTCGCAGCTCAGATCCATGCGGCCCTCCGGCAATTTCCGGACGCGAAGTGGCATCAGTACGAACAGTGTGGCCGCGACAATGTGCGCGCAGGAGCAAAACTGGCGTTCGGCAAGCCTGTCAACCCAGTCTATCGATTCGACAAAGCAGACGTGATCGTCTCCTTGGATGCGGATTTTCTCACCTGCGGCGCGGGGCACGTGCGTTACGCGCGCGACTTTTCTTCCAGACGCGCGATGGCAACGCCCTCCGCCAATCCAAACCGCCTCTATGTTGTCGAGTCCATGCCCACCAGCACGGGTGCCATGGCGGATCATCGCAAACCCGTGCGCGCGAGCGAGGTGGCAGGATTCGCCGCTCAGCTTGCTTCCGAACTTGGCACAGCGGCGGCGAACCCAAGCCACCCAAATCCACAAATAATCCCGGCCGAATGGACGCGCGCGGTTTCCAAAGATTTGCAGCAGCATCGCGGGTCGTCTCTGGTAATCGCCGGTGAGGAGCAGCCGCCTAGCGTGCATGCTTTGGCGCATGCCATGAACGCATCGCTCGGCAACGTAGGCAAGACCGTGTACTACACCGATCCTCTGGAAACGAATCCGACCGATGGGATGGAATCGCTGCGCGAGCTTGTAAACGATATGAAGGCCGGCAAGGTTGCAGTTCTGCTGATTCTCGGCGGCAATCCGGTTTACGACGCGCCCGTCGACTTCGATTTCGGCCCGGCGCTATTGCATGTAAAGTTGCGCATTCATTCCGGATTGTATTACGACGAAACCGGCGAGCTTTGTCACTGGCACGTCCCCGCCAAACATTACCTCGAATCATGGGGCGATGCGCGAGCCTACGACGGTACCGTCGGAATTATTCAGCCACTGATTGCGCCACTTTATGCCGGCTGCCAGTCGGCGTATGAAATCACCGCCCTACTTACCAACGAACCCGGCAAATCAAACCACGACATCGTGCGCGATTACTGGGCAGGACAGCGTCCTGAGAAAGACAAAGCATTCGAGGATTTCTGGGAGCGGTCGCTGCATGATGGGATCCTGGCCGATACTGCGCTGCCAGCGATTAACGTCTCGGCACGAACAGATCTTGCAGGGTCAGCAGGCAGCTCTGCTAAGAGCACCGACTCCTCGGATCTGGAGATTTCGTTCCGTCCCGATCCTTCCATCTTCGACGGGCGCTTCGCCAACAACGGATGGCTCCAAGAAACTCCCAAACCAAACACAAGATTAACCTGGGATAACGCAGCAATGGTCAGCGCGGCTACGGCGCAGCACTTAAATCTTGCGGCCGGCGATTACGTAAAACTTCAGTTAAACGGCCGGGAGACCAAAGCCGGAATTATGATTGTGCCGGGCCACGCGGAGAACTCCATCACTCTGCATCTCGGTTACGGAAGACGGCGCGCTGGTAAAGTGGGTACCGGACCCGGTTTCAACGCAAATTTCGTCCGGACTTCAGCCGCGCCGTGGGCCGCCACGGGATTGCGCGTTGAAAAAACCGCTGATACATATTATTTCGCGGTTACCCAGTATCAGTACATCATCGACCGCCCGGGCCGCGATACGGAAGAAGAAAGCGACAACGCTTTTAAACGCCATCTGATTCAGGTAGCTACGCTCGAAGAATTTCGTGCCGATCCAAAATTTGCCCAGGATCCCAAGGAAGAAGCCGCGCGCGGGCTTTCGCTTTATCCCGGCTTCCAATCCGAAGGGAATGCCTGGGGCATGTCCATCGATTTGAACAAATGCGTCGGATGCAACGCGTGTGTCGTCGCTTGCCAATCTGAGAACAACATCGCCGTAGTCGGCAAGGAGCAAGTCATGCGCGGACGCGCCATGCACTGGATCCGCGTAGACACCTATTTCCGTGGCGGACTCGAAAATCCCGAAATGTACTACGAGCCGATGCCGTGCATGCAGTGCGAAAACGCGCCCTGCGAAGTCGTATGTCCGGTCGGCGCCACCACGCACAGTCCGGAAGGACTGAACGAGATGACCTACAACCGCTGCGTAGGAACCCGCTATTGCTCGAACAACTGTCCGTATAAAGTGCGCAGATTTAACTTCTTGCTGTTTTCAGACTGGCAAACGCCCAGCCTTTATGGCGTGCGCAATCCGAACGTGACCGTGCGCAGCCGCGGCGTCATGGAAAAATGCACCTACTGCGTGCAGCGAATCAACGCCGCGAGAATCCGCTGCGAGGAAGAAAACCGGCTGGTACACGACGGCGAGATCGTCACCGCCTGTCAGGGAGCTTGTCCGGCCGACGCCATCGTTTTCGGCAATATCAACGACCCGAACAGTCGCGTCGCAAAACTGAAAGCGCAGTCACGGAATTACAGTTTGGTGGCGGAATTGAACACCAAGCCGCGTACCACGTATCTGGCGCGCGTCCGAAATCCTAATCCGGAGATTCACGGTTAACACATGAAGCGCAAAGCTATCTACGGACTGCTGGCTGAATTCGCGACACCTGAACAACTTCTCGATGCGGCGCATCGCACGCACGATGCCGGCTACAAGAAAATCGATGCGTTCACTCCTATGCCGGTGGAGGGAATGGCCGAAGCGGTTGGGTTCGAACATACCACATTGCCCGCCGTCGTTTTCACCGGCGGGTTGATCGGCGGGCTGTTCGGCTTTTTTATGTGCTACTACGCGAACGTAATCAGTTTTCCATTAAATATCGGCGGCAAGCCATACAACAGCTGGCCTGCCTGGATACCGATCACGTTCGAGCTGACCATTCTTGGCGCGGCTCTTTCAGCTGTCTTTGGCATGCTGGCAATGAACGGACTACCCACGCCTTATCATCCTGTTTTCAATGTCGCAAGGTTCGCGTTAGCGTCGAAAGATCGTTTTTTCCTTTGCGTGAAGGCGCGGGACAAGAAATTCGACGTGGTGAAGACCGCGGAATTTTTGAAGAGCTTACATCCACACGGAGTGTTTGAAATTGAAGTTTGATATTCAGCGCGGCGTCGTTGGGAGCGAGAACACGGGTACCGGTCGCGTGCTGTCCTGCGCGCGAAGGCTTGCTTGGCTCAGCGGTATCGCCATGCTGCTGGCAGGCTGCCGTCTGGATATGCACGTTCAGCCGAAATATCTCCCCTACGAGCCCAGCACTTTCTTTGACGATGGCCGTTCGGAACGGCCAGTGGTGCCCGGTACAGTCGCGCGCGGGCAGCTCCATATTGACGAACTGCTTTACACCGGCAAGGAGAACGGCGTGGTAGCTGACAAGTTTCCCTTTCCCATGACCCGCGCGGATTTGGAGCGTGGCCGCGAGCGCTACAACATTTATTGCACCCCTTGCCACGATTACACCGGCGGCGGACAAGGCATGATCGTCCAGCGCGGATTCCCTTCTCCGCCGTCATTTCATCTCGACTCGTTGCGCCGGGCGCCCGCGGGTCACTTTTTTGAAGTCATTACAAACGGTTTCGGTTCCATGTACAGCTACGCTTCTCGCGTGGAACCCGAAGATCGTTGGCGCATTGCAGCATACATTCGCGCACTCCAATTGAGCCAGCACGCCACCATTCAGGACGTGCCTGAAAGCGAGCGCGCGAAATTGGCGTCAGGAAATTCCGGGACGGCCCAAGACCAAGCAGCAGGACACCCCTAATGGACGCTCTGGAAAAATACCGGCCGCAGCTTGACCGCTTACAACGAAGCGGGCTCCTGACGGGAGCGTTTGCTCTGTTGCTATGCGCGTTTTTCGGTTTGCATAGCCCGGAAGCTGCTCAACGAGCTTTTCAGTCTTATCTTTTCTCTTACGTTTACTGGTTTTCGATTCCCCTGGGATGCATGGCGATTTTGATGATGCACCACCTAACCGGCGGCTGGTGGGGTTACCCCATCAGGCGTCTTCTGGAAGCGGGAACCAGAACATGCCTGGTGATGACGGTTCTTTTCATTCCGATACTTTTCGGAATAAAAAAGCTTTATCCGTGGACTCTTTGGGCCGTCGATAAACCAGCCGACCCCGCGCTTCATTTCAAAGCGATGTATCTCACCGAGAATTTCTTCATCGTGCGCTCGGCGATCTATTTCGCGATCTGGCTCACGCTGGTCTATTTCTTAAACAAATGGTCGTACCACCAGGACCGAACTGGCAACCCGCGCCTTGCCTCCGTTCTGGAAGCGTTCAGCGCGCCAGGTCTGATTCTCTGGGGCATCGCGGTCACTTATTCCTCGATCGATTGGATCATGTCCCTTGAGCCGCTCTGGTTCTCGACAATTTACGGCATGCTTTTCATGGTCGTAGAGGCCTTGGCAGCCATGGCCTTTGTGATTTTCGTCCTGCGCCTGCTGGCGGACAGCGAGCCCATCAAGAATATTGTCAGTGGGTCGCAGTTTAACGATCTCGGCAATCTCATGCTGACCTTCGTCATGCTGTGGGCCTACCTCTCGTTTTCACAATTCTTGATTATTTGGGCCGGCAATCTTCGAGACGAAATTCCGTGGTACTTGGCGCGGGCATTCGGCGGCTGGGGGGCGTTAGCCATTTTCCTGATGATTATGCATTTCGCCGTGCCGTTTCTTCTGCTGCTGCAGCGCGGAGTGAAAAGGCGCTTGCGGGTTCTTGCCAGTTTAACCGGCATGATGGTTTTTCTGACATTGGTGGACGTCTACTGGCTGGTCGTTCCAGGATTTCAAAGTGAACGAAGCGGACCACGTTTGCACCCGTCCGACATTCTTGCCGCAATCGGAATTGGCGGTATCTGGGTCGGCACATATATCTGGCAGCTCAAAAAAATGCCGCTATTGCCATTGCACGACCCGAGATTTGAAGGAGCGCTCCAGCATGAGCATGGAGACTAGGGGACGCGTTTCGCCGAGTGCTAACAGTCCTTCGGAGGGCTACGAGCATCGCGATGCCAACACCCGAAGCCTGTTCAAGTACGGGCTCGGGCTCGCGGTGATACTGGTCATTGTGCTCTGGTCTATGAAGTGGATGTTCTCTTACTTTGCGAAAACGCAACCGCTCGGTCCGCCGGCTTCGCCGTTCGAGAATGCCCGGGTGCTGCCTCCGCAACCGCGGTTGCAAGCCAAGCCGCGGGCCGATTTGCGTAATTATTGTGGCGAGCAGATGCAGGAGCTCAATTCGTACGAATGGGTAGATCCGCAGAATGGCGTGCTGCGAATCCCGATTGACCGCGCCATGGAGGTGACCATTGAACATGGCCTGCCCGCGCGGTCTGCCAGCGAGGCGCAATCGGCGGGAGCCCGGACCAGCAGCCAAATAGAGACTCAGTCATCTCCGAATGGTCCGTGCGCTTACTGGATAGGAGAAAACGAGAACGCGAAATCTCAAGACTCAGAGAAGTAATCCGGCCCAGATTCTTAGCACTGTGAGGCAGATAAAGAAGTGAACGTGCTCAATGGATTTTCGGCGTCAGGAAGAGCAGCCGCGCTAGGCGTTTGGTTAATCGCAGCGGCGACGGTCATCGCATTTTTGCCCTCTTCCACGGATGCGCAACTTCCGGGTCCGGTGCAGGACATCGGCGTGCGCCCGTCGCTGCTCAAAGAAGTTGGTGTGGACCAGAAATTAAATCAATCGATTCCCCTGGATCTTGCATTTCGTGACGAGCACGGTAAGCCCGTACAACTTGGCGAATATTTCGGGAAAAAGCCGGTGATTCTCGCGATGGTCTACTACAACTGCCCAATGCTCTGCACCCAGGTTTTGAACGGGCTGGAGTCGGGTCTGAAGCTGATTCCGATGGATATCGGCAAACAGTTCGATGTCGTCACCGTAAGCATCGACCCCCTGGAGAGGCCGGTCCTGGCCGAAGCGAAACAAGCTCTATATACCGGCCTTTATGGACGACCGGGAGGGGCGGCTGGTTGGCATTTCCTCACCGGCGAGGAGCAACAAATCCGGCAGCTCGCAAATGCCATTGGCTTTCGTTACGCGTATGATCCTGATTCAAAGCAGTTCGCGCACGCCAGCGCGATTATGCTCCTGACTCCTGAAGGGAAAATCTCGCGCTACTTCTATGGCATCCAGTTTCCGTCGCGCGACCTTCGTCTTGGGCTGGTGGAAGCTTCGGCCGGAAAAATCGGCTCACCGGTCGATCAAGTGCTGCTGTTCTGCTACCACTACGATCCCTCCACCGGAAAATACGGGCTGCTGATTTCGCGCCTGATCCAGGCTGCCGGCGCGGCAACGGTCTTGGCGATTGGAGCTCTCGTTTTGGTGCTTTACCGCAAGGAACACTACGCGCTCCCGGAGCGAAGGACATAAAGCCAGTGCAAAGGAACCTTACAACTCGGTCATGATCGGGATTTTCCAATTCGGCTGGAGTTTGCTCTCGCTCGCGGCGATTCAGGCGCCGCAACTTCGTCCGGAGGCCGCCTCTTCGATCGCGGAGGGCGTGGATCACCTCTATTTTGTCCTCACCTTCATCACCTTGTTTTTTACCGTAGCCATATTTTCAGCGATCTTCTTCTTCATGGTGAAATATCGCCGGCGCGCCGAAAACGAAATCCCGCTTGATACCGGGGAACACCTGGGGCTCGAGCTAACTTGGACCATCATTCCAACGCTGATCTGTGTAGGACTCTTCCTCTGGGCTTCCAGCTTGTATTTTGAAAATTCTCGCCCTCCGTCAGCCGCTACTGAAATTTTCGTGGTTGGCAAGCAGTGGATGTGGCACATCCAGCATCCCGAGGGTGTGCGCGAAATCAATGAGCTGCACGTTCCGGTCGGAGTCCCGGTAGAGTTGACCATGACGTCGGAAGACGTCATCCACGATTTCTACATCCCGGCCTTTCGCGTGAAGAAAGACGTGGTTCCAGGACGTTATACTTCGCTCTGGTTTCAGGCTACCAAGATCGGCGCCTATCATCTGTTCTGCGCGCAATATTGCGGAGCGGACCACGCTGAAATGCTTGGATGGGTGTACGTGATGTCGCCGGCGGATTACGAATCGTGGCTTTCGGCCGGCGCTCCCAGCCAGTCCATGCAGCAAATGGGTGAGCGCGTATTTAACAAACTCGCATGCTCGTCTTGCCATCCATCGGATGGCACGGGACGCGGGCCTTCGCTCGCAGGAGTTTACGGCAAGGAAGTGGAGCTCAAGAGTGGCGAAAAGCGGCTCGTGGACGAAGCTTTCATTCGCCAAGCGATCGTCGATCCCAATTCTGTCGTTTTGCGAAATTATCCGTCGATCATGCCCACCTTCCGGGGCCAGATCAATGAAGAGCAAGTGCTGCAACTCATCGCATACGTGAAATCGCTCGCGGCCGAAGAAAGGAATGCGAACGACAAATGAGCACGGCAACCATAGACGTCCACGAAGCCCCTGCCGGGTCGAACGTTAATTATTTGAACGCGCAGTATGGTGTGAAGTCCTGGCTCTTGACCACCGATCACAAGCGCATCGCATTGCTCTATCTGTGTTCGATCACCTTGATGTTCTTTGTGGGCGGCTTTTTTGCCGTACTCATGCGCTTGCATTTGATCGAGCCACAGGGCGCGCTCGTGCAACCTGAAACCTACAACAAACTGTTCACCATGCACGGCATCATCATGGTCTTTTTCTTTCTGGTTCCTTCCATTCCAGCCACTCTCGGGAATTTCCTGGTGCCGATGATGATCGGCGCCCGGGACCTGGCCTTCCCGCGGCTTAATCTCCTTAGTTGGTACATTTATGTTGTTGGCGCAATCTTCACGCTCTACGCCGTGATTTCCGGCGGCGTGGATACCGGTTGGACTTTCTATACGCCCTATAGCAGCAGTTTCTCGCACACGTCGGTGATTCCAACGGCGCTGGGGGTCTTCATTACCGGCTTTTCTTCGATTCTCACTGGACTCAATTTCGTCGTCACCATTCACAAGATGCGCGCGCCCGGGCTTACCTGGTTTCGTCTGCCTCTATTTATCTGGGCCATTTATGCCACCAGTATCATCTTCATCCTGGGCACTCCGGTGATTGCTATCACCCTGTTCCTACTCGGTCTCGAGCGCCTCCTTCATATTGGCATTTTCGACCCCGCCATCGGCGGCGACCCCATCTTGTTCCAGCATCTGTTCTGGTTTTATTCTCACCCTGCCGTGTACATCATGATTCTGCCGGGCATGGGCGTGATGAGCGAACTCATCACCTGTTTTTCGCGAAAGCGAATCTTTGGCTACACTTTCGTCGCTTTTTCGAGCCTTTCGATTGCAATCATCAGTTTCCTGGTGTGGGGACACCACATGTTCGTGACCGGCCAGTCGATTTATGCCGGGCTTATTTTCTCCGTCCTCAGTTTCCTAGTGGCAATTCCTTCGGCGGTGAAAGTTTTCAATTGGACTGCGACGCTTTATAAAGGATCCATTTCATACGACGCTCCCATGCTGTACGCGCTGGGGTTTATCGGCCTGTTTACCATGGGAGGCCTCACAGGATTGTTTCTCGCTTCTCTTGCCACCGACGTCCATTTGAACGGCACGTATTTCATCGTGGCTCATTTTCATTACATTATGGTCGGCGGCGCGGTGATGGCTTATCTCGGCGGGATACACTTCTGGTGGCCAAAAATTACTGGACGCCTTTATCCCGATGGCTGGGCCCGTTTTGCTGCACTGGTGATTTTCGTGGGCTTCAACCTGACGTTCTTCCCGCAATTCATGCTCGGGTATCTAGGCATGCCTCGCCGCTTCGCCGTGTACCCGGCGGAGTTTCAGGTGCTCAACGTGATGTCCTCGGCAGGCGCATCGATTTTGGGTATCGGATATCTAATACCGCTCATCTACTTGACGTGGTCCATGCGCTATGGCCCCACCGCGGGTCCCAATCCATGGGGCGCGAAAGGCCTGGAATGGACAACGCCTTCGCCGCCCCCCACTGAAAATTTCGAGGAGATTCCCGTGGTAACCGAAGACGCTTACGACTACGCGCACAGCACGGTGAAACGTGGCTGATATAACCGTTCACAGCGCGCATCCCCCCGGGTTCGCGCACCAGTTTGAAGACATGCAGCAGCAGCGCGAGGCCGGAAGCCTCGGCATGTGGGTGTTTCTGCTCACCGAAATCATGTTCTTCGGCGGCCTCTTTGCTACCTACATTGTTTATCGCGCGCTCTACCAGCCTTCTTTCGAGATCGGGAGTCATCTGCTCGAGGTTAGATTTGGCGCCTTGAATACTGCCGTGCTGATTGGAAGCAGCCTGACCATGGCCCTTGCCATCCATTCCGCGCAAGTCGGAATGCGCCGAGCGCAAGTCGGATTTCTGATCAGCACGATGATTTTGGGCGCTGCGTTCTTGGCCATCAAATTTACTTTTGAGTGGCATCACGATTACCTCGAACATCTGGTTCCCGGTTTCGGCTTCCTGATTCGTCCGGAATGGGGAGCGCCCGGCGCGCACGTGCCCATGTTCTTCTGCTTCTATTTCTTCATGACCGGATTGCACGCGCTGCACATGATTATCGGAATTGGCATTCTTACCGTGTTGACGATCATGGCGCACCGCGGCCGCTTCACTCCGGAGTATTACAGCCCGCTCGAAGTGAGCGGCCTGTACTGGCATTTCGTAGATATTGTATGGATCTTTCTTTTTCCGCTGCTCTATCTCATTGGAGGACGCTACGCGGGAGGAGGTCACTGATGTCCGAACATATCGTGCCGGTAAAGCTTTATATCGGAATCTTCGTCGCGCTGATGTGCCTCACGGCGCTCACTACGGGTGTCGCCTACATAGATCTCGGAGTGTTCAACACGGTTGCGGCCCTGGCCATTGCGGTGAGCAAGATGCTTCTGGTAATCCTGTTTTTCATGCATGTAAAGTACAGCAGCGGCCTTACCAAAGTTTTTATCTTCGCTGGCTTCTTATTCCTGGCAATTCTGGTGACGTTTACTCTTGCCGACGAATTGACGCGCCACTGGTCCCCAACGCCCACTGGTTGGGGGATGATCGCCCGATTCCCCGCACGCTTCTTCTAACAACGCCATCGCTACTGGCCATCTCTGCTGCTACAAATAGAAATCGCATTTCTAGTAATGCGCGACGCGTGGAATTCAGGTCTAGCGCGGCACGGCGCGGAAGGCAATCACAGCGTTCAACCCTCCGAACGCGAAGGAGTTCGAGAGCGCGGCCTGAACCTGTTGTGTGCGTGGCTGATTCGGAATGTAATCCAAGTCGCATTCCGGATCGCGTTCGTTGTAATTCGCTGTGGGCGGCAAAATCCCGTGATGCAACGCGAGCACCGTGGCGATCGCTTCGAGCGCACCCGCGGCGCCAAGAGCATGTCCGTGCATGGACTTCGTCGAGCTAACCGCAAGCTTGTCCGCATGCGCGCCGAAAACGTCGCGAATAGCACGACTCTCCACCGGATCGTTTCCCGGCGTCCCGGTACCGTGGGCGTTGATATAACCAACTTCTTCAGGCGCCATTCCCGCCAGGCGTAGAGCATCTCGCATCGCGCGTGACGGCCCCTCCACCGTGGGCTGTGTCAGGTGGTGAGCGTCCGAGGACATACCGAAGCCGCAAATTTCCGCGTAGATTCTCGCACCGCGCGCTTTCGCCAGTTCAAACGGCTCGAGTGTCATCATCGCGCCACCCTCGCCTAGTATCATTCCCCGCCGGTCCTTGCTGAACGGCCGGCAGGTATCCGGGGCAATCACTCGCATCGCTTCCCAGGCTTTCAGATGTCCGATCGCGAACGGCGCCTCGCTGCCCCCCGTCACCGCCAGATCCACTTCGCCATCCCGCACCAAACGAAATGCCTGTCCTATCGCATGATTGGCGGAGGAGCAGGCAGTCGACACCGTGTAGGTCGGCCCGGTGATCCCGAGTTCCATGGAAATATGGCTCGCGCCGGCGTTGGCCATCGTTTTTGGAATCGTTAGCGGGTGAACTCGGCCGCGGTCTGACACGTAAAGATCTGCGAAGCCGGTTTCGATAGCCGATTGACCTCCCACAGCGGAGCCGCAGACAATCGCGGCGTTATAGCGAAGAACCGCGGTCAGATTAAGGCCGGAATCGCGCATAGCCTCGCGGGCAGATACCACGGAGAATTGCGCAAAGCGATCAAGGTAGGCTTCTTTGCCACCTTCGAAATGTTGCGCGGGATCGAAGCCCCGAACTTCAGCCCCATTCTCCATCTTCAGGGCCACGCGAGACCGATCCACACCCTTTAACGCCTGAATGCCACAGCGGCCGTGGCTCAAAGAATCCCACGTCTCCGCAAGATTCAGTCCCAATGGGGAAATAATTCCCAAACCGGTAACGGCAACTCGGCGGGCCGCCATCCTTAGTCCGCCGGTGTGGGCGAACCCACAGTCGAATCAGGCGGCGTCGCGGCGATAATCTTCTTAATTCCAGTCACCACATCGTTGACAGTGCGTAAAGATCGGACATCGTCATCGGGAATGGAAATTTTGAAAGCGTTTTCGAGTTCAAACAGCAATGTGAAAACATCCAGCGAATCAATGCCCAAATCCTGCAGATTCGTTTCCAGGGTGATTTTGTCGGCTGGAATCCGCTTTACGGATGCCAGAGTAGTGATTACTTTTTCTGCGACCACATCAGACGTCAAATTCCCCCTCCGAAGCACCGATGGAGTTTAGGCTATCATCCCTGCTCGCCACCAGCGCTGAAAAACACGGCAACGCATCTCTAAAATCCTGAGCTCGATCCAGCTAAATTTTAGCAGGACTACGCTTCTCTGGCTCGGAGTATTTCTTCTAAGCACACCCTTGTCTCCGCGCCGTCTACTGCTTCATAGGCATTGGAACGTTAGGCGTTGCCCCCGGCGCACTGCCAGGAGCCGATGATCCGACTTGCTCGAATTCTCTCTTTGCCGCTGGCGGAAGCTTCTCGATGTTGCTCAAAAATGTCACGAGCTGCCACATTTGCGTATCGTTGAGCGTCTTGTCCCAAGCGGGCATTCCGCTCCAGCGGATTCCATGCTGGATAATGTAGAAATTCTGATTCTCGGGCATGTCCGGAGCATCGGTGAAGAACGTGGGTACCGGAGGGTAGAACGATTTCGGGAACGGACTGCTGGGATTCGAAGGAATGCCGTGGCAACCCGCGCAATGGTTGATGTATAGCTTGGCGCCGGCCGCCAAATTTTCATCGTTGGCCTGCATCGGATTTTTCTGGTCCGGAGCGTGACGATCTGTCGAAGCGTCCACCGCCGCCATCGCAAATTTCTTCTCCAAAAAAGACGGCTCCTGGTCCGCTTTGAAATCCACATACCCTTGTTTGACAGCTATGAAAACCGCAATCCCAATAATCAATAGGGTTAGAAAAACGCCCGAAAAAAAATTCCTCATCTGATTCCACCTCCTTCTGGGCATGTCGAACTATTTTACTTCGGCCAGCCGGTTATACTTCTTCAAAACTTCTCGCAGCCCGTTGTGCGGCAGAGCTTCCACGGTATGCCCCTCGGCGCCCGTCATCGTCCTAGCCGCCACCAGCGCATTTACCACCGCTTCCTCGGTGGCTTGCACCGTGGCCTCGAAAAGCGCGTCCATTCGGTCGTTGGGAAGCATTCGAACGTTCACCGGATTCTTTTGATCTAGCCCGGCCCCGGCGTTCGCCGTCGAGAAAGCGATGAAAATGTCGCCCGAACCATCTCCGGAAATACTACCCAGGCGCCCGAGCGCTAGGGTAACTCGCTTGGCGATGCGTTTCATCTGATTTGGCAAGAGCGGAGCGTCGGTAGCCACCACCACGATAATGGAGCCGGTATCATCGTTCCAGACCGGCTTGCCGGTGATCTCATAACCTACAGGGGTCCCGGCGATACGGAGGAGATGTCTCGTGCCGAAATTGCATTGAACGAGCACGCCAACGGTATAGCCTCCGAGTTTCTCCGCTAGCTGGCGCGACGCAGTTCCCGTGCCTCCCTTGAACTCGAAACAAATCATACCCGTTCCGCCGCCAACGTTCCCTTCGGCGATGGGTCCCGAGTGCGCGTCATCCATCGCGGCAAAGGCGTCTTCGGTCTTTACATGGAAGCCGTTGATATCGTTCAGGTAGCCATCCCAAGTCTCAGCGACCACCGGAAGCGACCACCAATCTTCCTCCGGGGCAGGCATCCCATGTTTGAGCTGCCAGGCAATAACCGCGTCGCGCACGACTCCCACGCTGTGTGTATTTGTGATCATCACCGGTCCGTATAAAAACCCCGATTCCTCCACCCACGTCGTACCGGTCATCTCACCATTGCCGTTTTCGGTAAACCACCCTGCAAGCACCGGGTCCACGGCATTTTTGCCGCGTGGAAAAATCGCCGTCACTCCGGTTCGCACCGGCCCAACGCCAACCTGCAATTTGCCTTCCCCTGAAATTAGCGTGCGGTAGCCCACTTCCACTCCCTTCACGTCCGTAAGCGCATCGAGCGGCCCCGGCGTGCCCTCGAACGGTACGCCTAGTTCTCTCGCGCGTGACTCACCTGCCGACCTCGGCGTGTTCTGCGCCCTAGCGGGTATCGATACAGCGAGAAAAATGAGAAGAGAAACAGCTAACTTTTTCATGGGGTTTCGCCGCCCGCGAAAGAGTCCAGTTCCTGTTTGACGCGGCGCAAGAGCATCGTGTTTTTCATCAGTTCATCCTCGAGAATTTTCGCTTGCTCCCCAGCGCGCTTCCAATCTCCAGCCTCCGCGGCCTCCGTAAGCCCTGGCAACTCCAGATGAGCATAGGTATAGCGCGCCGCATAGAGCGAGTGCTTGAACCACGGTCGACCCGGAATTCCGTTGGGATTGCACCAATTGCGTTCAACTAGCATGAACTCTTGATTCACACGAAACGCATCTTGGACATTCAATCGTCCGCTCGCAACGGCACGGTTAGCACTTTGCTTGAGATCGTATCCCGCCTGCTGAAATTCGGCGGCGTACTTTTGCAAAACCGCCAAATCGATATGAGCAGCGATATGGCTTGAGTCGTCAAGTTCCGCCAGGAATTGATGGATATGCTGGCCATAGGACTCGAAATCGAACGGCAGAATTTCAGCGTTAGCCAATCGCAGGGCGACCGTTCCCCAAATCTGCGTCATTAAAGAGTGATACCGGTAGCCGGGGTCCCCGAAGTGATTCATCCAGTAGAAGTCATCATATAGCGAGTGATAAACGCCGTAAGGCCCCACAAAAGTAAGCCCGACCGTGGGAATCCCGAGAAAATTCAGGAACACGGTGTGGTCCGAGCCGCTTCCGATGCGAGTATTCGCCAGCTCAAAGTCCGGCACCGGCTGCTTTTCTTTCGACTCTGCTTCTCGCGTAACTTTCCATTCGTCATAAAGAGTCTTGCCGGATGGCGCGGGTAGGGTACGGCTCACATCGACAAGCAACGGCGCAAGCGAGCCCACCGCGTCGCCTTGAAAGTTTGATCCGGAAGTCGCCTCGTCCACATTCAAGTACGCCACCGCGTTTTGTTTTAACGTATCCGCGAACTCTTCGCCCCACTCGGTGGAACCCGTCAGCGCATATTCCTCGCCGTCCCAGCTGCAAATCACCAGCGTCCGCTTCGGTCGGATGCCCTGCTTCAACATTTCTCCGAGGTTTCGCGTCAGCTCGAGCATGGAAGCGGTTCCACTCGAAGGATCTACCGCGCCGTACACCCATGCATCGCGATGATTGCCCAGGATCACCCACTGGTCCGGCGCTTCACTGCCACGGATGCGCGCTTCGGTCACGTAGTACGGCTGCACGCTTGCGTCCATGTCAACTTTCACATGGACTCGAACTCGTTTCCCGCCAAGACGATATTTCAGCGGCAGCCCGCCCTGCCACAAATCCGGCGCCACCGGCCCATCCATCTTTTCAAGCAGCGGCTTCGCATCACGCCACGAAAGTGGCAGGCCCATGATCTTGGGCAGCGATATGGCCTGCTCCGGAGGTATGCGCCTAGCGCCCGGAACCGAGGCCCACCCTGGCGTCAGCGGGTCGCCGGGCTCGAGAAAATCATATGTGATAGCGCCACGTTGAACGTGGCTGTCCGGTCCCCACGGCCCTTCCGGAAAAACTTTTCCCCGCGTGTAGCCATCTTCCTGGGGATCGGAATAAATAAGTATCGCTGCGGCGCCTAGTCGCTCCGCCGTCAACGCCTTGAACCCCCGATAGCTGTACGGGTTCGAATAGCGCACCAGCACGATTTTTCCTCGCACATCAATCCCATGTGCGCGAAGGTATTCATAGTCTTCCGGATTGCCACTGTGGGCATAGACCACCGGCGCCGTTACTTCTCCGGAAGCCGAATATCCCAGATATGCGCCGTCGGCTTTCGGATTCTTGGTGTCCGGGTCCGCATCATAGCGATCTTCGCGCAGGCTTGCGCGAAAATGGCCGGGATGAACCATTTCGAGCGAAATCTCGCGCGGACGCGAATTCAGCACATCGTATTCGTGGATGGTGACATCTTCAAGGCCCTGCTGCCTCCATTGTTCGGCCACCCACCGGGCCAACTCGTTGTTGCGAGCCGAGCCGGCCGGATGCGGCTGGGAGGTAAGGTAGCGATGAAATTTTGAAATTTGATCGGTGGAAGTCATCGAGCGCAATCGCTGTTCGATCGATATTTCTTCCGCCGCGCCTCGCTTCGAGAAGCCGGTCATCGAATCCGTGTCGCCGGAACCGGCAAACGCCGCGAAACCAGCCGATAAAACGAATAAAAGAGCGGCAAGTAACCAGCGATAACGTCTGCATTCAGAGCAGCGCAGAGGAACCTCCCATTCCGTGCGTCTTCTCCAGCTCGGAAATTGCATTTTCGAGCCCGGAGACGAGCATTTGTATCATGGAAGACGTGATCGTGAACGGCGGAGCGAGCAGGATATGATCGCCACGAGTGCCATCCACGCATCCCTGGATCGGATAGGTCATGATTCCCGCTGCAAGTGCATTCTCTTGAATGCGCGAAGCGATTCGCGCGTGGGCCGGAAATGGCTCCCGGGTCTTTGCATCCTGCACGAATTCTATTCCCCACAGCAGCCCCATGCCGCGAACATCGCCTACAACGGAGAATTTCTTCAGGGGCTCGAGTGCAGCCCGCATCTCGCGACCTGCGATTTCAACTCTCGCAAATAAATTTTCGCGCTCCATGCAGTCAAGCACCGCATTACCGGCTGCCGTCGCGACCGGGTGCGCGTTATACGTAAATCCGTGCAGAAACGCCCCGGACCCTCGCGAAATTGCCTCTGCAACGTGGCCCGCAACGATCACGGCTCCCAGCGGCGCATAGCCGCTCGCAATTCCTTTGCCTACCAGAATCAGGTCCGGCGTCGCCTCCCAATGCTCGATGGCAAAAGGTTTTCCGGTCCGCCCCATACCGGTCATCACTTCATCGGCAATCAAGAGAATTCCGTGACGGCGGCAAACTTCCGAGATTCGCTGAACGTAACCCTCCGGCGGCGCAACAGCCCCCAAGGTGGCCCCTACTACTGGCTCGAAAATAAATGCAGCTACGTCCTCCGAACCATCGCGTTCCAGCACACGGCTCAGTTCGTCCGCGCACTCCACATCGCATTCCGGATAGCGGAGCCCGTAGGGACACCGATAACAGTAGCAAGGCGGAATGTGGCCCCATTCCGCAAGCATCGGAGCAAACGGCTCGCGACGTCGCACATTCCCTGAAACCGACAGAGCCCCGAGCGTGCTGCCGTGATAACTCTGCAAGCGTGAAATCACGCGAAAACGTTTCTTTTCACCCCTCTCCCACCAATACTGGCGCGCCAGCTTCAGCGCCGTTTCTGTAGCTTCCGAGCCGCCGGACGTGAAATAGACGCGGCCTCCGGGCCGCATTCGTTCGGGTGCCAGCGCCAGAATTCTTCGCGCCAGTTTCTCCGCGATTTCAGTGTGGAATTGCGAGGAGTGAACGTAGGCCAGCCGTGCCGCTTGCTCCGCCATGGCGCGGGCGATTTGTTCTACTCCGTGGCCGATTGTGACAACGGCAGCTCCCCCCGATGCATCTAGGTACCGCTTGCCGTCGTCCGTGTAGACAAAACATCCTTCTGCGCGCTTGGCGTGAGGATAGCTTTTCAGAAAATTTCGCGGGAAAACGGCTTCGTCCATCATGATCGCTCGGAGTCGAGCGATTCTAGCAGGAATCCCCCCGGACTCGATCACTTGCTCACTTCCACTTCAGCTTCTTCAAGTTGATGATAGCCGGCGGAAACTTGATATCCATCTCTTTGAACGCCTCGTCGATAATGTGCGATACCGCAAGGTTGCGGAACCATTTTTTGTTGGCGGGAATGATGAACCAGGGCGCCGCGTCTGTAGTGCAGCGCTCCAACGCGTCCTGGTAGGCCGCAGTATAGCTGTCCCAGTATTTCCGTTCCTGAAAATCGTCTTCGGAGATTTTCCAGCGCTTGTCCGGGTCATCAATTCGTTCCAGGAAGCGTTTCTTTTGCTCGTCTTTGCTGATATGCAGAAAGAACTTCAAAATCTTCACTCGGTTTTCTTCCAGCATGGCCTCAAAGTCATTGATCTGGCTGTATCGACGTGACCACACGTCTTTGGGCACAAGATCGTGGACGCGGACTATCAAGACGTCCTCATAGTGAGAACGGTTAAAAACCCCAATTTCGCCGTACCCGGGAACAGCCTTGTGTACCCGCCACAGGAAATCGTGCGCAGCTTCTTCGGTCGAAGGCACTTTGAATGACTTGACGATACATCCCTGCGGATCCACTCCCGACATAACGTGGCGGATGGTTCCGTCCTTTCCCGCCGCATCCAGGCCTTGAAAAATGAGCAGTAGCGCGCGGTTTTTTCCTGCGTACAGGCGATACTGAAAGCCGATCAGCCGCTCGATGGCTTTCTCAAGATTCTCCCTCGTGTCGCGATCTTTTTCCCACCCCAGCGTGTCGTCCGGATCCCATTTTGACAGCTTCACCTTATGCCCGGGCTTGACTGCGAGCTCTTTGCTAAATTTCATCGGCATCTGATCTCCTCGCGTCGTCGGGTCTTCCATGAGTAACGCTTTTTTCACTCTCCATTCATGGTTCCGAGATATGATAGGCAATACAGTGTAATTATTTCATATGGTCATCAGCACTCCTGACATCTCGGCTGCCGCTGATCCAGCCCCGGCCAAGCAGCCCGCCGCCAAACGCGCTTATCCCGGCGCTCTGGTAGTCGTTGAAGGCATCGACGGCTCCGGGAAGAGCACCCAACTATACCTTCTTAAGCGATGGCTTGAAATCGGCGGTTACCGCATACATTTCACTGAGTGGAACTCTTCGCCTCTGGTGAAATCGGCAACCCGGCGCGGCAAACAGCGGCGCCTTCTGACGCCGACAACTTTTTCCCTTCTGCACGCCGCCGACTTCGCGGATCGCTGTGAGCGCCAAATCATGCCCTTGTTGCATGGCGGCTATCTGGTGCTGGCCGACCGCTACGTTTACACGGCATTCGCCCGAGATGGCGCCCGCGGATGTTCTCCGCACTGGCTGCGCAATCTCTACAGTTTCGCGCCTGCTCCTGACATTACCTTCTATTTCCGAGCCCCGCTCGACGTGGCGGTGAACCGCATCGTTGCCGGACGCCCCAAGCTGAAATACTATGAAGCCGGGATGGATCTTGGAATCTCGCTCGACCGCTCGGAAAGCTTCCGAATTTTTCAGGAACGCATTCTGAACAACTACGACCAGATGGTGGAAACCGATCATTTCGTTCTTATGGACGGCACGGTGCGAGTGAACAAGCTCCAAAAATTGATGCGGCAGATTGTGGGCGAGAAAATTGCGCTGGAACAATTTGCACCGAAAAAGAAATGACGCGCTCAGCCAAAAACACGATTGCTCGAGTCCCCTCAAACGGGCGCCCTGCCAAGAAAAAGGCGGCGGCCAGGCCGCTGACACCCCCTTCGCGCTTCTATGGAACTCCCCTGCCTGGTGTAAAGCCGGAAGAACTCAGCGGAACATTGATCGTTATCGAAGGCACCGACGGTTCGGGCCGTTCGACCCAAATATACTTGCTCACCGAGTGGTTGGAATCGCAGGGATTCGCCGTGCAGACCATGGGTCTGCGCAGGTCTTATCTTGTTGGGGAAGACATCGACGCACTTCTCGCGGAAAATGCGGTCACTCGAATGACCCTGGCCCTGATGTACAGCACCGATTTTTTTGATCAGCTTGAGCGCCGTATTCTTCCTGCTTTGCGCTCCGGATTGATCGTTCTCGCTGACCGTTACATTTTCACACTGATCGCGCGCGCCGCCGTCCGTGGAATCGGCCGCGACTATCTTCATGGAATTTATGAAACTGCGCTCAGGCCTGATCTAACTTTTTGGCTGAACGTGCGCCCAGAAATCGCCTTCGACCGTGAATTCAAGAAATCGCAAACCATCAGCTACTGGGAATCAGGGCGCGACATGTCGCTCTCCAACGATTTATTCCAATCCTTCATTCGATATCAGTCCATGATCAAGCGTGAATTCGAGTATCTTTCGAAGCGGCACGGTTTTCTCGAATTAGACGGCGAAAGCAGCGTCTCCAACGTAAACCGGGTGCTACGCCATCGGATTGCCTCGCATCTGGCGATACGGAGCACGCAATACCAGCCTTCGCACGCGCTTGCGCACCTCTGGCGCTAAAAGAGTGGCCGCCCCTGTCCAACTAGCCGCGATTGACGCCGGCTCGAACGCCATTCGGCTTGTCATTGCCCGCGCTACTTCTCCGCAAAATATTCAAATTCTCGACAGCGAACGCGCCGCAGTTCGTCTGGGCCATAATGCTTTCACACGCCGCCTGCTCGATGACGACACCATTGCAAGAGCAGCTCGCACCTTCAAGCAATTCCGCGATCGCATGGACAGGTATCAAGTCAGCGCCTATCGAGCCGTCGCCACCGCCGCCGCTCGCGAGTCGCGCAACTACCGCAAGCTGATGGAGCGCATCCGGCGCAAATCCGGCCTCGAGCTTGAAGTAATCGGCAATGAAGAAGAAGCCCGGCTGGTTTGCTCTGCGGTGAAATGGGCGCTCAACGATCGTCTGCAGCCGCGTTTGATTTTCGATCTGGGCGGCGGCAGCCTGGAACTAAATTTCTTCCAGCGCGGCGTGCTCGAACATCGTATGGGCCTTCCCCTGGGCACCATTCGCCTGATGGAAACGTATTCCATCCGTGGCGCTATAGACGAAGACGACGCGAACCGCCTTCGCCATCATGTCCTCTCAATTCTTCGCAGCGCGCTTCCTTCGCCTCCGAAACTGAGCCGCGCGATCGCTGTGGCCTGCGGAGGAAACGCCGAAGCTCTGGTTCGAATCGCTCCGGGGCCCATGATCGAGCGCATTCCAACGATCAACGTGCGCTTGCTGAAGGATCAGACTTGGCGAATGATGGCGCTGGACGTGCCCGGCCGCATGCGAACCTTCCGAGTGCGCGAAGACCGCGCCGAGGTCATAGGAATTGCATCGATAATCATCACCACGCTGGCCAAATGGCTGGATCTCCGTACGATGCTGATTCCCGGCGTCGGCGTTCGCGAAGGAATCCTCCTCGACTTGGTTGCGGCGCAGTACTCGGCGGGCATCGCTTCCGAGGAGGAAAAAGGCCGAGCCGCCGAAATACTCCAGGGCGCGCTGTGGTTCGCCAGCCGCCTGAACTACAATCAACAACATGCCGAGCAAGTCGTCCGGCTCGCGCTCTCGCTGTTCGACCAGCTTCGCCCGATCCATGAAATGGGCACCGACCTCCGGCTCCTTCTTGAAATTGCAGCGCTGCTGCACGATATCGGTCATTTCGTGAATCGCAAAGCGCATAATCGGCACGGCGAATACTTGATTCGAAACGGAGAAATCCCCGGTCTGCGCGGCTGGCGATGCGACATGGTCGCAGCCCTGGTGCGTTACCACAATTCAAAGTCCGAACCCGCGCTCGAACACGCCTCCTATGCCGCACTCGACGGTGAGCGCCGGCGGCAGTGTCGGTTGCTAACCTCACTGCTGCGCATCGCCGAAAAGCTCGAATCCGAGCACGAACAACGCGTCGCCGGAGTCGATGTCCAAATCGTCGGGCACAAAGCTATTTTCTTGATTCGCGCTGCCGATGGCACGCGTTTGGATCTCGCTGGGCTCCAGCGGAAATCGGAACTATTCGAGCGGGAATTTCACTTGAACACGGAATTTCGCCGTGTGCAGAAAAAGGAAAAAGAGGTAGCCTAAACTATGATTCTTTATCTCGTGCGCCACGGCATCGCCGTCGACCCCAACGATCCAAAATCGCCGGCGGAGCCCGAACGCCCGCTCACCGCGAAGGGTGTGCAGAAAACGCGTGCCGCGGCGCTCGGACTGAACGTCTTGGGCATCAAGCCGGATGTGATGATCACCAGCCCCTACGTGCGCGCGGTACAAACCGCGGAAATATTCGCGGAGACCCTTGGATTCTCTCCGCCCAAGATTCGCGCGCACGATGCTCTGAAACCCGCCGGCAATCCCGCCGAAATTGTGAAGGAAATTGTGAGCCTCCGCGCCAAGGAAGTAATGTGTTTCGGACATGCGCCGCAGCTGGACTTAACGATTGCGTTCCTGCTAGGTTCGCGCGGCGCTGTCAGTGAGCTGAAGAAGGCTGGCGTCGCGTCTTTCGAGCACACCGCAACCCGCGGCAAATGGCAACTGCGCTGGCTTTTGACCCCGAAAATGCTGCGTCAGCTCGCCGAGTAAGCGCGTTGTAATTCAGGCGGCGACACCGTCTTCAGGTTGTGGCCCCATTCTAGTCCCCGGTGCCAAACCACCCAGAAGGATTCTTTCTCTGTGGTCTTCTCGCGGAATTCTTCAAGGCGCATCTTGCGTTCCTTCTCGATTCTTACCATCCATTTTTCGACGACCTTGGGATCCAGCCCCGAAGCCTGCTTTCTGATCAACGACCGCAGTACGTCCAGATCGTGAATCTCACCTAGGATATCCTGCATGCGCTTTAGTTCCTTGCTCCAGCGTTCGTAGCGCTCAGGCAGAAAATTCTCCAGAATGTAACGGAATTCTTTCAGCCCTATTCGGAGACGGTGCCATGCAGTCGCGCTCCGGACCTTGCGCGCTCGCTGGTACAGCTCCACCGCTTCATTCAATTTTGCGAATGCCAGACGCTGGAATACAACACTCTCGACAGGGAAGTATTCGGCCTTCGGCGGGAATTTTCGCGCCCATTTCTTCCAATCTTTCCGGTCAAACTGCGCAAGGGCCTTCTCCGCGGCTCTCTGTTGTTTTTGCTCCGTCTCACCGAGCGCTTCCAGCACCTTCTCGCGAACGGCGTCTTTCGCCGCGCCAAGCTTTTTCACCCATTTCTCGGCCACCTGCGTGTCTCTAAGCTCGCCCAAGGCCTGAAACAAATCGCGCGTGGATTTCTTTAATTTCTTCCAACTGGGCGTGGGGTTCACTTCGCTCAAAGCGTCGGCCATCGTTCGGCACCGCCGCAGCGCGACGCGCAGATCGTGCACGCCCTCCGCATCCCAATCATCGCCAACCCTATCAGCCATCTCCAAAACGCGGTTCATCCAGACCTCCAGGCCGGTTCGCTTGATGAGAATGCTGGCGGGCAAAGTAACCGTAAGTGTCACAGGATATTCAACATTTCGCGGGAAGGCGAAAGCCCATGCTACACCGGCTGGTGAGATTTTTCCAGCGCACCAGGTTTTTACCAAGCATTCATTCGGGCGTAATAACCATCGTTCAATATTCGCGCCGCCACTGCGAGGAACGAAATACCGCGAAATTTCCCGCAGTTCTTCATCACCTAACCCCCTGGCTCGAGCCGCTCCCCGTCGGTTCGAGCCAGTCCGTTTTTGCATGTCTAGCAGGGCGCTCGCTCGATGTATGCTAGGGCCTGTTCGTCGCAGCGGGAGCAATGCCGGAGAACCCCGTGTGAAGCGAAAACCGCAAATGCTCAATCTCACGCAGGTCTCCGAATGGGACCGGGGCCATTTTCGCCGCAAAGATGACTATTTAGCCGCCGAGGAGCCTCTGGAAATCCGCATCGGCGCCGAACCCCTCAGCGTCACCATGCGAACGCCCGGCCACGACCTTGAGCTCGCTGCCGGATTCCTCTTCACCGAGGGTATTATCGGTTCCGCCGATCAAATCGTTTCACTTAAGCCTGGCGTTTCCGGCGACGACGGTTCGAATTCCGCCAATTTGGTTCGAGCAGAACTTGTTCCCGAGGCCGTTCACGACTTTGCAAAAATGCAGCGCCACTTTTTCGCCGCTTCGAGTTGTGGGATTTGCGGCAAAGCTTCGATTGACTCCGTCCGCTCGCGTCGGCTCAAAGCGCCTAACCCTGATTTCCGTTGCGCTCCCCAACTGCTGCTCGGCCTTCCAGACGCTTTGCGTTCCTCGCAGGATGTTTTCCAGCGTACCGGCGGATTGCACGCTGCAGCTCTTTTCGATTCCGCCGGCTGCTTGCAAGTCTTGCGCGAAGATATCGGCCGCCATAATGCCGTGGACAAAGTGTTTGGCTGGGCGCTGCTGGCAGGCCATCTCCCGCTGTCGGATTCCGTGTTGTTGGTAAGCGGCCGCGGCGGATTTGAGATCATACAGAAGGCCATCGTGGCCGGCGTGCCGGTGGTCGCCTCAGTGTCGGCTCCCTCAGGTCTCGCAGTACAGCTCGCCCGCGAGTTGCGTCTAACGCTCATCGGTTTCTTGCGCGGCGAGCGATTCGTGATTTACTCGGGCGAACAGCGAATCGTCAAATCGAAGGATGGCGGCCAGCGGTAATATCTGGAAAACGATCTAAGTTCATTCCTTGCGCAGCGTCGCTTCGATCAACCCGTGGGGCTCCTCAGTAGGAAGAAATACCTCTCCAGGATTATCCATTCCGAACGGCGACAGGTCCACCAGGTCAAAATGCTTATTCGGCAACGACAGATGAATTTCGCGTATGCGGTCAAAGGTGCCCAGGACCGCTTCGCCCATGGCGTACAGCGTATGCTGAAGCGATTTGCTGTCGTGCTCGGCAAACGTTTCGAGCAACGTTTGACTCACGCCATGCCAAACCGGGCTGAATTCGATTTCATCTCCTTCGTACAGCCATTCTGCGCGGATGGTCGTCGAAAGGATTCGATTTCGATCCTCTTTCAAAGTGGTGTAAGGATCCCGCAAAAATCCGCCGAATTCAGATTTGGTCGTCTTCAACACATCAAGATCCCGAATCCCGGCGTGAATGGTAACCCCTTCGCGGGTTCCGCTTAACCTCGCTGTGCGTTTTTCCTGCCCATGCGCCCTCTGGAATGTGAAAGCATGCGGCTTCGTTCCGTGAGGTATACGGGACCAAGGATTTTCCGCCATTTCAACGCGTACGCGTGAGACTTGCTGGTTGTACGTGAGAAAGTGCTCGATCAGGTGCAGCGCAAAATCTTCCACTGCTTCGACCGGATACTGCCGCGCAAGCGCGTACACCGAATTCTTCATGGTATCGGTGGGCAGAATTTTCTTGTTATCGCCCTTCGTGTGCGCCGCCTCAAAATCACCTTCGAAGCGAATCGACACCGCGAGCTCTTTGATGTCGTGCCGTCCTTCCTGCCGCACCACGCGCAACATCCTCACGTGCGATTCGCCATAATTATTTTCAGCAAGCTTCAAGACCATGCTTCCGCTCCGGTGTTCCGTGCGCGAACGAAGCGCAGCGCCTATAACCTGGCTTAGTAACTGATTTTGTCCGGCTTGACCTCCCACGCGTGAAACGCCGCAAGCGCTTCTTCGCGCATCATTTGGATCATCGGAATTTTGCGATGCGCGTGCGGCTTGGCCATTTCCTGGTAGATGAGCGAATCGTCAAATCCGGCTTTGGCCGCATCCCCAGCCGTGCTCGCAAAATAAACACGTTCGGGCCGCGCCCAATAAATCGCTCCCAGGCACATCGGACAGGGCTCGCAACTCGAGTAAACCTCACAATGTGTAAGTTGAGAATTTCCCAGCTTCTTGCAAGCTTCGCGGATCGCAACGATTTCAGCGTGCGCGGTAGGGTCCTTCGCCAAGGTCACGCAATTCGTGCCCTCTGCAAGAATCTTGCCATCCTTCATCACGACTGCCCCGAAGGGTCCCCCGCGCCCGGATTGCACGTTCTCCAGTGCGAGCGCGATAGCGCGCTCCATGAATTTGTATTGAGTCATCTTAGTCGATTTTCATGGGGATTAGGCGTCGGGAGACTTGCCCCCGCTTCAAACTATTTCTTCCTGAGCTTCCAATGCATGCGATTCGCCCTAATTGTAGCGTAGCTCCTAGAGCAATCCGGAGCTGTATGCAAAGAACGGTTGGGTGTAAGCGAATAGCAGTTCCCTGTCTGCGACAGGCAGGCCTCGCCGGCCAGGAAGCGCTCTCGCTCGGATGGCGAATATCACGTCGTGGACGGCCGACCACGGCAAGGGGGCCGGACGGCGGCCTCTAATCAATTCCCGGCTTCGGCCGAACTGCGGATGTCGTGGATGCTGAAATCGGCGGGCGCTTCAAACAGTGCCGGATCGGGCTCGGAGCGAGAAAGATCGACGAGTTGAATTACCTGCGTGCCTTCCCGAGGATCCTTGCGAGTGACCGACAAATTTACCTGCAGGTCGGGGGAATACCAGAACTCGCGCGTGCTAACCAACGCCTGGTTGTTGCCCACCACGCCGGCTTTAATGGAAAGCGTTTCGCGCGTGCCGACGACGTTCAGATCCTCCACAACGCTGCTTCCTAGACTCTCTCGAGTAAGGTAGCGCGTTCCGTTGTCGAGTGAGCCCGCTCGTGCGGGGGCAAACGTAGCCCGTTCATGATAACCGCTGACCGTGCAATCGCGAGTCGCAACCGTGCAGGTCGTTCGCGTGTGGGCAATCGGGTCGAGAAATATTGTTTCTATGAGTTTGGATTGTTCGCTCGAATTGCCTGGAACAAAAGTGCGGCGCTCGCGATGGATGCGCTCTTGGCTGTCTCGTGCGACAACTGCAAAGAGGCGCAATGTAACGACGCTTCCGTCTTCAAGGGAGCGAGTCCATTCGATGGTGTCCCTGCCGGAGAACGGCTTGCCGGGGGCGGGAAGCACCTGGATGCCGGAGACTCGGAACCGCGTGCGGCCATCCGGTCCACGCGTTTCTTCACTCGACTCTTGAGCCGCAAGGCCACTGGCGAGAAGCCCGGATACGAGCAACCAAGCTAAGGCGTGAAGTTTCATGAGCCAACTCGCCATGAATCGCCGGGATTATAACATAGTGATGGAGATCTAAAGCGCGGCTGGATTGCCCGATGTTGCGTCAGTCAGGATGCAGGATTGTGGCCGTCAGGCGAATCCCGTTCATTGCGAACGAGCGCTCCTTGCGCCGCCAGAAGTACAGCAGCGCGCAACCAATCAGAATTAAAGCTATGCACAAGCCTGTCCACAAACCCGCCGCGCCCCATCCCCAATGAAAGCAAAGATACGCGCCGAGAGGTAGACCGAGTAACCAATAGAAAATCAAATGGCACGTCATGGGAGTCCGCGTGTCGCCTGCGCCGCGCAGCGCGCCTGTCGCTACCGTCTGCATTCCGTCAAATAGCTGAAAGAATCCGCCCACGAAAAGCAGCGTACTCGCCGCGCGAATCACCACCGGGTCGGGTGTATAAATCCGGACGATATAGTTCGGCGCCACTAAAAAAAGTATCGTCATCATTGCCATGAAGCCCGTGCCCAGAAGCATTGCCGTCCATCCCGCTCGGCTCGCACCATGCGCATCGCAACGGCCTAACGCTTGACCTACTCGAACGGCTGCAGCCGCGCTAATTCCAAGCGGAACCATATACGTAAAGCTCACCGTGTTTAGTGCTACCTGATGACTCGCTAGAGCGATAGCGCCCAGCTTTGCGATCATGGCCGTGGCCACCGCAAAAACTCCCACTTCCATGCCGAATTGCGTTGCCGCAGGCAATCCTAGCTGCACCAGACGCCAAATCCGGAAAAAATCTGGCAGCCGCCGAGTATCGCGCAACCCCGTCTTGTAGCGCCGGTCGTAATAAGCGCAATAGGCCAGCAGCACGCTCATCATATAAAAGCGGGCGATGCACGTGGACCATCCCGAACCCACCGTGCCCATCGCGCGCAGTCCAAGATGCCCGTAAATCAGCGCCCAGTTTCCCGCTAGGTTCACCAAATTCGCCGAAACCAGCGCGAACATCACCGGCTTCGCCTGATTCATCCCCTGCAAGTAGCGTCGAAAAACAAAAAAAAGCAGCAGCGGCAGCGTGGACCAGTTCAGAGCGTGCAGGTACGGCACTGCCTGCTCCAGCACCGCGCTTTGAATGTTCAGCGAGCGCATCAGCGGCCCAAACAACGTCACAATGCCCATCAGAACGGGGGATATCCCCAAGCTCAGGTACATGCCGTTCACCAACACACGATGGCACTCGTCCAAATCGCCCGCGCCGTAAGCGTGCGACACCAGCGTGTCCAACCCGAGCATTAAGCCCGTCCCAAAAATCGCGACGGCAATGTACAGAATGCCTCCCAGGCTTACCGCGCCTATTGCTACCGCGCTGTTCGCCTGTCGCCCCACCATCATGGTGTCGACAATGCCCATAGTCATCCAGCCCAACTCGGCGAATACCAGTGGCATGGCCAGCCGTAACATCGGCTTCGCTTCTTCAGCAATATAGTGGACGAACAGCCGCTTCAGCATCATTTCGTAGGTCGCGTTTTTTCGGCGAGGTCGGCCGCGAAAAACAGATACGCCGGATCGATCCGTCTGAGTTTATCGGGATTACCGTGGGGAACAAACCGCAAAAGGTCAGCGCAATTCAACTGCTCTGGCCGGACAACGGCTCGCCAGTTTCCTTAATGCTGTAACCACTTGCTCGGGCCTGCATCATATGCGCTGCCAGATTCAAAATACGGGCAGCAGCCGGGCTAGAGGCTATGCCCCGCGGATGGATGTTTGAAATAAGGTTCCGGTCGGCATCGGAATGACCTTCCCGCGGACGATAGGCCATGTATGCTGACAAGCCTTCCGCAGTCGCCAGGCCGGGACGTTCGCCTATTAGCAGAACCGCCACCCGTGGAGTAAGCAACTCACCAATTTCGTTCAGGATCCCAACGCGGCAGTGACGTATTACGAAGGTGCGTCCCACTTTCCACTCCGCCGACTCGGCGCCCGCATATAGCAGAGGCAGCAGCGCCGGAACTTGCCTGGATACCGCAGTCACGGACAAGCCGTCCCCGATCACGATCTGTAGATCGCTCGCGCGCGAGCAGTTTTCTTGAATCTTCAGCCGCGAGCGCTCGTCAAAGTGCCGTCCCAGGTCGGGCCGCAGTAGATATTCATCCTTCGCGCTAGCTCGCGTCTGAACCTCGAAGAGTTTCCACTCTCGTAGAAATCCCTCGCCGAATACGCCCAAAAGATCCATTTCACCGCGGACGGCGTCTCGCGCCGCGGCGTGCGCCTCACGCAATTCGAGTTGGACGTTTGTGCGGTAGGCCGCCCCAGCCCTTCCCATCAGAATGCGCGCCGGAGTTCTCGCTCGAATTTTCTGCAACCGTTCGGAAAGATCGGAATTCACCAGGTATTTATTAGGCTCATCCGACATCAAAGAATGTCCGCAAGAGAAGATTCCAGACCTTGCATCAATTGCCGCCGCTGTGGAGCTTCCAACAGAACGGGCTCTCCATCGTGAAAAATTCCTCTCCCTTCAAGCCATCCCAAAAACTCAGGCGCAGGCCTCAATTTGAAGAGCCGTCTTACCGCTAGGGCATCGTGATAACTGGTCGACTGATAATTCAACATCACATCGTCAGAACACGGCACACCCATGAAGTAGTTGCACCCCGCCGCGCTCAAAAGAATCATCAAATTCTCCGCCGAGTTCTGGTCCGCGTCCGCATGATTTGTATAACAGACGTCGCAGCCCATGGGCAGCCCCAGAAGTTTGCCCATGAAATGGTCTTCGAGTCCGGCGCGAATGATCTGGCGTTCGTCGCGGAGATATTCGGGGCCGATGAAGCCCACAACGCTGTTGACCAGAAACGGATCGAAGCATCGAGCCACGCCGTAGGCCCGGGCTTCCAGAGTCACCTGGTCCACTCCGTGATGTGCCTCTGCGGAGAGCGCGCTTCCCTGGCCGGTTTCAAAGTACATGACGTTGTCACCCGTCCATCGAACGTCGCGCCGCCGGTGATGTTCGAGCACCTCTTCGCGGGATTCACGCAACATCTCCAGCGTAATTCCGAAGCTGCGGTTCGCGGCCTGGGTCCCAGCCACCGATTGGAAGAGAAGATCCACAGGCGCGCCGCGCCGCAAAGCCTCCACTTGCGTGCTGATATGCGCAAGACAGCAGGTCTGGGTCGGTACTTGATACAGCTCGACGAGACGTTGTAGCGCCCGCAATATCGCGCTGGTATTCTCGACCGAGTCAGACGCCGGATTTACGCCGATGACCGCGTCTCCACAGCCATACAGCAGCCCCTCGAACGCAGACAGAAGTATGCCGGCGACATCGTCACTCGGATGGTTCGGTTGGACCCGAATACCCAGCACTCCGCGCTCGCCCATTGTATTCCGGCAGCGTGTTACATTCCGGATTTTCGCCGCAGCCAAAACCAAATCTTTATTGCTCATGATTTTCGTTACTGCCGCAGCTATTTCCGGAGTAATCGCCCAGGGAAGTTGCCGGAGATCCGTTTCAGAAGTGGAATCGTCCAGAATGTGCTCGCGGAATTCGCCCACCGTCAAACTCTCGATAGGCCGAAATGCTTCCTGGTTGAAGGTTTCAAAAATCAGGCGGCTGACATCATCCTCGCTCGGGTCGATCAAAGGCTGTCGCACGATTTCGGCGAGAGTCAGTTCAGCGAGCTTGCGTTTTGCCGCAACCCGCTCGGTTTCCGATCCCGCGGCAAGTCCAGCCAATTGGTCGCCGGACTTCTGCTCATTCGCTTTCGCAAAAATCTCGCGGAGATCAGAAAAGGCAAATCGCCCAAGCATGGAAACTCGCTGGAGTACACAAGATTGTAATCATCTGGCTGGCTGATAGTACCCTATTTGCGATTCGAGGAAGTTTCGCTAGGTTCGTCGCACGGCCGGCCGATTTCATTCCGTGCGTAAAGCGCGAATCGGATGCAGCGTCGCCGCGCGCCGAGCCGGAACAAGTGCCGCCAGGAAAGCAGCAAAAACAAGCGCGCCCGTGGTAAGTAAGAGAATGCGCGGGTCGTAGGGTTTCACGCCGAATAATTGCGTGGCCATCGCACGTCCAGCGGCAATCGTCACCGGAATGCCGATCGCCAGCGCAATTCCCATCTGCACCAGCGCTCCCTGCAAGACCAGCTTCAAAATGTTCAAGCGGTCTGCGCCCAGCGCCATGCGAACTCCGATTTCATTCGTGCGCCGCTCCACGGAATAGGCGGTGACGCCGTACAGGCCCACGGATGCGAGCACTAGCGCAAGGAGCCCGAACAACGAAGTAAGTTTCGCGATCAACTTCTGTTGAGAGAAGTTTTCCTCCACCTGATCTCCAAAACTCGTGAAGTCGATTACCGCCAGATCCGGGTTCACCTCGGCGAGCGCGTGACGCACCTGCGCTTCCAGCCCCGGCACTTTGCCCAGCGTTTGGAGCTCCACGGCGTTCAAATCATGCGATCGATCCTCGAACGCCTTGAAACGCGGATTATCAAACACGACGCTCTGCGTGGACGGCAGGAAAAACATAGGTGGGATTTTGTGCGTAGGCTCGCGATATTGCGTGTCTTCGGTCACTCCCACTATCTCGAACGATCCGGCATGCTTCTGGTCGATATAGCCGAAATGATGTCCCAGGGGATTTTCGTCCTTGAAAAACTTTTTCGCGAATGTCTGGTTCACCACGGCGACGCGCTCCGATGTGGGCGAATCCTGCTCACTGATAGACCGCCCGTCTACGATTTTCGTTCCGAGCGTTTCGAAGTACCCCGCGCTCACGCGCAGCCACGAAGCGTTGTTTTGGTCGGAATCCGGAGGAGGCGGCGCTTGCCCCTCGATATAAACGGTCTCTCCCCAATTATCACCCTCCATCGGAGTATACAGAGAAAAACTCACCTGGCCGATGCCCGGAATCGCTGCCAGCGAATCGTGAAGCTGACGAAAAAGAGCCTGCATCTGTTCGGGCTTGTAGCCGGCCATTTGGGGATCGATATGCAGAATGTATCGGTTGGGCGTCTGGAAGCCGAAATTTTGCCGCTGCATGTTGTAAAGGCTCTGTGTCAACAATCCTGCTGCGGAAAGCAGTACCAGCGAAAGCGCGGCCTGCGCGATCACCAGCGATTTTTGCGTCCAGCCTCTGCTACGCCCGGTGGAACGCCCCGCACCGCGTAGCGCATCGGCTGGCGCCGCATTGGCCGTGATCCACGCCGGAGCCACGCCGAAGAGAACTCCGGTCAGAACGGCGATTGCAAATGTGAAAGCGAGCACTGGCAGCGACGGCGAAGCGTGAATCGCGATGTATGTGTTTTGAAACGCGAGGCGCAAAATCAAACTGGTCCCGCCGAACGCGATCGCTACTCCCACGGTCCCGCCCAGCAGCGCTAACACCACACTCTCGGTAAGCACTTGCCGAATCTGCATCCAGACAGTCGCCCCCAGCGCGGCTCGTATAGAAGTTTGAAGTTTGCGCGTTGTAGCGCGGACGAGCATCAAATTCGCTACGTTCGCGCAGGCGATGGCCAGAACCAGCGCCGAAATCCACATCAGCAGATGCAAGCTGGCTTGGTATTCATCGCGCAACGCTTGCACGCCGCCGCCCCCCGGCGAAAGTCGAAGCGTCTGTTTCGAGACTGCGCTGCGTTCTCCCGGCTGAAGTTGTGCGATCGGACTTAGCAGCCACTGCTGCAGCTCAACTTGCAAATGCGCGCCAATTTGTTTCGGGTCGGCGCCCGGAGTAACGCGGCCGATGATGTCCAGCCAATCCTGTTGCGGAAAATCGATCAACGCGGCGGGACCGTCGATAAGCGGCTCGTCCGCGATGGGAATAAAAAACTCAGGGGGATCCGCAAGTCGATCGCCGAAGAAGCCTGACGGCGCAATTCCCACGACCGTGAAGGGCTGGCCATTAAACGAGAACGCCGTCCCCACCACCGCCGGGTCTGCGCCGAATTTTTGCTGCCACGCGTGATAGCTGATCACCGCCACCGGGGACGCGCCTTTGCGATCATCGTGCGGCATCACGACGCGTCCCGCGTAAGGCCCGATGCCAAACATCGCAAAGTAATTTCCCGAGACGAACTCGCTTCTCATCGACTGAGCAGGTTGGCTGCTGCCCGCACGCCGCACGCCAACGAGATCGTGTCCGGCCTGAAACGCGGCCATCTCGACGAACCCCGGCGTGTTATCACGAAAAGTTTTGTATTTGTCGTAGGAGAAGAGCGCCCAATCATCCTGCAAGCCGCCATTGACGCAGCAATTCTCCACGTCGCCCACTCGATATAGCTCGCTCGGCCTGGCCACCGGCAACGAATTCAACAACACAGCATGCACCAGCGTAAAAATGGCGGTAGTCGCGCCAATTCCAAGAGCCAGAGTCAAAACCGCCGTCGCCGTGAACACCGGAGCGTTGATGAATTGCCGTAGCGCGTAACGAATGTCTTTCATAGTGGGGTGGATCCTCCAGTCACTTGATACGAACGCGCTGCCCAGTTTGTTCAATAGCTTCTCGCCATGCGTAGCTGAATTTGGCGTACGTGACAGGCGATCTGACAGGAGCAATTCCCGTGGCCGTCTTCCACCAGTTTAGCGCCGGGATACTTGGATGGGTGCGATACCGGATGTTCCTGGGTGGCCTCCGTGGTCGGTTTGCGCTTTTGCTGTCTCCATGGTCGCCGGGTACCTCGTGAATACATATCCGGCGGGCGAGAGGTTCCCCCCTATGAACTCGGGATCCCGAAAAGCGCCTTTGGGCCGTTCTGCTGCCCACAGATGAAGCATCCGACCGGACCACGGTTTTCGCTGGTAATCCCGCAAAGCCAGGGCGAGAACGCCGCTCGGGTCGGCTGCGAGTTCCTGGAACGTTCACGCGTGTTTTCGACCTAGTCTGCTCGAATTGCGGGAATTTCGCGAACGATTCGACCGAGCGTATAATTTAGTAGTCTCGTTCGGCATCCACCCTGGCCCGCCAATCTAAGACAGCTCGTGGAGGCCCCGCCCTCGCTGCGACAGGAAGGACGCCATGGAAAAACAACAGAATCGAGTCGAACTCATAACGAGCGGCCGCGCCGAATTCCCGGGTGCGCGCAAAATAGGCCCGGCGGACCCCCGCGAGCGCATCGAGGTAACCGTTACTCTTCGCCGAGGTTCCGCGGCATCCGCATTTCCTTCTCTGGATAAATTGGGCGCCACCGCTCCCAGCGCCCGCCAACATCTCACTCGCGAACAGTTCGCCGCCCAACACGGCGCAAGCGCTCAAGATATAGCTATGATTCGTGCTTTTGCCGCTCAGTATGGTCTCCAGGTTGTCAGCGAGAGTCCCGAGCGCCGTTCTGTATTCCTCGCGGGCACCGTGGAAGCTTTCAGCAAAGCCTTCAGCGTGCAACTGAATCGCTATCAGCATGCAAAAGGCACGTATCGCTGCCGCACCGGGACGCTTCAAATTCCCGCCGAGCTCGACGGCATCATCGAGGGCGTATTCGGCCTCGATAACCGCCCACAGGCACAAACGCACTTCCGCATACGCAAAAACCCTGCGGGCAAAGTCCGCGCTCAGGCTGGCGGAGCCTCTTACACTCCGCTCGTTGTAGCGCAAGCCTACGACTTCCCTGGCGGGACAGATGGAACGGGCCAATGCGTGGGAATTTTGGAATTAGGTGGCGGTTACAATTCCGCCGACCTCGCGAATTATTTCAAAGGTCTTGGAATTTCTTCGCCGAAAATTACGGTCGTGGCGGTCGATGGCGGCTCGAACTCTCCGACGGGCGATCCCAACGGCCCGGACGGCGAAGTCGAACTCGATATCGAAGTAGTTGGCGCGATAGCTCCGGCTGCGCAAATCGCCATGTATTTCACAACTAACACTGACCAGGGTTTCCTGGACGCTCTCACCACCGCCGTACATGACACCACCCATCGCCCTTCGATTATCTCCATCAGTTGGGGCGGTCCGGAAAGTTCCTGGACCCAGCAAGCGCTGAATTCTTTCAACTCTGCCTGCCAGGACGCCGCCACCATGGGCGTAACCGTTTTGGCAGCTTCCGGCGACAGCGGCTCGACGGATGGTTCGGCAGACAGCTCGCCTACTGTCGACTTCCCCGCTTCGTGTCCGTACGTGGTCGGTTGCGGCGGCACTCGGCTAACATTATCGGGAGCGAAGATTTCGTCCGAAGTAGTCTGGAACGAACTTTCCAGCGGCGAAGGTGCGACCGGTGGAGGGGTCAGCGGATTTTTTGCGCTGCCCACATACCAGCAGGCCGCCGGAGTGCCGAAATCGCCAAGCGGCTTTGTGGGGCGCGGCGTACCGGATGTCGCAGGCGATGCAGATCCGGAGACAGGCTACAATGTCGTCGTGGACGGCAGCGCAACCGTCATCGGTGGAACCAGCGCCGTCGCGCCACTCTGGGCAGGATTGCTGGCGCGGATCAATCAGTCGCTCGGAAAGAGTGTCGGCTACCTGAACCCTCTTCTGTATGCGGCCCGGGGCCAGGCAACATTCCACGACATCACCAGCGGCAACAACGGCACCTACTCCGCCGGACCCGGTTGGGACGCTTGCACCGGACTCGGCAGCCCCGACGGAGCAAGCCTGCTTGTCTCTCTGGGCGGTACACCCAGCAGCAAAACTCCATGATCCTTACTTTCTTCACAAGCTAGCGAGGCTCACGCTCGATCACGACATCGAAAGCAGTTCGATGTACTTCTCGGGCTTGGCGTCGAAGGCGTTCTTATGACTGTCCATGCAAAAGTAGTACGTCTGGCCTTTGTAACTCTCTGACAGCGCGATCTTGCGATCGACTTTCATCCAGCACACTGCGCAAATATCGCCAACCGGCTTCACTGCGAATTCTGAGTTGGACCCCGCGTCCTTCCAGCCCTTGCCCTGATATTCGAGCTCGAAGGCGGTGCGTTCGATGGCCTCGGCACCGTAATATCGCCCGACGACGCGCAACGCAAGATCCATGCCGGAGGTAAGCCCTCCAGCGGTGGCAAGATTTCCTTCCTCAACGAATCGCACGCCCCGCTTCACCTGGATGTCGGGAAACTGCATGCCCAGATCGGTATAAGCCGCGTGATGGGTGGTAGCCGCTTTTCCCTTCAGAAGCCCGGACGCCGCGAGCACGAACGCCCCGGTGCAGACCGACATGGTGACGTCCGTACTCCTGGATGCTTTGCGGATCCAGTCGAGCATGGCGTCGGTAGACCCATTTTGCGCGGGAATGACGATGACCTTCGGAGCCGGAGCATTTTGAAAAGTGTAGTTCGGCACGATCTTCATTCCGCCGCTAACCGTAACGGTCTCCAGAGTCTCAGCGACGGTGTAAAGCTCGAACGCACTGTCCATCATGTCGCGGCCGGGAATATCCGCATTGGCAAAAACCTCCCAAGGGCCTGCAAAATCGATGAGCACCGCGCCTTTGGAAATGACAAAGGCCACTGGTATCGGACCGCTGCCCGGGGGCTTGAGCGGGCTCATGGGAGCGGCGGCGGCCGCCGCCGAAGCTTTTTGCAAACCTGACTCTTCAGGCCGCGTCCCGGCGAGCAGCGAAACCGATAACGGAACGGTGGCTGCCAATCCAACCGCTCCTGATACCTGAAGCAATTCTCTGCGACTAAGATTTCTTTTCTTCATACCGTTCATTCTCCATTTGCGCCGTGCTCAAACGACGCCGGAATCACTCCATTCGTAATGCAACTATTGGATCGATTGCGGCACCGCGACGAGCCGGCAGATACGTTGCGATCATCGCCGCCGCGATGAGGACGAATGCAACCCCCGCAAATGTGGCGGGGTCGGTGACGGCCACTCCAAAGAGCAGCGATTTCACCAGGTTCCCTAACGCCAGTGCTCCGATAATTCCAATCCCAACTCCCAGACACACAAGAAGTAGCCCTTGACCAAGTACCATTCGCAGGATGCCCGATGGCTGCGCACCGAGAGCGATGCGAATCCCTATTTCACGAATACGCTGGCTCACAGTCAGGGCCATGATTCCGCCGATGCCAGCCGCAGCGATTAAGAGCGCTAGCGCGGCGAAGATCCCGAGCAAGCTGGCGGTCAGGCGCGGAGAGGCCATGGATTCGGCTCGCGCCTGTTCCAGTGTGAGGACGTGGGTGACGGCAGCTTGTGAATCCACTTCGTGCACGGCACGGGTGATGGCGTCCGCCAAGCTTCCAGGATCTGCAGCCGTGCGCACAATTAAACTCGATGGGTTCGGACCCTCCGCTTGCGGATAGTAAAAATCCGCTGCGGGCGCGTGATCGAGGCCAAACTCTCTCACGTCTCCAACCACTCCAACGATCCGAGCCCAGGTTTCCCCGTTGTCGCCGGAGACACGCTTCCCGATGGCATCTTCATTCGGCCAGAAGCGGCGCTTCATGGCCTGGTTGATTATTACGACTTGATCCTCTTTTGCGCCGTCCGTTTCGGTAAACTCGCGCCCTTCCTTCAACCGAATACCCAATGTTCGAAAGTAATCCGGAGTGACAGCTACAAAGTTGCCGGCTGGCGGCGCTTCCGTTCGGGCGACTTCGCGGCCTTTGATTTGAAAGGATCCAGAGAACGCGTTTGCTCCAGCCGAGATCGCCTCAGGTTCCAAGGGATAGAGCCCGGAGAGAGCCGCGGATACTACTCCCGGCTCGGCTTGCACGCGGATAAGGATTTTCTTGATAATCTCGGTGAATTGCTCGGGGGTGGCGTATTTATTGGTACTTAAGGTCGTCCGCATAGCCAAAACGCGCTGCGGAACGAAACCCGCATCCACCTGCTGTATCTTGATCAAACTACGCAGCATGAGTCCCGCGCCGATCAAAAGCACGAACGAAAACGCGATCTGGGAAACAATCAGTGCGCCACGCAGGCGATTCTTCTGCCGCCCCGCGCCGGAACTCCCTTCTTTCAAACCCGACGAAAGGTTCGAGCGTGTGAAAAGCGCGGCCAGCGTTCCGAAAACGATGCTGGTTCCGAGCGCGGCGAGAAGCGTAAACAATAGAACGCCGCCATCGATTCGAATCTCGTGCGCTCGCGGGGTGAGGCGGGCGGCAAAATCGGTGAGAAGTTGCAGGCTGCTGTAGGCAACAATCAAGCCGAGAGCGCCGCCTATCAATGCAATCAACAGGCTTTCGGTGAAGAGCTGGCGCAACAGACGGCTTCGGCCCGCACCGAGCGCGGTGCGCACAGATAGCTCGCGCTCGCGCTGCCACATTCGGGCGAGCGTCAAGTTCGCAACGTTGGCGCATGCAATTAGCAGCACAAACGCCGCGGCGGCAAGGAGCACCAGCAGCGTCGGCCGCGCCTCGCGGGTTAGTTCCTCCCGCAGCGGGGTAGCGCTGGCTGTATAGCCTTCGCTGTCGGGATAGGACTTCGGGAATTCCGATCTGAGGCGGCCGGCGATCGTGGAGAAGTCGGCATGAGCCTGCTCAACGGAAACTCCCGGCTTCAGCCGTCCAAATACTTCCATCATGCGCGCGTCTCGATTGTCGATGAACTTTTTCGAGCCCCGAAAAGTGCACGCGGAGGTCGGCATGTAAACGTCGCTGGCTGCCGGATACTGGGGAACGGGCGGAAGCACGCCAACGACTGTGTGGACTTTGTCGTTCATCTCGAATGTTCTGCCTACGATTTCGGGATCGGAGCCAAATTTGTTCTTCCAGTATTCGTAACTCAAAATCAGAACTGGGGGTGCGCCGAGCTTGTCGTCGTCCGGCAGAAACGTCCGTCCAAGCAGCGGCTTCACTTCAAACAAATCGAAATAGTTGGCGGACACTACTGCCGTGCGGACGCGATCCGGATCGCCATGTCCGTAGAGGATAAAAGACATGGTGTGATACTCAACCAAGCCTGTGAGCGATTGATTCTGTTCGCGATAATCTTGAATCTCGTGCACTGAAAATCCCATATCGTCCAGGCCCTGTTTCTGCGCTTGCTGGCGAATGAAAACCAATTGATGCCCGTCCGGATACGGCAGCGGACGAAGGAGTATGGCGCGGACTACGCTAAAAATTGCGGTGTTAGCGCCAATTCCGAGTGCCAGCGTGATCACCGCCAACAACGTAAAACTGAAATTTTTCCGCATCCTGCGCAATGCATAGCCCATATCGTGTTTCAGGATTTCCCAATGCTCGCGCGGGGCGGTAGAAAAAATACCGGCCAAGGTTTCACCCCATAAACGAAGGAAGTCGAGAGGGCGTCCGCGTTCCCAAAGGTCCTCGCGCTGTTGCGCAAACACGGCTTCCATCTCACCGCCATAGTTCGCGCGAAAATCAAACGGCATCACGCGAAGCACTGCTCGAAACAGCCGCTGGGAGAATGTGGGCCCCTTGTCTTTCATGGTGTCTTCCTTCTTTGTAGAATCCGCTACGCGAGCTGCCGTTTCTGAAAAAGTTTCTTCGCGCGCGCCTGATTGAGCGTTTCCTGCATGCGTTCGGCTTCCGCCAGCGCAACTTCTCGGCCTAACTCCGTGAGGCGGTAGTACCGGCGGCGCTCGTCATCGAGGCCAAATTCGGGACGCTTGCTGGACTCCGCAATCCAGCCGGAGCCCTCCAGGCGAGCAAGATTTCCGTACAAGGTTCCGGCGCTAAGCCGTACCTTGCCTTCGGTTCGCAAGAGAACTTCTTTGATGATGGCATAGCCATGTTTCTCGCTATCGGTTAGCGCCAGCAGTATGTGAAACATCGCCGGCGTAAGCGGCGGTGCTGCTGTGGACGGCTGTTTCTTTGCTGCCATCTCTCCCCTTCCAAGACGCTCTATAACGCTTTCCGTAGCACTATGTCGCGTGACGGTATAGTCAGTAGGCAAATGGATCGCCAGAGGCCTTGCTCGTATGAAGCTGATTTTACGACCTTTCTAGCAAGCCTCCGAGAATAGCGCTCGCGATCTGCGCGATTTTGGGATTCGGCAGGCCGACAGCGGACACACTTCGAAGCGACACCTCAGTTTTGCGGAATATAGACTCGAATGATGTCGTCTTTCACCTCGGCGATTCTCCCGGGGTATTCGAGGGCTGTTTTTGCACGCAGTTCTTCCATCGTGGGGTACTGGGCGCGGCCATCGAACCAACGCGCGTCGTCGAGCAGCAGAACGTGACCCGCCACCGGATGATGGTAGATAGCGTCGAGTTCCTGTTTCACCGGCGTGGAGATATCGAAGTCGTGACCGTCGAGCCAGAATAAACACGGTTCCTTCAGTGTGGGCAGGAGTTGAGGCAAAATCTTCGCACTGTCGCCTTGCAAAATGTGAATGTTGGGGCGGGCTGCGAATTTCCGCCGAGCGCTGTTGGCGCGCCGATCATCGAGCTCAATGGAATAAATCTCGCGAAATCGGTTTTTATTTACATAGAGCATATGCGCGTAGTTCGTTCCGGTTTCAACCATGACCTGCAAATTGAAACGGACGGCGAATTCGGCGATCGTCCGCTGCTTCACTAAATGAGGAGCCCCGACTCCGGGAATAGCGCGCAACTTCCACGACGCGTACTCGCCCCAAGCCGAAATATTTTTATAGAGGTGGAACAGCAGGGTCTCGCGGAACGCGTGCCTTATTTTCGACGCCATTTCAACCGTCATGATAGACAAAAGCGACGTGCGGCGCCTTATTCTTGTCTACGATGAGCAGACCTATATTCGGAGGGTCATGGCTAGAGCCGTGGCTGGTGTCGACCGAGTGCAGGTTAAAAACTTCAAAGCTTAATGCGAGGGGCTCTCCGAGAGCTCCGTCCAGATGCCGTAAGTTGCCAATGCTCCAATGCCTCCGAACAACAAGAAGAAGGCAAGCTTGCGGCGCTTACGCTTGGCCGGCGTCGTATTGGCGTCATCTCGCGTCATTGCCGCGACGGGCGCAGGCTCGGGGTCCATTGTCACACGATACGCTTTCCCCTCCGGAATCGTGTGAAGTTCTCCGTCGTTATCGAGGACCAACGAACCGCGATAGGCGGTGACAATGATTTCCTGCGGCCCGGTAATCGTCACTTGCCCGTACGCAGGCTGACCGTTGGAAGCTCGAATAACGCCCTCCGGCACTTCCAGTTCGACTCGATCCGCACCATTCGAGGAAAAGCCCACAGTACCGCGCAGCACTTCAGCGAAAAGAGAATCGGGACGTTGGCCGAGGGTGGCCGAACTCGATGCAAGCAAGTAAAGCTGAGTGGCGCCCATTCTAAGACGCAATGCGCCGCCCGCGTCGGTCTCTACTCTGTCACCGGGATAGACAGTCGTGCCAATGGCCAACTTGGCGTTGGAAATCTGGGCGTTTTGAGCCTGAACCACCATGCCCAACGGTTTTTCGCTCGCAGCAAAACCGGGAAAACTCAGCAAGCCCGCAAGCGCCGCCGCGATGCAGGACCGAGCAACAGATCGCATGACTTCCTCCGGAGGTTACCTACACAACCTAGGTGCTCCAGATGTCCGGGTCAATCTGCATGCTGCTCTAGTTGGTGTAAGAGGCAATAGCGGGATTCAGGATGTCAGGTTTTGTAGCTTTCCAGGCTGCGCAGCGGGCCGCGACCACCAGCCGACATGCCCAGAGCCGCTCAGAGTGTCGAGCATTCTTTCCGGCTCCAGAGCTATCAACACTCGACCGTCACAGTCGATCGATTTTTGCCGCAAGGATAAAGTCGCTTTCGGTAAGCCCATTAATTTTGTGAGTCCAGGTCTTCACTTCCGCTTTTCCCCAAGTCAGAAAAATATCCGGATGATGACCCTGCTCTTCAGCGATCGCTCCCACCTGATTGACGAATGCGAGCGCCTGTTTGAAATCCGGAAATTTGAACTCGCGCAAGATGTGATGTCCTTCCACAACTTTCCACTGCGGCGTTTGCTTCGCTAGATCTGCGAGCTCTTTACCGGCCAGTGGAGGAACGCCTCCGCGGCAAGGCACGCAAGTTTTATTCGCTAGTTCGCTCATAGGATCTTCCCGCCTCTGATTTTTAAAGCTCTAAACGTTGAATCGCAATTGTACAGGAACCAGTGTTCCGGCGCTGGCTCATCGCGAACAACTTCTGTTATCCTCTCGTGCACAGAAGCGGGGTGCTCATCCGTGGAGGGTTCATGGCTGAAGAAATACAGGAACTTCAAGAAAACGCCGAACATGGCGCGCACGAACCGAGTCTCGCTCCGGTCACCATAACCATGGCGGTTCTGGCTGTGCTGGTTGCATCCGTCTCGCTGATGGGCCATCGAGCGCACACGGAGGAAATTCTGCACCAAACCAAGGCGACAGATCAGTGGGGATATTACCAGGCCAAGGATATTCGCCGCCGAAGCTATGAGTTGTTTCTCGACGAGATCTCCGTTTTTACCGTGCAGAATTCTGAACAGGTCGCCAAGATCAAGGAAAAATACGCGAAGGAAGTGGAACGTTACAAAGACGAGCAGAAGGACATTCAATCCGAGGCCAGGAGCGCGGAGAACGAGGTCCTCATGGAACAGCGGCGCGCCGATCGTTTTGATTTAGGCGAGGTAATGTTGGAAGCCGCTCTGGTCATTTGCTCCATTACGCTTCTCACCCGTAAAAAACTTTTTTGGCTGTTAGGAATCGTCCTGGGTTTGACGGGAGTGCTGATTGCCGCCGGAGGCTTTTTGATCCACTGACGCCGCACCCTGACGTGCAGCGATTTTTTTTAGCGGCGGCCTGAAGCCGCGGATTTTGCTTCGATATATTCGCGGACGTATTCCGCGAAGGTTTTTTCCAGCCTTAAAGTCACCGGTCCAGGAGCGCTGATGATTCGATTGCCGTTGATTTCGCTCACTCCGAGCATGCTGCGGTTCGTGGAAGAAATGAAAACTTCATCCGCACTGTAGAGGTCTTCAGGGAGCAGGGTGCGTTCGGCCACCGGCGCGCCAACGCGAGCGCCAATTTCAAGAAGCACGCTGCGCGTTATTCCTTCCAGGCACCCGGAAGCCAGTGGAGGAGTGTACACACGCTCGCCGCGCACGCAGAAAATATTTGCTGCGGTGCATTCGGCCACTTCCCCGCGCTCGTTGAGCATCACAGCTTCGTCGAAACCCGCTTGCTGCGCCTGGTGGAGGCTCCAAACGTTGTTGAGCCAGGAAGTTACTTTCACGCCGGCCAGCGGAGAGGCCGCATGCCGCCCATTTTCGCGCAAGCCGAGCCTAACCGGCTCGCGGTACGCGGGAAGATCTGAGGAGTAGAGAATCAAATCCGCGGGAGGAAAATCCTCGTTACTGCTCCAGAATCCTTGATTGTAAACAGCGTAGATTCGCGCGCAGCCTTCGTAAACTTGATTGGCGCGCAAAAGCTGATCCAGGCTGACTCGCACTTTCTCCGGCTCGAAAGGGAACGGACAATGCGTTCGCTCGGCGTCTCGCTTTAGCCGCTTCCAATGCCGCTCGAAAGCAAACGGAACGCCGTTGACGATGCGGATGGTGGTGAACAGTCCCCATCCGTTCAACAGTCCGGCTTGCCCAGGAGAAAGCCGCACCTCCTCGACCGGCAGGAGGTGGTCGTTGTGAAAAACGAAGCGATGGATCAAAACTTCCTCCCAAGCAGACACTATTCTTCAGCCATTCTATCGCACAATCGCTCGCCCGTTACCGACTCTGCGGGTAGAACCGAAACCGCCGCCGACGCTGGTGAGATCGGTAGGCTCGGTTTTCCTCCTTCGGGTATTGACACTTACGGTGTCTCAGCCTAAATTGAGCTTGTGGGTTCGGAGGGACTTATGCGCGCACTCTCCCGTAGTTGCCTTGTCGCAATATTAATAGCTGGGCTGCTGAATATTCCGGCATATGCCGCAGATGAAAAGCCGCTAGGTCTTGTGACCCAGGCGGAAAACGCGCAGATCGGAAATGCCAAGGTTGCTATTGGAACAACGATCTTTCCCGGTGACACTTTGGCTACTGATGCGGGCGGCAGATTGCGCCTGAACTTTGGAGCCAGCCAGTTGTATTTGCTTTCGGCAAGCTCAGCTACTCTGGCGCGAAATGCCAGCTTGAACATCGTGCATGCAGTCGTCAGCGGCGGCACGGTTGGTTTTTCGTCGACTGCCAACAATCAGATCGAGCTTGAAATTCCTCAGGGCATTCTGAGCGCTGCAAACGCCGAGCCCGCATATGGCCAAGTCACGATTGTTAGCCCACAGGAAGTCATAATCTCAGCATATCGTGGGACCCTCGCGCTCGACCACGACGGTGAAGTTCGTGAGATCCCGGCCGGAAAATCTTATCGCGTCACCATGGATCTTGCTCCTGCCGCGCAACCCCAAGCTCCAGCCGGCGTCGGGGGGAGTAACAAAAAGGCTTTGAACACAAATGCGCTGGTCTGGGCCGTCGTGGCAGTCGGGGCAGCCGCTGGAACGGCGTATGGCATTTGGTACGTTCTATCTGAAAGCTCGTCCACGCCAAAATCGAGCAATTAGCGCTGATGGACTCCTTCTAAGGCGTTCTTTGTTTTTTCGGCTCATCCCTCTCGGCGGATGCCTCTTCTTTGTCCGTCCGCCGCGCCCCGACGCTGGCCTCCGCCGTTAAAGCACACCGGGCCGTTCCCTCCCGCTACGACGCCCAATTCGTTGTATGCTAGATTTGCTCCTCCAGAGAGTGTTAACTTAAAAATGACTCAACTCTTCTTGCCGCTCGCTTTCTGCTTTTTGCTGGCTCTTTGCGCGGTCCCACGTTTCTCCTCCTCCGGGTCGGCGCCGGACGTACTGTTGCAAACCATGCAGCAGGAATTGAGGCGCGCCACGACCTCGCTAACGAAGGCTGATCCTGCTCCTTATTACTTGAGCTACGCCGTCGCGGACATCGATGGTTCCGTAATCTGGGCCTCGAACGGCAGTCTGCTTGTCTCGACCACCATTCGACGCCGGCAGGCGGACGTGATGATGCGAGTAGGCTCCGCCGCGCTGGATAACACTCACAACAAAAGCCGCGGCTCGGGGATCACCTCTGGAATTCTTCCGTTGAATAATGATTCCGACGCCATCGCGCGCGTGCTCTGGCAACTCACCGACCGCGAATACGATCAGGCGTCTTCCGCCTTTCTTACGGTCAAGACCAACACCGCCGTGCAATCGGAAGAAGAAGATAAGTCGCCGGACTTCTCTCAGGAGCCACCGCAAGCTCACGTGGACGCCGCGCACGCCTTGGCGCCATTGGATCAGAAACAATGGGAAGAACGCGCGAGGCGGATTTCGGCCGGCTTTTTGAAATACCCCGGGGTATACAATTCTTTGGTTTCGGTTCAGTTCAGCGACGACCGCTCCTATCTGGCCACGAGCGATGGAACATCCGTGGTGCGGCTGGGTGGCGTGAGCCGGTTGGTTATTCAGGGCGAAACGCGTTCCGACGATGGCATGGAGTTGATGCGCGTGGAATCATTCCAGGCCCCTTCCCCCGACCAACTTCCCTCCGATGCCGAATTGGCTGCAAAAGTGGACAAAATTTCCGAAGACCTGAAAGCCTTGCGAGCCGCTCCGGCTGCTGAGCCCTTCGCTGGGCCAGCGCTGCTTTCCGGCAGAGCCGCTGCAGTTTTTTTCCACGAGGTCCTGGGACACCGGCTGGAAGGACATCGCCAGCGTGATGAAACCGAAGGCCAGACCTTTACGAAGAAAATAAATCAGCTGGTTCTTCCGTCTTTCTTGAGCGTCACTGACGATCCTACGCTGAAAGAGCTGAACGGCGTGAAGCTCGCCGGGTCGTATGATTTAGATGATGAAGGCGTGCCCGCGATCCGCGTGGAAGCGGTGGAAAACGGAATATTGAAAAACTTCCTGATGTCACGCATGCCGGTCAAGAATTTCGATCATTCGAATGGACACGGCCGCAGGCAGCCGGGGCTAATGCCCACGGGCCGCCAGGGAAATTTGATCGTCACTTCCACAAATACCGTATCGGACTCCGAACTTCGCAAGAAATTTGTCGAAGAAATAAGGAAGCAGGGGAAACCGTACGGACTTTATTTCGACGATATTCAGGGCGGTTTCACGCTCACCACGCGCTCGATGCCACAAGCGTTCCAGGTGCTTCCGGTAATGGTGTATCGCGTTTATGCCGACGCCCGGCCAGATGAACTCGTCCGCGGAGTGGACATCGTGGGGACGCCTTTGCTTTCGCTGAACAATATTATGGTCACCGGAGACACCTTGCAGGTTTTTAACGGAATCTGCGGCGCTGAATCGGGGCAAATTCCAGTGGCTGCGGCAGCGCCGGCCATGCTCTTCTCGGAAATAGAGGTTCAGAAGCGGCGTCGAGGCACGGAAAGGCCTCCGATATTGGCTCCACCCGAGCCAGACGGTCCTTCCTCGACTTCGAAATCTCAAACCAGCACTGCGAGGGAGCGCTAGCCATGAGTACGATCATCCAGCTTAGGCGGCGTCTCGCGATTGTTTGGCTGACCGCACCATTTTTGACTTTGTGTTTCTTGTCTGCAACCTATGGGCAGCAGAAGGACGCAGCTTCAGACCTCTCTCCGCGCACCGGGCCCAACGCTAACGATCCGACGACGGGCGCGGCTGCTTCGGATCCGGTGATTCGCGCGATGCGCGAGGAGCTCGAGCGCTCGAAATCCCAAGTGAAAATGGAAAACGTGTCAGCGCCTTACTACATCGAATACCGGCTCTCGGACATGGAGGAGTTCACCGCCGAAGCGGCATTTGGCGCGTTGCGCCAAGACCAGCGGATGCACATACGCAGCGTTCGAGTGGTAGTGCGCGTCGGAGACTACAAGCAAGACAGCTACTTCGATCGAGGCGTCGGGGTGGTCGACTTTGCGCCGCTGGAGGACGATTCCATTGCTCTCCGCCGGCAATTGTGGGCGGCGACGGATCGCGCTTACAAAGCGGCCACCGAAGCTTTAGCGAATAAAAAAGCGCTACTAAGCCACTACAGCGCGGAACAGCCCTTTGATGATTTTGCCAAGGCTCGGGCTTTGCAATCCATCGGGCCGCTCGTCACACTCAAATTTTCTCCCGAGATATGGAAAAAGGCCCTGGTGCAATCGACCGAGCTTTTCCGTTCGGACCCGAAACTTCAGTCGCTTTCCGCGTTCGCGAGATTTCGCTCGGCCAACGAGTATTTCGTAAATACGGAAGGAACCATCACACGTCAGGGCTATGCCGTGTACTCGGTTCAACTTTCGGGTGAAACGCAAGCGGACGACGGGATGCAGCTTGCGCGCTCTCCGTTTTATATGGCTGCCACCGCCGCGGAATTGCCTGAACCGGCAAAATTGCAGTCAGACACGGCTAAGATGATCGAAACGCTGAAGAAGCTTCGCGAGGCGCCCATAGTTGAGGAAGATTATCGTGGCCCGGTTCTTTTTTCGAATGATGCGGCAAGCGACGTGTTCTTTGGGATGGTGGGAAACAACGTACTCGGGATTCGCCCGAAACCCGGCGAGTCCGCGCGAACGACGGGAGAATTTTCTTCGAACTACAAAAGCCGCGTGCTTCCTGACTTCCTTTCCGTGACCGATGATCCTACGATGAAATCGTTCCAGGGAAAAAGCCTGATCGGAAGCTATCAAATCGACGACGAGGGCGTTCGCGCAGAATTAGTTTCCGTAATCAAGGACGGCGTGCTGGTAGATTATCTGCTGGGCAGAATGCCCATCCGCGATTTTCCCGATTCGAATGGTCACGGGCGCGCGGCGCCAGGCCAGCCTCCTACCCCCAGCATCGGCAATCTCATCGTGCAGCCCAAGAATCCGCTTTCAAGCGACGCTCTCAAGAAGAAATTAGTCGAAATGTGCAAGCAGGAAAACAAACCGTACGGATATTACGTCGAGACCCTGTCTGGGTATGATCCGCGTTTGCTGTATCGCGTGTACGTCAATGATGGGCACGAAGAACTCGTACGCGGAGCTGTTTTCAATGAATTGGATACGCGAACACTACGAAACGATCTGGTAGCCGCCGGAGACGATCCTCTGGTGAGCAACCGCGAAGGACAAATCCCGAGTTCTGTAATCGCCCCGTCAATCTTGTTTGATGAATTAGAGGTGAAGCGCACAGACAAGAAGAACGCCAAGCTACCGGAATATCCGCCTCCTTCTCTCCTACCAGCGCACTAAAAAAGCTCTAGCTCCACGCTATCTGTTGGGGAATTGAAAGCGCATGCCAAAGCGAGCGGCGATGGGCAAACCGAGTTCTGGCACAGGGGTAGCTGAAGTGGCGTAATGTTCGTTGAAAAGATTTTCCACCGCTGCGAAGAACTCTACTCCTTTTCCAACACTTCGTGCCGCCATGGCATCAAGCACAAAAAAATTCCCCAGTGGAAACTGGTTTTGATCGTCATCGTACTGCTTGCCAATGAATCGCCCGTCTACGGAGACCAGAATGATTCTGGGATTGGAGTAGCGCGCCTGGAAAGTGAACGCATTGTGCGGCACCTGGGCCACCCACAAACCGACCAACGAACTTTCGCTAGGAAAGCTAGCGACTTTCGAATCTACATATTGATAGCCGGTGCTTAGTTCGAAGTCGCGAGTGATATGCGCGGTTGCATCAACATCAAATCCCGGAGCGGTCGTGCGCCCCAGATTTTCCCGCACGCGAATGATCGTGTTTGGTATCGGCGCCGGACAAAGAGGCGAGTTATTAGGCGGCGGTTGACACGTAACGTTCGCGACAGGATCGACGATTTCATTGAAGAAAAATGTTCCCTGGAACTCGATGCGCCGATTAAGCCCGTAGATATCTATGCCGGTATCGGCGCCGGTGAGGTGTTCCGCGCGGAGGCCGGCGTTTGCTTCGGTAATTGCATTTCCCTGCCGAAACGAGCGGTAGAGTTCATTTAGCGTAGGCGCGCGAAAAGCACGGTAGCCGGAAGCCGTCCATGAAATATTGGAAGTAATCTGGTAGAGCAATGTCGCGCGCGGACTGAAGGCATCGCTCGAGCGGTCAGCGAAATTGACGCTCGGCGATGTGCACGGCAAGCTCGCGGGATTGCAGATCGAAGAAGCGTCGTAGTTGTTCCAGTAATCAACGCGGCCGCTGATGCTGAGCAGCCAGCGCGGCGTGATCTGAATCAAGTCTTCCCCAAATACTCCAAGCGTTCGCTGACGGCCTCCGGATGACTTGTCGAACGAGTTCGCTCCGCTGGAGAAGAACATCTCGTGGCTCGCACCAATTTCGTCGTGTTGATCGTATCCGGCGACAACTGTCTGGCGCTTTCCGATCTTGCGCGACCAGAGTGCGGATCCGCCCACGCCCTGCGACGGTACCGTTTGCAAATCGGTCAGCGTCTCGCTATCGCGGTTTGCAGCCACGGCCGAGAAACTTTGATGATAGGTCTGGACGTCGGCATAAAAACGCAGGGCAAGCGAGCCGAAATCGCCCAAGCTCAAATTCGCCCCTAGCGCGCCCTGTCCCAGCTTAGTCTCGTTCCTCTGAAGCGGGGTGCCGTTGTCGCGCGATTCATCGAGGAGCCAGCCACGCGCGAAGATTTCGTCATGGCTGCCAATTTTTCTGCCGATCATCCAATCGGCGGTGCCGTGGTCGGAGCCAGCTTTCCTATCAACAGTTCCACGATATGGCGGGGGAACCAAGACGTAACCGTCCGTATTAAATACTTCACCGGCGAAAGTGGATTCCCAAGGGCCTTTTTGTCCGCCAGCCCAGAGAGAAAGATCGGGAGTGTTCTGATTGCCATAGGAAGTTTCCAGTGAAACGCCGGCGGGCTCTGCCGGGCGAGTGAAGAACTGCACGACTCCGCCTAGAGCATCGCTACCGTACAGGCTTGATCCCCCTTGCTGGGAAACCTCCACGCTGGCCACGGATTCGCTCGGCACGCGATCCCAATAGACCCAGGCGCCAAAAGGATCGTTGATTGGAATGCCGTCTTCGAGAACAAGAGCTCGACTTGCGCCATTAGCACCCAATCCTCGCAAGGAGACGCCCTGTGTCGTTGGGTTAGCAACGCGGCTACTGAACCGGCGATATAAGCTGAATCCCGGAATTTGTCGCAACTGATCGTCGAGCGCGAGTGCCGGGGTAGCTTGGAGTTCATCGCGCGTGAGCTCCAGGTCGCTGGCTGGGACATCGCTTAGAAGCGTGGGCGTGCGCGAACTGGTAACGACGATCTGCTGATTCAGGGATAGCGGCACCAGCGTGAGGTCCAGCCGGATCGGCGTCCCGGCTGAGGAACTCCAAGCTTGCTCCAATTTTTCAAATCCATCGGCGGTTATTGTAATTGTTCCGGAAATACCCGGAACATTTTCAAACGTGAAACTGCCCGACGGCGTTACGGACTTTGTGGCGGAGAAAGCTCCCGATTTCATTTCGACTTGTGCCTTCGCCACGGCTGCGCCGCTGGAGTCGTGCACTGTTCCTTCGACCCGATGGCCGCCTGCCGGCCCGGATTGCGCCTTTGCATTGCCGGAAAACACCCATAACACGCAGCAAACGACGAGCGCTGGCGACCTAAGCATTTTCGAAAAACCCAAAAACGTCAGGACCATTCAGACGCCTTACCTATTCATCAAAATGGGTGCGATCAGAGCCCATAGGCGATCATCATAACCTAGGGACCCGAAAGTTAACGATGGAGGTCTGCGTTGTTTCGCAGAAGGCAACGAATCGTTCCGGTATGCTATCTTGACCATTGGGGATTCATGCGTTTAGGAGGCTTTGATGGGAACGCCGTCGATGCGACGGACAGATCGTGTCTCGTTGACCGTGCTGCTGGAAGCGACCGGCACCGATAGCAACGGCGAGGAATTTAAGCAGCCCACTCGCACGCTGCTGATCAATCGCGGCGGCGCCGTAATTATCCTGGAGCGCGAGTTGAAGCCTGAGCAGCAGATTCAAATTCGGCGCCAGACGGGAGCCGACTCACAGAAGATCGTTCCGGCGCGCGTGGTCGGCGAATTTGGCCGGCAAAAAGACGGGCATCTCTACGGCATCGAATTGCTAGACCGTGAAAGTGATTTTTGGAAAATTGAATTCCCTCCGATCGCGGAATCTACCGAAGCCGTAGCGCGCATGCTGTTACATTGTGCCTATTGCAAAAGCCGTGAGGTCACCTATCTGAATGAGCTGGAGCTGCGCGGCTTCGAAACAAATCGCGGAATCGCTCGGCATTGCAAGACTTGCGGCGTACCCAGCATTTGGACGCAGGCTCCCCACGAGGATGAAAAACAGAGGTCTTTGCGCGCAGCGCGCGGGCGCCCCGCACGCGAAAGCGATCCTCCGCCAGGTGGCGAAGAACAACGAGAACGCCAGCGCATGCGAGTGAAGACGCGGCTTACGGCCTGCATCCGGCAGCCCGATGCGGATGACGAACTGGCGGTTTGCGAAGACATTTCGCCGATTGGTATGTGCTTTCGAAGCAAACGCCGTTACGACACAAAAGCAATGATTCAGGTGGCGGTTCCCTATTCGCCTGATGCGGCGAACATTTTCCTTCCCGCGCACGTGGTCTATTCAGAAGAACTTCCCCGAGCTGGGCTTTTCAGGCACGGCGTGGAGTACCGCAGGGTGGGTCCGCGAGCGCGATAGATTCGTGCCGGGACTTTCCGCTGACAGTTTTTAGGCTACCGGTGCGGTGGCACGCTCGCGGGCGCGGCGTTGCAGATATTTCATCACGATATTCAGGTACACGTTTCCTTTGGGGGTTTCAAAACAAAGGATGGTAGCCTCGGAATCCTTTCCCGCCTGCGCGCACTGCTCTTGAGCAACCACTTCGGGCGGAAAAACTTTGAATTGAAATCCGCCGTCATTGAGTTGGGTCACAGCATTTCCGATGACCATGTTAGCCAGCTCGCACACGGTTTCCCGTACGATCGCCTCATCGGGATGGACATCGGTGCCGAAAAGAAGACCGGCAACCTGGGCTGCCGCTCCAGGGTCCATGTCCAGAATAACGCGACCTTCAATTTGGCCGCGGAAGGTTACGACCGCAGCCGCGCCCTTGCGCCGATATCCCTCCACTTCCATGGTGAGGTCCACAATTTTTGCCGGCGCCTTCATCATCTCGGCCAACACAGCGTCGAGCGAGCCAATGAATGGTTGGATCAAGTCCATCCTCATCGGGATTTCTCCTGGCCGGCGCCCACTGTGGCAGTCACGCCGTCATCGTTGAGAACATAACGGATGATTTCGTAAAGCGCGTCCGGCTTCACTGGTTTCTGGACGAAATGTCGCGCACCTTTTTGCAAAGCGGCGAGGATATTGTCCTGATAGCCGACCGAAGAAACCATGACGATGCGCGCATCGGGATGCTCTTGGACGATCCGTTCGACGGCTTCGATCCCCTCCATCTGCGGCATGGTAATGTCCATTAAAACAATGTCGGGTTTCGTGCGAGCGTACTCGGTGATGGCTGTGCAGCCGTCGCCGGCTTCACCAATCACTTGGCCGCCAAAAGATTCGATCATCTTGGCAAGGCTTTTTCGCGCGAAGACTGAATCGTCCACGACCAAGTAACGGACTGGCTCGCTATCTTGTTTTCTGGTCAACGCTTCAAACTGTTTCATAGCCATCTCCTTCAGAAAATCTTTTTCCCTTAATCGTCGCCGCTAGAAATCTTTGCCCCGACAGGATCCGCCGGTGCCCGCTCCAGCGCGCATTTGGACTGCAATACACCGGAAAGACTGGAGAGCGAAACGATACGCGAGGCAAAACCACGCTCGATTGCGGAGCGCGGCATGCTGTCCACTACACAGGAATCCGGACTTTGCACGATCGTAAGGCCGCCCGCAGTTCGCACCGCGCCCATGCCTGCTGCGCCATCATCACCCATGCCTGTCATCAGAACTGCGATGGCGTTGTTGCCAAATTCCTGCGCCACGGATTGAAAAAGGACGTCGACGGAGGGACGGTGCCCGTTTACGCGCGGTTGGTCCGCAAGAATGACGATGTTGCCATGGTCCATTCGGCGCACCTTCATATGGCGATTTCCCGGACAGATCAGCGCGCGGCCCGCCAATAACAAATCCCCGGATTGTGCCTCTTTTACTTCGATCGCCGAGGATTCGTGCAGTCTCCGGGCGAACATGTCAGTGAATCCCTCCGGCATATGTTGTACGACCAAGAGGCAACCGGGAAAGTCTTCCGGAAGCTGGGAAAACAGATATTGCAAGGCGTTGGGACCGCCGGTCGAGATACCAATCGCCACGACCCGCGAGGGCCAGTTGGGCATGGCCAACTGCTTGCGCTCTTTGCGCTTGGTGGAAGGCACGGTGATAATCATCTTCGGAGCGCCCGAGGCGGCCGCGACTTTTATCTTCAGTGCAAATTCGGCGGCGATGTGTTCGATGCGACCCGAAGCAGCGTCCTGTGGTTTGGTAACAAAGTCGAAAGCGCCCAGGGAGAGAGCCTTTACAGTGATCGACGCACTGCTGTCGGTCTGCGCACTGAAGACGATTACCGGAACATGATGCTTTCGAGTGATCTGGCGCAGCATCTCGATTCCGTCCATGCGCGGCATGTCCAGATCGAGGGTCACCACGTGGGGATGCAATTCGGCGATCTTTTTCAGCCCCATCTCGCCGTCCATCGCGGTGCCCACAACCTCGATGTTGGGATCGCGATGGAGCACTTGCGGGATGAGCTTACGCATCAGCGCTGAATCATCCACGACCAGAACGCGGATCTTCCCGGTCACGCTATGGCTCCCACCGGCTGGATCCTCGACAAATGAGAAATCACAGCCGTTACATTCAATATCAAAACAACCGTCCCATCGCCGAGTATCGAAGCGCCACTGACGAGCGGTGAAGTCACCAGGTGATCTTCGAGCGCCTTGATCACCAGCTCTTCCTCGCCCATCAAGCTATCCACTGCAAGTCCAAACTTCCGGCTGCCCGACCCGATCACAATGACAAAAGTCCGCTTCTGATGCGCGCGGTGGGCCGATGATTCGAGACGTTCCAAACGGACCAGCGTTAGAACCTGTTCGCGCAATTGAAAGACTTCGTGATTATCCACTCGATGTATTTCGCCTTCTGTTACGCGCGTGATCTCAACCACCATCGCCAGCGGCACCGCATATAGCTTTCCCGACACATAAAACAGAAGTGATTGAATGCTCGCCAGCGTGAGCGGAACCATCAGCCGGAATGTGGTGCCCTGCCCGAGCTCACTTTCAAGCTCGATGGAACCCTTTAGATCATCGACAGCGGATTTAACCACGTCCAAACCGACACCCCGCCCAGAAATCTCCGTTATTTCATCGGCGGTGCTAAGGCCAGGCGCGAAGATGAGGTGCATGATGTCTGAATCATTCAGACGTGCGGTCTCCTCCGCTTTCACTATCCCGCGCTCGATCGCGCGACGCAGAATTTTCTCGCGATCCAGTCCGCGTCCATCGTCGGAAATCTCGATTACGACTTGGTCGCCCTCGTGATACGCATCCAAACGCACGGTTCCATGAGCGGGCTTTTGCGCCGCCTGTCGCTCCGCAGCGGTTTCGATGCCATGATCCGCTGCGTTGCGCACCAAGTGGGCGAGAGGCTCTGCGAGAGCGTCCAGGATGCCCTTGTCCAAGTCTGTATTCTGACCAGCGATTTCCAGTCCAATGTCCTTGTTACGCAGCTTGGCAACGTCGCGTACCACGCGAGGAAACCGGCGGAAGAGCTGCTCCACGGGAACCATGCGTATCTTCATGACTGACTTTTGAAGGTCGCTCAGCACCCGAGCTTGAAAAGCAATCGCGTCGGCAAATTTGCCGCGCAGCGGATCTTTGGGATGCATCCGCTCGAACTCCGTGATCGTGCGCTGTAGCATGGACTTTCCAATGATGAGCTCGCCGACCAAATTCATGACTGTATCGATCCGGCTGGCATCCACACGCAGCGTGTTTTCGGCGGCGGCGTGTGTCAGACCCGAAGGCGCGCCACTCTCGCGCGATTCGTCTTGGTGATCGGAAGCTAATTCCGGCGCGCCTGCTGTAATTCCGCCGGCCACCGCAGCAGCTTCCGACTCGACCAGGATCTCAAGCAGATCGCGTGAAACAGTCTCAGCCACGGAACATTTCAAAACCGCAATCCGCTCCACCACCGACGGCACCTGACAATGCTTCCGTATCCAGTCGGCTGATTTCGCGCTGGAAATGGCCGCTTCGATCAAATTTGTGCTGGCAGCCTGAGCTGCGCTTTCCGGATGAAGAACCAGGATTTTCCCGGCGCCTTCCAGCGCTTTACGTACCAGCGCAAAGGCTGCCGCTGGAAGCAGCGATTCCGAATCGAGATGGAGCGCAACGTTATAAACCGATTCGCCGCGTCGGAAGGCTTCGGCGATCATCAGCCGCTCGTACTCGTTCCAAGCGAATTTCGCTTCCTGCGACGACGATTTTTCAGCCGCCAACGGACTTCGATGCAACAGACGATTGATATGATCTCGCAGAGCGCCACCGTCAGGCGGCTGCAGATGGTCGCGATAAGCAGCGAGCATTTCGTGAAAGGTGTCTGCCGCGGTTAGGACCACCTCGGGAATTAAAGCCGCGTTTTCCTTAGCCAGCTCCGGGGTGAGAACGTCTTCGAGTTCGTGGGCGAGTTCGCTAAGCTCGCGAAATCCGCAAGCCGCTGAATCACCCTTTAGAGTGTGGACCGCGCGGCGAACACTCCGAAGATGTTCTTTATCAGATGGATGCTCTTCCAGTGCCAGGCCCGCTTCGTTCATGCCCTGGAGAATCTCCGCGGCGCTTTCGAAAAAAAGCTCGCGAAGCTCGGATGCTCGATCGTCAGGCAAAAAGTTCAAGGCGTCCCCTCGATTTTCTGGTACACCGTCGCGCTGTTTTGATGAATCATGTGGAATTTCGTGGTGAGCCCAAAAAGGCTTTCGGCGTGTCCGACGAAAAGGTAGCCTTCTGGGTTCAAACACCGATGGAATTTATCGATCAGGCGCTTTTGCTCCGGTTCATCGAAATAGATCATGACGTTGCGGCAGAAAATCACATCGTTGCGAAGTGGAAGATATTCCGTTTTCAAATTGTGGAAATCGAACTGAACCAGGTTCTTCAGAGCGGCCTTGACTGAATATTTGTCGCCGATTTTGTCGAAGTAACGCAGCCGGCAGGTGTAATCCACGGTTTCCATCTGCGACTCCGTGTAGATTCCCTGCTGGGCGGTGAGCAACGCGGAATAGTTGATATCGGAGGCCAGGATCTCAACTTTCCAGGGCGGCGGGATCAAAGGTTTGGGCGTCGGCATCTCGAAGGGAAGCGGATTCCTCAAGTAGTAGTAGGCCAGTGCATCGCACACCAAAAGCGCCAGAGTATAGGGCTCCTGCCCGGTGGAACAACCGGCGCTCCAGATGCGCAGAGACCAATCGCGCCGGTCCTGCTTGCGTTTCAGAATTTCCTCGAGAGTCACTTTTTGAAAGAGTTCGAGCTGGGGACGAATGCGGAAAAAACTGGTCTCGTTCACCGTAAGGTTCTCTAGAAGCGAAACCAGCTCTTGTTTACCCTCGCGGCTTGTGAGCAAACGGTAGTAGGTGTAGAACGAATCGATCTGGCAAGCTTTCAGGCGTCGCTGCAAACGATCACGCAGGAAATGCGTGCGGCGTTCGTCAAAATACATACCGCACTCCTGGTAAACCAGCGTTTGCAAGAGCTTCAATTCCGCTTCCGTAAGTGGTACCTGCGTCGGGAGTGTGGTTGTGGACATGCGCTCCTCTGTCTTGCCGCTTGCTGCCAAACCTAGGCCTATGTTTCCCTGCTGCCGGCCGGAACGGCGTCGATCGATTCGGCTACATCGTCCAGCCGGCGAAGTTCACCGCGCTGCAGAATCTTGTTGAGATCCAAAAGAATGATCAGACGCCCGCGCAATTTCCCAACGCCGGTTATATAGTTCAGCTCGCCTTCCTGAAAGACATCGTGAGGAGCTTCGATTTCCGAGGGAGGTATGCGCAAAACCTCGGATGCCGAATTCACCATCAATCCAATCAGACGGCCTTCCAGCTCCACCACGACGATGCGGTTCTTCTTGCTGGGCTCGCCAACTTTTTCGCGAAAACGTTTGCGCAAGTCGACGACCGGAATGATTCGGCCGCGCAGATTGATTACCCCTTCAATATAGTCTGGCGCATTGGGAACCGAGGTGATGGCCGGGACGCGCACGATTTCTCGGACCAATGAGATTGGCACTCCGAACGTTTCCTGGCCGATACGAAAGCCTACAACCTGGAGTTCTTTATCCATGTCTTGATGTTTGCGCCTCTACGAATGTGCCAATTCCGCATATTCTTCCCGCGGCTGCCGCTCTGCTGCGGAGGGAATTCGACGGGATGCCTGACGGCGTGATTCGGCGAAGCCCTCGTCCAGGACGAAGCGATCCATCGATTCAAGGAGCGCGCGGGAAAGCTTGGACATTTGCTCCGCCGCTGCCGCCAACTCCGAAGAACTCGAACTGGATTGCTGCACCAGTTCACGCATTTTCTCCATGGCCCGCACTACGCCTTGCGCTCCGGACGCCTGTTCCTCCACCGAGGAATTGATCTCCTGGGTAATTTCGGTCAATCGATTGGTGGCCTTCGCGATTTGTGTGGAGCCGCTGGACTGCTCCATGGTGGCAGCACCGATTTCTTGCGAGAATTTGTAAACTTCTGAGACCACGTCGGAAATTTTCTCGAGCGCAAAACTGAGGTCCTTATTCAATAGCAGTCCTTCCTGCACCATACTGGTGCTCTTCTCCATATTGTCCACCGCCTCGCGCGCTTCCTTCTGTATGCCCTGGATCAGTTCGGAGATTTCTTTCGTGGACTGCGTGGATTTTTCCGCCAACTTCCGCACTTCTTCGGCTACGACGGCAAACCCCAATCCGTGCTCGCCGGCGCGCGCCGCCTCAATAGCGGCGTTGAGTGCTAATAGGTTTGTCTGTTCGGCAAGATCGTCGATGACTTCGATAATTTTCCCGATATCGTCGGCGCGGCGCCCTAGAACGTCGATGATCTCAGCGGAGGATTGGATCGCGTGGCTCGTGCGGTTCAATCCCTCGGTGGCTTTGTCCATGGTCACCATTCCGGTTTGAACTTCTTCGCGCGAGCGGTGCGATATATCCACCAACAGCTTCGCCGTGTCGGCGACACGCTGGATCGATGTAACCATCTGATCGATGGAAGCGGATGTTTCGGCTACGCTGGACGCCTGCACCTGCGTGTTCTTCACCACGTTCTGCACGTTAATGCTCATTTCGTGCATCGTGCTGGTGACTTCGTCAATCGCCGATGCGGCCTGCACGCTTACTTTGGCTGACTCGTCGGAAGCGCTGGCCATCTGCCCAGAACCGCTGGCAACTTGCGAGGCGCTGTCGCGCACCTGGCGGACCAGGTCGCGGAGACCTTGTGTCATGCGGGTGAACGCCAGTGCCATGGTGTCTTGCGGCGATCGGGGTTTGACGGAAACAGAAAGTTGGCCCTCGGCAATCGCTGCCGAGACGGCTGCCATTTCCTTCAAATGAATAATCATTTTGTTGAAATTCGAAGCCAGCACGCCAACTTCATCAGTCCGGTGAATATCGATGGACTGGTCCAAGTCACCCGATTCTCCAATTTGGCGTGCTACGTCAATCAGGTGATACAACGGTACTTTGATGGACTTTGCAGTGGCGAAAGCGATGAATCCTCCAAGCAGAATCGCAAGGAACGTGCCGGCGGTCGTAATAATGGTGCTCAGCTCAGTAGCGGAGGCTGCGGAGGTGTTCGAATCGTCGAGCGATTTCCGAACAGCGAGACTTGCTTCATCCAGCACCGCGGAAGATTTGTTGAACCAGGAAGCGGGATCGTGCTGCAGGTAAAAAATCTGCAGATCGGATACCGTAGCATCGCCTGCGTCTACTTGATGGCGCTTGGCGACCATGGGCTTTGCAAAGTCCTCGGCCCAACTGTGTTCGCCACCTTCTACCTGGACAAAAGCCCCCTTGAGACCTTGGTCGCTCGCCTTGTTCTCGACTTCCTTTAGAAGCGCGGACAAATCGCTGATGCCTTTGTTGGTTTTGTCTTCGTCGCGCAGATCGCCGCTGAGCAGGTAATTACCGAGGTACAGCCGGTTTTCCATCATCTGGAAGCGGACGCTCTCGATCGCTCTGACGTCAGCGAGCGTGGAGGCGACCGTCGCCCGGGCGTTGTATTCGCGCCGGACGGTGAAAATATTGATGATGAACAGAACCAGCATGATGGCGAGAACGGCGCCAAAACCCGAATATAGTTTCTTTCCAATCGTCATATTGACGCCTCCACTCCCCGCCTTTGAAGCTTCCGCTCGCAAGTGAGCGGTGCTGGCCCTAGTTCATCTGATTGCTAAATTCAAACTCAACTGTTTCCGCACTGTCTTTGGAAGCTGGCTCAAAACGCCATTTCTTCAGTGCATCCAGCGCGGAATTCACAGTAACGGGCTTCCCCCGATCACTTTTACGGAAACCACACGACCGTCAGCTGCAACCGCGGCCTCCATCTTTACCTTTCCCGAGACATTCATCTGCTTGGCGAGCGAGAGATAATCCGGAACAACACGCATTCGAATTTTCCGCCCCGAAGCCTCGGTCGAGTTCTCCTGTCCGAATGCTTTGGGTATGGAAGCGAAAGAGCCTGCGAGTAAGAGCGCCAGCCCTAAAGCGGCGATGCTCGTTCTCGATTTCATACGCCCTCCCTGAGGGGATAACTCCGCCTTCGGAAATTGCACGAGGGCTGCCATGCGGCAGCCGATATTTTCACTTTGAATCTATTCACCAAGAACGTTGGGATGTGCATGAGATAATTAGCCTTACGGTAGGAAGGCTCGTTCGGACGACCTCGATCGGTTTTTCCAAGTCGTCTCAGTTCACTTAACCTGACACTGTTAGCGTCTCAGCCTGCGACATCTGCGATTGCTGGTTACGTAACATCCTAGCCCAGCCTGCTTGACTCAAATTGAGAAAGAGCCGTAACGTCTTCTACGCAACGCAGATTCGCGCGCAAGCCCCCATCCTCCTATGCGTGCATTGAAACGAAGCGGAGATGTCTCTAGTCGTCTCGATGGCTCGTTCGAGAGCCTGCTGGCCCAGTTCTCCGCCACCACCCTGGAACTTAACCCATCGTTAGGCACTCAGGAGTTCGCCCGCCGTCTGACTGCTCGAGCGGCGGAAATGCTGGGGGCGCGATCTGCCGTTTTAGTTCTAGCGCGCGAATCGGAGTGGGAAATCGCTGCCCTCAGTGGACCTGCCCATCGTTGGGATGCCATGACGCAGCATCGCTTGGCGGGAACCTTGGCCGAACAGGCCGTGTCGCTTGCTTCCGAACTGCGGAACGGACTAGCTGCGCGGCTGTTGGGATCTGCATTGGCCGATTCGCTCGGATGGAAAGAGTTGGTGCTCGCCCCGCTGTTTGGCAGCGAAGGCGAGCTTCTTGGCGTGCTATGCCTGGTGGATTTGACGCGCGAACTTTATCCCGCCGAACGCCAGCTGCTGGAGGCTCTCGCTAGCCACGCGGCGGTAGCCTTGGAAAATGTACGGTTATTTTCTCGCATCGAACAATCGCGGAAACAGTGGGTGCAGGATTTTGACGCTATCTCAGATTTTATAATCGTGCACGATGCATCCAATCGTGTGCTGCGCCTCAATCGCGCGCTGTCTGACCTGCTGGAGGTACCGCCCACGGAAGCGATTGGCCGGGACATGGGCTCGATGGAACTGTTGTCGTCGGCAGCTCAACCCGGCTATTGCCCTTTCTGCAGAAACCCACAAGCGTCACACGAGGAATTCATTCATGAAACTGCCGACAGGACATTTCTTGTTTCGGCTTCCCGCATTCACGGTGGACCCAAAGACGAGCTTCGTACCATTCACGTCCTGAAAGACATCACCGACCGCCGCACAGCGGAACGACGCTATCGCCGTGAAAGGGACTTCAACAAGAATATCTTGAACAACACGCAGAGCATGATTCTAGTGCTCGATACCGCGGGGCTAGTGAGTTACGCGAATCGGCGCTGCTTTGAAGCGGGCTACGGCGAACAGGATTTATTAGGCCATGCACTCGTCCAGTTAGTTCCACCGGCGCGGCGGGCACTGCTCAGGGAAGCTCAGGAGCGCGTTCTGCAAGGCGCTGCGCTCGATAATCTCGACATTCCTCTGTTCCGTGGCAACGGCACGACCGGCCAATTCTCGGTTAGCTTGAGTCCCATGCGAGATGAACAAGGAGACATCAACAGCATTGTTGTGGTGATGACCGATATTACGGATGCGGCCGACCTGCAGGCCAAGTTGATGCACACCGAGAAGATGGCTGCGCTCGGCCAACTGGTTTCCGGCGTAGCACACGAAGTGAATAACCCGCTCGCCGCTATCGTCGGGTTCACCGATCTCCTTCTCGAGAACGCAGATGTTCCCGAGAGTGCGAAAGAAGAGTTACAAGTGATTTTGCAGGAAGCGCAACGGACGCGAGTAATCGTGCAGAATTTGCTCAGCTTTGCGCGGCAAATGCCGGCGCAGCGCGAGTCCGTGCAGGTGAATTCCGTACTGCAGCAGACGGTCAAACTTCGCGCATACGATCTTTCGAATCATGGAGTCGAGCTAATAGAGGACTACGGCGAAGAATTGCCTTTGATCGTCGGAGATCCGCACCAATTGCAGCAAGCATTCCTAAATATATTGAACAACGCTTACGATGCGGTTCACGAAACTCGCCGTAAGGGAAAAATCGGAATCAAGACGTCGCATCGCAACGGACAGCTCGAGATACTCTTCCGCGATAACGGGCCGGGAATTTCACATCCCGACCGCATTTTCGACCCCTTTTTCACCACGAAAGAAGTGGGTAAAGGCACCGGGCTTGGTCTCAGCATCTGTTACGGCATCGTTCGCGCGCATTCCGGTGAGATTTCTGCACGTAACAATCCTGATGGCATCGGATCGACCTTCATCGTCCGCTTGCCGGTCCTTGTAGACGCTGCAAAATCAGATGAAGCGCAGGGCACAGAATGATGGGGGCCAGTTTGAGATCGTCGCCAACGCGCTGCCGTATCTTGTTAATCGAAGACGAGCCATCCGTTGCCGCGTTCTTGCGCACCGCGCTGGAACGGCGCGGGTACGAAATTACCTGCTCCGAATCCGCTACCGCCGGCCTGCAGTTGCTCGCAACCAGCGACTTTCGAGGGATCATCTCGGATTTTCGAACCCCCGGAGGAATTACCGGCGCCGATGTCCACGACTGGCTGATGCGGCACCGCCCAGAGCTGGCGTCGCGGATCATTTTCATTACCGGTGACACGGCGAGCGCAGAAACTGTTGCTCTGCTGGCAAGAAATGGCACCCCCTGCGTTGAAAAACCCTTCCGCATACATCAACTAATGGCGGCGGTGGAGAACACGATCGGAAAACCATGAAAGACGAATCCAAACTTCGCTTTTTGATTGTGGACGATGAACAAAGTATCCGGCGTCTTTGCATGACCGTCGGACAAGGGCTTGGTTTCGCTTGTGCGGAGGCGGAAACCGCCGAGTCCGCGCTCGAATTAGTGGAAACAAGCCCGCCCGACATCGTGGTTACCGATTTGAAGCTGCCGAGCCTTTCTGGAGCAGATTTGCTCAAGAAAATCCGCGAACAATTGCCGCGCGCCGAAACCGCAATTATGACCGGCCACGGCTCGATCGAATCTGCGGTGGACGCCATGCGGCAGGGCGCCTACGACTACATCGAAAAGCCTTTTCGGGTCGAGCGGCTGAGGCAGCTGTTGCAACGAATGGCTGAGAAAGTCCGTCTGGTCGCAGAAAATCAATTTCTGCGGGAGCGGGTAAGTTCGGAAACGCAGCTCGACGGAATCGTTGGAACGTCAGCAAAGATCGAAGACGTGCTGCGCATGATTTCGAGGCTCAAGGAAACGCGTACGCCCGTGCTGATCACCGGGGAAAGCGGGACGGGAAAAGAACTTGTCGCGCGCGCGATTCATTTCCGCGGGCCGCTGGCGCAGATGCCGTTTGTCGCAGTCGACTGCGGCGCGCTAGTGCCTACCTTGATGGAAAGCGAGCTATTCGGCCACGAAAAAGGTTCCTTCACCGGCGCGCTCAAAACCAAGGCGGGGCTTTTTCAGGCCGCCAATGGCGGAACAATTTTCCTCGATGAAATCGGTGAGCTGCCTTTGGAGCTGCAAGCCAAGCTGTTGCGCGTGCTGCAGGAGAAAGAAGTGCGTCCTGTCGGCAGCAATGTGAAAGTACCCGTCGATGTGCGCGTGATTGCAGCAACGAATCGCGACCTGGAAGCTGCCTATCGGGCCGGTACGTTTCGCAAGGATCTCTATTTCCGTTTGAACGTGGTCACCGTGCACTTGCCGAGTTTGCGAGAGCGCCGATCGGACATACCACAGCTGGTCCACTGCTTCCTTGACCGCTACGCCCCGGGCGAAAATATTCAAGTCACGCCGAATGCGATGAAGAATTTTCTGCAATATGATTGGCCCGGAAATGTGCGGGAACTCGAAAATTGCATCGCGCGCGCAGTGGCGCTCGGCGATCATCGCTCCATTGACGCAAGTGATTTGCCTCCAGCCATTTGCATGGCACAAGACGGCCAGAGCGTGGAAGCCAGCGATGCCGCGCTTTCCACCACCGCTCTGGCCGATCTTGAACGCATTACTATTTTGCGCGTCTTCGAACAAGCAGGCGGTGACAAAGCGCTGGCTGGAAGAATGTTGGGAATTAGCCGCGCCACGCTATACCGCAAACTGAAGCTGTACAATATTCCGCTACGGCCGGCGCACAAAGACCACATTCGGATGGCGTCATGATTTTTTGAAGCAGCTTCGAGGTTTTTCTCGGCTGCGAGCTACCGAATTTGCCGCGGCCATGAGACGCTTCGTCGCACACTGAGACAACCCGAGACGACAAACTCTTTCGTTCGTCCTGCAATAACCTGAAATAAAGTCACTTAAGAATCTTGCCGCCCGCCAAGCTTTGGCTCTTGGTGTGCATTCCCCTGGTGGGGAGTTTTCTGCTCTTTTGCACGGTATCGCTCTGCTCGTTCTGAACTTCCCAGGGTTGAGGTTGCTGATCAGCGAATAAGACCGGAGGGCGCGTGTTGAGCGAGACGGAATTAGCGGCTGCTTTAGAAGAGCAGACCTGTGCAGAGAAATTGGCTCAACTTTTTCCTGGAGTTTCGCCCATGCGCATACCAGTGCGCGTTTTGACCTTGGGTTCTGCGCGGAAACGCCTGCAGGAGCAAACCGTAATTGAATTCGGCACGGCGCAGGAGGTTTTGTTCTCTTCCAAGTTGCCTTTGGAATTTGAAGATCGCGTCCAACTGCTGAACTCAGATGGATCGCTCGACGCGTGCGCGACCGTAATTGCAGTCAGGTATCACAACGGCCGTAAAGCTGTGGCAGCCCGCTTCGTCGGATATATCGACAACTGGATTATCAAACCATGACGACAAACACGAATGTCTCGAATCCAAAGAATACCGCAAGCCCTTCCGATTTTGCCACGCAATGGAGCGAAGCGCGGCTGGCGTATCCGCTGTATGCGTCGCTCGCAGCGCAGTTCAACTTCGCGCCGCTTCCACATCCGACCGGAGAATTGCCGCCACAGCGGCCCACCCGCGATGTGTTTGACGCGGATTTGAAGTGGTACGACACAATTGACGAGAATCTTCGCGCGTTTCAGATCCGTCAGCTTCCTCCGGAAGTCCTGAACGCTAGCGAGGAAGGCCTGCGGGCTTTTTTGCAAAGACAATTGCGAAAGCAGGAAAAGACTGCGGCCGATCGCGACAAGATCGATTTACTTCTGGTGCAGTACTTCGCGCTGTGCGCTCCGGAAGACCTTTATCGCAAGGACATCGGGCTCGACGACGTCGCGCAAGTTTTAAAACCGGTACTGAGCGACGCGGATGTTGCTCCGCTGGAATGGTGCGCTCCTCTCGATCAAATTCTCGAAAAAATCGCCCAATGCCAGAGTTTGCGGGACATGATGGAACACGGCCTGCTGGAACAAGGACGTTTGGTGAAGGAATCCGCCGGGCCTCTGTTCTATGATCCGGCGGCTCTGATCGCTTTTTGCCGTTTCAACTTTTTGCTTCGCCGAGCTTTCATCCGTCTGCTGCATGCAGACTTGAACGCGGTGCAGCACGCCGTAGAGACGCTCGATTCCCAGGGCGTCAAGACCGTGGATTGCCGCCGCGCGGGCTTTTCTGCCGCCGAACCCACCATTCAGCTGCGTTTCTACTGTGAAAACTGGCGCCAACCTTTCCATAAGGACTATACCGCTAATTCCGTAAGGCGAGCGTTTGAGCAATTGCTTGCTCTGCGCGCCGATTTGGAAGAGGCGGTGGGAACCGCTCAGGGCGGTCCTACTTGCATACACCTCGCCAGCGAGAGCGCCGATACGCCTGTCGTCCAACACATCGAAGGAGAGCCGGCGATTTCGAGCACACCCGCTCCAGCTGCTGTTCAAGTTTCACCGTCTAACTCTCCAAGCTCCAAGAGCACGCACGATCGTGTTGCGAGTCAGCCCGCAAAGCTACCGCCGAGCATTCCACCGGCGGCGGTTCAGGTTCCGAACTCCGCGAACGACGGACCTGCAGCGCCGACAAGCACGGCTGAAATGGAAAAGTGTCTCGAAGGAATTTGGGAGCAACTGATCGCCGCTCCGCCCTCTCGCGGCCGATCTATGTCCACAGTCGTCTTGCAGGATACCAAAGTCTTGCTCTCCTCTTGGGAAGTGGGCGCGTTCGTAGCGGACGGCGGGCAGGAGGCGGAAGACTTGCGGCGAGCGGTGGTGGCGCGCGCGTTACTCGGCCTGGCGATCGATCAGCGAAAGCGCTCTGGCGAGCTCAGGTCTCTGGCTTCCGCGCTGGCACTGGCGCGAACGGAAGTTTCTTATTTTCAGGGACGCGTGGAGCAGGCCAAGCGCGCAAAAAATACCGAGGCCGCTGTGAATCTCGGCATCAGCACGAAACGGCTTCTTTCGTTCATCGAAGAAGCAGAAAAGCTTCAGCCCTAAAGTTCACGACCGGTGGGGGACCCTTTGAATCACGCCAGCGTCCTGATCGTCTCGGACGATACGGAATTCGCTCGGTCGGTAGCAGCTCGCTGGCAGGCTGAGCGGCACGTTCCGGAAATTACTCTGGTCACAAGTGATGTCTGGCGCGATTCAAGCGCGACCGGATATGACCTGGTGATCGTGGGGCCCGTTCGCGACCGTAAATCCTCCGAAATCCTGGCCACCCTGCATTCGCTGCCGAACGTTACTTCCGTTTGCGTTTGCGATGACGAAAAAGATATTTCCGCGCTGCAATCTGAATACTCGCATTTGCAGATTATTCCGCGGCAGGACGGCTGGACGTCCACATTGATTCTCGTCGCCTCCGAAGCGCTGCGGCGCGTGCAAGCGGTCATTCGCGCCCAACGCGCGGAACGCCTCGCAATCGAGAGCCAGGGACAGGCGACCTTAGGGCGCTACATGCTTGAAATGCGCCCAAGCGTAAACAACGCTTTGACCTCAATTTTGGGAAACGCAGACCTATTGCTGCTGGAACCGGAGCAGGTGACCGCCGAATGTCGCGATCAAATCCGAACGGTGCATACCATGGCCTTGCGGCTCCACGAGATTATGCAGCGATTCTCATCGCTCGCCGCCGAAATGCGGGCCGGTGAGAAAGAGTCTCAAGCTGATACGGAAGCGGTGTCTCATCGCCTGGTGCCAGGCTTATGACTGACTCGCATACCGCGCGCAAGAGCCAGCAATGAAAGGGTTTGGCAGCCGTTTCGCGTCGCGAGAATTTCAGGCGATGGGTGGCTGCCGAGTTGCAATCCTTTCTCGGGACTCCATTGTGGAGGCGGAGGCATGTTGAAGAAAATTCTCGTAGTAGACGATTCGCAGGCCGAGATCCGGCTCATGCAAAACATGCTGCAACAGGGTGGCTTTTATTCCGTCGGCATTTCCGACCCCACAAAGATCGAAGAAGCCATTGAGGAAGAACGGCCGAACGTAATTTTACTCGACGTGGTCATGCCGAAGCGAAACGGTTTTCAAGTTTGCCGGGACTTGAAGAGTCACCAATCGTATGCGCAGATTCCGGTGATCTTGGTGACTTCAAAAACCGCGCCAAGCGATCGCTACTGGGGCGAACAGCAAGGCGCCAATGGCTATGTGGCCAAGCCATTTACGCCGGACGAATTGCTGAATGAAATAAAGAGGCTGGCCTGATGCCGACCGAACGCGAAGACGCTTCTCTGCTGCACGCGGAACTCGCCGGCGGCGAGTTTCTTGAGAGCGACTCGTACTCGGAAGCTCGCTTACCAGAACGCCAGTACTGTGTTTTTCGCGCCGGGCGCGAGCGTTTCTGTTTTTCCGTTCTCGAGGTGGAGGAAGTCGTGGATTGGCCCATTGTGACTCGCGTGCCTCTTGCGCCTGCCTTTCTGATGGGCGTCTTCAACTTGCGCGGAACGATCGTCCCGCTGGTGGACATCGCTTTTACAGAAGGCCGGCGTCCCGGAATGCTACCAAAGCACGTCGTGGTTGCGGCGTTGAAGGGTGACTCGCAAAGCGGAGATTTGCGGTTAGGAATTGCAGCAGACGAAGTGATCGGCACCTACTCAGCGACGGAAGAATCGTTGCTCGATCAAGCGCCGGCCGAAGTACCGCATTGCCGCGGCATGTTGCGTCACGATGATCGGCTCGCGCTGGTCGTGGATCTACGGCGTCTAACTGACGTTTTTCCGGTTCCGGTGATTTGATGCTCGCGCTAGTCATGTTTTCAAGGTGCTGGACTGGGCTGATTTTATGGGTCGACCACTGTTTGCGCTCCGTTTTATGGATCGCGCGGTAAACAAGTTTCTTTGGAGGAAGTCATGAAAGCTCGTTTGAGTTCCACCATTTGGTTGCTGGTCTTCTGGATCGGCGCGGCACTGTTTGGTGTGCTGGGCTTGGCGTACTACGCCGGCTCGCACGCGGGAGCCGGTGCAGAGGCCATCTCATTTCCGGGCGGCAGCAATGGCGCGCTGGTTAGCGCGGCAGTACTCGCGCTCATAGGATGCGTCTCGCTTGTTTATGTCCTGAGCAAGCGCGTGCTGACCCCCGTAGCGGAGATCGCTACGTTCTCCGAACGTCTGGTTGCTGGCGACGTGCGAGCGCGCGTGGAGATTGCCTCGAGCGACGAATTTGGATTCATCGCCGAGAATTTCAATCGCAGCGCCGCGAAGGTCGCTCACGCGGTGACGAACCAGCAGGCGCAAGATTCGCTCCAGCGCAGCATCACCGATTTGCTGAATACCATCAGCCAAGTGGCGCGAGGCGACCTGAACATCCGCGGCAAGGTGAGCAACGACGCTCTCGGAAACGTTGTGGATTCGGTGAACTTCATGCTGGACAACTTCACCAAGGTTCTTGAGCGCGTTCGCAAGGCTGCCGTTGACGTCAGCACCAGCGCGAATCAAATTCTCGAAGCCGCAGATGATATGACTGCCGGGGCCACGCAACAAGACCAGGAAATCACCAATACCTCATCGGCGGTCGAAGAACTAACTGTGTCGATGAAACAGGTCTCCAACAACGCGGAAGCCAGCGCCGAAGCGGCGCGCCGCGCGCTCGATGCCGCAGAACAGGGAAATCGGGCCGTCCGCGACACCCTCGAAGGCATGCAGCGGATTCGGGCTTCCGTGCAAGCTACTGCAAAAAAGATCAAGTCGCTTGGCGATCGTTCGCTGGAAATTTCTGAAATCATCAACGTGATTAACGACATTACCGAGCAGACCAACTTGCTCGCGCTCAACGCGGCAATCGAAGCCGCGCGCGCCGGAGAAGCCGGCCGAGGTTTCGCGGTGGTCGCTGACGAAGTCCGAAAGCTGGCCGAGCACTCACGCAGCGCCACCAAGGACATCGCGGCGCTGATCAAAGCGATTCAGGCGGAGACGAACGAAGCCGTGGTGGTGATGGAAGAAGGCACACGCGAAGTGGAAGTGGGAGCCGGCCTAGCGGATCAAGCAGGAAAAGCACTCGAGGCCATTTCGAGCGTTGTGCGCCAGTCGGCGGAGTTGGTGCAGGAGATTTCACTCGCTTCGAAACAGCAGGTGCGCGGAACTGAAGGCGTGGCAAACGCTATGCAGATCATTTCCGGCATTACACGCCAGACGACGCAGGGCGCGCGGCAGACGGCTTCCACGGTGGGCAACATGGTGAAGTTGTCCGAGCAACTCAACGAAGCGCTGGCGCAATTTCGCTCGCAATCCGGGCGGCCTGAAACGGCCGTCTCTGAGGAATCGCGCCCCAGCGCACCTGTGGGGGCGCATCGTTAACGGCGTTCTGGAGTGATCGGCGAAAGCCGGGCGCACAAGCATGCCGAACATGAGCAAACATTTCATCGCCGCGCATCTTACCGAGACTGAGCTCGGCGAGATGCGTGCGTTGATCGAGCAGCGCTCCGCGATCTTATTGGATTCTTCGCGCGAGCGTTTTTTCTCGACGCGTATCCGCGAATATCTGGATGCAAAGCATATTGCCAGCGGAACGGAATTGTTGCGAAGCGTCCGGGCCTCCAGCAGCGAATATGACGCTCTGCTGGAGCAGCTGCTTACGCAGGAGACTTCTTTCTTCCGTTATCCCGCGGTGTATGAAGCGTTGAAGAAACGGATTCTCCCGGAGGTACAGGAAAGAAAATTCTGGCAGGACCCGCGCACGCTCCGAATCTGGAGCGCCGGATGTTCGACGGGTGAAGAACCTTACTCGATCGCGATCCAGCTGTGCGACGGGTTGAAATTTGCGGAAGCCTGGGAGATTGAAATCTTGGCCACCGACATCAGCAGCCGCGCATTGGGCCATGCCGAACGCGGCGCCTACGCCAAGCGCAGTTTGCAGGATGTTTCGCTCGGTCAGGTTGAAATGCACTTTTCGGTAACGAAGCACGGATATCAAGTGAAGCCGCGCATTCGAAAAATGATTTCGTTCGTGCAGATGAATCTCGCCGAGCCGGTGTACTTCGGCAAGTTCGACTGCATTTTCTGTATGAATGTGCTCATGTATTTCTCCCCACAAAGGCGGCTCGCCATCCTCCGCCGTTTTTACGATGCTCTCGAGCCCGGTGGATATTTTTTCCTGGGCCACTCGGAAACGCTTTCGAATGTCGGCATGAAATTCGAGTCGATCGTGGCTGGTGATTGTCTAATCTACCGCAAGCCCATTGCAGTGGACGCGTCAAGGACGCTAGCAGTGGCGGAGGAACGCCCGTGAACGTTCCCAACCGCGAATCGGTCGAGATCTTTCTCCAGGAGGCATCCGAAAATCTGCAATATCTTCGGGAGTACTCCGGGATGCTCCCAGAACCGCAAACCAAGCCGGAAGACCTCGAGAAGCTCTACATCGCGGCCCACACGCTGGCCGGAACTTCCGCCAGCTACGGATTTCCGCAGTTTTCCGAAGTCGCCGCAAAAATGGCGCACATTTTTCATTACGCCATGAATGCCACGTTAACCGCAGACATGCACGGGCCCCTTACCGAGTTTATTTCCGACGCGATCTCGGTGCTTGAATTCGACCTGCTACAAATTAGTTCGGGCGGCGCGGAAACCATTGAGGACCTAGCCGCGTTCAAGCTGCGCTATTCCTTTGCATTTCCGGCGCCTCCTTCCGAGGCGGCATGCGGCTCCGATACTGAATACGGTTCGCGGGAAAGCGGCCGGCTTCCAGCTATGGAAGACGCCACATCAGAAGCTTCGTCGCCGCTTTCCTATGTCGACAAGTTGCCGACCGACGGCGAAGTCCCCGATGAAGTGCTCGAATTTTTCATTCCCGAGGCGGAAGAGCATCTCCAGGTCGTCACCGAGTGCCTTCTCATGCTTGAGGCCAATTCAAAGGCGGAAGACATTAACCGCCTGTTCCGCGCCATGCACACGGTGAAAGGTTCGGCGGCTCAAGTCGGCCTTCATCGTCTTTCCGCCGTTGCCCACCGCGTGGAAGATCTCATCGGCGATTTGCGCGACGGCCATCTGCGTCCGAACGCGGACATCATCGACATTTGCCTCCAATCCGTTGACGTGCTGAAGAAGCTGTTACACCGGCAATGGGAAAGCGACGCGGAGATGCGCGCCGCCATCAATCCGCTGCTCGCTAGGATCGAAGAGCTGGCACCGGAAGAAGAAATTCCGGAGACATCAGACGTTAGTCACAACACGGCTTCGGAGGAATCGCGAAAGCAGCCCATTACCGAATCTGCGGCGGGTGCCGCCCCTTCCGCGACGCAGCAGGTTCTGCCACAAGCGAAATCGGTGCGCATTTCGCTGGATCGCCTCGACCGCATGATGAACGCGGTGGGAGAACTGGTCATCAATCGGACGCGCATGCTGGGCCGCTTGTCCGAGCTCGGAAAGCTCGTCGAAATATTGAATTTCTCAAAGAGCCGGCTGTCGGGAAAGGTCGGAGACTTTCAGGAAAAGCACGAATTTAATCGGATCCGCGCAACTCTGATGCCTGGCAGCCACCCTCCACAGAGAGATACGTTCCGCGGGACTTTTGGGCATATGCCGGAGCTCCTTTCCGGGGATGCTTTGGAATTCAGCGATCTCGAGATGGATCGCTACGACGATTTCAACATCTTGTCCCGCTCCTTGACCGAGATTTCCGCAGACGTAACCGAAGTACTGGCACAACTGGAAGGCTTCATGGGCCGGGTGGATTCGGATATCGACGAGTTCACAAAATTGGCTCACCACCTACAAGACGAAATCACGGCAGCTCGCATGGTGCCGATCGGCAACCTTTACACGCGTCTTTCGCGGACGGTAAGAGATGCATCCAAAGCGGCCGGGAAACCGGTCGAGCTCTTGCTGGAAGGCGCGGAAACTGAACTCGACAACAATATTATCCAACATATTTCCGATCCTCTGATTCATCTCGTGCGAAACGCAGTCGCCCACGGGCTGGAAGACCCGGCAGCGCGCCACAATGCCGGGAAGCCGGAAAAGGGACGTGTAGAAGTGCGCGCGTACCATCGCGGTAATCATATTTTCATCGAAGTGCAAGACGACGGCCGCGGCATTGATTACGAAAACGTTCGCCGGCATGTCATGGAGTCCGGCACCATGTCCCCCTTGGCTGCCGCAGAGCTGAGCGAACGCGAGTTGCGTGAGTTCCTTTTCCGCCCCGGCTTTACGACCGCCTCCTCGATGACTGAGCTCGCAGGTCGCGGCGTCGGCCTGGATGTGGTGCGTGCAAACGTCCATGCGCTCAACGGTGAAATCGAAGTTCGCTCCGAACTGGGACGCGGCGCCTGCTTCACCGTGAAGGTTCCGCTGACGTTGATCATTTCCCAGGCACTGTTCGTTCGCTGCGGGACCGCGGTGTTTGCGTTGCCATTGGCGGTGGTCGAGGAAATTCGCCGTCTAAAACCCGACGAAATCGAAGATGTGGCTGGACAACTTCTCACTCGCGTGCGCGACGTTGTAACCGAAGTCGTGCGACTGGATTTGCAGCTGGCCCTCCCGGCGCTCGAACCGGTCAACGGTTATTTTCACATGGTCATCGTGAAGGTAGCGGGGAAACAGATCGGCGTGGTGGTCGAAGAAGTTCTGGGCAAGGATGAAATCGTTATCAAAAACCTCGGGAATTATTTGCGGCGCGTAAAACTCTTTCCTGGTACAACGATTGCCCCGGATGGAAGCTTGATCCTGCTGATTGATTTGAATCGCCTCGTTTCGAACGATACAGCGGACCGGCGCGCGCTGCCTTCTTCGTCGCCGGCCGCGCGAGTATTCGCGCCCGGCGCTGAAGCTGTCGCCGCCGGGAATATCCCCGCGGAGGCAGTGGACCCGATCGAGAGCGATCGCGTTGTGGTGGTGGTAGACGATTCGATCAGCGTGAGGAAGTTCGTCGGACGCATGCTTGAAAAGGCAGGGTATCGCGTAAAGCTCGCTTCCGATGGTCTGGAAGCTTCCGAGATTATCGCCGAGGTGGGATGTCATCTGGTGATCACCGACCTGGAAATGCCGCGGATGAACGGCTATGAGCTGTTAGCACATCTTCGCCAGGACCCCATGACCGCACGAATTCCCGTCCTGGTGGTTACCTCGCGCGCCGGAGCGAAGCATCGCGACCGGGCCATGAAAGAAGGCGCATCTGGATTCTTGACCAAACCGGTGCAGGAAGACCAGTTGATTTCGACCATCGAGAGCTTGATTGACCCGGTGACGCCGAAGGGCCGGTCGGCGTTCAGAGTACCGGTGCAGCAGGATTGATATGATCAAGGCGCCTGAAAAGAAAATTCGAGTGCTGGTGGTGGATGACTCCGCATTCATGTGCAAGGTGCTTCAGGAGATCATCAACTCCGATTCTCAACTCGAGGTCGCAGGGCAAGCTCGCGACGGTCGCGAAGCCGTGATCCTTGCGGAATCGCTGCGGCCAGACGTAATCACCATGGACATCAACATGCCCCATGTCGATGGTTTGCAAGCCACCGAAATGATCATGTCGCAACATCCCCGGCCTATAGTGATTGTGAGTTCGGAATCCCGCGAAGGCGCCTCCGGCACGTTGCGCGCGCTCGAATTGGGCGCCATCGACTTCGTTCCCAAGCCTTCCAGCGGTATCGATCTGGATATGCGCAGCGTGCGTGACGAATTGACTCGCAAGCTCAAGATGGCTGCGAAAGTTCGCGTCGTGCGCACGGCAACGCGCGTAAAACCTTCGCCGCTTCAAGCGCCCGGTGCAGGGAATGGAAAAACCGGCGTTCCGCTGGCTGCTTCGCAGAATGGCGGCAGATTTCCGGTCGTTGTGATCGCTGCATCCACCGGGGGCCCGGCGGCGGTGATGCGCGTCGTAGCTGGATTCCCTCGCGATTTTTCAGCAGCCGTACTGCTCGTGCTGCACATGCCGGCAGCCTTTACAAAACAATTCACGTTGCAGCTCGCCGAAATCTCTAAATTGCCGGTGAAAGAGGCGCAAGCAAATGAACCGGTACAGGCGGGAATGATTTATTTGTGTCCAGGTTCGCATCACTTGCGAGTTTCTCCCACGGGCAAAATCATGCTCGATCCCGGACTTCGGATCGAAGGCTACCTCCCTTGCGCCAACGCCGCGCTTGAAACCGTGGCGACCTACTCGCGCACGCTGGCTGTTGCAGTCGTGCTGACCGGCATGGGGAATGACGCCGCGAAAGGTGTGAAGTCCATAAAAGCGAACGGCGGCTATGTGATAGCCCAGGATGAAGCATCTTCTGTGATCTTCGGCATGCCCGCAGAAGCCATTAAAACGGGGGCGGTGGACGAAGTAGTGGATCTCAATGAAATCAGCGCGGCAATCGAGAGGCGTGTTGTTAAATTCTCCAAGCTCGTCCCGGTGGGAGCGCAATGAAAATTGCCGCTCAGGACGTGGTCAAATCGAGAAAGGCGCGCCGGCCGGAAGCGGTAATTTTGTTTACTGTGTCGAATCAACTTTTTGCGATTGCCGCCGACTCCGTCCAGGAAATTCGCAGCACGGACAGCTTGGGCGCGGCTCTTGAGGTCGAGCAGCAGGAAATTCCAAAAGTGCGCCACACCATCGAGCGCGCTCACCGTACGTATTATGTGGTGAATGCGTGCACCCATTTCGGCCTGAGAGTGGTGCGGCCTACGCTGGTTCTGATGTTGAGGCAGATCCGAACGGCCGTGCTGGTGGACAAAATCGAACGCATGGCGGAAATCGCGGGAATTCACGCCCTGCCCCAAGCCTTCGGCGGCGCCGAACGCCAATGGTATCGCGGTCTGGCCTACTTGGAAGACCAAGTAATTCCCGTAATTAATCCTGCGGGATTCTTGACCGCGGGAGAATTCGAACGGCTCGACGGCGCAATGGCAGCGGCCTCCTGCAATGATTTGGCGGCACAAATATGAGCACGGCCAATATTCCAGCTGCCAAATCCTACGTCCTGCTCCAAATCGGGGATCGGCGTTTTGCGATGCCTGCTTCTGAAGTCTCGGAATTGGCGCCGCCCGTCCGCTTGCACCAATTTCCGCACAACTCTCGGTTAGTGTCGGGCATTATCGTCCGTCGCGGTCGGCTTGTACCGGTGTATGACGTTTGTCCAATGTTGACCGGCAAGAATTCTCCGTCCCACCAGTTCTATCTGGTGGCCAGGCGGAAGTTCGCATCGACCACGGAGCCTGCTGCGATTCCGGTGAACGGTGACTGCGAACTTGTTACTGCCGATATCGTTGAAGTAACCAGCCCACAACATGTTTCGGGCGTTTTGATGGTCGGCGACGCAAGCATCGAAGTTCTGGACCTGAATGCATTGGTGACTTCAGGTTTTGCTGAAAATGAATTGGATCGCGCAGGATCCTTAGCATGAGCGCGCTCGCAAATCTTCCGAGGATCCTCCTGATCGATAGCAACGTGTACTTCTCGAAGCGTTTGACCGACGCCTTGCAGCAGCAGGGATTCCAGGTGGTACAGAGTACCCAGGTGACCTACGCGCTTACGATGCTCGAATGGAATGCTCCCGCCGCGATTCTATGCGCGACAAACCTGCGTGAAATGGGCGCGCTTGAGATGGCGCCGATTCTTCGCGCAGACGCCAAGACCGCCAACATTCCACTCATTGCGATCGGCGGCGGCGGAGATCAGGCTCTTTTGGAAGCTTATCGCGCGGGCTGCGACGATTTCGTCGACCGGCGCCGGCCGCCTTCCGACATTGCGTCGCACGTACGAAGTTTCCTTCTGAGCCGGCAAGAAGGTTTTCAGCCTACTCAAATGCTCGCCTCCGGTGACACGGACTTAAGCGGCAGCCTTTCGCATCTCGATCTACCGGGCGTGATCCAGATGCTGGGACAAGCCCGTCAAACGGGAGCTCTCCACATCAATGCATGCGAAACCGACGGGATCATTTTTTTTGAAGCCGGTGAAATTCATCACGCCGAATGTGGCGCACTTTTTGGCGATGAAGCCGTAACGGAAATCGTCAAGACTTGCCAGAGCGCCGCCAAAGGCGTCTACAAATTCGTATATGGCGCGGCAGCTACTCAGCGCACTGTCTTGCGCTCGGCTACCGACCTATTGCTTGACGCTATGCGGGAATTCGACGAAGGCGAACGCAACGAAGTGGAGAACAAGACGCCATGAGCGAAACACACAACCCCACAGCCGGACGGATTCCAACGGTGTATTTCATTGACGACAGCGCGACCATGCGCGAAGTGATCAAGATCGCCTTTCGCAAGGAAAAAATCCAGGTCATCACCTGCGCCGATGCGGCCTCGGCGCTGGAGCAGTTCAATAGAATTCCCCCGGATGCGGTCATCACCGACGTCATCATGCCGGATAAGGATGGCTACGAAGTTTGCGACTACATCAAGCAGCATTATCGCTTCGCCAAGACACCCGTAATTCTGATGTCCGGTGTCGTCAACCAGTCCGTGGCGGAACGCGCCACGGCTGTGAAAGCCGACGAGTTGATACGCAAACCATTTCAGCCCCAGGATTTGATCGCTCGCGTCAAAAGCCTGTTGAATCCAACTGTTTCCGGCAGCACACGGAGCGCGGGAGCTGAGGATGGTGATGAAACTTCGGCGCGAACGGCGTCCGATACGTTGACCGGTCTATTTAATCCGGATAGCGCTCGAGGCACCACAGCAACTCGACCCCAAGTTCCAGGGCCCGCGGCGCAGCCGCGTTGGACTCAGACGGTAGTAGCTGCTCCACCGGCTTCGCCGTTTGGGCCGTCGGCACCTTCCGCTTCTTCTAACCGGACACAACAGCCCAGCGCGGAGACGGTCGCAACTCGCGCTCCGGCGCAATCCTCGTGGGAAATTCAGAAGATGCGGAACGAGATTCGCCGTCTTGAGCTTTTCGTCAAAAAGTTGCAAGCGGAACTCGAGGCCGAGCATCAGTATTGCGCCGCGCTCGAAGCCCACTTCAAGGCGCTGCAAGAATCCGAAGAGTCCCGCTAATTTGGTCTGGTTTAATCGAGCCCTGTAGATTGCAGAAATTCGCGCGCCACTTCTGCAATATCGCGCCGTTGGCCATCCACGCTGTAATTCATCTTCCGCATCTCCGCATCGGAAATCTTTCCCGCCAACTCTTGGATGGCAGCGCTCATGCCTGGAAAGCGAGCGAGGGAGGCCTGCCGAACAATGGGAACCGCTTGGTATGGCGGAAAGTAATGTTTATCATCTTCGAGAATGATCAGATCGCGCGCGGCGATTAATCCGTCTGTCGAATTTCCCGCCACGATGTCGACTTGTTCGCTTAGCAACGCGCGATAGAGCAGTCCCAAATCAAGAACTCGAGGCGCCGCATTGAATTTAAGCCCATAAACTTTCGCCAATCCTGCGTAGCCATCCGGCCGTTCCATAAACTCGTATCCGAACCCAGCTCGCCACTCCGGCGTATACTTCGCGGCATCGTCAATGGTTTTCAGATGGAATCGGCGCGCATCTTCGCCACGAACGACAATCGCAAATGTGTTGTTAAATCCGAGTGCGGGGAATACCCGCAGTACGAACCGCGTCTGATATTCGTTTTTCACTCGTTCGAAAACGGCCGAAGGATCGCTTTGGATCGGATCATGTAGAATCGCGGTCAATGCTGTTCCGGTGTACTCCACATACGCGTCAATGCGTCCTGCCAGCAATGCCTGCTGGCAAATGTAAGAGCCTGCCAAATAGAAGCGTCTGGTGACCGGCTGATGAAGGCGGGCCTCGAGATGCTGTGCAAGAATTTCGGCGAGCAACGCTTGTTCGGAAAAGTTCTTTGAGCCAATAACGATTTCACGCCGCTCACTGGCGCAGGACGCCAGTGGAAGAATCAAACAGAGTACGCACCAACCGCAACGCTTGATCATTGTCGCGCGGGCCGCAGACGCTGCTCCAGCAAACCCAATACAAGATCGGCCAGTAGCGCGAGCGCAGCTGCCGGAATCGCGCCGGCCAAAATCAACTGATTGTTGACCATGGCCAAACCGCGGAAGATAAATTCACCCAAGCCGCCTGCGCCAACGGCCGCCGCGATCGTCGCAATCCCGATGGTCAACACGGTGGCAACGCGCACGCCGGCAAGAATTGTTGGAACTGCAAGGCGTAACTCGACCTGCCACAGAATCTGGTTTTCTGTCATCCCCATTCCACGTGCGGCTTGTCGCACTGCCGCATCGACACTTTCGATGCCGGTGGAAGTATTGCGGACGATCGGAAGCAGGGCGTACAGCGTCAGCGCGACAATTACCAGCCGTTCGGCACGCTCTCCCAGCCATGGCACGGGCAAAAGAAATCCAAAGAGCGCCAGGCTCGGTATCGTTTCAGCAACATTTGCTCCGCCAAGAATCGGCTTGGAAAGCCAGGGATGGCGCGTAACGATGATTCCAAGCGGCACGCCAACCGCCACCGCAAGCAACATCGCTACACCGACCAACCAAATGTGCTCGAGGGTAGCCTGCATAATTTCGTGCTGGTGACGAGTAAAGAAATCAATCATGTTCATTGGCCCTCTCGGCCTCTTCATACATCCGGAAATTTGCGACATAAGCCGTGGCCATAGGCTCCTTCGCGGCTAAAAACTCTGGAGGCGAGTAAATTCCCGTGAGTTTACCGTCTTCGAGCAATGCGATGCGCGTAGCCAGCAGAAGAGATTCGCCAACATCGTGAGTAACCATTACAATCGTTTTTCGCAGGCGGTGTTGTAGCTTCTGGAATTCCCTCTGCAGTTCGCCGCGAGTAAGGGGATCAAGCGCCCCGAATGGTTCATCCATCAGCAAAATCGGCGGGTCCGCCGCCAAAGCCCGCGCGATACCAACGCGTTGCCGCTGTCCCCCGGAGAGCTCGTGGGGATGTCGTTTCGCAAATTGATCGCAATCCAAGTCGACAAGATCGAGCAGTTCCTGAACGCGCGCGTGCGTCCGCTCCGCAGTCCATCGTTCCAGTCGAGGCACCAGCGAAATATTCTGCTCGACGGTGAAATGTGGAAACAGTCCGACGCCCTGTATTACGTAGCCGATGTGTCGGCGCAGCGCAATCGCGTCCCAGCTATCAGTTGTTTTGTCTTCGACCAGAACCTGCCCCTCGCTCGGATCGAGCATGCGATTGATCAGCTTCAACGCGGTGGTCTTTCCCGCACCGCTACGTCCCAGTAACGCTAATGTTTCGCCGCGCCTGACCGCAAAGGTGAGATCGCGCAAGAGCGCTCGGCCGTTCGGCAAACGGTATCCGGCCCTCCGGAATTCTAGGATGGGTTCGCGCGCGGTATCTCGATCGGTTTCGGATCTCATTAGGGGGTAAGAAGCACCGTGTGGCGAGGCTAACAAGCCCCCCAGCGTGCTGTCAAACATGGGCCGTCTTCGGCCGCTAAGCCAGGTCACTTGCGACCGAGGAATTTGCGAATCGCAAGAAGCACGTCAACCATCATGCGCTCGGTAAGTTTGCCGGTGAACGTATTCTGCTGGCTCGGATGATAGGAGACGAATAGCCGCGGCAGTCCCGCAGGCAGCTCGTAGCTCGCGCCGTGGCGAAGCGGATATTTTGCGAACCCTTTGATGTGTCCATTTCGCTTGAGCGCTCCCAGGTACGTGCGCATCGCAAGGCCTCCCAAGGCGAGGATGGCACGCGGCCGGATCAGCTGTAGTTCTCTCTCAAAATAGGGCAGGCAATTTGCCATTTCCGATGGAAGCGGCTTGTTCGCAGGCGGCGCGCATCGAACGGCCGCTACGACATAGGCATCCTTGAGCTTCAACCCGTCCCCGCGATGCGTGGAAGTTGGCTGATTCGAGAAGCGCGTTTGGTATAGTGCTTTGTAGAGAAAATCGCCCGAACGGTCGCCCGTGAAAACCCTTCCGGTTCGATTTCCGCCATGGGCTGCGGGCGCGAGACCCAGAATTAGCAACTGGGCATGCGGATCGCCAAAACCCGGAACAGGTTTGCCCCAATAGTTCCAGTCCTGAAAAGCGCGCCGCTTTTCGTGCGCCACTTTCTCACGGTAACAGACCAGCCGCGGACACTTAGAGCAGCCAATAATTTGTTGATTCAATTGCTCGAGTGGTTTCAAGTTCCATCCCACGAGAATTTTCATGAACCCCGGATAGCATTGCAAACGTCTATTCTAGTTGAGGAATGCGCCCAGATCTCTTGCGCTTTCCCCATTTTCTTCTAGGATGAGGGCTGCGCAATACCCTAACCTCCCCTCCAATGGACACCACACGCGAGAAAATCGTTATCGTCGAAGAAGACTCCGCCAAACGCGAAAGCCTGCGGACCACGCTCGAGACACCCGGATACGACGTCTCTGGGTTCGCGACTGTCGCCGAAGCGCTCGATGCAGTTCACAACGCGGAAGTTCATCTTCTCTTGATGGCCGCTGATGCTCGGAATGCGGCTGGCTCGGTCGCTTCAAACGCTCGCGAAACCATCGCTACCATCCGCGGTTCGGCAGCCACGGAAATGGTCCGTATCATTTTACTGGTAGGTTCCGCGGCAGAGCAGCGTATCGAGTCCTTGAATTTTGGCGCCGACGATGCGATTTCACACCCGTGTGATCCTGGTGAGTTGCTGGCCCGCGTACGCACCCAGTTGCGAGTATTCCGCGAGCAGAAACAATTGCGCGATGAAACGCGCATCGCCGTTGAAGGCCAGCAGATGGCCCACACCGCCTTCGAGGCTCTCGCCGTCACCGAGAAGATGGCGAACGACGCGTCCTCTCTCAATCGCAAACTCAAAGTCGGATTAGGCGCTCTGCTAGCCACTGCCATAGTTATGGCTGGGATTTACGCCCTGTTTGTCCGCACGGCACAGAAAGAAACGCGCCAAGGAAACGCCATCATCGCCCGACTCGAAGGCGGAATTCTTCGGCAGCAGACTTTAGCCAACGAAGCGCGCAAACTCCGCACGCAACAGGGACCGTCAATCGCTGCTACGCCCTCCAAGGACGAACTTCAGAAACAGGCCGCGGATCTGAAATCCAAGATGGCCAGCGCCCCCTCGGATGATCTAACGACGCTGCAGAAACAGCTGGAGGACACCAATGCGCGACTGGCGCGCATTGAGAAAGACGGCCAAGGCGCCCAAACTCTGATTCCTGCCGACGTCCAGAGTGTTTGCTTGTTGCATGTTGCAGTCGCATTCCGGGATAGGAATAACGGCCAGCGTCTGCGTTACGCCGGGCTTAATCAACAAGGCGAGCCGCTGCAGGATAGCGACGGCAATCCAATCCTCACCCTCGAAGGCCACGGCCCGGAAGTGAAGCTTGATGTTTTTGGCACGGGATTTGTCGCCGGTCCGAACGGACGCCTGGTTACCAACCGCCATGTGGCCGAGCCGTGGTGGAAGGATGATGAACTGAAAACCTTGACCGATCAGGGTTTCCAGCCAGAAATCTCAACAATTCGCGCTTATTTCCCGGGAGATCCGCGCGCGTTTCACGCCGAGATTCAGCAAATCTCACAGGAAACCGATCTGGCGACAATTCGGGTCGATATGCAGGACTTAAGGCGTTCTGTTCTCGTAGTGGATTGGGGACAGGGCGCCGCAGTAACCGGCCAGCCTGTCGTGTTAATGGGCTATGCTACCGGACTCGCAGCAATTCTAGCCCGCGCCGACGAAGCCACGGCGCAGCAAATTATTTCGCACAGTGGCACGGATGTTTCGCAGGTTCTTGACGACCTCGCGCGCCGCAATTTAATTCGTCCTCTAATCACTCAGGGGCACATAGGCGACATTCTTCCAGACAAAATCGTTTTCGATGCGCAAACCACATCCGGCGGATCCGGGGGCCCGCTTTTCAATCGGCAAGGGAAAGTAATTGGGGTCACTTATGCGGTGCTCCGGGGTTTCGGGGGTTCGAATTTTGGCATTCCAATAAAGTTCACTAAGCCACTGCTCGAATCTCAACCGGCGGGACCTTGAGGTCCTGTACTGCTGGCTTCTCCAACCTCTCACCAAAAGGCTATAAAATTGACATCTGCAAGCCTGACAACTAGCATATTTGCAGCGATTCTCCCTTTAGGGCTCACCTGAAGGTGTATTCCGCACATTTGGCGTACATTCGCCCATGGAAATCAGCGCTCGCTCGAAAAGCATTTTGGACCGAATTGTCGAAGCTCGCCGGGACTCAGTTGCACATCGCAGGCGGGTCCTACCAGAGCTCGCGCTCAGGATGGCGGTGGAGAAAAAAGCCTCACCTCCCCGTGATTTCCCAGCCGCCCTTACCCGTCCTGGCGTTTGTATCATTGCCGAGCTGAAGAAAGCGTCTCCGTCGCGTGGTGTAATTCGCTCGGAGTTTGCTCCTGCGCCGCTCGCCGCGAGCCTCGAACAAAGCGGCGCGGCGGCTCTTTCCGTGCTCACCGAAGAAGATTTCTTTTCTGGCTCCCTGACGGATCTGGGGGAGGCCAGCCGTGTGACGAAGATTCCAATCTTGCGCAAAGATTTCATCCTGGATCCATGGCAGGTATGGGAAACGCGCGCAGCCGGCGCTGACTCTTTTCTCCTGATCGCTGCCGTCTTGGGAGACAAAATCTTTTGTGAACTGCTTGCTCTCGGACGTTCGCTTAAGATGGAGCCATTAGTCGAGGTTCATTCGCGCGAAGAACTGGAACGCGTTCTCGCTGCCGGCGCACAAATAATCGGTGTCAATAATCGCGACTTGCAAGATTTCAGCGTGCACCTGAAAACGTCGCTCGACCTAGTCCACGAGATACCGGACGATTGCCTGGCCGTCAGCGAGTCCGGATTGCGCACTCACGAGGACTTAACTCGCCTTCGCGACGCTGGTTTTGATGCCTTCCTAATCGGCGAGCATCTGATGCAACATAACGATCCCGCGCGGGCCTTGAGCGACTTGCTTCGGCCGTCTGGCGTGGACAATTCGGTGGCATGAGCCAGAAAAACGCAATGGTAAAAGTAAAAATATGTGGCATCACAAACTTAGAGGATGCCCGCCAAGCTATTGAATCGGGGGCGACTTTCATTGGATTTAACTTCTATAAGCGTAGCCCGCGCTACGTCACACCCGGCGCGGCCCGACGAATTCTGCAGCGCTTGCCAAAGAAAACTAAATCCGTGGGAGTATTCGTGAACGAGCCGGAAGAAAAAATGCTCGCGATCGCCCGCCAAACGGGCCTCAACTATCTCCAGCTGCACGGTGAGGAATCGCCGACAACCGTTGCGCGTCTTAAACGAACTTTGCCGGTAATCAAAGCGGTCCGCGTGCGAAGTTCATCATCTATCGCCAAGCTCGCGCGCTACAAACACGTCTCTGCATTCTTACTAGACGGTTTTGATCGCCGTCGGCACGGCGGAAGCGGCGCGTCTTTTGACTGGGAGATTGTGCGTCGCGCGAAACCAGCCGGCCATATTTTCCTCGCCGGCGGACTCACTCCTGGCAATGTCGGCAGAGCGATCCGTTCCGCCAAACCCTACGCGGTTGATGTCTGCAGTGGCGTCGAAGCAAAACCGGGCAAGAAAGATCCCGCGCTGGTAAAGAGCTTTGTGCGAGCCGTGCGTGCGGCGCAGAGGACAGCGCGATGACTGCAGCGCCGCAAACAATGCCAGACGCCCGCGGACGTTACGGACCGTACGGAGGCCGCTATGTTCCAGAGACGCTCGTCGCGCCGCTCGAAGAGCTCGAACGGGCATATGCGGAAGCCCGCGCCGACCGGGAATTCCAGAAGGAACTAGACGGTCTGCTCCAGAATTTTGCAGGCAGACCTACTCCACTTCAATTCGCCTCTCGGCTGAGGGAAAAACTCGGTGGCCCTCGCATCTATCTCAAGCGCGAAGATCTCCTCCACACCGGCGCGCACAAAATAAATAACGCACTTGGCCAGGGTTTGCTCGCCGCACGCATGGGCAAAAGACGAATCATTGCCGAAACCGGCGCCGGCCAGCATGGCGTTGCAACAGCTACGGTCGCCGCTCGGCTCGGCCTCACTTGCACGATTTATATGGGAACCGAGGACATGGAACGCCAGCGCCTGAACGTTTTTCGCATGCGTTTGTTAGGAGCGGAAGTAACCGGCGTCGATTCCGGAAGCCGCACGCTCAAGGATGCTATCAACGAGGCCATGCGAGATTGGGTGACGAACTTGCGCACCTCGCACTATCTCCTCGGTTCTGTTCTGGGCCCGCACCCGTATCCGCAAATCGTGCGCGATTTTCAGAAAATTATTGGAGAAGAAGCTCGCGAGCAGATAGTTCGTGCGGAAGGCCGCCTCCCCGACCATCTGATTGCCTGCGTCGGTGGCGGTTCTAACGCGATCGGTCTTTTCCACGCATTTCTCGGCGACTCCAGCGTAAAAATGATCGGCGTAGAAGCCGGCGGCCGGGGAAAATCACTCGGTGAACACGCAGCGCGCCTCGCTGCTCGACAGGGATTTACGGGCGCACGCCCCGGCGTCTTGCAAGGGACCTACACTTATTTGTTGCAGAATTCCGATGGGCAAGTCGCCAGAACGCATTCCGTCTCCGCAGGCCTTGATTATCCCGCGGTGGGTCCCGAGCACGCTTGGCTCGCCGAACGGGGTCGCGCTGAGTACACAGCCGCCAGTGACGAAGACGCTGTGGAATCTGCTCGCACTCTCGCGCGGGTGGAAGGAATCATTCCGGCGCTTGAATCCGCGCACGCTTTGGCTGAACTGATCCGACGCGCGCCCGAAATGAGTCCGCATGAAGTAGTGATCCTGAATCTTTCCGGCCGCGGCGACAAAGATATGGAAACACTTTCTCGCTATGTCTAACTCCCCGACCTCATGGTTTTCTCCGGCGAACGAATCAAGCAGTCGCGCGAAAGGAACGCCAAACACCGAAAAACGTGCCGGAAGAATCGAACGAAGATTTCGCGCGCTTGCGGACGCCGGCGAACTCGGCCTGGTAGCCTACATTACCGCCGGAGATCCTTCGCTCGAAGCCAGCGCCAAAATCGTACTGGCCGCCGCTGAAGCCGGCGCCGACATTATCGAACTCGGCGTCCCATTCAGCGATCCGGTGGCGGATGGTCCAGTCATCCAGCGTGCCAGCGAACGCGCATTGCGCGGCGGAACGACTCTCGCCGGCGTGCTCGAACTCGTCAGCCATCTGCGCACGCGTACGGACGCGCCTCTGGTCCTGTTCAGCTATTTCAATCCCATTCTGCAGATGGGTCTTCAAAAATTTTCCGAAGCTGCCGCGTCGGCTGGCGCTGACGGAGTTTTGGCCACCGATCTGCCGCCCGAGGAAGCTGACGAATATCTCGCCGCCCTGCAAAGCCGTGGTCTCGACACTGTTTTTCTAGCCGCTCCAACCTCCAGCCAAGAGCGACTCGCGCGCATTGCAAAAGCCTCGACCGGGTTCCTCTATCTGGTCTCGCGCACCGGCGTGACAGGCACAAGAGATGCCTTGCCTGAAGGGTTACCTGCGCTCGTGCGCCGCATTAGAGGTTTCACCACGCTGCCGATTGCCGTGGGGTTTGGTATTTCTCTGCCCAGCCACGTAAGTGTGCTTGGGGGCCTCGCCGACGCGGCCGTGGTGGGCTCCGCGCTCATGGCTGAACTGGAAGGCGCCGCTTCCCTGGACGTCGCAGTCGCAGCCGTGGCAGCTCGGGTCCGCGCCTTGAAGCAAGCTGCTCGCGCTGGACTCAGCCGGCGCACCGGCAAGCCCGAATCTCCTGCCGCCGAATGAGTTCTACAAAATTCCTGCTGATTTGCAGTAAACTTCCAGCTCGCAATCACCGTGCAACTCAACTAAAGGAGACCGATGGATAAGCGTGTGGCCGGCGCTGACGCAGCTATCGCGCGCATTCACGACGGCGCAACAATTCTGCTGGGAGGTTTCGGCCTCTGTGGCATACCGGAAAATCTGATTGCCGCGCTGCGAAACAAGGGCACCAGGAATCTGACGTTAGTGTCAAATAACGCAGGCATCGACGATTTCGGCATCGGCGTCTTGCTGCACAGCAAGCAAGTGAAGAAAATGATCGCCAGTTATGTTGGCGAGAACAAAACTTTCGAGCAGCTCGCCCTGAAAAAAGAAATCGAAGTGGAATTGAACCCGCAAGGAACGCTCGCAGAGCGCATCCGCTGCGGCGGCGCTGGCATTCCGGCATTTTTCACGCCCACCGGGTACGGCACGCTGGCAGCAGAAGGAAAAGAAGTGCGAGAATTTAACGGCCGCCCGCACATTCTGGTGCCGTCTCTGCGGGGTGATTTTGCTTTCATCAAAGCTTACAAAGGCGACCGCTGGGGAAATCTCGTTTTTCGCAAAACGGCTCGAAACTACAACTCAATAATGGCCACGGCCGCGAATTATGTTGTCGCGGAAGTTGAAGAAATCGTCGAACTGGGCGAACTCAATCCGGATTGCATCCACACGCCCGGGATTTTTGTGGACGCAATCTTTCAAGGCGCAAATTACGTGAAACGCATCGAACGCCGCACCGTCCGCAAACGCTAGGGGAAACATGCCAACAGAAATCGACAAGCGCGAAATGATCGCTCGCCGCGTCGCCCGCGAACTCCGCGATGGTTACTATGTAAATCTCGGCATCGGATTGCCCACCATTATTCCGAATTTTCTGCCTCCCGGCATCGAAGTCGTTCTTCAGTCGGAAAATGGCATGCTCGGCATAGGCCCTTATCCATTCGAAGGAGAAGAAGATCCCGACCTGATCAACGCCGGCAAGGAAACCGTCACCGAAATTCCGGGCTGTTGCTATTTCTCGAGCGCGGATTCCTTCGGAATGATTCGCGGTGGCCGCGTCAACGTCACCGTGTTAGGCGCGCTTCAAGTAGACCAAAAGGGCAATCTCGCCAACTGGGCTATTCCTGGAAAAATGCTGAAGGGCATGGGTGGCGCCATGGATCTTGTGGCCGGCGCCAAACGCGTGATCATCGCCATGGAGCACACCACCAAAGAAGGCGCCGCCAAAATTGTAAAAGAATGCACGCTGCCTCTAACCGGAGTCGGCGTCGTGAATCTGATCGTCACAGAGCTCGGCGTGATCGAAGTCACTCCGGAGGGCCTCGTTTTGCGCGAAGTCGCTCCCGGAGTTTCGCCCGAGGCAGTCCAAAAAGCCACCGAACCTGTTCTGAGGGTCGCCGCCGACATCAAGGTGATGGAAAGCTAAACTGCGCTCACGAAGATAACTCTTGCGCGTCGTTTGGCAATCTCGCGCCGCAGAGTGAGATACCATGATTTGACAGAGATTCAGGAGATGCAATGGAACCGCATTCGATCGTCGTAATCAGCCTGCAAAATCCGAAGGAAAAGTTATGGGGCGAACTCGTGGATATCACGAATTCCGGTGTAACCGTGCGTGGAATCGATCTCCATTCTTTCGACGATTTTGTGAGCCAGGTATTGCATCCCGAAGGCGACCGCATGGGTCTGCCCACTTTGTTTTTCCCCATGCTTCGGATCGAGCGGGTCGCGCTGGACGAATCTCGCGGCTCTATTCCGTCGCTTGCTGAAGTGTTTGAGAAGAAAACGGGCCGCTCGCTTGCGGACTATCTAGCGCAGTTTGCATGAGCGAACGTGTCATCTCTTACTAGCTGAAGAACTTCATGAACAACCGAGTCTTTACTGTACCCAATCAGCTCACGTTCCTGCGCCTGGCTTTCTTGCCGGTTTTCATCATCACCATTCACTACGAGAGCTATGGCTGGGCCATGGCCATCCTCATGATCGCCGGCCTAACGGACGCTTTGGATGGGTTTCTGGCGCGCGGTTTGAATCAAAAAACTCCGCTGGGTGCTTATCTCGATCCTATTGCGGACAAGCTCCTGGTTTCTTCCTCCTACATCGTCTTGGCGTTGCACCAGAAAGTTTCCTGGTGGCTGGCAATTCTTGTTATTGGAAGGGACGTATCCCTCCTGGTCGCAAGCGCCGTAGTTCTCGTCACCGTCGGTTACATTGCCCTGCCGCCTAGTATTTACGGCAAGGCCACTACATTTTTTGAGCTTCTGCTCATTTTTCTGGTTCTACTGTTGGCCATTTGGAATAACCATCTGCTCGAGATCGTGCGCGAGGTTTGCGGATATTGCGTGGCGGTTTTCGTATGTATTTCAGGCCTGCATTACAGCATCGTGGTGTCGCGCCGCCTTCACGCTGGGGGCTGAGAGGTCCGGCACTTCCCGGTAACTCATTTTAAGTTGCATGAAATAATTGGAAGGCCACCGCCCCTAGACTCACCATTACGATGATCGCTGTCGTCCACCCCAACAGATCCGCCCGCGTGCGTTCCTCCTGCGACATTGGCGGGCGATCCGCCAACACCTTTCCAAGTGCGAATCCGCTTAGGAATCCACCGAGATGCGCGAAATTATCGATGCCGGAGATCACAAACCCCATGATCGCAATATAAATCAGCCATTTGATGAGTTGGCTTCGCAGCATTTGCATGGCGGCGTTTCGTCGGTTTGTGGTAAGCGCGAGCAGCACTCCGATCAATCCCAGTAAAGCCGCCGACCCTCCAATGCTCACGTGACCACCCAGCAAGCCACTCAGGATATAGCCTCCGATGCCTGTCACGACGTACATGAAAAGGTATCGCGCCGAACCATAAAGCTCTTCTATTTGCGGTCCAATGTCCATCAGTACCCACATATTGAATCCGATGTGCATCAGGCTCCCGTGTAGGAAAGTAGGCATCACAAGACGCCACGGCTCCTTTATATCCATCGGCCAGCGCATCGAGGCCCCGAGTTTTACCAGAACATAGATGTTGATCCCTCCGAGATTGAAGATGCCAGATAACCCGCCGCTCGGCGCTTGGAATCCGCTGCTGCGAATCGTCGCTAACAGGCTCGCGCCGTAAAGCAAGCAGCTCAGGCTCAAAATTCCATAGGTCGCAGGCGAGGTGGTGGGCAGTAGCCGGCTCAGCGACCGGCTAGCAGCCGCCATCCCAAAATTCATGCTCGCGCCGCACTGGTGGCATTTTGCAGCGCTCGCTCCTACCAGCGTACCGCAGGAAGGACACAGCTTTGGACGCGGCGCTTCCCGCTGGCCGCCGCCAATAAGACCGCTAAATTGTTCGCGGATTCGGTCGAGTTTATAACGCAGTCGTGGAGAAAGGGCCAATAGGGTTCCTTGCGAGATTGTGTTTGCGTTCCTATAATACCTAAGATGAGTCCAAACCAGTGAATCGGGAACCGGCGTGAGGGCCACCGGCCTGCCTACAGGTAATTGCCCAGAATCGAATCAGCTTCTAAGTTTTGCCTTCGCGCACGTTAAATCATGGCCGTTAGTTGCTGCTACCCTGCTGATTCCTGCCGCACTCGGTGGCTGTGCACATCGCCACGCTACCAATCAGCCGCCCGCGCAAACTCCCTCTCGAGTTCCATCCGTGGGCCAGCCGCGAGTCACTCCAGGCTCATCCCGAGCTTCCGGCGCGCCTCCAGCAATCGAAAGGCAACCCGCGGTGCCCGGCGAATACGTCGAGGAAGGTGTGGCCTCGTGGTATGGCGTTCCGTTCAATGGCCGCCGCACATCGAACGGCGAAATTTACGACATGCACGAATTCACCGCTGCGCATCGTACCCTACCATTCGGCGCCGTCGTCCGCGTCACAAATCTCCGCAACGGTAAGCAGACCGAGGTTCGTATTAACGACCGAGGGCCCTTCATCGCCGATCGCGTAATCGACCTTTCGCTTTCTGCCGCGCAAGCCATCGAGATGATAGGCCCTGGTACGGCGCAAGTTCGCCTGGAGGTCATAGGCGGTCCGAACCCCGTGGCCGGCGTTTTCGCTGTCCAAATCGGCGCATTCTCCAGGCAGGAAAATGCTGAGCGGTTAAAGGCTGAAATGGAATCCCGCAACCTGGTAGTCGCTATCGTCACCTACGATTCGGCAAACGGTGTGCTCTACCGCGTGCGGGTCGGCCGCTTGGCTACCGAGGAAGCTGCAAATCAACTTGCCGCGCAGCTCCATTCCACTGATCAGTTCACTACCTTTGTCGTGCGCCTCGACGAATGATTCTTCGCCGCTGAACTATTTGTGCTTCATCTCGTAAACGCCATCCCAGTCCGCCCCAGGTCCTTCGGCAAGAAATTCATTGCAACGTCCAATAAAAACGCGAGCAGGTCCATCTTTCGGCCACCGGCTCAGTACCTCTTCGAAGATCCCTTTTGCCGCGCGCCAGTCGCGAATTTTGTATGCTTCCCGTCCACGGCCGAACATCTCGACCAGGCTTTTTCCATCGTTACTGGCAGCTTGCTCGCTTAAGAGTTCGAATATGGTGACCGGCTGGTTCTTCCCTTTTACCCGGATAAAATCGATTTCGCGGATGATCATCCGCTCGTCTGTAATGTCTTTGCGTGTGGATCCCGTGATCAAAATCGTCGTCCCGTATTCTTTATTAAGTCCTTCCAGGCGCGCCGCCAAGTTTACGTTGTCGCCCATCGCGGTATATCCATAGCGCAACACGGAACCCATGTTTCCCACCGACGCGATCCCGGTATTGATTCCAATTCCAATTTCCATCGCCGGCAAACCGTCCGCGACCCATTTCTTTTGTAACTCTGCAAGCCGCGCCACCATAGCGAGGGCGGCTCTGCAGCAGCGTTCTCCATGCTTTGGCTCTGTGAACGGGGCGCCCCAGATCGCCATCACCGCGTCGCCGATGTACTTGTCGAGCGTCCCCTGGTTTCGGAAGATAATGCGGGTCATTTCCGTCAGATATCCATTCAGCAATCGCGCCAGGTCCTGCGCATCAAGCGCTTCTGAAATGGTGGTAAATCCTCGCACATCGCTGAAAAGCACGGTGATTTCGGTTTTGCGCGGCGTCACCAATCCCGGATCACTCAACACCCTCCGTATCACTTCCGGGCTCACGTATTGTTGGAACGCGCCGCGCACCTTGCGCTTCTCCTGTTCCTCAGTCAAAACCCGATACAGCGCCACCAGACTTACATTCGGAATCAGCGTAAATAGCGACGGCATAATGAAATTCAGCCACCAGCCATGCAGAAACGCCCAGTAAACAATCGCTGTAAACGGAATCAAGAGCGCCAAGCCGAACGCCATCCAGCGTGGCTGGACGATGGCCAGCCACAATCCCAACGGAATTCCGAAAAGGAATATCAACCCCACGTCGCTGAGCACCTGCGGAGCGCCGAGCATCAGAAACTTTTGGTTCAGTATGTTGTCGATTAAGTTCGCATGGATCTCGACACCTGGAAAATCGATCGCGCCAAACGGAGTGGCTCGCAAATCCGCAATGCCGGTTGCCGATGCACCCACCAAAACGATCTTGTCCTTGAAAGTTCCCGGTGTGAATTTCCTTTGCGCGGCATCCGCAAACGAAACATACGGATACGTCCGCGCCGGCCCGTGATAATTGACCATCATCCGGCTCACGTGGTCGGGTCGAACGATCAGCTTGGGACCGAATTCGATGCTCGACACTCCTCCGTCGCCGTAATTCAAAACCGTTTGTTCGTTTGCAAGACCCAGATAGATACGCAGAGTCTGCACATCGAGAGAAGGATAAAAATCCCAATTTGCGCGATCGGCATCGCGCCCGTAAGGGATTGCCAGCGGCATCCGACGTACCACCGTATCCGCATCCACAAAAACGTTGAAGAAACCGCACCCGCCTTTTTCCGATGCAACCGCACTGGTCAAAAGTTCGGTATTGGCTTCGGCGCCGCGAGGTACCAGGTATTTCGCCTCGTACTGATCTATCAAACGAAGACGACCCGCGTCGCCGACGGCGGACGGCTCCGGGTGCACCAGTGGAAACGGAAACAATGCAATCAAGTTCGCATAGCGGTCAAGCGCTTCGTTCGACACTCCTTGAAGGTCTGTTTTTGTATACAGAAAATAATTGCCCAGCACCACGCTTCCAAACCGGTGGATCGCATCCGCAAATTGCTGGTCGTAGTTGTACTCTTCTTCTTTGCGTTGGATTTCCGATTGCACCGCCGCATTAGCCGCCATACCTTTCTTTCTTTGCTCGGCGAGGCTTGCCGAAAGATCCCGCAGTGGGCGCGCTGTCTCATCGGCCTGGCTGAACGTAATGTCGAACGCCACTACGCGAGCTCCATCCTCGCGCAGCGCGTCAACGAGATGCGCAAAATGAATTCGCGGAAAAGGCCAGTGTCCGATCGCTTCCTGCGATTGTTGATCGATGTCTACGATCACGATACGCGGGTCCGGTTGCATACGCCCGCGATACTGAAAACGAAGATCCAGGCTGCTCAGTTCCAGCCGCGTAACGAAATCGAACAGGGGCATGGGCCGCTCGCCCACAAACGTAACGTAGTAAATAGCCAGCGCCGCCAGCGTGATAACCCCGCTGATCAACAGCGAGCCTTTATGCTCCCACCATTGCTTCAAAAGTCCAGGACCTTTGGGCGCGCTAAATTTGGTCGTTGTAGCCATTTGATTTCTCAGCATGGCACAAATGTCACAAAGCAGAAGTCGCGCAAGGCTAGCAAACGAGTGCACCCGATTCAAGTTTCCAGCAACATCGTGCACTCTCGGGTGGCACTCCACTTTCCAATCGGCGCCTTGCAGACTCATCCCGGCTGTGTTCCGCTCCCCGCTTCCGTTATACTGTGGCGCGCCCTCTGGATGCGGGTCCTCCATGTCGGGGAAAAAACAGGTTTGGTACATTGAAGGCTCGGCCGCCGCCGAACTGGCTGCGCCTCTGCATGCGCGCTACGATCTGCGTCCGGTCCCGCAACACAAGGAAAACGATCTGCATCAAACCCATTCCGCTCAGCACAATGGCACACCCAGCGTGTGGCTCGCGGATATGAAACCCAGCGGAGAATTTCACCGTCCTCATTCCGGCGAACCCGGACACAACTGTCGCGTGATCGCCGTTTTTTCCGCAGACAGCAGTTCGAGCGCCAAAGCGCGGCCCGCGCAGAACCCGCCCGGAGACCGCGCCATCTTCGCTTTCCTCCCATCCTGCGCCCCTCTGAATATCGTCGAGAGGACGCTCGAAGCCGCCTTCGAAAATATCGAGCTAGTCGAACGCGATCGCGCCAGCAGCCACGCCCTGAAAGTCTGGGAGCGCGAGCGCGAAGAGCTCAACGAGATTGGCGTCGCGCTTTCTTCACAACGCGACATCGGCGCCCTGCTCACCCTGATCCTCTCCAAGACGCGGGAAATCACCGCCGCCGACGCCGGCTCTCTTTATCTCGTCGAGGAAGATAGCCAAGGCCGTCATCTACGTTTTATGCTCACGCAAAATGACAGTCTGGAATTTCCCTATCAGGAGTTTGTACTTCCGCTCGCCGAAAATTCCATGGCCGGATACACCGCACTGCGCGGCGAAGTTCTTAATTTTGCCAATGCCTACGAAATCCCTCCCGACCGTCCGTTTCACTTCAATAATAGTTACGATCGCGACTCCGGATATCGCACGCGCTCGCTCCTCACTCTGCCCATGCGCAATGCCAAGGGCGAAGTTCTCGGCGTCCTTCAGCTAATCAATTGCAAACGTAACCCTGGCGCGCGTCTGCTTCTCGATAAAGATATCGCGCAGCAGGTTCAGCCGTTTCGTGACCGCTCCGTGCGTCTCGCTCTTTCGCTTGCTTCTCAGGCTGCCGTGGCGTATGAAAATCGCAAGTTGTACAACGAAATTGAAACGCTATTCGAAGGCTTCGTCAGCGCCGCCGTAACGGCTATTGAGCAACGCGACCCTACCACCTCGGGCCATTCCTTGCGCGTTGCGGCTTACACCCAGCGCCTGGCCGAAGTAGTCAACGCGGCTTCCGCGGGCCCGTACGCCTCCAGTTTTTTCAATGCCGAGCAATTGAAGGAAATCCGCTACGCCGCCTTGCTTCACGATTTCGGAAAAGTGGGCGTGCGCGAGGAAGTTCTGGTCAAAGCAAAAAAACTGTATCCGCTGCAACTTGACCTTCTGCGCCAACGCTTCGACTATATCCGTAAAGAAGCCGAAGCCAGCACCGTACGCCGCAAGCTGCAAGCCTTCCTGGAAAGCGATCGTGGGGACGCTCTTTCCGAAGTCGCGCGACTAACCGAAGATTTTGATCAACGCCTCCGGCGTATCGAAGAGTACCTGCAGCTCATCATTGACTCGAACGAGCCCACTCTCCTCGAACAGAGCCAGTCCCGAAAGCTCCGCGAAATCGCCCAGCATTCATTCATCGATCCACGCGGCATCGAGCGCCCGTATTTGGACCCCGATGAAGTTCGCTTGCTCTCCATTCCCAAAGGGAGCCTGGACGCATCCGAGCGTCTGCAAATCGAATCGCACGTGATTCACACATTTAATTTCTTGACTCAAATCCCTTGGACCAAAGAGTTGAAAAAAATCCCGGAGATTGCGCGCGCGCACCACGAAAAACTCAACGGCACGGGCTATCCGTACAGACTCCATGGGGATCAGATTCCGCTGCCTACAAAAATGATGACCATCTGCGACATCTTCGACGCCCTCACCGCTTCAGACCGCCCCTACAAGCGTGCCGTCCCAGTCAATCGCGCCCTTTCCATTCTCGAAGATTGCGTTCGCGCCGGCGAACTCGATCCGGACCTATTCAAATTGTTCCATGATGAAAAAGTTTACGAGCGGGTCATGCACCCCGCAGCCGAATGATGGACCAGACGCGCGTACCGTTTTTCTTCGCTGCTTCTCATGCAATTCGCTTTCTATTTCTGCTTCTCGTCGGCGCGGCTCAGTGTGCATGGATCTTTGCAACCGCTCGCTCCGTTCCTCTGCAAGATGCTTTATCGACAACCTGGGCTGTCACCATCGTGCTTCCTCCAAGGCTTGTAGCCGGCCGTCCGGCCACCCTCGCCGTGCTTGGCGTTGACGGCCGCCTCGCCGAAGGCATGATCGTCGACCTGGGCTCTCATTCCGGCATCGACGTACGCGCGAAAACCGACAAAACAGGAAGAGCGGTTTTTCTAGCGCCCACCGATTCCAGCGTCTTAATTGCCAAAGCTTCCGGCGGTTCTGCAGCCACGCTCATTGATCTGCCACCGCCGCCTAACCTAACCCAACCTGAAATTTCACTGGCTCCCGTAGTTTCGCAGCAGGATGCCTTCCCAATCTGCGGAGGCCCATTTCACGGTGAAGCCGAAGCGGATCACGTAACGTTGAATGACGATCCCGCCCTGGTCTTGGCCGCTTCTCCTGAATGTCTCGTAGTTCTCGCCGGGCCGCGCGCCGTTCCCGGCCCCGCAAGAATTTCCATCGAAACAGGGCGCAACACGGAATACTTCGCGACCACAACGCTGGTTGAGCTGCACTTCGATCCTCCCATGCCTCCGCTGGTTCCCGAGAAAAGGAGTAATCTCGTCGTTCACGTGCAGGCCTCAGATCGTCCGCTCGACATTCTGGTTGAAAACAAAACTCCGGGCATACTTCGATTCCTCCGCGGCGACGCGCATCAGGTTCGCTCCTCCGGCGGGGCACAAAATGTGGCGACCATCGAGGTTCAGACGATTAGCACAGGAGATTTTTCGTTCCACGCGCGTCTGCTTCTGGCCCCGGATCCGCAGACGGCCTGCCGCTACCTGCAAGCAGCTCAGCGCATCGCTCCGCAGAATCTCCAGCGTCAAATTCAGACTCTCGCGAATCGGCTGGCGCATAATGCTTCGGACACCGGAAAAGCGTCCTCGGAGTTGCAGAAAATTCTTTCTTACACCATGGCGGGAGATTTCCGCACTCTCCTCGAGTCAGCCCAGGCGGCTCTGCAGTAGGAAAACAATGGGGATGTAGGGTGGTAATATCCTGAAATTCCTAGAGGCTGAATCGAGCCTGTTCGCTGGCGGGTTCCAACGCTTTCTGTTCTGTTTCAGAGAGCGACCTTTGTTCCGCTTCGGACAGCGCACCTTGTTCTAACTGCTCCAATGAATTGCCCGCGCGGCTCAGCTTGCTGTCCGCCTCTTCGTAACTCTGTTGCGCGTGGCGAAGGTGAGTCCCCAGCCTTTCAAAGACATCCGCGCAGGACTCGAACTGTTTCTTGAGCCCGGACATTCCCGCGAGGATATATCGGGTACGCTCTTCGATTTTCTGCCCTTGCAGGCTGATCGCGAATGCGTTAAGGCAAGCATAGAAGGTGTTGGGCGAAACGGGGAAAACCCGCTTGCTGCGGCAGTATTCATCCAACATTCCGTATTTCGAATCCTCGGTAAGCAACAGTTCGTAATAAACACTTTCCGAAGGAACGAACATTAGCGCGTAATCAAAGGTGTGTTCGTCCGGCAAAATATATTTCTCCGCTATGCAATCGGCGTGTTTGCGAACTGCCACGCAAAATTCACGCCGCGCATCGTCGCCGGTTTCCACTAGCCTACGGTAAGCTTCCAGGGGAAATTTCGAGTCTACCGAAAGCAGCCGCTCGCCACTGCGGACGATGGCGTCCACGATCGCTCCAGTCGAAGCAAAACGATGCTGTGTGCTGTACGCAGCGCGCGGCAAGGCATCTTCCAGCAATCGTTCCAGCGCAACTTCGCCAAGCGTGCCGCGGGTCTTGGCTCCGCCTAGAATTGTCTGCAGCGTTTGAGTCGCTTGCGACATGTCGCGTCCCGCCTGCTGCACTTCGCCCAGTTGCACGCTCATTTTTCTGATCGTCTCGCTCGAAGCCTGGAGTTGATGCGCCATGGCGATCTGTGCGTCGCTCGCGAGTTTGCCTGACGAAGCCACTCCCGATTGCAGTTCCTGGCGAACCTGTCCGAGCTGCGTCGTCACCGCCTGCATCAAGTGGTTGATTTGTCCGGCGACAGATTGCCCCTGCAACGCCATCGAATTCTGCATCTCCTGTCGCACCGCGGAAAGCTGTTCGGTCGAGCGGCGGCCGGCCGTCCACACCACAATAGCAATAGCTGCAATCAACACAATCGCCGCCGCACCCAGCGCCAGCCATGCAACCGCACTCATAAATCCATTCCCTCTCGTATGTACGCCAACGACAAATCAAGAGCTCCTCTACACACTTTAGCGCGAACGGCCTAAGCGTGAAAGTCGTTTCATCCTTCTGAACGAAGTGATTATTAGAAGCATAAGCCGAAGTTGGCTGTCCTACAGCACAACTCGGCGCGCCAGCCGTGGAATCGCATACGGGATTCACGCCGCTGACTTTCGGTTCGACACGTTGAACCCGTCGTCACCTGAAGACTAACCCGTTCGTTAATGGGGACTAGCTAGCAAGGACAGTCCGCCTGCCAGCAAGGTAAACAACCCGAAGGTATGCCCTCGCATCGCAATCCTCCCAGATTTTCCCTGTTGCACGGCCGACAGCCGCTGATACCGGTGAACCGGATCCGCTCTGAACCCACAGAGCAGTTGGACCATGAAGTCCTTGTATAGACGTTTTTGATCGTCGAAAGAGAGAAGTTGTTTAGGCGTAAACGGAGGAAGATTTTTCGCGAAAAAACAAGGAAATGCAGCCGGAATTTATTCGCGGGAGGAAGAGCTCGTGAGTTGAACGAGGGGTTCCGGCGCGGGATTGGCGGAAGAGCCTGAGTCGAAGGTTTGAGGCGAACGCCAGGCGTCGATGGCGGCTACCTGGTGCACACAGGAAACAGTGCAACGCGGGGCGCATCCTTTTTTCGTGAAAAATTCGCGGTGGCGCTGCTCGTCGGTGTACTCCAGGAGCGGAATGCCCGGATAGCCGCGTTGCTGCGAACAATAATGGACCAAGCCATTTTCGCAGATGTAGAGGTAGCGCGAGCCCGCGCGGCAGCGCCAGTCGTTTTCCTTGCCGCGCGCGATGTTGTGCTGAAACCGATTGATGCGCGTAAAGGACTGCTTTTCCAGCGAGATTATTTCTTCGAAAATTTCCTGCTCTCGTGCTCCTAGTGGCTCCAGTTGGCCGTTGTGGTCGTGCAAAATGCCTACCGTGGAGGTAAATCCCAGCGCGATAGCGCGATGCGCGACGGCCAAAGCGTCTTCGGGATTGCGCACGCCGCTACCCAGCACCGAATTGATGTTCACGTGGAATTCAGCATGTTCGGCCAAGAGCGCAAGCTTCTGGTCCAAAACTTTCAGGCTCTTTTTCGAGACGTCGTCCGGCATAACGTTATCAATGCTGATTTGCAGATATTCGAGGCCGGCGCGGTTGAGGCGTTCGATGCGGTCGGCCACCAGCAGGTAACCGTTGGTGATCAACCCGGCCATCATTCCGTTTTTGCGGATGCGCGCGATGATCGCGTCAAGATCGGGATGCATCAGCGGCTCTCCGCCGCTGATGGTGACGATGGCCGTTCCCATCGCGCCGAGCCGGTCGATGCGCTGGAACATCTCTTCGGTCGGAACCGGATTCGAGAAGTCGTCGAATTCGTTGCAGTAGGTGCAGGCGAGATTGCAGCGGCGCGTGGGGATAATGTGTGCGAGCAGCGGATGACGCTTCGACGCCAGACCTTTCACTATCATGCGGATCTCGCGGACCTTGCGATGCGCCGCGAAAAACTTTCGTCGAATTGTTTTGCTTGCCGTCACTGTTTTTCAACCGTTCGGGGGGCCGTTGCACCTCGCTTCTGCCGCCAAAACTCCCTCTATGATTATGCCATACGGAGCGCGCGTTCCCTTCGCGGCGGGAAGCATCGTTGCGCATCCTGCGCCTCCGCTGCTGCGCGCAGGTTGGACAGATTTTCGCTGGTCATATCAGTCGGCCCAGGGTTGCCAGACGCGGTCCCAGCGGTGGCTCCTCAGTTTTTGCAGAAGCGCGGCGTCCAGCGGGCCGGCATCGCTCAACGCCATATTTTGTTTCACGTGCTCGGGTTTCCTCATGCCGATAATCGTGGTGCTCACGACCGGGTTCGACAGGATGAAGCGCAGGGCCATTTCCGGCAGGCTCATCCCAGACGGCAGAATCTTTTTCAATTCCGCGACGCGCTCCAGAGTCTCCGGCATATTCTCAGGACCGAAGTATCTGGCGCGCCAGTCGTCGGCTGAAAATTTCGTTTGCGGCATCATTTTACCGCCCAAGCTTCCTTCGTCGAGAGGCACGCGCGCGATAACGCCGATGTTCAGTTTTCGGCAAACCGGAAAAAGTTTGTCTTCCGGCGCCTGATCGAAAATGTTGTAGATGACCTGCACCACGTCCACGAGCTCAGTCCACAGAGCCTTGATGCCATTTTCGGGCTGCCAGCGGTTGAGGCTTAAGCCGAACGCGCGAATCCAGCGGTCGGCCTTAAGTTTTTCGACGGTCTCTCGGAACTCGGGCTCCTCGGTCCAACTGTCGTCCCAAACGTGAAATTGCAGCACGTCGATGGAGTCTTCACCAAGCTTCTCGCGGATCAGCTTTGCGTATTTGAAAACGTGGTCGGTCGGAAAAACGTCATGGTATTTATATTCGGGCGTAGCCGGCCACATGCCGTTCTTGGGAGGAATCTTGGACGCTGCGTAAAGTCGCCCATGTTTCGACTTCGTGAAATTATCGCGCCGGAGGATTTCGCCGAGCAGCCCGTCGCTTTTGCCGTCACCATAAGCCCAGGCGGTATCGAAAAAATTGCAGCCCAGATCTACGGAGAGCTGGAGATCGCGGCGTGACTCGTCATCATTCGAGCCAGTCCATTCGCCCATGCCCCACAAGCCGTAGGCCATGTCGCTGACGTCAAATCCGGTGCGCCCCAGTGTGCGATATTTCATAATCTCACCCGTCCTCCAAGGAACTGGCTGGCTCCCGCCACGGCGAATGCAAGATCCGCGGAAAAATCGAGTTTCACGATGGGGGATATTAGTTTCGGTTAACAGGGTCTAATCGTTTGTCTTCTGCTACTTCTATACGCGAGCCAGGTTCGGTTAGACTTCTCAAAAATTTGCCCAGTTTCCCGCAGAAAAAGCAACGTTAAGTGCGATTCCGGCACCGGTCAGACAGGATTTAACCCTTTGTTTTCTGTACCACCCGGCTTAGGGACTTGTACCACGGCTTGGGACCTTTGTGGAATGGTCATAACGACCAAGTAGTCACGTCGTAATTCTTCGGCAGATTCGTAATGGAATTCTGATGCCGAATCATCCCCAGTGTTCCTGCTCTCAGGACTCTGCTCGTTGGAGATTACCATGGTTGCAGGCGCCGGGATAACGACGTCCCACACGATAAACGACGTGAATCAGCTAGGGCCGTGGAGTTTCCAGCACTGCAACACTAAAGGTACTTTCGTACTATAGATCGATCGGATCGAATGGGAACACCATCAGTAAATCGCACTTTTTCGTGGGGCAGAGGGGCATTTGGGGGAGAGCTTTCCGCGAACGACCACACCGCCGTCGCCGGCCAACCAGCCGGTGAACGCTGTAGAGCAATCCACAGAAAACTGCGTAACACAACCAACGGCCCAATCGATGGCGCTGGCGGCGGAAGCGTTCGCGTCGCATGCCCATCAGACACCTGTTGAGGAGGTCCCCATCGGGGTGCTAGAGGTGCCGATTGGTGTATGGGGATCGCGGCGCGTGGCGTCTATTTCTGGACGGCCGGGACGGATGGAAGTATTCGCGGAGGAAACCTCCACCGTAATCGTTTTCCCTCACGGCGCAGTGATTCGACTGTCGGCTGCTGTGATTCCGGGCCAGATGATGATGGTTGCGAACCGCAAATCGACTCAGGTGGTGCCTTGCCGCGTGGTGAAAGCCAGAAATTACCCTAACGTAAGAGGCTATGCCGAAATCGAATTTTTTCAGGCCATAAATAACTTCTGGGGCGCTTACGATGCGCAAGGCACGCTGAAATTGACGCCCAGAACCCAGCCGACACCCCCAGACAAATTTTCCGAGGATTTCTGGAACAAGAGTTTTTCGCAGGATACGAACACCGTTCTTACCAAGGATGATCTAGCTGCTCCTCCGGCTGTTTGGAACAAAGCTAGGTCTGCCGAAAGGCACGCCATGACAGTGCCTCTCCTTGACAGGGGTGTACAGCGGGTGGCTGCGGCGACATCCGGCGTTGAAACTCCGAATTCCCTTCTAACCTTCGCTGCAGCGAATTCAAGCAAGCCCGCGGGGACTTTGACAGCAGACCATTGGCGCGACGAGTTCGCAAGCGAACGCTCCTGGGTTCGCGAGTTCTTGGGCTCACCGAGACGCAGGACGGCCTTCGCGTGGGTCGCGGCGGCCGCCATTTTGATCATGTGCGCGGGGGGAATTTTCCTGCGATACCGTGGTGCGGCGGATCCTGCCGAAACGTCGGAAGGAAATCCAATGCTCGATCCGTCCGCAGCTTCGCTAACGGCGCATACCTCGGCGAGCGCCCGACCTGAAAACAATTCCAGTTCCTCTTTCCCAGCGGTGCCGATAATCACCGAAAACTTTCCGGGCAGCCGGGATCGAGAATTTGCCTATAACGGCGGCAACGCTGAAGCGCCAGCCAGAAACGCGAGCTTCGAACGGAAGTTTCTGAACAGAAAGCCCCTGGCTCCGCCTGTGGTAACACATCGTTCGGCCGAAACGGCGGGGCGAATCGTGCCACCCAATCTGACCGGCGTCGTTCCCAACGTGGGGTCGGGTACGATGCTTGGAGGCTTTATGGTTCCGGGCGGCCGGGTGAAAGAGCCGCGATTGCTTTCTAAATCTGCCCTGAATTATCCGGATACAGCCAAAAGAGCAGGCATCGAGGGTGATGTTACCGTTAGCGCGGTCGTGAACGTAACTGGGAAACTGACGAGCATGAAGATCGTTTCGGGGGCGCCACTGCTGCAACATGCCGCACTCGATTCGCTGCGCAGCTGGAGGTACGAGCCTGCTTTCCTCAACGATAAACCGGTTCCCGTCCAAACGTCGATCACCGTGAAGTTTCGGATTCACTAAAGCGGCCCGGCAACGCTTCGCCCGCATTTTAAAGTCAATCGAGCCCTTTACCGCCTGTTAATTTCCCGCCTATCGAATTGAATCGCGGAGCTGGAGCAGAACTTTATCGGCGGCATCTGCCCGGATCAGACCATAGCGAGGATTATCGAAGTCGAAGATGGCATAGACGGTGATCGAGATGATCGCCGCATACAGAAGCGTATGGAGCCAGCTTCTGCACCTGCGTTTCGACATGGCGTAGCCCGCGAGCAGCGCCGTAAGAAGCGCGACCGATGTCAGCAGGTAGAACACGAACGCGGGAAGGTGATACTCGAGCGCGATGGTGCGCGAGGTGGTGACGTCGGCGATGTCGTTGAGGGCTGGCAAGAGAAGCCGGCCGGCTTTGATGTGCGCAAATTTCTCGTAGGCTTGGACTCGGGCGTTGAGATACTCGCGGGATAATTGGCGTACGGCCGGCTGCTCGCTTGCGGGGAGCAGGTTCAGGTGACTGCAGGCCGTCTCGATGGCGTTGGCTTCTCGGACAATCAGCTGGTGGCGCGCGTCGAGACGGGATGTCGCGCCGGCAAAGCTGAAGCCAAGCAGGAGCCGAACAGGGTACCTTCAAGCGCGCCGGTACCTTCGTAGGCTAGCAAACCAATAATCCAACGAATAGTCCAAATAACAGTGCCAACGCCGAGCCGTACGGCTTCATGAACGCGTTTGTCGCTGCGCGTTACTGGTTTTGCGGTTCCGTAGTTGGTTGAGATTGTGGCGCCGGCTTTGAGCGCGAGGGCGTCATCTGTTGTGGTTTAGGCTGCGGTGCAGGCTTAGGTTGTGGCGCAGGCTTTGGCTGCACTGCAGGTTTGGGCTGGGGCTCTGGCTTGGGCTGCGGCTTGGGTTGTGGCGCAGGCTTTGGCTCTGGGTTTGGTTTCGGCTGAGGTTGCGCACTCGGATTGTATGGTGAAGGCTTTCGCTGGGGCTTTGGCCGCGGTGTGGGAGACGGCTTCGGCTGTGGCTGTATGCTGGGATTGTCGGGTGAAGGTTTTGGTTGAGGCTTTGGCTGGGGAGCAGGCTTGGGCCCGGGCGTCGGAGACGGCTTTGGTTGTGGGCTCGGCTTCGGATTCGGGCTTGGCTTCGGTCCAGGAGCCGGTTTGGGATCTGGCCTCGGATTCGGCTTTGGTTGCGGCCGCGGCTTGGGGCCCGCCGGAGGCGGATTGGTTGGGCTCCAGGGCGGACGATGACCGGGAGGACGGCTGCTGGGAGGCTTTGGAGGACGATAGTTTGGCGGGCGATATCGCCAATTGCCGCCGTATCCGGGACGATATCTGTAATATACAGGCCGCGGACGATACCAAGGATTCGGCGGACGATAGGGATTTCCCCATCCTACCCAGACGGTGTGATTGTAGTAGGCGCGGCGGGAGTCCCAGTTCCATCCCCAGCCGCCCCAGCCCCAAGGACGGTTGTCAACTAGCAGCGCTCCGATGGCAATTCCCGCTCCGAAGGTGATCAGCGTCGCGGCGGCAACGTTGGGAGCAGGAGCGACGTAAACAACCGTGGGATCGTACACCGGAACATAGGCTTGTACGGAAGGGCGACGATCTAGTGCAGGGTGGCAAGCCGCTTTTGCCAAAGACTCAAGGCCTCCTGCTGCTTGGCTTCAGAGGCGACTTGCAAGGCAAGTTTCGCAACTTCCTTTCGAGGATACGGGCCGAGGTCTGACCATGGCTTGGAGTTCTGGGAAATGAAGGTATACATCTCCTCGGCGGTGGCCAGGGCGTGGTCGGTCTGACCCTGTTTCTGATAGGCAGTCACTAGCCAATAGAGCGTCAGGTCCTTGTCCGAGAGAGCCGCGTTCCGGGATGCATCGGCTCCAGCGAGTTTTGAGAAATGCGCGATTCTTTTGTCACACTCGCCCCAGGCGAGGAGAAGGTATTGCTCCGCGTCGGTCCAATCGTTTTCACGAGAATACGTTTGCACTAGCTCCAGATACTTCGCCGTAAGTAAAGGATCGTATGGATCACTCAAGATCCGAAGATATTCGATCATGCGCTGGGTGGTATCAACGGCATCGGAATATCGTTGCAGTTCCCAGAAGCAATTCACCAACGCCCCGCGAGATTCAAGCAGGGAGTCTCTTTTTGTGTCGGTCAAATGTTCGGAGAATTCCTCGCCATCCTGAAGCCGAGGCAACGCACCCTGAAACTGATCGGCTTTCATCAGGGCTTCCCCCTCTTGTATGCCGGAATTAGCCAGGGCTTTGTAGGCGGGTTGCGCTTCGGAATCTCTTCCAGAGGCTTCGTAGATACTGGCAATCTGCCGCCGGGCGGTTTTTAGGGATGCGTACTGATCGTCGGTAAGTTTGCCGACAGCTTGTTCGGCGTCCTGGAGGTTTGCGAGGGCCTCGGGGTACTGGGCATTCTTGATATTTTTCGTGCCAGCCTCGAGTAGAGATTGGAATTTTGCGTTGTTCACGGCGCGAAACTTCATTTCTTCAACGTCTCGTTTCGGAACGGGCCGGGAGGCAACGTAATGAATGATTGCAGAAGAGGCCACAAACACCAGGACCACTTCCAAAGCGATGATTAACACCCTCATTGGACGCAGGACTCGCCCCCTAAGCCATGTCTATGTAACTTGGTAACACAAGTATATCCGGGCGAATGTTGCGCCACCGGAAGATGCTAGCATTTGGTTACAAACTAGCACTGGCCAGCGAGCCAAGACATCCAGCGTTCGCTAGCGTACTTCGTTGAGGGATGAAGCGGCGCGGCGGCTGCCAAGGACAAGCGTGAAGGCGAAAGTCTTGATTCTGTGCTTGGTGATTTTAGGCGCGGGTGGCTACGTTCTTCATTTGTACAGTCTGCAAAGACGCCCGCCCGGGCCCGACCGCATCCCGTTTATAAAATGGACGAAAGCATTCGACCGGCCCGGATTCTACACCTCTCCCATAGTGGGCGACGACGGATCGCTCTACGTCGGGAGCGAAGAGATGTATTCACTGGATCCTTCCAGCGCCGTGCGGTGGGAATTCCGTGTCGATTTGCGCGATTTAGTTGCAGGCGGACTATTGCAAGACGAGGCAAAAAATATTTACTTCGCGACGATGAACAAAGTGTATTCGCTTTCGCGGGCGGGGCTGAAGCGCTGGGAGACGTCCTGTAGGGAACCTCAAACAGCGCTGGACGATAAAGGAAGCACGTTCGATGGAAGCAGGTTGTATACGATGTGCGGGCAGAATTTCGCAGCACTGAACAAAGACGATGGCACAGTGCTATGGACCCTACCCGCCCTCGATCCTGAATCGACGGCAGTGGTGCTGCGCGACGGGACGCTGCTGTTCGTTCGTTATCGGCAAATGTATGCGGTGGATCGGGATGGAAAGACCATCTGGAAGTATCCCCAAGCTCCCTACGCGACATTAAGCGGTCCTGCGCAGGACGCCTATATTGATACTCCCATCGCTGTGGGTCCGAATGAAACTCTTTATGCGGGTTCGCGATTCAGTAAATTCGCCGCGCTGGACCCACACGGCACAGTGAAGTGGACCTTCGACAGCGGGGAACACGAGGGATTTCGCACATCGCCGGTGGTCGAGTCGGATGGAACGGTAGTCGCCATTTCCGTCCGAGATGTGGTCTATGCGTTTGCGCCGGATGGTACGCTGAGTTGGAAGTTTAGCTTGCCGAAGACCGTCAATGCGAGCCGCCATGCGGCGCCTATTATTGGAAGCGACGGGACGATCTACATACTGGCCGAGCGGATGGTAATTGCGTTGTCTGCACAGGGCAAAATCATTTGGCAACTGCCGCTGCAGGGAACCACCATAGGTTCGCCGGCCCTGGCTCCTGATGGAACGCTCTATGTGGCCACAGCGGAGCAAATCATCTATGCAGTACAGACGGGGAGTCACGGATTGATGCAAAGTTTCTGGCCAAAATACCAACATGATTCGTCGAATTCAGGGCGAACTATGGGAGTAAATGACAAATGAAAGCTTCGGTCGCGGTATTCTGGGGAACGCGAAACACCGATCCCAGAGGTTGGTACTGGCTCGGCGCAGCTTTCTGCTTGGTTGCGTTCTTGTTGCTCCAAGGATGCAGTCGCAAGGCGGAGGAGCAGCTACACTTAAAAGAGGCGGTAGTCGGCAGCTGGGCAAACGTGGACGGCTCTGATCAGAATTTGGAGTTCGGTGCCGACGGCACTTTGCTCATGAAAAGTCCGAGGCAAAACGAAGTCTGCCGTTACGATTTCCCCGATACGAAGCATATTCGACTGGATTGCGCTCCAGCCGGGATGCCACCCAGACCGTACGCGTGGAACTTTTCCCTGGCTGCTGACGACAAGATTTTGATCGGCGACGGTCACGAGACCGGCACTTACCAGAAGAAGTAAGCCGCCGGGGAACAGAACCGAAATCTTCGATCTGGGCCGGCGAGAGCCGGACATGTCAAAATCCTTGCCTGGTGAGCTGCTTTCTCAAAGCAATGTCAGCTCAATCCAAATGCAGCCGTTGTGAGCCGCCCGGCAGTGGTCATTGCAAAGATTGCAAAACGAACGCGAACAGTGGTAGCGCAAAATGCAGGCCGTGTTACGGAACGGGGAAATGCCGGCATTGCCATGGTCTCGGCGTTGAGATGTCCACCTTGGAAAAGGCTAAGAGCATCTTAGTAGGGATTTGGTGGATAAGTTGGTTTGGAATTATCGCTGGATTTATTTGGGTCGGCGTGTGGGAGTACAGAAACATTCCCCCGAAGCGGAGCGCTCAGTCCCGCTTTTCCTTGTCTCTTTTAATGATCACCATTCTTCTTTGGGTCGTCTTCTACGTTATGGGCGAAAAGGCACGAGCGAAAGTTGCTGGAGCAAAGAACGAGCAGGTTATCGTAAACCTTCTCACGATGGCAGGAACGTTTCTTGCAATCGTTACCATCATGGGAATCCTATTCTTTACCTATGTCGCACCACGAGTTCAATGATAGATGCCGGACAATATTTCAGAACCAAGTAGTCGAAGCTGGGAACACTTCCAAGTGTCCCGGGGTCTGAATACATATGCGGATACCCACAACGGCACAGGTGGGATGTGTCCTCATACTTGTCGCCATCAGCGGGTTTCTTGGCACAAAAGTTTGGGCGGAATCTCGCACGCTCAGAGCCGTGGACATGCCTGTATCACTGGCGCACGGCACGGTCATAACCACTAGGTTTAGATTAAACGTCCATGCTTTTTATTCCATTCTCATCGGTCGTCCCCAGGGTGGCGATATTAGCTGCGATGGGCTTGGATTGGAGACGCGAAGAATATCTTCTCTCGGAGGACTTCCTGTCTATCGCTATCGCTGGCTGGACGAAGAGAGTGGCTCCTCAGGGCAAAATACAACCGCTGGCACTTTCCTCGGCGGTTTTGAAGGCAAGCCCGGTAATTACGACCTTCGCATTGAAGTGCTGTCTGATACCGGCTGTGAGGATGCGAGCCAGCCGCGACTGTACATAATTGCGAGCAATCATGACTTTTATAGATGGAACAATTACAATGACAATGCGTTTTGGATGTCATTTGTTTTAGGCTCTATCGGTCTCGCCGCCCTGATTGTTGGCATAAGCGAGAGGTTTCGCAGGCGTTCCACAGAAAATTCCAGTCTCGACTTTTTCGAGTCGCGTTCCATCGATAGTTATCGAGCGCGTCAGAGGGTCAACCCGGCACCGCGGACTCCTTTCTTCCCGCAAATTAGCCTATTGTACTCACAAATCCTGCTTCTCAGCGGAATCGGTGCAGTCCTTGTGTTAGTAGCCTGGGGCTCCGCCCGTCGTCCGCAGGGACTGTTGGTCCTCACCTATTTTCCAAAGTCACCACTGTTCACACACATGCGTTGTGCCCAAGCATCAGTGGTTCGTGTGGAATCAGATGAGGTATGGTATTTAAATTCCAAGAGAATTGAGCCGGATGACTTGGCAGATGCATTGAGAGCGCAAATGGGGGCAAGCCGGAACTGTATTGTGTTTTTTGACGCTGAGCCCGATGTTGATTATGCGGTGGCGATTCACGCGATGGACCTGATTGAACAATCGGCGGCGAGTGTCGTTTTGCTCACGCCAGAAACAAAGGCGGTCCGCATCCCCTGAGTGCAGCTTCGGAGCCAAATCAACGCACTTCGGTTACCGACTCCGCCTTTTTCGATTTTATGTCTTGCGTAGAAGCCGTTCTGATCGCGGACAATGAAAAAGCCCGCGTTGAGCGTACGGCTCCCTCATGCGTTTTTCGCAACAAAGAAATTTGAGTCCTCACGCTCTACTCGCGATATGCTCAATCGCTTCCAGGAGGTCTCATGCTTCGCTCGTTTTCTTCGCTTCTAGTCGCTCTTCTCATTTTCCTGTTGTCACCACTTTTCGCGCTTGCGCAGAGGCCTTTTACAGTCGGTACCGCCTCCGCCGAGCCCGGTGAGAAAGCCACGGGGTACCTTGAAGTCCCCGCTGGCATCGACGCTGCTACAAACATCCCCGTTGTCGTCATCAACGGTCGCAAACCCGGCCCCGTCCTTGCTCTTGTGACCGGTGCCCACGGCACGGAATATGTCTCCATCATCGCCATCGAAAGGCTGATCAGCGAGCTCGATCCGGCTGAAATCTCGGGCACGATCATTCTCATCCCCCTCGTCAACATTGTCTCTTTCGAGCAAAAGGTGCCCCATGTCAATCCCATCGACAACAAAAGCATGAACCGTTTCTACCCTGGCCGAGTCGAAGGCACACAGACGGAGCGCGCCTCCTTCCTAATCACGAATCAAGTTGTCGACCGCTGCGACTATTTGATTGACTATCACGGTGGTGACCTCGACGAGAGTCTCCGCCCCTACGCCTACTGGAGTCCGACAGGCAAGGACGTTCAGGACCGCATCTCTAAGGAAATGGTCCTGGCCTTTGGTCTTGATCACATCATTATCTGGCGTGACCGCCCCACCGATCCCGCAGCCACCCGCTATCTGGACAACACGGCCTCCGTGCGCGGCAAACCGTCGATCGTCGTCGAAGCTGGTTACGCGGGAACCGTGGAAGCCGATGACGTCGCGCTTCTAGTCAATGGTACCTTCAGCACGATGCGCGCACTGAAAATGCTCCCAGGCGAACCTCACCCAATCGAGAACCCGGTATGGCTCGACCAGGTTGTGGACGTCTCGAGCGATGTCGAGGGCGTCTTTTATCCCCTCGTCAAGCGCGGCACCTACGTCCAAGCCGGAATGAAGCTCGGCTACGTCACCGATTTCTTCGGCAAGACCATCTTTGAACCCCGTGCTCCAACCGCTGGCGTCATTCTGCATCTTGACGCGGTGCCCTCACTCAAGAAAGGCGACAATATTGCTAACATCGGCGTGCTCGCCCCGAAAGCTCCCTAGTTACTACGTCGCCTGGCGCTCGGCGCTGCGCTGTGAGAGAAATCAGTGCAGTGAATTCGTAGTAGTCAATTCTTTCGAATATCGGATGAACAGATTCATCAAGACGGTTTAGCGCATTGGACCGCAGAACCATTCCGCGCTGGATCACACAACAGAAAGACCTCGACTGAAGATAGTGGTTATCGCATGTTAGAATCTTCGACACAGGGCCTGTA
>CAVPFK010000015.1:0-142381 GCA_963703705.1 uncultured Acidobacteriota bacterium | reverse complement strand
AATGCACGAGCCGGTTGCTGACGTTGGTGCATGGCTACGAAAGGTTGTGAACGGTTATCACCGATACCATGCGATCCCGGGAAACACCGACCGGTTGAGTGTCTTCGGGCAACGGTTGCGGCGATTGTGGTGGCACACTCTACGCCGCCGCAGTCAGCGACCTACGCGGTGGGATCAGCTCCTACCGATCTTCACCCGGTGGCTTCCAGCTCCACGCGTTTTGCACCCTTATCCTACCGCCCGCTTCCTCGCCACTCATCCAAGGTGGGAGCCGTATGCGTAGAAGCGCCCGTACGGATCTGTGCGGGGGGCGATCAGAAATGATCGTCCCTACCGCGTCACTTGGTGACAGCGACCCATTGGTGCAATCGTTTCAAGCATTTGCGACCTGCTAGGCCTTTTTCGGCTAGTACCTTAGGTGGATACGCCCCTTGCTTCATTTCTGCTATCCTATGCAACAAATAAACGCTGTACGGTGTCTAAGCTAAGATAGGTACAGCCCCCTAAGGGAGACTGGCGGAAGGCATGTCCGACCTGGCACAAGTACTGCCGTGGGGCCGCGACGAGGCGGTGTTGGTCACCGAGCTGCAGGCGGGGTCCGACGCGGCATTCGACTGGCTGGTCACCTACTATCATGCCGGGGTGTACAACTTGGTTTACGGAATTCTTTCCGACGCTGCCGACGCCGCTGATGTAACGCAGGAAGTTTTTCTTCGTGCTTTTCGTGGCATTCATGGATTCCGGCAGGGCAGCTCTCTGAAGACGTGGCTATACCGCATTTCCGTGCGGCAGGCGCTGAATCATCGCCGCTGGTGCTGGCGGCATCATCGTCAGCAAGTTTCGATTGATGCTGACCTGGAAGGGAAGAATCCCGCCCTTGATCTGAAAGACCTGGAAGCGACGCCGCTGGAACAAGCGGAGACGGCCCAGATGCAAGCCGTGGTACGACGGGCGTTAGCGCAAGTTCCCAACGTGTTTCGCAGCGCGGTGATTTTAAGGGATCTCGAAGGCTTGTCCTACGAAGAGGTGGCCGAAGTGCTGGAAGTTTCCGTGGGCACGGTGAAATCGCGCATATTGCGCGGCCGCCGCATTCTGCGGGAAATATTGGATCCTCTGCTACATGCTTCTTGGGACGCGGAGTCTGCCGAGGCAGTGCGCCAGAGCGATCGCGCGCGGGAACGTTCACCACGCCTGGTAATCCGCATGCCGGCGTCCTCCGCAAAGCCGGAAGCCGCGCGATCGTTAACCTATTCTGTGAAAAGGCACGGAGGCGCGCAATGAACTGCCGCGATGCTGCACGACGCCTGCCCGGATACCTCGACGGAGCCATTTCGCCGAACGATCATGCTTACCTCCGCGAACATTTGGACGCGTGTGGAAAATGCCGCGACGTGCTCGAGAGTTATAGACGAATGTCCGTGTGCCTGGCAAATGTTGAACCAGCGGTCGTGCCTGCCGAACTCGCTATGCGCATCCGGGTGCAAGCGGCGCATTCTGTTCCTCCGTGGGTAGGCGCCCGACGTTCCTGGTCTCGTGCGCTTATGGCCTTCCAGGATTTCCTGAAGCCTTTGGCTGTGCCCGCCACCGGTGGAATTCTGGCGGCCCTGGTCGTCTTCGTTCTCGTGGTGCAAAACGTTCTCGTGGGCGTTCCTATGGGCATCGTCGCAAATGATTTGCCGCTGAACCTCGTTCAGCCGGCGCGGCTGGAAAGTTTGGCGCCGTTTCCGGTTCCGGGAGTTGTAGCGTCCGAAGGCCATCCTGATTCCGGTGTGCTCGTGCTCGAGGCCACGTTAAATGCGCAGGGTGAGGTAGTGTCTTACAATATTCTGTCCGGTCCGAATGACACCGCAGTGAAACATCAGATCGACCAGGTTCTGTTGTTTTCGCGCTTCCGTCCCGAGATCAGCTTCGGCCGCCCGACCGGTGGCGGGCGCGTCCTGCTGAGCTTCAGCGAAGTCCGCGTTCACGGTTAACCCGCCAGAGTTCCACTTCCGCTGGTAGTAAAAGTTCTACCATTTTTTGAGAAATCCCTCGATACGGTGAGAGTCGTAGCCGTCTCCCGACTCCCAGTCTCGAGTATTTTCAGTTGCAAGGAGCGTGCCTGCTGAATCCAGCACATAAATGAACGGCACACCGAGGGCCTTGGGGTAGGCCCTTAAAGCGCATTCGCTATTGGTCACATCTACGTGCAGAACAATGAAAATCTTGTCTCGAAGTTCCGCTAAGGCGGGATTCCTTTGAAATGTTTGGTCAAGAACTCGGCACCACCCACACCATTCTCCTCCCACAACTAACAATAGTCTCTTGTTAGCGCGTTGCGCCTCCAATTGTGCGCGCAAGATTTGCATCTGCGCATCGAGCTTTGGATCGTACGTAGGACTGGGAATGTAGGGGGTGTTCTGGATATCTTCGAGAGAGTATTGTCTGCACTGAGATCGTTCGACTGCCTCGGACTTTGGGCCTTCCACCACTTCGAGATATAGGTTGACCTTTCCGTTTTTAGAATCTGTCTGGGTTTGCGGTGTCAAAGCCATGTCTTTATACCCGCGCTCTCCATACGCTTGGTGTATAAGCAGGATCGATTCCCCGAGTGCGGAAGGCCTGAATACGTCCCCCACTCTAAGCAGACACAGATTGTCCAACTGTGTGGGGGAAAAGATAGACGATCCCGTCCACCAGATACGCTGGACGGTGTACCGTGGACCCGAAGTCAGAGCGATTGAAATTACGACATGCCTTTTTCCGTTTGTAACTTTGGTAGACTCTACTTCAGCGTCGGCAACACCGTCGAAAAATCCGTGATCCTGAAGCTGCCGCGCCGCGTTCGCCTTGATCCTCGCAAGCCAGTCCGAGTGAACCGTTTCGCCTTGTAAACCGAGACTAATTGACGCTTTTTCATCCGCACTTAGTTCGTCCCCTCCTTTGATCCTTATGGTGTCCACCACGACAGGCAGCAGCTCCTGAGCGGAGTCTTTCTTGGGCTGCGCAGGCGATTCGTTTTGAGCCGAAACTTCGGCAGCTAGAACCAAGAACGCAAGACAATGAACTAGTCTGAAAAAAAACTTTTTCACGCGTCCCATCGATGGCTTCACTCTCGCGGTGTGCACACCACCGGGGGTGCAGTGGAGTAACATTTTAAGTCCTCTGGTCCCTCTCGATTTACCGGCGGCCGGCACGCTCATGAAGCTAATCCTACCGTTACCTATTCAGAAGGACAACAATCGCGCTTGGAAGCTAAGAGTTCGATTTGCGAAGTTAGATCAGCGTCGCACTGATTGAAATTGTAGGGCGAGCTCCAGCGCGTTTTCTTGACTCTACGATGGCCGCCCGTTACAGTTTCAATGTCGCAAGCGCTCGCTTCAGCTTGAATCGGGGAACTCAGGGCTGGCGGCAGATGACAAGGGCTCGAGGAGTCTGGCCATCCGACGATTTTTTCAGTCATCTCCTATATTGTGTTGCTGCATTGCTGTGCTCATCTTGAGTATTGCATCCGTCCCCCAATTAAACGGGCAGGGTGGAGCTCAGCAGTCGTGGACCAGCGGGATCGCCGTAGAGGCGAACCAACAACTATTCGTCACGATGTGCGCGCTCGACGCAGCTGGCTTCGACGCCGACGAAAGCACGCTCGCCGAGATGCCTTCGCGCCTGGCGTTGCGCGGCGAGCTCCTGAAACTTCATGGCCCCGCAACCGAAGCCCTGCGCCAGTTTTACCGCGACCATGCGTTGGCGGATTCAGGCGAAACGCTCTCGCGCTACATCACTCTCGCGCTGGTGCTCGGGCCACCGCCGATGTTTCGTTACCAGGTGGACACGGATCTTCTTCCGCCCGACGTCGGCGCTCTCGAAGGGTTCCAGAAAATTCTCGTTCTTTTTTATCAAGAAGCACACCTTGATATTCGCTGGACTCAGATCGAGCCTGAATACAACCGCGCAATTGCACGCTACCAGCCGGTCGTTCGGCGCATCGTCACCGTTTCGAACGCCTATCTGCGTGAAATTCTGAAACCTATGCACGGTCGCTCTTTTACAGTGTACGTGGAGCCTCTCGTCGGCGGTCGCACCAATTTCCGAAACCTGGGTGACCGCTACTCCATGGCGGTCGGATCCACGCAGATCCCGGTGGATGAGATACAGCACGCCTACCTGCACTTCATGCTGGATCCTCTGCCTCTCCGCTACCGCAAGGAAGTTGAACTCAAAAGCGCCCTGCTCAATATCGCCGCGCGCGCGCCGCAACTTCCCACCGAATACCGTACCGACTTTTTGGCTTTCGCTGATGAATGCCTGATTAAGGCGGTAGAGTTGCGGTTGCGCCATCTTTCGCCTGGAATGCTCGAAGCCGCGCTGGTGGAAAACGACAAGGCCGGATTTATACTCGTGCGGCCCTTTGTCACGCAGCTCGAAAAGTTTGAAAAGGCTGCGCCGGCCATGACGTATTATTTCCCCGACATGATTGCGGGTATCGATCTGCCGGCCGAACAGAAGCGCTTGAAGGATTTCGTTTTCGCGGTGGCGCACGCGGCGCCAGAAACGACACCCACGGTCGCGGATTCGGAACCCCAGTCCGACGGGCTGGATCGCTTGTTAGCCGAAGGGGATCACGAGATTGCCCTCAAGGACGCTGCCGCTGCATCCGCCACATTCTCAAAAGCTCTGGAAAAATATCCGAACGAGCCGCGCGCGACCTACGGCCTGGCTGTTGCCTCCATTCTTTCCGGCGACGGGGAACGCGCCCAGGAACTATTCGAACAGGTCGTGTCGGGCTCGAAGCCGGGGACGGCCGGTGCTCCGGCTCCGGCAGGCACAGCCGATCCTTCCATCCTGGCCTGGTCCCACGTCTTTTTGGGCCGCATTCACGACCTCGCGGATGAACGCGATCGGGCGCTGGTCGAATATCGGGCCGCATTGGCGATCCATGGTTCTCCGGAAAATGCGCGCGTGGCGGCGCAGCGCGGTCTGGATGCGCCCTACAGTTCTCATGCGCACGAGGAAGGCAAGACGTCGAATAATCCATAGCCCGGGTGCGTCCCAAATGTGGTTCCGGGTAATCAACTACGGAAAGGTGAAAAATGATTCTTAAATCGATTCGCAATGCAATTACTTGCATGATGATATTTTTCGCACTCGGGCTGGTCGTGTCGTGGCCGGCTCTCGCGCAGCAACAGCAGCAACAGCCGCCGCCGGCCGCGAAACCGGGACAAGCTCTCGCTTCACAAAATGCGCCTGCTGAAGCGCCCAAAGTCGATCCCGAGGAAGAAAAGGCCTACAAGGCTTTTACCGATGCGAGCGCTTCTCAACAGCCCGATTCCCAAATCAAATTGGGCGAGGACTTTCTCGCAAAGTATCCGCAAAGCAAATATGCCGAGCAGATTTATGCGCGCTTGGTACAGGACTACTTCAACAAACAGCAGCTCGACAAAATGTACGACGCGGCTGATAAAGCCTTGGTGCTCAATCCGGATGATGTCAGCGTGCTGGTCCTCGAAGGCTGGGTAATCCCGCACAATTACGATCCCAATGACATGAACTCGGAACGCCGCTTGAACAAGGCTGAGGCCGAGGAAAAGCACGCTCTCGAAATAATTCCGAACCTGCCCAAGCCGGTAAATATGACGGACGATCAGTTTACAAAGGCCAAGGATTTGGCGCTGTCTCAGGCTCACAGTGGTCTTGGGTTGATCGATTACCGGCGTCAGGATTTCGCCGCGTCTATCACCGAACTGGAAGCGGGTGAGAAGCTCGCGACCACTCCAGACCCAACGGACTACTACGTCATGGGAATCGAACTGCAGGCGCTCAAGCGATCCGGTGAAGCCGCCGATGCGTTTCAGAAGTGCGCCCAGATTCCCGGCGGCTTGGCGGACCGTTGCAAACAGAAAGCAGAAGAAGCCAAAAAGCAGGCTGCCGCGCAACCTGCTGCGCCGAAACCCTAAAAGAGGCCAAATTCAATCATGACAGCAGAGGAACGCGCAGAGCTCGAGGCGATCCTCGGCCATCAATTTCAGGACACCGAGGAACTCGAGCGGGCGCTGATCCACCGTTCTCATCGCCAGAATTCCAACGACACGGACAACGAGCGGCTGGAATTTTTGGGCGACCGCGTTTTGGGGTTAGTGGCCAGTGAAGAACTTTGCCGATGTTTTCCGGACTGGGATTCCGGGAAACTTTCCAAGGGTCTGGCAAGGCTAGTGAGCGCTTCTTCGATTCATTCCGCGGCAAAGCAACTGAAGCTCGGCAATCATTTGCGGCTGGGCCCAGGAGAAGAGAAAACCGGTGGCCGGGACAAAAAAAGATTGCTCGCCGACGCCTATGAAGCCATTCTCGGCGCCATCTACCTTGACGCCGGATTAAAAGCAGCAGCCGGCTTCGTCCAGCGCACGCTGCTGGCTCCTGCGCTTGCAAGCCAGGCCTTCGGAATGGATCGCGCCGACAATAAATCGGCCTTGCAGGAATGGCTCCAACAGCGCGGTCTTTCCTCCGTCGAATATCGCGTCCGCAGCGAGTCGGGGCCCGACCATCAGAAAATATTCGAAGTGGAAGTTTGGCACACCGGAAAGAAACTCTCGGCAGCCGAGGGCCACAGCAAGAAAGAAGCGGAACAGGGCGCTGCAAGCGCGGCGCTGGAATTACTCGAATCCAAAAATGGAATGGCCTGAAGGAGTTTCATGGAAGTAGATACCACCGAACCCGGCCCAGACGTCGCGTCAACTCCAGTTCCAGCGCCCGCGCCTGCAAAACCGATGGCGAAGCGCAGCCCGTCTGCTGAGTATGCCGAATCATTCCTGGTCACAATTCTCCTGGCCCTGTTCGGAACCACCTTCATCGTTCAGGCTTTCAAAATTCCCTCGCAATCCATGGAGCCAACCCTGCTGATCGGGGACCACTTGCTCGTAAACAAATTTATGTTCGGAGGTCGGGCCGCGTGGTACGAAAAGCTTCTTCCGTACCGCGCGATCCGGCGCGGCGATATCATCGTCTTCAAATTTCCATTCGACGACCATCCACACTATGTGAAGCGGGTGATTGGCTTGCCGGGTGACCGCGTCCGTATAATCAAGCAACGCGTTTATGTGAACGGCGAAGCACACTCGGAGCCATACGTGATCCATGACGCAGCGTTCGAAGACCCCTTCGGCGACGATTTCCCGCCCACCGGACGCTACTTCGCCGAAATCGGCCTGCGTCCGGAATGGGCGGAAAAAATTCTGAGCTACGTTCATCATGGCGAGCTCGTCATCCCGGCTGATCATTATTTTGTGATGGGCGATAATCGCGATCGCAGCTGGGACAGCCGCTATTGGGGCTTCGTGGACCGCGATGCCATCATGGGCCGCCCGGTAGTGATTTACTGGTCCGTGGACGCCACGCCGGAGGACTACTCGAATCGGGGGATCGCCGGAGCGCTGCGCGCCATAGGACAAAATCTTCTGCATCTTCCCTCCCGCACGCGCTGGCGGCGTATGATGCACGAGGTCCATTAACCGGCCCGCTGGCCGCTATCCGCCGTGGCAAACACTCTTTCTCATCCCGATGTGTTTCCCCAGCCGATTCCATCGGTAAGGACGCGGCGGCGCGGCTGGAAGGGCTGGCCAAAATGGGTTCTTTTTTTCCTCGTACTTTTGTGGCTGGCCAGCGCTGGAATTTCGGTGCTCATTCGTCACACGCCTCTGCAAAAAGTGTTAACCGCGCGTCTCGAAGCCGCTTTCGGCAGGCCTGTACAAGTCGGTGGTTATCACTTCACTTTGTGGGGTGGCCCCACGCTCGAAGCCCAAGGAGTAACTTTCGGCGAGGATCCGCGTTTTGGTCACGAATATTTCTTGAGGGCTGAATCGCTCACTGTGCGCCTTCGCTGGCAAGGGCTGATGCTGGGCCACCTTCAACTTGGAACTGTTTCGCTGAGTCATCCCAGCCTGAATCTCGTCCGCAACTCGGATGGTGATTGGAATCTTGCAGAATGGCTGCCCAAACCATCTCGCGCTTCCGGCGCGCCTTCGACTGCAGCTTCCAATCCTGCGTCGGCCGCCGTGTCATCCGTGCGTTTCAGGCGCATTGAAGTAGATTCGGGGCGCATCAATTTCAAACGCGGCGACGAAAAACTTCCTTTCGCTCTGGTGAACGTGACCGGCTACGTTGAACCTGCCGGTCCGGGCCGATGGACCATGGACCTCGAGGCTATCCCGACACGGTCCGCCGTGATCGTGCAGCAAGCCGGAGTTTTTCACGTGAGCGGACAAATGGGCGGAACTTCTTCGCGCTTGCGTCCCGCAGAGCTGAACGTTTCCTGGAGCGACGCTTCCGTGCCCGATGTCTTGCGCCTCGCGCGCAGTTCTGACTACGGCATACGCGGAATGCTTACTCTTGTCATGAATGCTCGAACGGAAGACCGCGCAGATGGTTGGACCATTCAATCCCGCGCGGAATTTCGGCAGCTTCATCGCTGGGACCTCGCGCTTCGCACCGATAACCCGGCAGTAAACGTGACTTCCAAAATTCACTGGAATCCGATGGACTCGGCTATCGAAGTAACCGACGCCGCAATTGAAGCGCCGCATTCTCAAGCACGCGTTTCGGGACGAATCGGATGGGAAGCTGCGACCGGCGCTGTAACGCCGGAATCTGCTCCCGTTTCCATGGAAGTCGCTTCGTCTATCATCGATTTGAACGACGTCCTCGCCTGGGTGCGCGCATTCCATTCCAGCGTCGCCGGGACTATTTCCATCCGAGGTTTCGCCGGCGCGAATGGAAATTTCTCCGGCTGGCCTTTGCATATAAATCGCGCAGCACTATCCGTGGACGGGGCGGATCTCACTGGATCGCAATTGCCCGTTCCGGTTCATCTTGGAAATGTTGAGTTTCGTTATGACCGCGGCATCGCGACGCTTTTGCCCGTCTCGCTCACATTCGGTGCTTCCGCCGGTTCGCTTCGCATGGAAGCGTCGGCAAAACCTCGAACGGAATCGCCAGTCTTCCGCTTGAGCGGATATTTGACCCAGGCTCGCGATCTGGTTGCTGCGGCAAGCGCGTTCGGATGGAACATTTCGCGTGGATGGGATCTGGCAGGTCCATTGCGCTGCGATTTGCACTGGCAAGACGTTGCGTTTCCGTGGCGAACGCAGCCCACGGGCGCCGTTGACTTTGGCGGAGAGAAAACCGGAATGTCACTTCGCACGCCTTTCCTGAATCTGCCAATCGACGACATCAAAGCCCACGCGGATTGGAAAGCGGATTCTCGCCACATTTCAGTGTCGTCCGCCGCGGCTTTTGGCGCCAATTGGAGCGGCTCTTTCGAACGTCGCGGCGCGGGCGAATGGCTTTTCACGCTATCGGCCGATCGCCTCGACGCCGCGGAAGTCGATCGCTGGCTGAATCCTCGCTGGCGCGAAAGTTTTCTCGACCGCATGCTCCCGTTTTTGAATCCGCGCTCGCCGACAAATGCGGTCACTGACACTCTTCACGCCGGCGGCCGCATAGCTCTCGAACAGTTCACCTTGGCGCCGGTTGTCGTCCGCCGCCTGCAGGGCGATCTGAAAGTTTCAGGCCATCATCTCGAACTTGCCAACGCCCGCGCACAGTTTTATGGAGGCAATTTCGTCGCTTCGTTCGACGCGGATTTTGCCGCAAATCCCGCGTATCGCGTCAACCTGGAATTCGCGCGTGTTGATTTGGCCGCCCTTTCGGCGGATTCACCGGCTCTCGCGAACAACTTTGCGGGCTCATCTTCCGGGGTATTCGCGCTGACTGCGCGCGGTACGACCAAGTCGGACCTTCTCGCCTCGCTTGCGTGCAAGGGAAAAGCGAGCATGAACGACGTTGAATTTCGCAGCCTGAATCTCTTGGAATCCCTCCGTGAAGGCGCCGCGCGTCCCGGTCGAAGCGGGTTTCGGCAGGCCGCTGCCACATTTACTTGCGCCAATCGCGAGATCAAGTTTCAAGATTTGTTTCTCCTAAGCCCATCGGCCGAAATCGAAGGTTTTGGTTCGCTTGACTTCAGCCACAGCCTGGACTTCCGCCTCCGCGTCATTCCCAGCGAAACATCAGACCGCAGCGCGCGCTCCTCTGACTATCGCGTCACCGGCCCGCTGTCTTCCCCTCAACTCACCCGTGTTCCCATACCAGCGCCGCGCCCTTGAAAACGCTTATGGTTGGATCAATTTGCGCGCTCGAAATCCGTGTGCTAGCGTGCAGGAATGCGGCTGAGGCATCAGCTTCCGAGGCAGAACGACCGATATTTTCCGGCCGTAGTAGCGAGCCTGGCACTGATCGGGCTGTCCCTTCGCGCCACACCTTCGAATCGCGTGCATCTTTCCACGAAATTCACGCCAGGCGAAATCTTGCGCTACCAAATTGAATCGAGCACGACTACGAACAACAAAATGGAAACGCCCATCGAAAACCCGGAGGCTGCGTCCAAATCCAGGCAGAATGTCAGCTTGATTCTGCGGATTAATGTTCTGAACCCACCGTCCGGCCACGGGGAGCCTCCCGGTAGCGCCCGGCTTCGCGCCACCTACGAAAAATCGAGTGCCACATTCGAAAGCGACGCTTACGATCCCGCGGGATCCACTCTTCAGGATCAATACAAAAATCTCGAAGGCCGCTCGCTCGAATACACCGTCGAGCCGGACGGCACGCTTTCGCACCTCTCGGACATTGACGACCTTCTCTCGAATCCTGTCGTCGCTGAAAATGTCCGCTCCTGGATGAACGGGCTCTCTTCCAGCGTGCGCATCCCAAAAGGCGGCGTCGAGATTGGCCAGAAGTGGAGTAACGAACAGCCCATCGAAGGCACGCCGCTGGGCGGTTTAATCTGGCGAAATCAGTCCGCGTATCTGCGTGACGAGCCCTGCTACCCATCCGACGTTCCGCCAAGACCCTCCGCCAGCGAAGAGTCTGCTCCGACTGGTGGAACGAACGCCGCAAACGCCTCGTGCGCCGTGATCGTCACTCAATTCAAAATTATTCGAAGAGGTGACGCCACGCCAGACGACTACGCCAGCAAAAAACTGGACACCTCCGGCACCTGGACCGGCTCGGGTGGCAGCCTCGAATCCATTTCGCTCGCCGACGGCGCTCTGATCCGCGCCACGCAGAACGCCACGCAAGATATGGACGTGATAATCCAAAGCGCGCGTTCCGGCTCGAAGATTCATTACGTCGGGCACGTCGTTAGCAGATCGGAAATTTCACTTTTGCCCGCGGAACCTCCCTCCGCAGCCTCCCAGCCATGAAGGTGTATTGTCCGCGGCTGGTTTGCGCCCCTCGGCGCCGATTTGCATCCTTTGGTATAATGGTAGTTTTCAGCATGACCCATTTTTCGCATCTGCGAGCACAGAGATGAACTTCAAAATCGCCAGTGATTACGAGCCGCGCGGAGACCAGCCCGAAGCCATCTCCCAGCTTGTCCGCGGCTTAAATGATGGAGACCGTCATCAGGTTCTGCTCGGTGTCACCGGCTCGGGAAAAACGTTCACCATGGCCAAGGTGATCGAACAAATCAATCGTCCGACCATCGTCTTGGCGCACAATAAAACTCTCGCCGCGCAGCTGTTCCACGAATTCCGCTCATTTTTTCCGAACAACGCTGTCGAATATTTCGTCAGCTATTACGATTACTATCAGCCCGAAGCCTACGTCCCGTCGAGCGACACCTACATCGAAAAAGAATCCACCATCAACGATGAGCTCGACAAGCTGCGCATGAGCGCCACGCGTTCTCTGTTTGAACGCCGCGACGTGATCGTCGTCGCATCCGTCTCCTGCATTTACGGCCTCGGTTCGCCCGAAGCGTATTACGGCATGATGCAGCTGATCGAAAAGGGACAGTCCGTCGCGCGCGAAACCATCCTTCGCAAGCTGGTCGAAATTCAGTACGAGCGCGCCGAAGACCTTCGTCGCGGCACCTTCCGTGTTCGCGGCGACATGATCGAAATTTATCCGCCCTACGACGACCTGGCCGTGCGCGTCGAAATGTGGGGCAGCGAGATTGTTGCCATCCGAAAATTCGATCCGCTCACTGGCGAGATCCGCTCGCGCGCGGGCGAAAAAGAAATCGACCGGATCCTGATTTATCCCAAGAGCCACTATGTGCTTCCGGCTGAACAGCGTGAGCGCGCCATTCAGAGCATTTACGAAGAGCTCGAATGGTGGAAGGGCGAGCTCGAGCGCCAGGGAAAAATCGTCGAAGCTCAGCGCGTCGTTCAGCGCACGCATTTCGATATCGAGATGATGCGCACGATCGGCTATTGCCACGGAATCGAAAATTATTCCAGGCACCTCTCCGGACGCTTGCCCGGCGAAGCTCCGCCCACGCTCTTCGATTACACGCCGTCTGACTTCCTTTTGTTCATCGACGAAGCGCACCAAACCATCCCGCAGATTCGCGGCATGTACCACGGCGATCGTTCACGCAAGCAAACACTGGTTGATTACGGCTTTCGCATGCCTTCGGCGCTCGACAACCGCCCGCTCAACTTTGAAGAATTCGAACATCGCGTAAACCAAGCCGTTTACGTCTCCGCCACTCCCGGCCCCTACGAACTGACGAAATCCGGAGGCGTGGTGGTGGAACAGGTGCTTCGCCCCACGGGACTCGTCGATCCGCAGGTCGAAGTTCGGCCGGTAAAGGGTCAGGTTGACGATCTGCTCGAACAGATCCGCGTTCGTTCCGCGCGCAACGAGCGCGTTCTCGTCACTACTCTTACCAAGCGCATGGCCGAAGATTTGGCTGAATATTTCACGGAAGTTGGGGTGCGCTGCCGCTATTTACATTCGGAAATCGAAACTCTTGAGCGTGTGCGCATTCTTCGCGACCTGCGCCGCGGCGAATTCGACGTCCTCATCGGCATCAATCTTCTTCGCGAAGGCCTCGATTTGCCGGAAGTGTCGCTCTGCGCCATTCTCGACGCCGATAAAGAAGGATTCCTGCGCAGCGCGACGTCGCTGATTCAAACCATTGGCCGCTGCGCCCGCCACCTCGAAGCCCGCGCCATTTTGTACGCCGACGTCATGACCGACTCGATGAAGCAAGCCATCGGCGAAACCAACCGCCGCCGCGCGAAGCAGGAAGCCTACAATCGTGAACACAACATTACGCCCGTCTCCATCGTCAAATCAGTGGACATGCAGCTTGCCAGAATTGTCGAAGCCGACTATGTTACGGTGCCTCTCGAGGAGGTCGCGATTGGCGATGTTTCTACCGAAGCGGAATTGGCGCATGCGGTTACTCAGCTAGAATCGCAAATGCGCGAAGCCGCCAAGAATTTCGAGTTCGAGCGCGCGGCCGCGTTACGCGATCGCGTGCGTTCACTCAAGCAGCGCGACCTGGGCGCGATCTTTTCCGCGACTACGGCCGCGGAATCTGCATCTACTGCTTTGCCGTCTCAACCCATGCCAGATGCGAACGGTGGGGCAGCGAAAACCGGGACCAGGCCCGCGAGCTTAGAAAAAAAGCGCGTCGCGAAAAAAATCACATGATCGGTACCGTGTGACTCGCCCAAAAAAGTTTGCTCGTAGGGTTTTCTATGCGCTCGGCTTCTTGCTGACCGCACTTCTCACCATTTCATGCGCAGCTCGTTGCCAGACGCCGCCCGCAGCGGCGCCGCAGCCAAGCTTCCAAGCGGGAGATACTGAGTTCGGCGTGTGGGGATCCTACGCGCCGCAAGCGCCTCACGTGATCGGCGTAACCAGCCCGCGCCAGTTTGGAGTTCTGGGATTTCGTTGGGGCCACCTGATATTCGACAAGCCTTTTATGTCGCTTGAATACACCATCGACGTGGATCCGGTCGAGATCATGCTGCAGCCAAAAATTATCGGCAGCTACATCAACCCTGCCGGCCACACGATCTATATTACCGGTGCCGGAGAGGCAGTCTACGGCGGCGGCATAAATCCTCTCGGCCTCAAGCTGAACTTTCTTCGTCAGCGTCCCTTCCAGGTGATGGCCGCCTCCACCGCGGGATTCATTGCGTCTGTTCGCCCTATTCCGGTGGACATCCACGGCGAGACGCAGTTCAATTTCGACTTCGATTTCCAGTTGGGTTTTCAGCGCTTCAATTCATCGCGAAATCGCGCCTGGATGTTCGGGTATAAGTATCAGCACATTTCCAACGCCTATCGCGGCCAGATTAATCCCGGCGTCGACTTGAACACTGTTTTCGTGGGCTATTCTTTTTACAAGTAGAGGATCGCGAAACTGCCGCCTGACGGTGCGGCGCTGCCTACACAACCCCGCGTTTCAGCTCCTTCAGCGGATAGAACGTTCCACGCCAGCTAATTCCACCGGTCCACAACGTAACAATTGTCGAGCGCGCCTGCATCCAAACGAAAATCAGCGCGCCGATGGGGAACGTCAGCGCATACAACGGCGAAACCTTGAATTCGATGCATGCGCCAAGGTGGAAAATTATGGCCAGTCCCACGGAGATCGCCGCGAACAATAGCGCGCGCCCGTGAACGAATAGCAACGCGATCCACGGCACCACGCACATCATCAATAATCCCAAAATTTGCACGCCGACGGTGCAAAGGGAAAATCCGGCAAATGCAAAAAAGTTCTTGGTCGTCCCGCGAATAATATTCCCGACGCCGCTATGCCAGTGGACACTTACCTCGTTGTTTGCTACAGCAACCGCCGACCGAAAACCCTCCTCCTTCACAAGTTTTCCGAGCTTCATGTCGTCCACCACTTCCATCGCCAGGCGACGATGCGTTCCTATTGCTTCGTACGTGCTCCGGCGAATCAGTTGAAACATTCCGATGCCGGCAAACGCGCCGGAGTTCGAGTCGCTCACTGCCCAGGGCCGCACGCTCATCAGAAAAGCCAATCCGAAAAACGTCATTGCGATTTTCTCTCCGAACCTAAACATGTCTGTGCGCCCGGAAAGTGTTAGATGGTCGCAGCCTTTCTTGTTCGCCAGCGCGACGGCGCTGCGCAACAGCGAAGGCGCGAACCGAACGTCCGCATCCGTAAAGATCAGCCATTCTCCGGTGGATTGTTCGTAGGCTTTTTGCAGCGCGTAAGATTTTCCCAGCCACCCGGCAGGTAACTCCTTCACCGAAACAGCCTTCAGTCGCGGATGATTCTGCGCTGCGCTCTTGAGAATTTGTTCCGTATCGTCCTGTGACCGGTCATTCACTGCCACGATTTCGTACGCCGGATAATCCATGGCCAAGAAAGTTTCCAGCGCGGCGGGTAGCTTGTCCTGTTCGTCCCGCGCTGCAAAAAGAATGGAAACGCTGGGACAATCGCCGTCCTTCAGCGGTGGCGCATCAGCCACATATTCGAGCGTTCGCAGCCCTAACGCCGTCGTGAGCGCGCCATAAATCCACAGAGCCGCGGCAGACCCGAGCGCAATGGTCCAAAATAAATGCAGAGACAATTTCCTCCACCCGAAAAATCCGTTACACGTTATGCTATCACGTGCCATGGAGCGCTCTCTTTCCATCGTCGGAGCAGGGCGCGTGGGCCGAACGTTGGGAAAGCGTCTTCGCGCGCTCGGTTGGCGTATCGGAGCCGTTGTCACGCGCTCTGCGGCCACTTCGCCTGCTGCGGTACGCGAGATTGGAGCGGGGAAGCCGTATTCGCGACTGGTGCCGGAGATCTTCGATTCGAGCGTGATTCTGCTTACCACTCCGGATGGCGCGCTCGGCAACGTCGCCAGGCTGCTCGCCAATTTTGAGGACGCGAAGGTCCACGGTAAAATTGTTCTGCATACAAGTGGAGCGCTTGACCGCGAAGTTCTCGCTCCACTGGCGAGACGCGGAGCAGCCACTGGCTCGCTTCACCCCATGCAAACGTTTTCAGGACGCGGAGCGCCAAAGCTGGAAAAAGTAATTTTTGCTGTCGAGGGAGACCCCAAAGCCGCCGCAACCGCGCGGAAAATCGCGTTTTCTCTGGGCGGTGTGCCGGTCGCGATTGGCAGCCAGAACAAGCCGGCGTATCACGCTGCGGGCACGCTGGTCGCCGGTCACGGTTTGGGATTGGTCGAAGCTGCGACGCAAGTGCTGCTGAAAATCGGCTTCAGCCGCCATGACGCGACGCGCGCGTTGCTGCCTTTAATGCGCCAAATGTTGGATAACCTGGAGAGCCTCGGTCCCCAAAAATCGTGGACCGGGCCAGTTTCGCGCGGTGATTTCGAAACGGTAGCAAAACACACGAGAGCGATGCGCCGTTATCCGCGAGAATTTCAAGAAGCCTACGCGACTCTTGCTCTTCTCTCCAGCAAAGTTCTGTCCAAGAGGCCCGCTGGAGCATCGAATCAGCTGAAGAGAGCATTGCAGAAATCCACAGGAGGAAAAAGTTGAAGAAACCGCATATTCCGGTTGAGCACACTAAGCTCGCCAACGGCCTGCGTGTCGTCGCGGCACCGGATCATTCCGCGCCCGTCGTCACCGTCGGAGTTTATTATCAGATTGGCTTTCGTCTCGAGCCGCGCGGCCGCAGCGGTTTCGCGCATCTTTTCGAACACATGATGTTTCAGGGCTCGGAAAACGCCGGCAAAATGGAACACATTCGACTGATCAACGCTTCCGGCGGCTTGCTCAACGGCACCACGCATTACGACATCACGAATTATTTCGAAGCCGTTCCTTCCAACGCGCTCGAGCGCGTCCTCTGGCTCGAGGCCGACCGCATGCGCGCCCTCAAAGTGGACGATGAAAATCTGCGCAATCAGCGCGACGTGGTGAAGGAAGAAGTTCGCGTAAACGTGATGAACCAGCCTTATGGCGGATTTCCCTGGCTCGATCTGCCACCCGTCGCCTTCCGCAATTGGCCCAACGCGCACAATTTTTACGGCGATTTTCAGGATCTCGATGCCGCCACGCTTGCTGATGTGCAGTCTTTTTATCGCACCTATTACTCGCCGAATAACGCTGTTCTGCTGATGCTCGGCGATCTCGAACCGACGGAGGCCTTCACGTTGGCGAAACGCTACTTTGAAGACATTCCTTCGCATGCTTTGCCGCCGAAAGCTGACGTCAGTGAACCCCCGCAAACGGAAGAACGCCGCGGTGAAGTAGAAGAAAAATTCGGCACCCTACCGGCTCTCGCCATCGGCTACACCGTTCCGCCGCGCAATACAAAGGATTGGTATGCCATGACGATCCTGGATCGTGTTTTGCATGGTGGCCGCGCTGGACGGATTTACCGTCGGCTTGTTTTCGAAAAGCAGATCGCCGTCGAGACGGACGGGAATCTGGATGCTTTCGACGCTAACGGCCCCACGCAGATGGTCACGCGTATTTTCCATCGGCCGGAATTCACTTCTGACGCGACTGTCGCGGCGTACGACGAAGTCATCGCCGAAGTGCAAGAAAGAGAAATCATCGAAGAAGAGTTGGCGCCTGTGAAAGTGAAGTTTCGCGCGGATTATTACTCCATGCTCGAAGGGGGCATGGGCGCGTACATGCCGCGATTCGGTCTGATGCACTATCTCGCTTGTTTCACGCTCTTTGACGGCGATCCCGACCGCATCAACAACGTGCTCGACGGGTTCATGGACGTAACGCCGGCGGAAGCGCAAGCAGCTGCGAAAAAATATCTGGTTCCCACGAATCGCGCTGTCCTGGCGCGGCGTCCCGTGAGCCACGGAGAATCTCGATGACCTCGACGACGGTCACCACGCAGGCGCCACGCTCTTCGCCGCCAGCTCTCGGACCCGAGCGGCCAGTCGCCTGGCCCAAGCGCACCGTAGTCACTCTCGCCAACGGCATGCAAGTGGTCCTTGCCGAGACCCGCACGTTTCCCAAAATTTCCGCGCAGCTCTTCTTCCGCAGCGGAAACGCGTCTGTAGCGTATCGCGCGCCCGGCTTGGCGGAGATCACCGCTACCGTTGCGCGCACCGGCACGACGAATCGGCCTCTTCGCCAGATTGAAGAAGACCTCCGACGCATGGGCGCAGATCTGGCCGCTCACGCTGGCGCGGATACCAGCGCGATCGGCATTTCGGGGATCGCGGATTTTTCGGAAGGCTTGCTCGAAATGCTCGCTGACCTCGCTCGCAACGCGTCGTTCCCTGAAGAGGAGTTCGAACGCGAGCGCCGCCAGAGGATTGAAGGCCTCCGCATCCAGCGCACTACTCCAGATTTTCTTGCCACCGAACGCTTGCGCCGAGTGCTCTTCGGAGAACATCCGTACGCTATCGTCGCGCCAGTGGTGGCCCAGGTCGCAGCTTACCGACGGGAGCAGCTTGAAGAGTTTTATCACCAGAATTATTCGCCCGCCAATGCCTTGCTCATCCTGGTAGGCGATTTTTCGAATGAAGCGATGCTCGATCAGGTTGAAAAAATATTCGGCGCGTGGGAAGCCCCGGCGCCCGCCCCGCAGAAGTGGCCCGCGCCGCCAAAACATACCGGGCGCCAGGTTCATCTCGTTCATCTTCCCGCCTCCGTGCAGACGCAGGTGCTAGTGGGAAACCTGGCCATCACGCGCCGCGATCCCGATTGGTATCGCATGGTTCTCGCGAATTCAATTTACGGTGGTGCGTTTCATTCCCGGCTGGTAATGAATATTCGCGAGCAAAAGGGCTACACCTATAGCCCCCGCAGCGGCATCAATGCCTTGCGCGAGTATGGATATTTCACCGTTCACGCGGCCGTGCGCAACGAAGTGGCCGCCGCCACGCTCACAGAAATGTTTTACGAAATGGACCGTATGCGCTCGTTGCCAGTCACAGAGCAAGAGCTCGAGAGCGCCCGCAGCTACTTGAGCGGCGTTTTTTCTCTTGGCGTGGCCACGCAGGACGGAATTCTCGCGCAGCTTTCCACCGTCTATCTCGACCGTTTGCCCGAAGATTATCTCGAAACCTATCGCGCCCGCATTCACGCGCTCACCGCGGACGATATTCTCGCCGCCGCGCGGCGCCACTTCGATTCCGCCAACGAGCAAATCACGCTCGTCGGTGACCGCGCCCAAATCGCCGATCAAGCCGCGCTCTTCGGCGAAGTCACTGAATATGATGCCCAGGGAAATCGTGTCTGACGATTTTGTCTCTCAGACGAATCGCCGCTGAATTTCTCCTGGCACGCTGACCGCATTGTGGATCTCGCGGTGAGAATCGCGCTCCGGTTTCCCTACGATTTAAAGTGTGCTGGAGGATGTTGAGGAGTGCGCCGGGCGCGGCAAAAAAATTGACTCGGCGACAAGCGCGGAATAGCATGGTTACGGATTTGCTAAGCAGGAAAATGGGGGATGCGAGATGAAAATGTTGCGGGTTTCGTTGTTCGGTAGCATGGCGGCCGTGATTGGCGCTCTCGCGCTGCTTGCTGGCTTGGCGGCTACGCTCGTCGCGAAAACGAACGCGGCGGAACCGCGTCTTGCGGCCGCTAATCCCAAGCCCGGCGCATCCGGCTATCATTTGCTGAAGAAAATTTCGCTCGGTGGTGAAGGATTCTGGGACTACATCGCTTTTGATCCGGCCACGCGCCGCCTTTATATTTCGCGCGGGACGAAGGTCGTCGTGCTCGAGGTAGATACCGGGAAAGTGGTAGGCGAGATTCCAAATACGGAAGGTGTACACGGAATTGCGCTCGTTCCGGAGTTCAATCGCGGCTTTACGTCAAATGGCCGGGCAAACACCGTCACAATTTTCGATTTGAAAACTCTGCAAGTCATCGGCAGCGCGCAAGCCGGAACGAATCCGGACGCCATCATTTACGATCCCTCCTCGAAGCGCATTTTCGCCATGAACGGCCGCAGCAAGAATGCCACCGCCATCGACGCCGCCAGCGGAAACGTCGTGGGCACGATTCCCGTTGAAGGCAAACCGGAATTTGCTGTCGCCGACGGCGCTGGCCACGTGTACGTGAACATCGAAGACAAAAGCGAAATGCAGCGCATCGATCCGCAGAGCCTGAAAGTGACAGCGACTTGGCCCATGGAGCCGTGCAAGGAGCCTACCGGGCTGGCCATGGACATTGCGCACCGGCGATTGTTCGCCGGCTGCGACAACAAAATGATGGCGGTGATCGACGCCGACTCCGGCAAGGTCGTCGCCACGCCCGAAATCGGCGAGGGCGTGGACGCGACCGCTTTCGATCCCGAACTCCAGTACGCATATTCGTCCAATGGCGAAAGCGCAACGCTCACCATAGTCCGCGAAGATTCGCCGGACAAATATTCCGTGGTGGACAATGTGTCCACGCAGGCGCATGCGCGCACCATGGCGCTGGACCCCAGAACGCACCAGGTTTTTCTGGTGACGGCGGACTTCGGTGCCACTCCAGCCGCGACGCCGGACAATGCGCATCCGCGTCCGACGATGGTGAAAGATTCGTTTGTGGTTTTAATCTTCGGTAAATAGTCGCGAAACTTTTTTTCAGACTACAAAGTCTGATGAGTGGATTTTGCGGAGTCGACCGAGAGAGGGACCTGGTCGGCGATTTCGAGGCCGTAACCTTCCAGCGCCACTACCTTGCGCGGATGATTTGTGAGCACGCGGATCCGGCGCAAGCCCAGGTCGATCAGTATCTGCGCGCCAATGCCACTTTCGCGCTGTACCAGACGCTGCCTGCCCAAATCCTGATCGAGTTCTTCGCGCTGATGGAATCGGATGCGCGGAAGCTCGCTACTGTCCGCTTCGCGCGCATCGATTTGAAATCCGCGCCCGGTGTGATGCAAATAAACGAAGACACCGCGCTCCGCTTGCGCGATTGAAGCCAGCGAGCGGTCAATGATGGCGTGGCAATCGCATGCTGTGGAACCGAAAACGTCACCAGTGAGGCAATGCGAGTGGACGCGAACGAGAGGCGGGCCTCCGAGTGCGTCGCAGGAAACGTCGCCGCGAACCAGCGCGACGTGCAACTCGTGGTCCACGTCGCTGGAGTACGCGATCATGCGGAAATTTCCATGCGGCGTGGGCAGAATCGATTCGGCGATGCGGCGAACGTAGCGTTCGTGCTGCATGCGATAGCGAATCAAATCGGCGACGGTAAGCAGCTTCCTGTTGTGCACGCGGCAAAATTCTTTCAGATCGGGCATGCGCGCCATGGTGCCGTCGTCATTCATGATTTCGCAGATCACGCCAGAATGATCGAGGCCGGCAATGCGCGCGAGGTCCACGGAAGCTTCGGTTTGTCCGGCGCGGACCAGCACTCCGCCGTTGCGCGCGCGCAGAGTGTGAACGTGTCCGGGGCGCGCGAGATCTTCAGGGCGCGTGTTGGGATCGGTGGTAGCTAAAATTGTGGTAGCGCGGTCAGAGGCGCTGGTGCCGGTGGTGGTGCCGCGTCGCGCGTCGATGGGCTCGCAGAAGGGCGTGCCGAAGGCGGAAGTATTTCGCGGCGTGATGGCGGTTAGATTCAAGGCGTCGCAGCGCTGCTCGGTGAGCGCCAGGCAAATCAGGCCCCGTCCAAATTTGGTCATGAAGTTGATGGCTTCCGGCGTGACTTTCTCCGCGGCCATAGCCAAGTCGCCTTCGTTTTCGCGGTCTTCGTCGTCTACCAGAACGATCATGCGGCCGGCGCGGATTTCCTCGAGCGCCTCTTCCACGGTCGCAAATGGCGGTTTACGTTCGGTCATCGGGTCTCGCTCATTTCTTCATTCATTTTAGCGCAAATGCGCGTTTCCATAATGTGTGTTTTGGTCCCGGTCAGAAATTCTCCCGTCGCTTGTTTCTAAAGTTTAGGTCGGTTTCTGTTTGTGAGGCAGAACCGGCTAGAAGTGGTCCTGGACCAGAGGCCGGCGAACCAGTCGGCAGTGGTTAGTGACCCTTCTTTTGTCAGGATAAACGAGTCGCTAGGCGGATGAACGATCGTTCTCGAGCTGCGGCTAGGCTGAGACCGACGTCAGATTGAGCTAGGTCGTTTCCTGCGGGGCAGCAGGTGACGCTGAAGTTTCGTCTTGCTTCACGCTCACGAATTCTATCTTCAATAGTCACGAGTCATGTTGGCATGGCGTTTGATTAAATTCAAGAAGTGGGTCTAGTACCAGGGTGCATGCGAGTCCCGTTTCGGGGGAACGATGAACCTGGAATACAGCCTGTGGAGGTTCTGCGATTCTTGATGGGAGCAGTGTGAGCTAAAGAAGAAGGACGCGTGTTCGGCGAACGCAGTATCGTTTCTGAAATTTTGAGCGGCAAGCGCAAATTGAACAGGGAGCATTTCGAGCGTTTGAGTCAGCGGTTTCATCTCTCGCCAGAAGTGTTCTTTTAAGAAGATGTATGCCCGTGCACGCAGGGGATTGGGGTAGCTCCATTCTGGCGTTTCCTGCGCGTAGAAAGGCGTTTTTTGCATACCTCAGCGCTTGGCGAGCATCTAGATGTAGGTAAGGAGAAGCAATGAAAAAACGCAAGCTTGGAAAAAGCAATCTGGAAGTGTCGGCCATCGGGCTCGGCTGCATGGGAATGAGCTTCAGCTACGGGCCTCCCATGGACAAGAAAGAAGGAATCTCGCTGATTCGAGCGGCCGTCGAACGCGGCGTCACATTCTTCGACACTGCGGAAGTGTACGGCCCCTACACAAACGAAGAACTCGTAGGTGAAGCCCTCGCTCCTTTCCGTGAGCAAGTGGTGATCGCCACCAAGTTCGGTTTCAAAATTCATCCGAACACCGGCAAACAGGCCGGGCTGGACAGCCGGCCAGAGCACATCAAGGACGTCGCGGAAGCCTCGCTTAAGCGACTTAAGACCAATGTCATCGACCTGTTCTATCAGCACCGCGTCGATCCGAATGTGCCGATGGAAGACGTTGCCGGAGCTGTGAAGCAGCTGATTCAGCAAGGCAAGGTGAAGCACTTCGGACTTTCGGAAGCAGGCGTGCAGAGCATCCGCCGTGCGAACGCAGTTCAACCCGTCGCCGCACTGCAGAGTGAATATTCGCTGTGGTGGAGGGAGCCTGAAAAAGAAGTGATCCCGACGCTCGAGGAACTTGGGATCGGGTTCGTTCCATTCAGTCCGCTTGGTAAGGGGTTCCTAACTGGGAAGATCAGCGAAGATACGAAGTTCGACAAAAGCGATTTCCGCAACATCGTCCCTCGCTTTTCGCCGGAGAACCGCAAAGCAAACCAGGCGATGGTGGATCTGCTTGGGAGATTCGCGCAACAGAAGAAAGCGACGCCGGCTCAGATCGCGCTCGCTTGGCTGCTTGGGCAGAAACCGTGGATGGTTCCCATCCCCGGCACAACCAAGCTGGCGCGCCTCGAAGAAAACATCGCAGCGACTAACGTGGAGCTTTCGCCCGAGGATCTCCGCGAACTGGACACGGCAGCCTCAAAGATCGCGGTGCAGGGCGCTCGTTACCCCGAAGAACTGCAAAGAATGGTGGGCCGCTGAGTCGCAAAAAGGTAACGAACCGTACGCGAGTTGGCATCTTGGCGGGCGTTGGTCAGCCACTACTCACCTGTCCCATTCGGCTGCTTCTGGGTTGCGGTGTACCGAAAGGAACAGACTGTACTTCCCGGCTATTGCGGCCGACGTATTAGCACCTCACGATGGGAGGGAGACTCGAACCTCGCAAGGATGCCGGGCATGGGACCGGCAGTCCAAATACAATGGGCCGAAGGTACTAATACAAGCCCGGGCATCGGGACGATTCCGCAAATTCCGTCGAGCGGTGCGAAAAAGAATGACTGAACTCGTGCGAAATCAAGCAAGGCCGTTGGAAATCTCTGTCACGGTTCAAGGGTCGAAGACCGTAGACGGCGCGGAGCAACGCGAGCTGTTCACGGAAACGACAAATACAACACTGGTCTTGGACAACGGCGCGGTGCTGAAATTGAAGGCGAGAGTCATGCCGGGGCAATGTGTATTTCTTCGAAACGACCGGTCCGAGAGAGAAATTCTCTGCAAAGTGCTGGAGTCGCGCCAGGCAGGCTACACGGACCTGGAATTCACCGTTTACGACCCGAATTTTTGGCACATCCCGACTGAACAGCCTGCAGCAGCCGCAGCGACTCCTGAGCCGCAAAAAGGAATCGAAGCGCCGATGGCCGTTTCCGACCCCGCACCAACTGTGGAATCCGGCTCGTCAACTAGCGAAGGAATCCCTGTAACTGTTCCGGAAACCGGTACGACAACGCCCGCCAGCCCTGCACCTGAAGCTACAGACGAGTCGATTCCGCCGGACTGGGACGAAGCGAAGGACGCGGAGTTACACGCTGTACTGGCCGCAATGGAGGCCAGTTCAAAGGGTCAGCCAGAATCTCCCAAAAAGGAAACAAAACAGACCGCGCCAGATGCCTCTGCGGAAGTTCGCAAACGGAGCGAGCCAAGCTCGGGCAAGGCAGGCTCGGACAAGACCACTTCGAACACTACAAGCGAGGCAAAAGTACTTTCATCGCACAGGTCGCAAACTCGCATCCGAATCGCGGCATCGCTCTTGATCGTGGGGGCGCTGGGGATTGCTTGGCACGCGATGAGTGGCTTGTTTCACAGCAATCAACCGCCGGTAGCATCAACCCAATCAAGGCCGCAAGCGCCGGCCGGCACACCGGCATCGCAAACACCTGCATCGACTGGTGCGCCAAATGCCAACCACGCCGGAGCGAGCCCCTCTCAATCGACACAGAAGATTCAGCCAACCCAGGCGCAAAGTCCCGTTGCTGCGGTCGCACAACGTCCGACCACGACAACGGCAGACGCGGGAGCCGCGCGCGAAAACAAAGGCGCCGAAGATTCGGCTGCGCCCAAGGTCGTTAGCGCCGATCAGGCAACCGCGATACCCGCAATAAATACGAGTGGGATGAAAACCGGAGAAATCACTCCCGCGAAAATTGTGTCGCAGACTCCGCCAACCCTTCCTGAGTGGGCTAAAGACCTCGACATGGACGCGGTCGTGAAACTCGACGCTCTGATCGACGAAAAGGGAAACGTGGCAGAAGCGAAACCATTGTCTGGTCCACGATTGCTCCAGGCCGCAGCGGAAAGAGCAGTGACGTTATGGGTATTCGAACCCGCACTGTCGGACGGTAAACCAATCGCCTCGCGCATGGTGCTCACCGTTCAATTCCAAGAGTAGATCGCCCACGACTCCTCTCAACTTTTCCGACTTGCGCTAATCGGGCAGTCCAAAATTGATTTTGATTGTACGTTACGCGCCGAGATGATAAATACCTTCACAGGCGAGCATCCTGGTGCATGCCACATTTTCCCTTAGGGGACCCCCGCCGCTCAAATCCGTGCGCGCCCGTCGGATGCCGCGACGGGCATTAAACAGGATGAGCAGGCAAAGAGGAGCATAATGCGGGCTGGGATTATTGTTCGCTTGTTGCTGTTTTCGCTTGTCGTGCTGGCTTTCTCGCGCGTCGCGTTCGCTCAAATCGGCGTTTCCGTAGGTTTCGGGCCGCCGTTGCTTCCCATCTACGAACAGCCAATCTGTCCCGCCGACGGTTACCTATGGGCGCCCGGTTACTGGGGCTATGACTACTCCGCTAACGACTACTACTGGGTGCCTGGCACGTGGGTTTTCGCTCCTCAACCTGGCTATCTCTGGACGCCAGGTTATTGGGGCTGGGGCGGCAACGCGTACTATTTTAATCAAGGATATTGGGGCCCGACGGTGGGCTACTACGGCGGCATCAATTACGGCTACGGTTACAGCGGTGTTGGATATGAGGGCGGGCGCTGGGAAGGGAATCACTTCGTGTACAACACTGCCGTGAATCACGTAAACACCGCCGTCGTTCGCAACACCTACAACGCCCCGGTCACCAATGCCTCTGAAAGTCACGTCAGTTACAACGGTGGTACCGCCGGGGTCGAAGCGCATCCCACCCCGCAGCAAGTTTCCTATGCCAACGAGCAGCATGTGGGTCCGGTTGCAGCGCAGATGCAACACATGCAGCAAGCCCGCAGCAATCCTGAGCTGCGCGCTTCCGCCAACCAAGGCAAACCGCCCATCGCGGCCACTACCAAACCTGGTGACTTCAAAACTGGCATTGTAGCCTCCAACCAAGCGGGGGGCGAATACAAGGCTCCTCCGGTAAACGGTCATGCCAGCGAATTGCCGGCTCACACGTTCGCGGCGCCGAACACCGGTAGCTCCGCAGCCAACAAGACGTATCAGCAGCAACTGAACGAACTAGCCGCGCAGCAAGCGCAGGATCACCAGACGCTCGAGCAGCAACAAGAAGAAGAACACCAGCAAGCCACCCAGAAAAAGTACAACGATGCGCAAATACAACAGATGGAGCAGCGCCATTCTCAACAGACGCAACAGCTCGAGCAACAGCACGCTTCTCAACAGAAACAGGTGGAGCAGCGCCAATCGTCACAGACCGCACCAAAGCAGCAGAGCGGTAATCCCGGGGGAAAGCCGCATTGATACAACAGTGCAACCCCAGGACGGCTACGAAGGCTGTCCGCGAATGCGCCCGCTACGAGATCCAAGCCTCGTAACCCTCGCACCCCAAAAACCGAGCTCGGGTTTGCTACAACGGCAAGAATGAAGTGCGTTCTGGGTGTTTAGTAGAAGGGCGCACCCTCGGCGAAGATGGGCCCGGCTGGCCTATACTTAAGGTTAACTGGGACAAAGTTACCGAACAAAACATCTTGGGAGATGATCCGGCCGATCCGGAGGACGAGGTGCCATGCTTATAAGAAAGCTGTTCACACTGCTGTTGGTAATACTAGCGAGCACTCTGGTTCCCTGCAGCCGCGCGCAGAACCCTAACGCGGCCGAGCTCAGAGAGCTGGCGAAAGAAAGAGAGATCAAGCAAGACGAGCTAGTGAATCTGGAAAAAGACATGGCGCGGGCGCTGCAGTGGAACAGTGGGACAATCTTCCGGCGAGTCTATGGTGATGACTTCGTGGGAATACTGCCCACGGGACAGGTCTTAGACAAAACGGCGTGGATCTCCGCAGTCGAGACTTCCAGCACCAAGTACAGTTCGTTTGTCGCTTCAGATATCCGGGTGCGCATGTTTGAGGAGACCGCTGTGGTCACCTGTCTCTGGAGTGCGCACGGAATCAGGAACGGACGTACTTTTTCCCAGCAGTCGCGGGTTACCCACGTGTATATCTGGGGCCAACGAGGCTGGCAAGCCATCGCCGGTCAGGAAACGCTCTTGCCTGGCTAGAAGGAGTTTAAGTTAAGCCTATAACCCAGGACAAGAAACTCCTTTCCCGACGAAACAGCGCCTTGTTGCTGATCGTTGAGCACTGACCGGACGTTCAACCCCTATTCGTATCTCAGCGCGACCATTGGATCGACTCGCATTGCGCGGCGCGCCGGGATGTAACATGCTGCCACCGCCACAATAAACAACAGGATAGCGACGCCTGCAAACGTTAGTGCATCAGTCAAAATGTGGTCTTCGTTGCGGTACATGGCCATGGATGAAAACGTTTTTGTGTCGCGTTGCCAATCGAGGAAATTCAGATAGGAAATGGGACCTTGATCGACTCCGGAAGTCTTTGCATAAATTGCGACCAGTTGGCCCGATTGCGGGTACGGCAGCGGATTGAGCAGGACGCCGTTGACTACGGAAAATAGCTCCGTATTCGCGCCGATACCCAGCGCCAGCGTCAAAATTGCTATGGCCGTAAATCCCGGCGACTTCGCCAACATACGAAGCCCATAGCGCAAGTCCTGAAGAAACGTCTCCCTGCAGCCCCCCATCACCTGGCCCAGGTAGGATGCGGAGCTATCGTAGCGCAAGCAACATGTGTCGTTCGAGCGCGCCGACAATATCGGGGGGAGAGGCATTAAAACCCGGGAAGCTGGAGGCTGGAGGTTTAGAACCAGGTTTTGCTGCGGTACGCGCGGTAGGCGTCGCCGAATTTTGCCTCGAGCACGCGAGCTTCGTTCTTAGCGCGCCATATTTGCAGGATCATTGTCATCAACAAGAACACCAAGGTCCACAAGGGCATGGATAAATAGAGCATCACTCCAAGGAACAAAAACAGGTTGGAAACGTAAATCGGATTGCGAATCTTGGAGTAAATGCCGGTGGTAACCAGGCCGCGCGCTTCCGCCCGTGGGGTGAAAAATTCCCGGATTTGCAGGCGCGCGGTGAACCACATTGCAAATCCAGCTGCAATCAATACAGCTCCCAGGATGTGCTTGGGAGTCCAAGGACCTTCCTTCCGAATATAAAACAAGAGGATTACGACACAAGACACCGCGAGAATTTCGAGATCGGATCTGCGTAGTCTCATTGACGCGTCGGTTCTGACTGGCCTAGGACGTGCGAAAACATGGAGCGACCATCAGGTTACTTCTTTTCGCTAGAAGGTTTTGAATCGGCACTATGATGTTCAGCGCTGCGTTCGTGAGAACTAGCTTTTGACACATCCAAAGTCCTTAATTTGTGGGCCGCATTGTGCCGTGGGGCTATAACCAGATGAAACCAAACACCGAGGGTTAACACTGCCAGGCCGATTGCGCGATTCTATCGGCGACGATGTGGCTGCCTCATGCATAGCGCGAATAATACCACTACGATCGTTCGCTCGCGACCCGCATTTTGCCCTGCCTTGATTCGCTGCGCCGGCCTCTCGGGTAAACGGGGGTATACTGCGGGCGAAGTTGTCCTATCGTTCAGGAAGAATCTGGAAAATGGGGACCAAACAAATCAGCGTGCAGCGGTTCAGCGTTATTTCTTCGAAGAAATTTGACGATGTGGTGGCGAAGCTCGCGGCGGCGGTGGGGCATCCAGATGTGCGCGCGATGTTCAAGAATATTGGGTTGGCGAAAAAGTACGATGAGGTGGAGAAAATCATTCAACCTGGGGTGGGGCCGACGGGATTGATGGAGTTCATGCGCTTCGATCATGGCGACGTGCTGCGCAAGGATCACGGGGAGAAAGCGCCGCGAGTGATGCGTTTTCTGATTGGCAATCCGCTGATCATGAAGAAAATGGTGGAGCATGTGCCGGACGCGGGGTCGTACGCGCCGGTGACGATACTTGTTGATGAGCGTAAAGATGGCGTGCACATTTCCTACGACACCATGGTGAGTTTACTGACGCCGTACGGAAATGCGGAAGCGCTGGAAGTGGCCAGAGATTTAGACGCGAAGGTGGAGGCGGTATTAAACGATGCGGCGAGGTGAACTCAACTGATCGGGCCGAACAATGGATTCAAGTAGGAGATCGAACATGGCTGAAGTGCTGCTTCTCGCGTTTCTGATCGGCTTGATTGCCGGACTGCGCGCGCTGACTGCGCCTGCGGCAGTGGCCTGGGCCGGGTTTGGCCGCGGAATCCTCCACAACACGCTGCTTTCGTTTATGGGGAGTCTTCCTGTCGCCCTTGTTTTCACCGTGCTGGCGGTTCTGGAACTGCTGAATGATAAGCGTCCGTCCGCTCCCAGCCGCTTGGCACCGCCAGGGCTGATTGCGCGCATCGTCACGGGCGGCCTGTCGGGCGCGTGCCTGGCTGCGGCGGACGCGCAATCGATTGCATTTGGCGCTGTGCTGGGTGCGGTTGGTGGCGTAGTTGGCGCCTTCGTGGGGTACCACGCTCGGAAGAAGGCGGTACAGGCTCTGAAGACTCGTGACTTGCCCATCGCGCTGTTGGAAGACGCCATAGCGATTGGCGGTGCGATTTTAATCGTGTCGCGATTCTAAGAGCGCTCGTGGGATATAAGACCAGCAGTACACTCAATTTTTTCTAGCGGAGTCGTCCAGTGGGTTTCCCGGAAAAGCTTGACGCGATTGTTATCGGCTCGGGCCAGGGCGGAAATCCGTTAAGCATCGCGCTGGCCCAGGCTGGATTTCGAACCGCTCTGATCGAGCGCAAATTTATCGGAGGGACCTGCGTCAACTATGGTTGCACACCGACGAAAACGATGGTCGCGAGCGGTCGCGTCGCGTATTTGACGCGGCAAGCCGCGGATTACGGCATTCGAACGGGAGGCATTCGCATCGACATGTCGCGCGTTCGCCAACGCAAGCGCGACATTGTAGAAAGTTTTCGGACCGGCAACCAAGCACGCTTTAAGAACGTTGCAAACTGCGAGCTGATTTTCGGCGAAGCTAGCTTTACCGGCGCAAAATCCGTGCGCATCCTACTGCGAGATGGCGGACAGCGCGAACTTACCGCGGAGAAAATCTTCATCGATGCGGGAACGAGGCCCACTGTCCCGGCGCTTGAGGGCTTGAGAGACGTCCCGTTTCTCGACAGCAGTTCGATCATGGAATTGGACAGCGTTCCGGAGCATCTGATCGTTCTGGGCGGGGGATACGTTGGCCTGGAGTTCTGCCAGATGTTCCGGCGCTTCGGGAGCCGTGTGACGATCGTGCAAGCGGGCGGACAATTGCTCAAAGGCGAAGACGCGGACGTCGCCGGCGCGGTCACCGACATTTTGGAGCAAGATGGCGTTGACGTGCTGTTGAACGCGAAGGCCACGCGCGCGATGAAAACGGGAGCGCAAATCCGCGTCACTGTCCGCACCGGCGTGGGCGACCAGTCGCGCGGCCTGGACGGCTCGCATTTGCTGGTGGCGACGGGGCGCACGCCCAATGCGGATTCGCTGAACCTGGCGGCTGCGGGTGTTGCGATCGACGAGCACGGATTCATTCCAGTGAATGCGAAATTGGAAACCAACGTCGCAGGGATTTACGCGTTAGGAGACATTAACGGCGGCCCGGCGTTCACGCATATTTCGTATGACGACTTTCGCATTTTGCGCACCAACCTGCTCGAGAAGGGAAACGCGTCAACCGAAGGCCGGCTGGTGCCTTATACCCTGTACATCGATCCGCAACTCGGGCGCGTCGGGCTGACCGAGGCCGAGGCTCGCGCTCAAAATAAGAAAGTGCGCGTGGCAAGGATGCCGATGACTTCGGTGGCGCGCGCGCGGGAGACGGATGAGACTCGCGGATTTATGAAAGCGATCGTCGACGCCGGCAGCGGGCAAATTCTGGGCGCGGCCGTGCTCGGAATGGAAGGCGGAGAAATCGTGTCGATGATCGAACTGGCCATGATGGGCAAGCTGTCTTACGCCGTTTTGCGCGATGCTATTTTCGCGCATCCCACTCTCGCCGAATCCCTCAACAACCTCTTCTTGCATTTCGATTCATAAGAAAAGATTCGTAGCTCGATTGCCCTCAGGCCGTGTTTAGTGGAATCCATCGCAGCGTGACCCTCAGTACAGGTGCCGTTTTGGGGTCACCTCTGGTGGAATTAACATCCGCTTAAGAAAACTTACAGCCAAATCTTGTCCCTGACGAATAGCGCACCACGGCGACGCTAAGGCTGTGTTTGCGCGGCAGGGGTAGCGGTGGCAGATGGAGCCGCCGTGCCAGCCACGTCTAGGTGAAATTGAACCAGGATTGTGTTGGCTACTTTGTTGAACGGCACGTTGTGGATCATTCCAAAGTCTCGCCGGTTGAAAGAAAAATTTCCGTCAACCCACCGATGGCCATTCGGCTGCGGCTGTACGGTGACGGCGACGGAAACCGGCTTGGTGATTCCGCGCAAGGTAAGCTCCGCGTCCATAAGAAACTTCGAGGGATCGGAATCAGCGGTGATGCTCTTCGAGACAAAAGTAACTTTGGGATACTCTTTCACGTCGAAGAAGTTTTTCCCCTTAGTCTCTTTGTCCCGGAGCCCGCTTCCGGTTGTCACGCTCTCCGAGTCCATTTCTAAATTCAGAAGAGCTTTGGCAAAATCGTCCGCAGGCATTTTCAAATCCGCTTCCCATAAGTGAAACACCCCGGTGACTTTCTCAAACGTTGCGGTGGCGTGAAATTCGATCCGGCTATCCGTTTTCACCACGGTGCGGGCCTGTTCATCTGCAGATTGTGCGGACATCCAGACAGCCGCGAAAATCAGGATGATGCACGCGTTTAGCGTTCGCCTCAAGAAGGCTCCTTGAAACAAAAATATACTTTGAGCTTCGCCGCTGGCCCCAGGAAGGATGCGGGTTGGAGGTCGGTCAGAATCCCAGGAGTTGATTATGGCACGGCTGTATTGGCCAGCCGTGCCACAATTTTCTTTGTTGGTCCTAATGCTTCTGACTCTTTTGTTGCGTCTTCCTCAGGTCTGGCACCGGCAGCGTGCTCGATTGGATAGAGCCGCCGAATTCCATGCCGTTATCCACTTCGACCCAGAACGCTTGTCCGGCGTTGGCCTGGTAAAGCGTGACGGTTAAAACAACTGTGCCGAAATCAGGAGGAGTATTGTTGGCGCCGATCGTAAGGCTAGCGCTGGAGCGTCCGGCGCGGCGCTCAACAAAAGCTGCACTGAATGTAGCGTTGGGGGATTCCACGGCGGTGCCGGTGAGTGCGGCAAACGGATCGCTAAGGACGCCCGTCGCGGTCAGCGCGCCTGACGAGATACCTCCTTCAGCGACAAAATCGAACTCGTCATTGCCAACGCCGTCTGTATTGGTGTAGCCCTGGGCACCTAAGGCAAAAAGGCCCCTCAAATGGTCCAAAGCTGGATCGGTTTGTGGAATCAGGGCCCCAGCGCCAACGAGATTCGGATCCATTTCGGCGATAAGCGCTCCGCCATTAGCGTCCGTTGCATTGTTGGGATCGAGGATGTTCAGTGTCGGGTCCACCATATACACGCCGAATGCCGAGATGGATCCGAGGCCGTCGGTAAAAGACAGGGATCCATAACCGTTGCCGGCAATGGTGTATGTCCCGTCGATGGTTTCGTTGACCGCCGGAGCGTTCCCGTTCAGGACCGATTCGTTCTCGTCACCAACACCGGTGAAATTATTGGTGATGACGGTGGTGCCGTTCGAGTGGGTGCCTTCGGAATTAGATCTGAGCGCGGCGCCGGCGTCAGTGGTGAACTGGCCCGCACCCGAGTACAGGCTTGGCCCACCAGCGACGGAGAACACGGAAGCCCCAATGAAAGCATTGTCGAAGTTTCCCGTGGTAGTTCCTTGGCCGAAAGCTGAGCCGACTGCCGTGTCGGTGGTATCCACGTTGATGATGCGCAACACTTCGGGACCGACTACGTAATAGTTAATTGCGGTAGCGATGCCGGTGCTGCCGCTGATGGCGCCGCGGCCCAAAGAATCAGTTATTCCCAATGACGCCGCTCCGGCAGGAATGGCTGTGTTTAAGGTGACTGTTCCGCCGTCGTTTACATCAACTGTGCCGGTCAAGTTGCCGGAAGCATCCAGGGCAAACACGCCGCCGTCAACAATCGGAAGACCACTCGAATCGACACCGGAGGCAACAAAGGAAAATGAAGAACTCATGGGAGCGCTTGTGGACGATTGCAAGTCAAAGCTTCCGCTCGACGTTGCGCTTCCATCGAACTGGGTAATAAGCGCATGACTCGAGCTCGAGTAGGCCAGCGCAAAAGTCTCTGTTCCTGAAACTCCCAGGTTTGGGTTGTTGGTGACCAAAGTCAAAATTGCCTGCCCGTTGGACGCGACGGTCAGCGATCCGCCGGTGATGAAATCACCGGCCGGCTGGGGAGAGGTAAACGCGAGACCATCGTTATAGTCCTGTTCGCCGCCGAGAACGGTGTTGTTGCCGTCGGTCGAAATCGCCACGACTCCGGCGATGGAGTAGAAAACCTGGCTGTCGGCATTATTTTCCTCGCCAGTAGCAAAGAACACGAAATTGTTCGAGGCTACGTTCGAGGAGGTGATGGTTACATTCGCGGTTGCGGTCATGAGCGGGTTGGCCACCGATGTCGCGATAATCGTCACCTGGCCGCCAGGTGGGATCGCTGGAGGAGCGGTGAATACGCTGCTGGCTCCGCTGGGCGTTGAGGCGGGATCAAAATTTACGGTGACAGCGCCACACGCGGTGACCGGAGTGCAGGTCCAACGTACGCCGCTGTTTGAAGGATCATGAGTCACGGTAGCAGCCACATTGCCGCTAGCGCCAACTGCCAGGCTGGTCGGAGCTGTTGTGATCGTGAGTCCAATGTGAGAGCCTCCGCCGCAGTCGGTGAGACCCAAAGCACAGACGGTAAGAAGAAGGATGCAGAGAGTACCGCGCCTCATAGCTGGCCTGCCTTGCCTTCAGACGCCGCACCAGCTTTACGCGACACTGGCGCGAATGCGAAGCCATGCTCGTTGCGGATTTGGAAGAGGTGACCATGTGCCAGAACAAGCCGAGCGATAAGGACCTGCTTGTCTCCCACTGTCTTCATCACGCCGGTTATCTGGATCCGCTCTCCGGTTGTAACGAAGAGAGCCTCCTTACCTCTCATGGCCGATGCTCCCAAACTCGCGTCCACTGCCCCTGAAGTCGTTTCCACGAGCAGATGTGACCCGCCCAGCATCTTCATTTCGCGCGTAGGCGACTTCACTACGCCGCTCACCGTGCCCGTAAGCGTTATTTCCTGGGTGACGTCGTACCAGGGACGTAGGGCGGGCTTAGATGTTGCTTCGACTGTCTGCGCGTGAAGCGGCAATGCAAATAGGCACAGGGGCAGCATCAGAAAGAATCCGAAAGCCGTGGACCGCCATCTCATAGAGGCCTCCCAAGGATATTCATAGAACTGGAGAGATTCAGACGCCGCCAAGTGCGACTGCGAAATTCCCCGTTCGCCGTCGATAGACAACCTGTGACAGACATTTGGCGGCAACGACTGCGGCGCAATATAACACGAATCGCAGGAAACATTGCCAGGCAGTCACAGGGATTTTTTGCAGGCACGAGCGGGTTTTCGGCTAGCGGGAAAAGCGGTGGATGACCAAAGAAATCGGGAGGCCAACGCAGATTATATGGGTCACGATTGCGATGACGGACGATGTAACAGTCTTGGTCCCGTGAAAATTGGAGAGCGGCATTACCACCCAATACATCGCAAGATAAACCGCTGTGCCGTACAGCGCTCCGGAAAGAATCGGACGACGAACCATGACGGCGAGCGCCCGGCTGGCCGCAAAAAATACGGCGGCTGCACTGAAGGCTATCAGAAAATGAAACGCGAGTCCGAGCAGCGCAGTGGCCGTTCCACCCTGAAATGACGCTGGACCAAGCCAGCCGGCCGCAATTCCTTGCAGCAGCCGGAGCGGCTTGACACCCTTCGGCCACCAGGTGATGAAAGCGGCGGTAATGTCCATGCAGCCGCAGAGGAGCCCGGCGAAAAAAATCGCGGCGAACGCGCTCGAGTTTTTTGCGGCGATCATCTCGTACCGGATGCGTTGGTTCTTGCTGGTGTTGTGTCTGGAAAATGACACGGCGTCAAGTGTATTCACAAAGCACTCATCCGTGATGATTTGCCTGGCGTTAAAATGTGGAAGGAGGGAAGGCATGCCTACAAGCCCGCATCTGATTGGCCCCGGCGGTCGATTGTTCGCGGACCCGCAGCCCGGGACGGACGAGGTTTCGTTTCGCGTCGATAACACCAGCGAGGCGTATTACAACTCGCCATATTACGAGCTGCACAAGAACGACGTGCAGCGCATTCCGCCGCCTCGCGGAAAGGTTCCCATGCAGTTGCAACTCGCCGATTTCACCGGCCCTCCAATCATTAGCGCGATTCAAAGCGCGGGCAAAATTACATTCCATGCCGTCGGAGATACGGGCGCAGCGAAGGTAAATCGTGAGCAGACCGTTCAACGTGCGCTGCAGAATGAAGCGGAAGTGGCGGACGCGATGGCCAACGACGTTGCGACCGGCGGTTTGAACGGGCCGGCGTTCTTTTTCCACCTCGGCGACGTGATCTACAATTTCGGCGAAGGCCAATATTATTACGACCAGTTCTACGAGCCGTTCCGCGCTTACGACCGGCCAATCTTCGCCATTCCCGGAAATCACGATGGCATGGTGTTTGGACAGGGGTCAACCGCTCCTCAAGTTCCCACGCTGAACGCGTTCTTGACCAATTTTTGCGCGCTAACGCCGGGACAGTCGCCCGAGGGGGGCGGACTGGTGCGCAGCGTGATGACGCAGCCGGGCGTTTACTTCACGCTCGATGCGCCGTATGTGTCGATCATAGGACTCTATAGCAATGTTCTGGATGGGCCAGGAGTGATCTCTTCACAAGGTGGGAAATTTCCTATCGTGGACGATCAACTTACGTTTCTGAAGAGCGAGCTGCAGCGGTTGACGCCGGACCGCAACGCGGGAAATCGCGCCGTGATTATTGCCGTTCACCATCCGCCGCTTTCCGTGGATGCGCTGCATTCGGGGTCAACCGGCGTGCAAACCGACCTGGATGCAGTGTGCCAGGAGGCCGGGCTTTGGCCTGACGCCGTTCTGTCCGGGCACGCACACCTTTATCAGAGATTCACGCGCATCGCTGGACCGAACAAGAAGGAGACTCCGTACATTACCGCGGGCAGCGGCGGGTTTGCGGCGACGCCTCCGCAAACCACGGTCGGTAAAGCGCCGATCACGGTCGGAAACGATACCCTGGTAGTCGATCCAATCGTGAAATTCGGATACCTCACGATAACCTGCGACGCAAAAACGCTGTGCTTTTCGTTCAAATCACCTGCGCCGAATGGCGGCTTGGCCACCTTGGACTCCGTGTGCGTGAATTTGGCGGCTGGAAAAATTCTGCCGAGCGGCGCAGCGCAGAAGAGCGGCACAAAAGCAAAACCGCCGAGTAAAGTTGCCGGAAAAGCCCCCACCAAGACCCAGAGCAAAGTTGGAACGAAGCCGGCCGGGTCCAAGCGAGGCAAGGGGAAGTGATTTGTGTAACTCACCTCTTCAAGGCGCGAGGCCTTCTTTCTGTTTAGCTAACTTTTCGCAGGCTACTTTCGATAGATCACTCCGTTTTTCATTACGAAAGAAACTTTTTGCAACGCGGAGATATCTTGCAGCGGGTCGCCGGGAACGGCGATGATGTCGGCGTCATAGCCCGGCTTCAGCGCGCCAATCTGATCTTGCCAGCCTAGCAGTTTTGCGCCGTTCAACGTGCCAGCTTGGAGCGCGGCGAGCGGCGACATTCCAAATTTCACCATCAGCACGAATTCGCGTGCTTGCGTGCCATGGGGAAACGGGCCCACGTCGGAGCCCATGGCGAACGGAATGCCCACAGCAATCTGTTTCTTGAATTCCTGCGCGTGAAGATCGAGCAACTGGCTGTCGCGCGCTCCCTGCGCCGGTGTGTTGGGATGCGCGGCAAAATATTCGAATATGCTGAACGTGGGCACGGCGAAGATTTGTTTTTCGCGCATCAGGCGCATGGTCTCGTCGCTGAGCTGCAGAGCGTGGTCGATGGACACGACTCCGGCTTGCGCTGCGTACAGCGTGCCGGGTTCACCCATGGCATGAACCGCAACGCGATGTCCCGTGCGCGCAGCTTCGTGGACCGCCGCGGCGAGCTCTTCTTCGGTGTACTGGTACGGAGTGGAGAAGCGGCCACCGACAATCTTGTCGGGACCGGTCTCGTAGATTTTGATGAAGTCAGCGCCTTCTTTTAATTGGCCGCGGATTGCGGTGGCGAGTTCTTCAGCGCTGTTCGCGTAGGTAGCATTCGACAGTACGTGCTGCGCCGGGTTGTATCCAATAGCGTCTTCGTGGCCGCCGAGAATGTCGATGGCGTTGCCGCTGATGCGCAAGCGCGGACCGGGAATCAGGCCCTCATTGATCGCGTTGCGGACGGCGGTGTCCGCGGAGCCAGCGCCTTCGGTTCCCATGTCGCGCTCAGCGGTGAATCCTGCAAGCAGATCGTCGCGCGCGGCAATCGTGGCGAGAATGGTGCGCTGCGGCACGGATTCCTGCACTGTCTGCAGGTCTTCCGCGCCGGGATGCAGGAAAAGATGTACATGCGCATCGATCAGGCCGGGAAGCAGAGTGGCGTCACCGAGATCTATAAGCTGGGACTCCTGTGGGTGCATCACCTTGGAGCCAACTTCCACGATGAGGTCGCCCTGGATCAGGATTTCGCCGGGCGTCATGGTGCGGCCCGTTTCGACGTCGAGCAGCCGCGCGGCGTGCAGCACGATGGCATGCGGAGCAGCCGTAGCCTGCGGCTCATTTGATTGCGCGCCAATCGGTAGAACCAAGAGCAGCGCGCAGCTGAGAACGAATGTTGTAACTGCTCTGATAACGCGGCGGCTAGTCATGTTTTCGCGCGCGATAATAGCACGCGGCGACGAGCTGGCGGAAGGGAAGGTCCCCAGGGGTAGTGTCTCAGTTTCAAATGTTGAACAAGTACTCCCAAGGCACAAACCTACCCGAAGACGAATGGGGGTCGCCCTTGAAATAAAAAAGGCGCCCTGGTGAATTCGACTAGAGCGCCCTTTTGTAGATGTTAGCGACTTACTTCTTGCCACGTGGTTCGCCACCGCCGCGTAACCCGCCAGAGCTGCCGCGCGAGCTGGACTGCCGGGCCGCGTTTCGCTGCGGAGCGGACGGATGACTAGCCCGTGGGGCGGCCGCGCGCGATTGCGAACGCGCTGCCGTCTGGGTGCGCGCCGCTGTGTTCGTGCGTGATGCCGGACGTGACGAATGCGCGTTGTTCTGCACACGCTGGGCAGTCTTGGTGCGCGGCGTAGTGCTTGATGCGCGGGCGTTGTTCTGTGAACGCGTTACGTTGTTGGAGCGCGCCGAGCTGTTTGAGCGTGCGCGGTTCATCGCAGAGCTGTTCGTTGTTGAACGTGCTGCGGTGTTGCGACGCTCAAGATTGTTCGAGCGCAATCCGTTCGTAGTACTTCTCTCTGTATTTCGGGTCGTGCTGCGGCTGTTTTCAGTTCGCGAAGCAACGTTCCTTGCGCCATTGAACTCACCCGGCCTCGAGGTGGCAGTTGTTGCCGGACGGCCATGGTTCACCGACGCCAGTTGATTGCGATCGCTGCTCGCGGCGCGTTCGTGTTGCGTTTGCGCGGACGTTGCAGCAACGTGCCGGTCGCGATTTGCTGACATCTCAGCAGACGTAGGACGTGCGTTGACCCCGCCACGCCCGCCGTTATAACTCACGCGGCTCGTCTCGCGATTGTTGACCACCGTTTTGTTGTACACGTTGTGAATATTCGTCACCTTGACGTTGTTGACCGAGCGGTTGTAGAGAAAATGCCCGCCATGCCAGTATCCGCCTTCGTAACCGGACCCGCCGTACCCGAAGCCATAGTTAATTCCGCCATAGAAGCCGACATGCGGTCCCCAGTATCCGGCGTGCCAGAAATATCCACCTCCGCCCCAGCCCCAATAGCCTGGAGTCCACAGAAAGCCGACCTGTGGAGCAATCACCCAGGTGCCGGGCACCCAGTAGTAGCCGTCAACCCCGTAGGCCCAGTAGCCGGGCGTCCAAATGTAGCCGTCACCGGGGCAAATCGGTTGCGCGTAAACAGGCAGTGGCGGTGGCGCAATCGTTATCGAGACGCCAAAGCCGAAGCCCGCTGCAGAAGTTGTTGTGGGAATCGTGAACATTGTAAGAACCATCAGAAGCAAAGCGACTATGCTTTTTTTTCTCATGATCATCACCCTTTCTTATCAATCCTTCTTACGCAGAAACTGTGAATCACCCAGCGCCTTCCGCGATTCCCAGTTTCTTGGCGCTACTGTGTTAAACACTGAAGTACAGCGAAAGTCGTGCGAATGATTTTCACGGAGGTTCTAAGGGTTTTCATGTAGGGCCCGCCTGTCGGCAGACAGGCCCGCCCGCCGAAGGATGGTCTTTAGCGCGGCAGCAATTTGTCCTACAGCTCTGAAATATCTGTCATCGCAATTTTTGCCAACAATTCATGTTCGCCCGATTAGCATGACTTTATAATGTTGCGATGAAAAAAGGACGAACCAGCATGTCCTTGCGGAAAATAGCGAGGTTGCTCGTTTTCGCCATCGCCACAATAGGAGCCAGCGACGCTTCCGCAGCGACCTGCGAGAGTCTAGCCTCCCTCAAGCTGCCGGACAGTACCATCACCGCAGCGCAGTCGATACCCTCGGGCACCTACACCGCACCGAACGGCGAAGTCTTCAAAAATATGCCGGCGTTCTGTCGCGTGGCAGCCACGCTGACGCCCACCGGCGATTCGGAAATCGGAATCGAGGTCTGGATGCCGGCGTCAGGCTGGAACGGGAAGTTCGAAGGTGTCGGGAATGGCGGCTTTGCAGGAGCGATAGCATACGCCTCGTTAGCGCCAGGCGTCTCGCTTGGTTACGCCACTGCTAGCACCGACACGGGTCACGCTGCTACCTCGACCACCGATGGAGCCTTTGCGCTCGGGCATCCCGAAAAAATCATCGATTTCGGATATCGCGCAATCCATCTGATGACGGTAATCGGCAAGCAGATCACATCCGCGTTTTATGGCCACGATCCGCAGCGTTCATATTTCGACGGGTGTTCAACTGGCGGGCGACAGGCTCTGTTGGAAGCGCAGCGATTTCCTAATGATTACGACGGCATCGTTGCCGGAGATCCTGTTGCGTTCTACACGCACCACCACGTCGGCGGAAATCTGTGGGTCGTGCGGCAGATGTTCAACCATCCTGCCAGCACCGTTTTCACTACCCAGGACACGCTCCTCGGCAATGCCGTCAACGCGGCTTGCGACGTTCTTGACGGTGTACAGGACGGCGTTCTCAATGATCCGCGGCGCTGCCACTTTAATCCCAAAGCGCTACTGTGCCAGGGATCCCAAACGCCCCCGAGTTGCCTCACGTCTCCGCAGGTCGAAGCAGTCAGAAATATCTGGACTGGCCCTGATCAAATCGTGCATCAGCGCGGTTATTACCCTCCGTTCGAGCGCGGCGGCGAAGCCGACGGCTGGCCGTCGAGCATCTCTCCTCAACCGCCGCCTGCGCCGCAAATGGATAATCATGCCGCCATCGGGCTTTCGTTCTTCGAAAATTTCGTCTTCGACAATCCGGATTGGGACTTTCGAACTTTCAACTGGAACTCCGACCCCGCATACGTCGACAACAAAGTGGTGATTCCGGGTCAAACCTTGGCTTCGGTTTTGAACTCGATCGATCCCGATCTGACGCGCTTCCGGGCGCACGGCGGCAAGCTCATCCAGTATCACGGTTTTAGCGATCCGGAAGTGCCGCCCAAGACAAGCATCAAGTATTTCGAGAGCGTTGTGAAGTTTCCGAGCGGCGCGTCCGCAGCGAGCTCGGAGCCAGAGTCACGGAAGCAAACTCAGGAATACTACCGCCTCTTCATGGTGCCGGGGATGAACCACTGCAGCGGCGGGCCTGGGGCTGACGTGTTCGACATGCTCACGCCACTCGTGCAGTGGGTTGAGCAGGACGTTGCGCCAGATAGCGTCATCGCGACGCATTACCTCAACAACGCGCCAGCTCAAGGCGTCGCGTTTACGCGCCCGCTGTGCCCTTATCCGCAGGAAGCGGTGTATAAAGGCACTGGCGACACCAACGACGCAGTCAACTTTGTGTGCAAACCCTAAAGCCTCCAGTGAGACTGACCCTCCTAAACAATTCGCGCAAAGCGAATAGGCTGCTTAATCCGTATCCGGCGGCTCTACCTCCGTGGTGATTGTGTCGGTGAAGAAGGTTGCGGCCAGCGGAGCTGGAATGGTTTTGTACCCAGTGGGGACCCGGTGAAAATCGAAGAATTCGTGGAGATCGTTGGTCGCGCGCTCATCGGCAAAACCGAGGCTGCCGAGGCCAAAGATACCCTCGATACCTTTCAAGATGCTGCCGAAGTCGCATTTGTCGTTGCTGATGTATCCGGTTGTCGGTGAGTAGGCCGAAATCACTAGGAGCGGCACACGAAACCCGAGCTGGTAGTCGCGCTGGTTCGCGCCGCTCTCGAAAACCGGCGGGACGTGATCGTACCAACCTCCCCAATCGTCCCAGGTAATGAAAATAACAGTGTCCTTCCAGTAGCCCGTATCGTCGTCGCAACTCGTATTGTTTCCAATCGCATTCACAACCGCCGCTACCCACGATGGCCCCTGCCCGCTGTTGATCGGATGGTCTGAATATTGTCCGGCCGGCGTAATCCAACTCACTTGCGGAAGCGCGCAGTTGGCGATGTCATTCAGGACGTCGGGCGGTTTCGTGTCCACGTAACCGTTCGATTCGCCTTTAACCCAGTCGGGCCCCGTGCACACGCCGTTCACAGGTATGCAGATATTCGCGAGCGAGTTTGGCGCCACCCACAGGCTGCTCTGACCGGCTGCATAATATGTCCAAGTGATTTTGGGAGAATGCTTGGCAAACAGGTAATCCATGGCATTGCGGTCGAAGCATTCCACCGTCTTGTCGCCGGGCGTTTCCGTGCCAAAAGGAAACTCGCCGTCATTGTTGGGCCTGATCAGTTGTACCGACTCTCCCGAGCCGCATCCGTAGTTCGTATTCGCATTCTCGGCGACAAATATACCCAGCAGGTCGTCTTTCGCGGTGGGCGCCGAAGTCGCGCCAAAAATAAACTGGTGCGCCGGATAGCTTGGGCCCTGATTGGTCTGAAACATCAAGTTGGCCCAGCCATATGTGGTAGCTAATGTGATGTAGGGATCAAGAAGGCCGCCTCTGCTGCCATTCGTATTCGTTACAGGAGTGTTGTACACATACATGAACTGAGAATAGTTAAAGGCCGGGACCACGCAGCCAAAAATGTTGGCACCGCAGACTTGGGGAACGATGGCGGCTGGTTTGCCGGCAATTCCCTGATTCTTGTACTCGAAATTAAATCCGCTGATCGTTCCGTTAAGATCTGGCCCGGCGTGGCTGTGATCCAGATCAAAGTTTGTCGCTAGCCCGACGGGTGTTAATGGCACGGTCTGGCCATCGGCATTCACATAGGTCGTTGCGATATCGTATTTTCCCGCTGTAACCGAGGTGCTACATCCCGGCACCCCGTCGTTTGCGGCGCACAATCCTTGAAATAAATTGTCGGGCGTGCGGTTTTCTTGAAAGATCACTATGACGTGCTTGATGGGTGTTTTACCGTACTGAGCCTGGGCGGAAGTTGGGGCGAAAAGCCCAGCGACAAGAAGGAACATAACCATGGTGCTGGATTTCATAGCGAATCTCCTTCTAACGGAAGTGGCGGGGACGAGGTGAACTACGTCGCGATAGGCGCGACGCACCTAATATCTTCCACTCCGTGAAATGTGTCAACCGCATCTAGCCCGATTCGGGGTGTCGTGGGCTGTAACACAAGTATTCGAGAAAAGTTGCAGTACCTTTTCGGGTCTAACCGGAGGAATTCGAGTGCTTGGGATTACTAGAATCTGAAGCTTGCGGTAAATTGCAGCACGCGCGGAAGTCCATTCGGGCTGATTTCTCCCAACGCTCCAAAATTGCCCGGCCCCGAGTTGGGGACTAGATAGCAAGTCTGGTTCAGTGTTGCGCCGTCGCCGCAATTGGCGCCGATTGGATTGTATTCCGACTGATTGATCCCATCGCCGTTCTGAACGTAATAGTTGGCGTGGTTGAGCAAATTGAAGGCCTGCACTTGCAATTGCAGTTCCTTGCCTTCCGAAATCGGAAAATTGCGGCCCATCGCAAGGTCGATGCGTTCGAGCCACGGGCCGTAAAACGAATTCAGGCCGATGCCCGGCGTGGGACCTGCGCCATTGATGCCCGCCGCCGTGTTTGCGGTGTCTTGCTGGAAGGCGGAGTCATTCACATTGTTATTGGCTCCGCTGCAATTGCTGAAGGATACCGTCGAACTTGTACAGGCTGCGCTCAACAAACCCGCGTAGGGACGTCCGGACGAAAAATTGATCACAGTGCTCAACATCCAGCCCGAAAGCAAGGCGCGTCCGCGATCCGAACCAGTCAGCCTTTCCAGCTTGGGAAAATACACAGCGGCAAAGCTGATTCGATGCCGCTGGTCGAGCAGTGAAGGAGCGTGCGTATTGCCGAAGTCAAACTGATTGTTGAAGTCCATCCCATCCAGCATGATGCTCTTTGCAAGAGTGTAAGAAAATTGCAGAGAAAGTCCGTTCGACATGCGGCGCTGCACCTGCACGAACAAGGAGTTGTAATAATTTTGAGCCGGGCTAATCAATTCGTTGATCTGACCAAAGTTGGGGTTGATGCGGCCCTCCGTCAGCAGACCACTGTCCATGTTGGGCAGTGTAATTGTGGGTCCGCCGCAGGGCGCCGTAGTTGCGCCTGGCGGACACACAACGTATGTGGTTGTGCCCTGCAGCGGATTCAGATTTAAGTCGTAGGCGCTGCCGGATAGCAGGTGCAGTCCGTGATTCCACATGGTTCCGATGCTTACCGTGGTGTCCCGGAAAATCTCTCGCTGAATCTGCAGACTTGCTTGCAAGATATCGGGCGCTCGAAATTGCGGAGAAACCAACGAAATGTCCGGAGAAGCCTGGAAGAGCGGAGAATTCGAGGGCAGAATAGTCGGAAATGTTGGTGCTTGCGCGTTCGGCGGCCCGCCAGCGTAACTAATATTTACCGAAGACTGCTGTGACGGCAGCCCGTTCGAAGCGACTGCGTTTCGATAGTTCAGCCCGTTCATGTTCGTGTAGTACTGCCCGAATCCACCGCGCACTACGGTCTTGGACGCAGGCTGCCAGGCGAATCCGAAACGTGGCGCCGGGCGCAGAAACTGATTGGGATACTGGCCGGTAAGCGGAAAGGCCGGATTTTCCTTCGGCTGCGGATAAACCTGGAAGTCTTCGCGCAAGCCAAATTCGAGGGTCAACTGCGGCAAAACTCGAAACGAATCCTGCACGTAGAATGCGGAGTAAGGAACGGCAAAAGAAAAAGTGGGATTCCCTGAAGCTTGGGAAAAACTATTGTATTCGCCGAGTGCGAAACTCTGCAGGGTGGTAAAAACATAGCTACCGAGAAACGACCCAAACTGCACGCTGGCATTCGGATCCGCACCGCCAAAATTGTTGTCCGCATCCCAGGCGCGATTAAATTCGAAGCCAAACTGTAAAGTGTGCTTGCCGATCGCATAGTCCACACGGTCGGCAAGCGAGTACTGCCGTTCAAACACTCTTCCAACCGAAAAAGGCGCGTTGCCCAGCGTAAAAGCGGAAGCGCCTACATCCGAGCTTTCCAGCAGCACGGTCGGGATGTTGGGAGCCAGTCCGGTCGGCGTCGAAATCTGGTTATCATCCGACGCGCCGGCATGGAGTTCGTTGAGTAATTTGGAGGAGAACGAGTGCGTCCATCCAAAACTGGTCTGGAAATCGTGCACGTAGGCATTGGCCAGCGTTTGCGTGCCGTAATTCGACACCGTCGGATCAGTGATAACACCTCCCGGCGAGTCGAACCGGTTCACATTGAAGCTGAGGAACAGATTGTCGCCGGCGCTGGCTTGGTAGTCCAAGCGCGGCGTAATCACCCAATCGTTACGCTTTCTTGCTCTCACTCCGAGATTTGACTCCAGCATATTCAGCGCATTCGACACTTGCTGGAGATAGACCGGATTGCCCGGATTAGGCGCAGTATCGCTGCCCGGTACCGGATAGGGAGAGTTCGGCGCAGGGAGCCCCGTCCCGGCCGGAATTCCAAAATTCGTTTCATTTAATTGCGCAACATCAGGGTTGATAACGGGAATCGGATTGTTCCGCAGTTGCTGCTCGTAATCCACGAAGAACCACAAACGATCGCGACGGATCGGCCCACCTACTCCAGCGCCGAATTGTTGCAATGCATCCGGCGGTTTCGGGAGGCCAGCGGCTTGGTCCAGAGCATCGTTGGCTCCTGTCGCCGAGTTGCGGTTGTAATAGAAGGGGCTCCCATGGAAGGTGTTGCCGCCCGATCGGGTCACCGCATCAACGAAACCTGCGGCGCCTCCATAGATTGCCGAGTACGGGCTGGCTGCGACCTGAAACTCCTGGATCGCGTTCTCACCGTACAGGTACGGGATGCGATAACGCCCGGAAATGTCCGCGAAGTAATTGCTGGTCGCGTTGGTTCCGTCCACGGTGAAAGCGTTGGAACCATTTCCGTTGGCGTATCCCGAGTCTTCTCCGCCTTGTTGTCCGGCAATGCTCACCAGCCCAGTGTCGCCATCTGGACTCGTATTCGGAGTAAGCAGCGCGAGGTCAGTGTAACGCCGACCGCTCAGCGGCAACTCTTCGATGAACGACCGTTCCATCACCGTGCTCGCTGAAGATTCCTCCGGCCTCAGCAGCGGCGTGGTTCCCACGACTTTAACTGTGTCGGCGCTGGCTCCCACCTGCAACTGAACATCCTGCAAAGTTCCATTCCCAACCAGCACTCGCGCCAATGCCTGGCTATCGCGAAACCCGTGCAGACTTACCGCAACCGAATAAACGCCCGGCATCAGCGCCTGAAAGCGGTACAGTCCCGAACGGTTTGTCTCTGCAGATTGTTGCGCGCCGGTCGCGAGGTTCCGCAAAATCACGGAAGCTCCCGGCACCGCCGCGTTGTCCTGATCGGTGACGCGCCCTCCGAGCGAACCAGTTAGAACAACGTTCTGTGCGGCGAGCAGTACGCAGCTCGCCAATAGGAGCGAAACCTTGCATAAGACCAATCGGCCTAACGCGGGAAGCGTTCTCTCGCCATGTCGATGCCTCAAGCTCATGGATGCTGGTATATGAACCCCTGTTTCCAGTTTTCCACTCGCGCTTGGTTGGCGAATAGTCTCACATTTCACCGGCTCCCGACTGCCCAACCAGCGCACTCGTTCAAAGCCAGCGACTGGAATTGCTGCCAGGTATTTTGGATCTACCGATAGCAAGACTCGCCTGAGGGACGCGCTTAGCGGGGAGCAGGAGCTAGCAGGTTTGTGCGGATTTCAACGAATGGCTGGATATATTTCGTCGTTTATCCAATAACTAGCCAAGACAATCGCGAATAGCGTTCCAACCAGCCACAATGCCCAGCGCCAGCGTCGCCAAACGGCGCCCAGGGGCGACCGCTGCAAAGGAATGTCAACCAGATACGCGGCACAGTAGCAAACATTTGCGAGCAGCGCCAGAACGGCGAGAGGGGGAAGGGAAGACCAAGTCAAGGCGGGGCGAAAATGCTGCCACTCCAGAGCGAACCAAGCAATGCACACTGCTAACAGCGAAAAGTTGTAAATAATACGGCGCGGTTCCCAGTACCAAATCGCCTCGGGCAAGGACGACCGAAACCTGCTCGACTTCCGTTCGCGAAGACCGTGTGATTCGCTTGGACGCGGAGCTTCCATAATCGTCTTCCTTCCAGGATATCAACAAAGATACTTTTTTCCTCTATTTTTTCAAGTACTTTGTATTACAAAGTACATTCGCATCTGTTCTCGGGCGACGGCCGGTTCACGGATGGTTCTGGTCACCATGGCTCGCAGCCTGCCCTCTCTTCCCATCTCGGAAGGCGTCCGGATCCGAATTCGCCAGGCTGCAATCAACCCAGAATGTTTCAGGTTGACATCTTACCCAGACGCGTGCATATTCGGGTTATATGTCGACCCAAGAAACGCGAGAACGACTGGAATTGCTGCAAGGCACGCTCGACCTGCTGATCCTGCGCACGCTGATCTATGGATCGCAGCACGGCCAAGGCATCGCGCGCGCCATCCAGCAGACCTCGGATGAAGAACTCCTGGTCGAGCACGGCGCGCTTTATCCCGCGCTCCAACGCCTCGAAGATCGCGGCTGGATTTCCGCGAAGTGGGGAACCTCCGCAAATAATCGCAAGGCCCGCTTTTATTCGCTCACCTCGGCGGGCCGCATACAATTGGTGAGGGAAACCACCAAGTGGAACAGGTTGGCGGCAGCCATCGGCCGCATTTTGGAGGCGGAGGAGGGCTAGGTGTATGTTCCGACGCAAGCGGAAGGCCAGTGATTTCTGCGCTGAAATCGAAGCTCATATTCAGCTAGAAGCAGAACGTTTGCAGGAACGGGGACTCAGCCAAGAAGCTGCCCAAACTGCGGCACGCCATGCTTTCGGAAACGTAACGCACGCGCAGGAACACTTCTACGAATCCAGCCACCCGCTCTGGTGGGACGACTTCTGGCAAGACATCCGTTACGCGGCGCGCATGCTGCGCAAATCTCCCGGCTTCACCGTCATTGCCGTCTTGACCATTGCCTTGGGCATCGGCGCCAGCACCGCCATTTTCAGCGTCGTCGATGCGACGCTGCTGCACCCACTGCCGTATCCGCACCCGGACCAGCTCGTAAGCATCAAGGATGATCTTCCCGGCGTGGGCGCGCGAGACGTGGGAATCTCCGTTCCCGAATGGCACGATTTTCAGCGCTCCGGTATTTTTGAATATGTTTCGCCAATAGGCGGCGGAGACGTGAATCTCACAGGCTCGTCCGAGCCTGCGCGAATCCGCCTTCTTACCATACCGCCGAATTATTTTGCGCTGCTGGGAGTGAAACCGCAGTTGGGCCGCGCCTTCGATCCTGAGGATCAGACGCCCGGATTCAACTTGGAGGTGCTTATCAGCGACGGATTATGGAAGCGAGCCTTCGCAGGCGATCCGCATATTCTGGGCAAGAGTGTGCGGTTAGACAACGACCTGTATAACGTGGTCGGCGTCATGCCACCCGGTTTTCACGACCCGGGAGCAACCGTGGATGAAAGCAACATCGACGTTTGGGCCGCGGCCGGTTTCGCCGGCCCGCCTGCTCCGCCCCCGCAACGCAATTTGCGGATCCTTCCGGAAGCCATCGCGCGAATCCAACCTGGACTCACGCTTTCGGCGGCGCAAAGCCGGTTAGACGCGTTGGTCGCTTCGTTGCAGAAAGACTACCCGGACGATTATCCGTTGCAAAGCGGATGGAAAGTGCGCCTCGTGCCGCTCACCGAGACGGTGGTCGGCAATGTTCGCCAGTCGTTGATCCTTCTGCTCGGCGCCGTAGGATTGGTCCTGCTCATCGGCTGTGTGAACGTAGCGAATTTGCTGCTCGCTCGGGCTAGCGCAAGAGGACGCGAAATGGCTGTTCGCCAAGCGCTCGGCGCCGCACGCTCCCGCCTGATTCGACAGTTGCTCACCGAGAGCGTGCTCCTTTCGTTGCTCGGCGGAATAGCTGGTTTGGGAATTCTTGTTTGCGCCAAGGGGTTTCTGCTGCAAATCATGCCCGACAGTCTGCCGCGGCTGACCGAAGTATCCATCAACTGGGCCGTCTTACTTTTCGCTCTCGCCGCTTCTGTTGTCGCCGGAATGATTTTCGGTCTGGCTCCCGCGCTGCATGCCGGCCGGGTGGATTTGATTCCCATGCTCAAACAGGAAGCGCGCGGCTCAACAGGCTCGGGAGAGCAGGCGCGCACACGCCGTGTGTTAATGGTAACGGAATTTGCTCTCTCGCTGGTGTTGATGATCGCTGCGGGACTTCTGCTGCGCAGCTTTTGGGATCTGCTGAATGTTCGCCCGGGATTCAACCCCCAGAGCGTAATGGCGGTGCGCACGTGGTTGCCCGTCCCCAACGATCCGGACACTGACATTTACAAAACGTCTGCTCAAGAAGCGCCGTTCATACGCGAAATACTTCGTCGTGGCCGCATGCTGCCCGGGGTGCAAGAGGTAGCCGTCGGTGATATCGCGGCCGTTCCGTTAGGCCACCATCGCAACGATCTGAACCCATTCGCCTTGATCCTCGAAGGCCGTGAGAATCAAAGCGACCAGCCCCCTTTGATCAACGCCTCGATGGTCACACCATCCTATTTTCACTTGATTGGCATGGCGCTGCAGCGGGGCCGTTTGCTGAGCGAGTTGGACCAAGAAAATGCCCCGACCGTAGCAGTGATCAATGACGCCTTCGCGCGAATGTATTGGCCAAACGACGACGCTGTAGGCAAACATCTCAAGCTAAATAACGCCCGCGGAACCACCATGAACCGCTCCTGGACCACCGTAGTCGGCGTGATCGCGGATGCTCGAACAGAATCACTCGCGGAAGCGAGCGTTCCACAAATCTATCTGAGCTTGTATCAGCATCGGCCTAAAGATCTGGCTATATTTTTGCGCGGCCGCCTGGACCCCGCCGCCACTCCCGTAGAGTTGCGCGAGCAGGTGCAGTTGATCGATCCCGAGCTTCCCGTCTTCGGTGCGCAGACGCTCAACGACATGGTGTCCGCATCTCTCTCCGAGCGGCGATTCTCCATGGAAATGGTTGGCCTGTTTGCTCTCACCGCGCTGCTTCTCGCCGGCCTCGGAATTTACGGAGTGATTTCGTACATCATCAGCGAGCGTACTCACGAGATCGGGATTCGTCTCGCGCTCGGAGCGCAAAGCCGCAACATCGTTCGCATGGTTCTGCGGCAAGGATTGGCGCTCGCCATCGCGGGTGCTGCGGTGGGCCTAGTTTGCGCCCTGATCGTTTCGCACTTGATGGCGGGACTGCTTTACGGCGTGCGGCCGACCGACCCTCTCACATTTGCGGGCGTCGCTCTTGTTCTCATTGGCGTCGCGCTGCTTGCTTGTTATATCCCTGCGCGGCGCGCGATCCGCGTCGACCCGCTCGTCGCGCTGCGACACGATTGATCCCCGGGAGGAATACGATGAAGCGCTCCTCGCTCGTCCTACTTGCGGTCGCTCTGGTCGCTGTCGCCAGTCTTTATGGCCAGCCCCAGCCGCAGAATCAAGCTCCGCGTCCTGCCGGTTCACGAGCGGACGAAATGCTGGAGATGTGGAACGACATCGGAAACAAACTCGTCGCCATGGCCCAGGATTTTCCCGAGGACAAGTACGATTTCAAGCTGCAGAAAGACCAGCGCAGCTTTGCAGAAAATCTTCTGCATGTCGCTGCAGTTGACTACGATCTGATGCGTTCGATTTCCGCATCAAACGTCGGCCCCGACTTCGGCAAGAACAAGCACAACCCCCCGCGAGAAGCCTATAAAACCAAAGCCGATGTGGTGAAGCTGATTCAGCAGGCCGTCGCCGACGGAGGGAGCCTGATTCAACAGCAGGGCGACGCCGGGCTGGACAAAATCACGAACTCCGCGTGGGGCAATAGGCTAGTCCATAATTCTTATTCCTGGATGCTCGCCATCGAGCACAGTGGCGAGCACTACGGCCAGCTTGTGGTCTACTATCGCGCGAACAACCTGGTGCCGCCGGACTCGCGGCGCTAGTGCGGTTTGAGGGGGAGTCACTCGAATGAGAAAAACACGAATTTTCTGGTTGTTGGCAGTACTGATCTCCGCCACGCCCGCCTGGGGACAAGCCGCAAAGAGCGCCGCAGCCACTCCTGAGGCGCAACAGCAGCCACCGCCAACCATCGCCTCGACTGTGGACCGCGAGATCACCGCCGTCGAAAAGCTACTTGTGGACGCTGCCGAAGCCATGCCCGAAGATGAATTCAACTTCTCCCCTGAAAGCTTGAACATCCCCGGCAGCCAGTACAAAGGTGTGCGCACGTTTGCCGTGCAGGTCAAGCATGTGGCCGCTTCCAATTATTTCATTTGGTCGCCGCTTACCGGCGACAATCTGCCGGAAGGCTTGAAGGATGGAAACGGCCCTCAGAGCTTGAAGACGAAATCCGACATCATCAAATTCCTGAAGGATTCTTTCGCCCTGGGTCACAAAGCCGCGGCTACGCTGACTACCGAGAACATGTTGCAGCCTCCCGGGGCAAAGCAAATCCACGCGCCTGCGCCTGGCTACATTCGGCGTCGCTCACGCCTACGATCATTACGGGCAGATGGTGGAGTACTTGCGCATGAGCGGCATCGTCCCCCCAGCCAGCCGTGCGCCGTCAGACTAATCGCCCGTCGGGGCCGCCCAGGCCCATATAGGGCTCCCGGCTCGACGGTCAGTCACAAAACGCCCCACCCCGCGTGCCCCATTTTTATAGCGTCGATAGGGCTGCCGGTGACTGCTTCCGCTCATCTAATGCTTGTGAGGTTCGATTGCTTTCCTTTACAATGACTTCAAGAACTCGATGATGGCTTCCTGATCCTCCCTTTTCAGTTTTTCAAATTGCGTGGCGACTTGTTTTGCTTCGCCAGCATGGCGAACAATGGCGTCGCGAAAGGTCACCGAAGCGCCGTCGTGCATCAATCGCGGACGCAAGCGCACGCCCCATAAAGGCGCGGTGCGGATCTTGTTCCGGCTGCCCTCAAAATCCTGTTTCGACATATAGTCCGACATCAGTCGAAAGACTTTTTTCCCGTAGTGCTCCGGAATCGCCTGCAGGATTCCGTCGCCGGTGCCCACATCATGCATCAGGAAATCAGAGTACGGGTGGAATGTCACGGATCCGAGCGCGGCCGGAACTGTGAACGTTCCGCCATTGATTTTCGTTCCGGCGGGAGCGGTGTTCATGCTCTCGGTGTGGCAAGTCCCGCAACCAGTCTTTTGGAAAAGTGCCCAGCCCTTGCGCGAAGCCGGGGTGCTTGCTTGCTGCGTATCGCGCGCGGGCGCTTTCGTCGCTCGAATAAACCGGGCGAAGTGATCGATATCGGAAAGCCCGTCCGGCCCCGGCGTGTCGTTCGGCTCCGAAACGGTGTTGCAAAGTTTGGTCACTTCATCGGGTTGCAGACGGTTTGTGATGCCCATCTCATTCAGATAGGCGTCGGCGGCGAACGATAGGAGGCTCGCGTGCTGGTCTTTCCAGCCGAATCGGCCAACAGCCATCTGCCCGGGCGCTTCCACGATCGGCACGCGGAGAATCTGGCCGCAAATTTTCTTGTGCGAGGATTTGCACTGTTGTTCTGCAAGGTCGACCAGCGTTTGATCGGCTACAGCCTCGACAAAGCCATCTCCCAGCAGGTTGAGCGAAAGGCGAAACGTCCGGATCGTCTCGGTCTCCGGAACTCGTTCTTGAATCTCCGCGCTGGGAAAAGCTCCGTTAGGACAAATCGCGCGATCGTTCACCAGTGACCGGCCGGTAATCACTTCGGTTCCGTGTGCGATGGGAATTTCCGGATTGAAGAAGCGTCCGTCCGACCCCTGATGGCCCACGCGCAGTTCCGTCACCTGCGAAGCCGCGCCCGAGACCGGATTCTGGTGGCATTCACGGCAGGACTGCGCGTTGTAAATCGGACCCAAGCCATCGCTGATCTGCTCGACTTCTTCGAACGTTTTTTGATCGGCCTGATGAGTCGCAGCATCGGTGACGCCGTTGCTGTTGTTGTCGAACCCGGTGGGCGCTTCCGTAAATTGGGACGCAGCAGAAGCCAGAATGAGCGTAGCGGAAACAACCACGAGCGCCACGGAAAACAAGACCAAACCGGGAAGAGCCCGAGGGATCAAGGGTCGCATGGCCTTTTCTCCTTTACTTGGTGGCTTCGCGGCTCCGGCTCTTAGTATCAGGATCTGTCCGCACTCGTTCGCGAAATTGGGCTGTAGGCTGGGTTGCCTCCTGCCGGTGCGCGGATCGATGCCCGCGCCAAAGACCGCATTCCCTACCGCGAATGTTACGCCTCCGCTCCGGCCTCGGCACAAAAAAAGAAGCGCGGTGCCTAAATCGTGACGTCCACGGGAGAGGCGGCATCTCTTGACTGGGCCCCTTCGGTCAACGTTGTCGTCCTGCTTATCCTGACAGCGGAAGGGAGAGAGACTGTTTCGTCGGGGGCCGCCCAGGTACAGGGCTCCCGGGTTGACGTCAGTCGAGCTTGGGGCGGAGGCCTTTGGGCCGAGACGAATGGAGCTTCGGGGACAGAACCGGCCACGACCCAAGATTGAGTAGATTTGACAACTCCGGCGGATCGCAACGGGTAGACGAAAAAAAAGGGCGTCGCGGTGGTTGGACCGCGACGCCCTTCTTGGATTTAGACTCTTCTGCTCGGCAATGCCGAGCAGAAGGATCGATCGCCCTGTGGGGCGATTTAGTACATTCCGCCCATACCACCGCCGCCCGGCATTCCGCCACCGCCGCCGGCTCCTGCGCCCTTCTTTTCGTCTTCCTTGATGTCGGCCACCAAGGCTTCGGTGGTGAGCATCAGGCCGGCGATAGAAGCTGCGTTTTGCAGGGCGAGACGCGTGACCTTGGCTGGATCGATTACGCCAGCCTTGACCAGGTCACCGTACTCGCCGGTGTCGGCGTTGAAGCCGAAGTTGTCGTCTTTCGATTCGCGGATGCGCCCAACCACTACAGCGCCTTCACTGCCGGCGTTGTGAACGATCTGACGCATGGGCTCTTCGAGAGCGCGCTTCACGATGTTGACGCCAATGGCTTCGTCATCGTGCAGCTTGAGCTTTTCCAGTGCCGAGATGCAGCGAACCAGCGCTACGCCGCCGCCGGGAACAATGCCTTCCTCGACAGCCGCGCGTGTGGCGTGCATGGCGTCCTCCACACGAGCTTTCTTTTCCTTCAGCTCGGTTTCGGTTGCAGCGCCGACTTTAATTACGGCGACACCGCCCACCAGCTTGGCCAAACGCTCTTGCAACTTCTCGCGGTCGTAATCCGACGTGGTGTCTTCCACCTGCGTACGGATCTGGCGAACGCGACCTTCGATCTCGCTGGATTTCCCGCCCCCTTCGACGATCGTGGTGTTGTCCTTGTCGATAGTGACTTTCTTTGCGCGGCCGAGATCTTCCACCTTCACGTTCTCGAGCTTGATGCCGAGATCTTCGGTGATGGCCTTGCCGCCCGTCAGCGTGGCGATATCTTCCAGCATGGCCTTGCGACGGTCGCCGAAGCCGGGGGCCTTCACCGCAGCGCACTGCAAGGTGCCGCGGAGCTTGTTCACCACCAGAGTCGCGAGCGCTTCGCCCTCGACGTCTTCTGCGATGATCAATAGGGGCTTACCCATCTTGGCGATCTGCTCGAGCAGGGGAAGCAAATCCTTCATCGAGCTGATTTTCTTTTCGTGGATTAGAATGCGAACATCTTCGAGCGCGCATTCCATTCTTTCCGGATCGGTGACGAAGTAAGGCGAGAGGTAGCCGCGGTCGAACTGCATTCCTTCGACCACTTCCAGCGTCGTTTCCATCGTCTTGGATTCTTCAACGGTGATGACGCCGTCCTTGCCGACCTTCTTCATCGCTTCGGCAATAATTCCGCCGATGTGCTTGTCGTTGTTGGCGCTGATCGTGCCGACTTGCGCGATCATGTCGCCCTTCACGTCCTTGTGGAACTTCTTGATTTCCTCGACGCAAACTTCCACGGCCTTTTCGATCCCGCGCTTCAGTGCCATCGGGCTTGCGCCGGCCGCCACCGTCTTCACGCCTTCGCGGAAGATGGCCTGAGCCAGCACGGTCGCTGTGGTGGTGCCGTCACCAGCCACATCGGAGGTCTTCGAAGCAACTTCTCGGACCATCTGTGCGCCCATGTTTTCGAGCGGATCCTGCAGCTCGATTTCTTTTGCTACGGTCACGCCGTCTTTGGTAATGATCGGCGCGCCGAATTTCTTTTCGATCACCGCATTGCGGCCCTTGGGGCCCAGCGTGATCTTCACGGCATCCGCCAATTGGTTGACGCCGCGCAAAATGGCCTGGCGTGAATTCTCACCAGTCACGATTTGCTTTGCCATAATTCTCCTTCCTCCTGATTTCTTGGGAATGTGTTATCCGGCAGGCTTGCTTCCCGATTGAATCGGGGAGGGCCAGATCCGGAAGTTACTTTTTGCCGCCAGCCGCTTTGGCCTGGCCGCCGATCTTCGCGAGGATCTCGTCTTCCTTCATGATCATGAATTCCTCGTCGTCAATCTTGATGTCGTTGCCGCTGTACTTACCGAATAGAATCTTGTCCCCAGGTTTCACATCCAGCGGAATCCGGGTACCCTTTTCCATGCGGCCTGCGCCTACAGCAACCACTTCACCTTCTTGGGGTTTCTCTCGGGCCGAGTCAGGGATGATAATTCCGCCCTTTACGGTCTCTTTCTCTTCCAATCGCCGCACTAGCACGCGGTCGTGTAGTGGCGTAATGTTGACTGCCATTTGTGCTTTTCCTCCGGTGGAGAACTTTAGATATCGTTCGCGAGGAGAGCCCCTGGTGAGGCATTAGCACTCCTCTTGAACGAGTGCCAATAGTATCAAATGCAGCGATACAGTCAAGGCTGTAGTTGATAATTCTTCGCTCATATCTTTGATATTTTGTTAAAATGCTTGTTTTCTGACAGATAGATAGTTGATTGGATGCCTTTGGCATGGTAGTTTAGCCCGATTATGGCCAAGGAGACGGTGAGCGGGTTCGTTCTGGCAGGCGGGAAAAGCTCGCGCATGGGGCGGGACAAAGCGCGCCTTGAAATCGGCGGCGTTTCGCTGATGAGCAGAGCGGTAGGCCTGCTGCAAAGCGTGACGGGAAATTCCGTGATCATCTCTTCGTCGCCCCTGCATGAATTATCCGGAAGCCGGATGGTAGCCGACGATTTTCCGGATTGGGGTCCGCTGGGAGGCATCGCCACGGCGCTTCGAATATCCGAGACCGACTGGAGCCTGGTCATCGCCTGCGATCTGCCGTATCTTACGAAAGCCTGGCTCGACTTTTTAATTGAGCGAGCGCTGAAATCGGGCGCCGATGCTGTTGTGCCGATGAACCGGAAAGGACCGGAGCCACTTTGCGCGGTATATCACAGAAACGCGCAGCAGCGGATTCTCGCGGCGGTAGAGGGCGGAGTCCACAAAGTGACGGAATCGTTTGACAGGCTTTCGGTGGAATATCTGGAACCAGAGGAATGGAAAGGCTTTGCTTCCGAGGGGCTCCTATTTAAGAATATAAATTCGCCGGCGGACTACGAAGAAGCGAAAAAACGGCTGAGCCCACACTCAAATCCATGAGCGAACATTATTTCGAATTTCGCAACGTCTCCAAGTCGTTCGGCGATAACGACGTGTTGAAGGAAGTCACCTTTTTCGTGGATCGCGGCGAGACCGCCGTGATTCTGGGCCGCAGCGGAGTGGGAAAATCCGTTTCGCTGAAACTTCTGCTCGGATTTCTTCATCCGGATGCGGGGCAAATCATCGTGGCGGGGAAAGATGTGGCGGGGTTGACCGAAAAAGAATTTTCCGAAATCCGCCGCCACGTGACCATGGTCTTTCAGTCCGGAGCGCTTTTTGATTCTCTTACGGTCGAGGAAAATATCGCATTCCCCTTGGAGACTCGCGGCAACCGGGAAGAACAGGAAAAGGCCGACCAAACCGTGGCCGAATTGATGAAGATGTTGGAAGTGGCCGAGTTTGCAGACAGCATACCGTCGGATCTAAGCACCGGTACAAAGCGAGCGGTGGCGATTGCGCGCGCCCTGGCTGAAAATCCGGATGCGATACTTTACGATGAACCGACAACCATGGTGGACCCCATTATGGCGGCGCACGTCGGCGACTTGATCGTCAAATTGAAGGCGCAATTCAAAAAGACCTCGATCGTGGTGACGCACGACACGCACTTGGCAAGAAAACTTGCCGACCGCGTAATCTTTTTGGTAGATGGACGAGTTGCTTTCTTCGGAACCTGGCCAGAGCTGGAAAACACCACGGACGCTTTTCTGCGGAACTTTCTCGCGCAGGATGAATTGATTCCAGCTCTGGACGCCACGGCGTGAGCGACCCCGCTTCACAGAACTCCAAACCAAAACTCCCGCGCGTAATGGGTTTCTGGGACGTACTTCTGTTCAACATTGTCACCGTGCTTGGCCCCCGGTGGATCGCTGCGGCGGCGCACAACGGCACGTCTTCCATAAGTTTATGGTTTCTAGCGGCGCTTTTGTTTTTTGTGCCCACCGCGTTGGTGATTGCCGAACTCTCCACGCGATTTCCGCAAGAAGGCGGATTGTACGCCTGGGCGAAAGACGCGTTCGGAGAATTCCACGGATTCGTGGCCGGGTGGACCTACTGGATCTATACGCTTTTTTATTTTCCCGCACTTCTGTTTGCGAGCGCGGCGATGGCGGCGTATATCGGAGGGATTGGATACGCGCCGCTGGCGCAGAACCGCACGTTTTTGCTGGTGGTATCCTTCCTACTTTTTTTTGTCGCCGTTTACATGAACATAATCGGGCTGCGCATCGGGAAGTGGCTGCAGAATGCCGGCGCGGTGGGCACGTTTGTACCGCTGGTGATGCTGATCGTCGCAGCGGCTTTTGTTTGGGCTCGATTCGGCTCGGTAACGCAGTTCACCTGGAGCAATGTTCAGCCGCACTGGAATTGGGACACGGTGAATTTCTGGCCGCAGATTGCCTTTGCCTTTGGCGGGCTGGAGCTGGTGTCGTCGATGAGCGAGGAGGTAAAGAATCCGCGAAAAACCTTTCCGCGTGCCATTCTGGGGTCGGGCATCGTGATCGCGGTGATCTACATTGCCGGGACAATTGCGGTGCTGTCGTTGATGAGCAGCGTCCAGGTGGATCCGAAGAGCGGCGTGTTTCAGGCGTTGACCATTGCTTCTGCCGCGCTGAAGATCAGCGCGCTGGGAATCATTGCTGCGATCCTGGTGACCATCGGAAATGCGGGCGGCGTGGGTTCCACGGTTGCAGGAATATCGCGCGTTCCCTTTGCGGTAGGCGTGGATCGCTACCTGCCGCGTGCGTTTGCTAAGGTGCATCCAAAATGGGAGACGCCCTACATTTCCATCCTGGTGCAAGCTGCGGTATCCGGCGCGATTCTGTTGCTCAGCCAAATCAGCGAAACGACCGTGAGCGCCTACCAAATTTTGGTGGACGCTACGAACATTCTCTATTTCATTCCGTTCCTTTATATGTATGCGGCGGTGATCAGGCTGGCGTACCGGCCCGATCGCGAAACATCAACGGCTGCGCTGATCCCCGGCGGCAAGGCCGGAGTGTGGCTCGCTGGCGGCATCGGCTTCCTAATTGTGCTCATGAGCATCGTTCTTTCCGTCATTCCGCCCGGTGAGAGCACGCATAAGTGGATATTCGAAGTGAAATTGATTGGCGGCACTGGATTCGCACTCCTGCTCGGCGTGGCCCTTTTTGTGCGCGGCGCGCGAACGAAGGCGCGGGAAATAGGGCCCTGAATTCAGGCTAATGTACCGCGCGGTTTTGAGTGGATTGTTTTGTCGCTAGAGAGAAGCGCGGCTCGATTTTTGGCTCCGCGGATCCTGCATGCTGAAGAACTTGCGCCGCAACATATTGTCCGAGCGATGGGCCGTGCTTGAAGCCGTGGCCTGAACCTCCTCCTACCAGCCAGACGTTTTCAAATTCAGGGTGGCGATCGATCAGAAAATCTCCGTTGGAAGTGTTTTCATACTGGCAGACACGTGATTCGACGATTGGCGCATGCTTTAGGGCAGGAAAACGCTTGGTGATGAAGTTTCGCGCCACGGCTATTGCTTGCACGCTTGCCATGCGAGGTTGCGTGTCTGGGTCGACGATCGGTCCGTGGTGGTCGTCGGCAACCTTGAAGCCGCGGCTTTCGAGGTCGGGCATGCCGTAGAACTCATCGCGCAGGTAAAGCCAAGTCGGGAGGGACGGCGGTGCAAATTGCAAACTACCAGCGGGAACGCCGAAAAATAAAATTTCCTGGCGAGAAATGAACATGCGATCGGTCAGAATTTGCGGGAAGAGTTTCAGAAGCCAGGGGCCACAGGCGAATACGAATATGCCTGCGGAGATTTCTTCGCCACTTGAAGTCTTCAGGCCGGTGAAGCGAGCGCGGTCTTCGGGCGCAATGGCTTGATCGACGCGGAAATCAACGCCAATTGTTTGCGCTTGGGCGACGACTTCGGCGACCGCGCGGCGCGCCATCAAGACTCCGCTGTCCTTTTCGAGAATTCCCCAGGCATCGTCCTCGAATGCAATCTGCGGATATCGCTCACGCAAATCCGCGAGCGACAACTTTTCGAAAGGCACGTTAAGTTTCTGAAGCGTGGCCAAGGTGTCGAGCGCGTAGGCGGAATTTTTGTGCGCGATCCAAAGGACGCCGGTGCGTTGAAAAAGTTCAGGCTTGCCGGCTTGGGCGAAGAGTTGCTGCCATAGAGGCAGCGCGCGGAGAGACCAACGGGTGTAGATTTCGTCAGCGCCGTAACCCATGCGAATGATGCGCGATTCGCCGCCGGAACTTGCGCGGGAATTCGCCGGGCCGTATGCCTCCACCAGAGCAACAGAAGCTCCTGATTTGCGCAGGCAATAAGCGGTCCAGGAGCCGAACACGCCTGCGCCGACTACTGCGATATCGTATGTTTTTCGTTCAGGCATCGCGAGATTTAGAAACCTTCCTCGATTAGCTTAGCTACCGACAGGTGCGAGCTGGCGGGGGAGGTTTGTTTTACAAGAAGGCTCTCCACATATTTTGCGAGGATGTCGGTCTCGACGTTCACCGCATCGTGCGGGCTCATGGCACGAACATTGGTGTGCGCGTAGGTGAACGGGATGATGGCAATATCAGCGATTCCTTCCTGCCAGCGCGCGACGGTGAGGCTGATGCCGTCGATGGCGATGGAGCCTTTTTCGGCGACGTAGCGGCGCTGGTCTTCCGGGACGCGGACGGAGAGCCACCGATTGTCGCCTTCGGGGAGAAGGCGGATGACGCGGCCGATGCCGTCAACGTGACCTTGCACGAAATGTCCGCCCAGGCGTGCATTGGCGGCGAGAGGTTTTTCAAGGTTTACGAGATCACCGGATTTTTTCTCGCAGAAGGAAGTGCGACGCAGAGTTTCGCCTGAAAGATCCGCGCAGAAATGGCTGCTGTCGAATTCGACCACGGTTAGGCAGCAACCGTTTACCGAGATGCTGTCGCCGAGTCCGATGGACGCGGCGAAATCGCCGGTACCGGACAAGCTTATGCGCAGGCGGCCGCCGTCTCTGGCTAGTTCGAGCGATTCAATTTTTCCTACGTGTTCGGTGATCCCTGTAAACATCGTGAAAATACCCTTGAACTACGAAATCGGGGCCGCAAGTTCTTACCGATATGTTTTTCAGCGCCGGAGATTTTGGAAACCATTTTGACGGAATGTGCGCCATTGGCACGCCGCCGGTACCCATTACTTTGGGAGCATAAAAGAGAATCATTTTGTCCACAATTCCAGAACGGAGGGCGGCGCCGTTGAGCTCGGCGCCGGCTTCAAGCAAGACGTTTAGCATCTCACGGCGGCCCAGCTCGCCGATGACGGCGCGCAAATCGACATGGCCGTAGCGCGAGCGCACTTGAAAAACTTCGACATCGGCGCGAACTAAGGCGCGCGCCTTAGCTGAATCGGCGCGTTGCTTGGTGAAAACGATGACGTCGCCTTCGGCGGATTTGACGAGCTTGGACTTCAACGGCATTCTGAGTCCGGAATCTACCACTGCGCGGAGAAGTCTGCGACGGCGCGGCCGGCCTGTGCGGTCGGACATGCGCGGGTCGTCAGCGAGCACGGTGCCGATACCGGTGAGCAGTGCATCGGCCCGGTGACGCAGGCGCTGGACTTGTTCGAGAGACTCGGCGGCAGTGATCCATGTGGTGCTGCCGGAACCTGAGGCGATTTGTCCGTCGAGGGTGAGCGCGGTCTTTAAAGTTACCAAGGGAAGACCTTTGCGAATCCATTGGGCGAAGTCTTCGTTCATTGCTTCAGCACGTTCTCTGAAATCTTCAGAGAGGTGGACGTTAATCCCGGCACGGCTTAATTCTGCGAATCCTCGACCGGCGACCGCAGGATTCGGATCTTGCATCGGGGCATAGAGGTTTTTTATCCCGGCGGCGATGATAGCTTTCGTGCAGGGGCCCGTGCGTCCGCTTGTGCAGCAAGGTTCCAGGGTGACGTAGAGACTCGCTCCCCTGGCATTATCGCCGGCTTTTTTCAGCGCAACAATTTCGGCGTGGTCGCGGCGGTCATAGGCATGAAATCCTTCGCCGACTACGCGGCCATTTTTTACCAGGACTGCGCCGACCAATGGGTTGGGGTGCGCTTGGGCAACACCTCGTTGTGCCAAATCCAGAGCGCGTTCTAAGAACATGTCCTGGGGCGCACCCGCGGAGTTAGTCGAACAGGGAGTTGACATAGGTTTGCGCGTCGAAGGGGACGAGGTCGTCGATTTTTTCGCCGGTGCCGACGAAGCGTATGGGCAGGTTCAGTTCTCGCGCGATGGCGATGACGATTCCGCCTTTTGCGGTGCCGTCGAGCTTGGTTAGCACGATTCCGGAGACGCCCGCGTGTCCCCAAAATTCGCGTGCTTGATTCAGGCCATTCTGTCCCGTGGTGGCGTCGAGAACTAACAGTACATCGTGAGGCGCGCCGGGAACAATTTTTGCAGCGGTGCGCTTCATTTTTTCCAGCTCGGCCATGAGATTCGATTTCGTGTGGAGCCGGCCGGCGGTATCGACGATCACTACGTCGGCATTGCGCGCCCGGGCAGCGGAAAGGGCGTCGAAGACGACGGCGGAAGGATCAGCGCCGGGTTTTTGTTTTACTAGTTCAACGGCGGAGCGACGCGCCCAGATTTCCAGTTGCTCGATGGCCGCCGCGCGAAACGTGTCGGCTGCGCAGAGCACGATGCTGGCGCCCTCTTTCTTTAAGCGATTGGTGAGCTTGCCGATGGTAGTGGTTTTGCCAGTCCCGTTCACGCCTACGACAAAAATCACGCGCGGCGAAACTTTGGCCGCATCAGAGGACGGGCCGGCGCCGTTCCCGTCTGCGTGCGCTGCCGGCGCTTGAAGAATTTTCACGATCTGGCGCTTCAGCTCTTTTTTCAGCTCGGCGGTTTCGGTGAGTTTGTGTTCATTCACTTGCTGGCGCAAAGCGGCGAGGACTTCTTTGGTGGTGCGCACGCCGATGTCCGCGCTGAGCAGAGCCGTTTCGAGCTGCTTCAGCAATTCCGGGTCGACCGGCCGATTGCCGGTGAGAACTTTTTCGACCTGCGCGGCCAGCTCTGTCCGCGTTTTGCTGACGGAGTCTTTCAGACGCTCAAGAAGTGTGGGTTCAGGTGGTCCGAAAAGAGAAATCATGGCGGAAACAGGCTAGCACAACGGTTGAATTTTGGCTCGGCGGTAGGCGAGTTAGAGCCTTCCCAGATTTCCGTCTGGTGGTCCGTTGCACCAGCGATTTTATGGCGGAGCTTGGTAGTCAGAAATGCGGAAGCGATGCAGACAATTGCGGGGGAAAACTAGGTTAATGCCTTGCCACAGGCGGTCCACGGGGTCGTCGGCGAATTCCAGTGATAGCGGGCAGGTACGGCAACCGTACCCCGCAGGAAATCAGCCCTCTTCTTATACTTCGACCAGGGCGGCGGTTAAGCGGAGACGGCCTGCGGCGACGGCGGCGTCCAGAGCGGCGACAACCGCGGGATCGAACTTTGATATGGCTAGTGAACGGATGCGGTCGAGCGCGAATTCAAGGTCCATGGCGGACTGGTAAGGGCGGTTGGTGGTCATGGCGTCGAAGGTGTCGGCGACGGCGATGATGCGAGCCATCATGGGGATCTGGTCGCCGGGGAGGCCGTAGGGGTAGCCGGCGCCGTCCATGCGTTCGTGGTGCAGCTCGATGCCGGGGAGCATTTCCTTCAGCTGAGCGACGGGGCGCATGATGTTGGCGCCTTTCACCGGATGCTGCTTCATCAGCGCGAATTCTTCGTCGTCAAGCTTGCCGGGCTTTTTGAGGACGCGATCGTCCACGCCGATCTTGCCGACGTCATGAAGCAGCGCGGAGATGCGCAGGCGGTCCAGATCCTCGGCGTTCAAGCCGAGATATTCGCCGATAATGGTGGAATATTTTGCGACGCGGCCGGAGTGACCTCGCGTGTAGGGATCCTTTTCGTCGATGGCCGCCGCAAGCATGCGGATGGAGCCCAGAAACAGGTCGCGATTTTCGGCGGCGGCTTGCTTCAGGCGCTCGACATACTGCTCGATGTCACCGGCCATGTGATTGAAAGTTTCGGCGAGCTCGCGGATTTCGGCGGCACCGCGGACTTCGACGCGCTCATGAAATTCAGCGCGGCTCATGGCGTGAACGGAAAAGACCAGCCCGCGAATCGGGCGCGTGATTCCGACGGCGAAAAGATATCCGATCAGTAGAGCGACGATTGTTACGGCGACGACAAAGCGCAAGGCTTGGGCGGTGAGTTCGTGGACGCCAGCGTCGATGCGTGCTTCGTCCAGGCTGCGCTGCGCGATGACCGCCCAGCGAAGTTCTGGAATCGTGCTGTAGGTGCCGATCATTTCAACGGGATGCTTCGGGTCGCGTCCTGGCTCAAAGAAACGCATGGTTTCGGTAGTGCGCAATTCCTGCGGCAATTCGCGAAGATGATTTACGACCGGAGAATTCGCAGAGACGTCGCGGCCGGGAACCATTTCGCGAGTGTCGGGGTGAGCGACGATGTGGCCGTGACCGTCCACGATGAAGACGACGCGGTCGCGGACGCTGGCGTCGCGGATTCTGGCGAGCAGGCCGTCAATGGAAACCACCGAAGCGAGCATTCCAGTAAACTGGCCGCCCGAGGAGAGCGGCACGGAGACGATCAGAGCTGGGCGGCTGCCTTCCCCCAATGCAAAGGGCTCGCTGACGAAATTCAAACCTTGAATGCTGGCGGTGAATGCGTGTTTGAGCGCGACTTGGACGAAGGGGTCGCTATCGGCGCGAAAGCTTCCGGCGGACTGGCCGCGAGCTTGTTTGTTCACGGCCGTGACGTAAAGAATATTCTGATTATTCTCGACGAAACTCTGCAGCAGGCGCGCGAGTTGGGGAGCGTGGGCTGTGTCGTCCACGTCGGCGATCCAGCCGGTTAGCGCGAGCACCTGGCGTTGGCTGAGAAGCTGTTCGCTGAGATTTTGCTCGAATTCCAAGGTTTCGCTGGCGAGCGAACGGGTAATTTCACTTTGCTGCACGCGCTCGGTGTCCTGGAGCTTTTGTTCGCTCATGCCGATGACCTGGCGGTGATAAAGCCACAGGGGGGTGACGCTGACGAGCAAAAGCGCACCCAGCACGATCCAGAGAATGCGCAGGCGTTTGTTCGTGAGCTGCTTGAGTTGGTCGGCGATGGGCACAAGGATTCCGCAATAAAATGCTAGCGGACCGGAGCGCCGCGTACAACGGGACGAAAGTACTGGGGTTAGCAAATAAGCCACAGAGATGTTGGCACTTACGCACACGCGAGGGGTTCGGCAGCACTCGCAAAGGCGGTCAAATCAATGAGGACATAAATAGGTGGACCGGGCGCGCCACGACCTCAGGGGTTGAAACCCCTGAATCGGGATATTTTCCGGCGCGGCTTCTCCCGTGCCCTTACCGAACACGTTCATGCGATGGCTAGATGGCTTCTAAATTCTGATGAGAGCTAGCCTGGGAATTTGATGCGCGGCTCGTTGCCGGCGACGAGGCGTTCGACGTTCGCACGGTGCTTAAACAGGATGAGGAGGGAGATAAAGACAGTGCCTAGCGTGACGAAAAGCGGAGGGGCGTGGCGCGGCGCGTACAAGATGTATACGAAGACGGGGAGCGCTACCGCTGCGGCGATCGAGCCGAGCGAAGAATAGCGCCAGAAAACTACCACCGCGAGCCAAAGAACGAAGGCCGCTGCCACGGCTTCGGGGCAGAGGGGAATAAAAACTCCGAGGCCGGTGGCGACTCCCTTGCCGCCGCGAAATCCGAGCCAGATGGGAAACATGTGGCCGATCACGGCGAGTATTGCGGCCCCCATCATCCAGCGGATGTTGCCGCCGGTCCAACGAGCGGCGAGCCAAACGGCCGCGTAGCCTTTTGCTGCGTCGAGCAAGAGCGTGAGGATGCCGGGAAGCAAGCCCGCGGTGCGCGTGACGTTTGCGGCGCCGATATTTCCGCTGCCGGTAGTGCGAATGTCTGGCCCGCCGATGGCCTTAACGATCAGAAGGCCGAACGGTATCGAGCCCAGCAAGTAGGCGGCGACCGGAACGAACCAGTTTGCGTTGTCGATCACGCTACGCTTTCTCCACGAATGGAAATGTTGCGAGCCGAGTGTATTCGGCGCCGCCGGGTTTTAGAAAGCTTCTATACAGATAAAACTCCGACGGGCGCGCCGAGCCGAAATCATAGAACTTGAGATTATTAGTCGCGCGCACCAGAGTGTCGAGGCCTTTGTGCGAATCGAAGCGCGCAAGTGTGAGATGCGGCGTGAAGGCGCGGGATTCAGCAGAGAAACCAAGCGGCTGGAGCGCGCGGGCCACGTCCGCGGCAAGCTGGGAGAGGCCCGAAGAAGTTTTCACTCCGCACCAAATCACGCGCGGGTGAAATTCATTGGGGAAAAACCCGATACCGCGAAAATCGAGCTCGACTGGCCCGCTAGAATGCACGGAAGAAAGCGCCGATTTGATTGAATCGAACTTGGCCTCGTCGGTCTCGTCTAGAAATTTCAATGTGATGTGAAGTCCCTCGGGACGCACCCAGCGCGCGCCGGTGCATATTGGTTTCAACCGCGTCATTAGTTGGCGAAGAGCGCTGCGGACGGCATCTGGAATGTCGAGCGCAACGAAAAGGCGCATGGGTCAAGCCCGTCCATGGGCCGGGTAGAAGAAATAGCGGCGGACTGTGTCGAGCGCTTGTTGCGTAGCTTGAAAGCGGATGCGCTCGCGGTCGCCGGGAAAGCGAGTGGCGCGCTCGCGGGTGGTGCGCTCGTCGGAGATGCCGATGTGAACGAGGCCGACCGGCTTTTCCGGAGTTCCGCCGCCTGGGCCAGCGATACCGGTGATGCCCATGCCAAGCGTCGCGCCGGTGCGTTTGCGAATACCGTCGGCGAGAGCGAGAGCAGTCTCCGAGCTGACTGCGCCTTTGGAATCGATGATATCGGCGGGCACGCCAACGAGCGACGATTTGAGTTCGTTGCTATAACAGACCACTCCGCCCAGGAAATAGGAAGAGCTGCCAGGAACGTTGGTGAGGCGCTCTGCGAGCATTCCGCCGGTGCAGCTCTCGGCGACAGCAATCGTGGCGCGATTTTCGGTGAGTGCGCGGGCGACGACGTCTTCGAGCGTTTCACCTTGCGTGGAATAAAGATGCTCGCCGAGAGCGAGCTGCATGCGGCTGACGATTTCGTCGAGAATTGTTTCGGCCTGTGCCGGATTTCGGGACCAAATGCGCGGATGGAGCTGAATGCCTGTAGGCGTGGCCAAGATGGTGGTTTCCGTGTCGGGATACAACTCGTAAAGAGGGCGCACGCGCTGTTCAACTTCGGATTCAGGCAAGCCGGTCACGCGCAGGTCGCGGGTGAGAAGGCGTTCCGAATCACCCATGCGGGCAAGGCGCGAGCTCACTTCGGATTCGAACATCGCCTTCAATTCAGCGGGCGGGCCCGGCAGCAGAATCAATATGTGGTCTTCGGATTCGATCCACAGACCGGGCGCGGTGCCGCGCGGGTTGGGAAGGACGATCGCACCTTCAGGGACCATCGCTTGGCGGATATTTATTTCGGGCATGGTGCGTGCAAAACGGCGAAAGCGTTCTTGAATGCCGCGCAGAACTTCCTCATTGCGGTGCAGTTCGCGGCCCAGCAAATCCGCGACGGTTTCTCGCGTGCGGTCATCATCGGTGGGACCGAGTCCGCCACAACTGACGATAAGTTCCGAACGATTGAGGGCGTGGCGAAATGAGGTGCGCATTTCGTCGGGCGAGTCACCGACCACGGCTTTATGGATCACGCGGATACCGAGCCTGTTCAACTCGCCGGTTAGATAGAGCGAATTCGTGTCGAGGCGATAGGCCGTGAGCAGCTCGGAACCAACCGCGATGATTTCAGCCTTCATGAGGAACAAGTTTTACTTGATGACGTAGGCGGGTGCAAGGAAATGACACACAATTAAGGAAAGAAAAAGAGCTGCCACGATGCCGGAGGTGCGAATTCAAGGAAGAAGCTCGTAGGGTGCCTGCGTTACTAGCCGGGGAGGGGAAGACCCTCGACGTCCCAATCGACGGAGTAAAGGGCGTTGTTCGTGGTAATCATCGCGCGATGTGATGCCAAAAGCGCGAGGCCGACGATATTGCCGCCGCTAAGGACCAGGTCCGCTTCCGCCTGCGGACTAAGCCGAACGATGCCGCGCTTGCCGCCGATCGATGCTGCTACGTAGAGATTGCCGCGGCGGTCGAAGGCGAGGCCTTGCGGACGGCCAAGTCCGCGGAAAAACGTGCTGACTTCTCCGGCCGGATTGATCCGATAGACGCGGTCGAAACTGGAAGTCGTCGGGCCGGTGACGAAAAGTTCGCCGGTGGGACTGAATGCCAGGTGATAAGCGGATAGAGAAGGCTCAAGCGTGGCGAAAACAAAAATTTCGCGGTCGGGAGCAATTTTGAAAATTGTGCCGCTGCGGTCGCCGACGTAGAGGCTGCCGCCTTTGTCGAACGCCAAGCCGGTAGCGATGCCCATGCCTTCTATCCACTGCATCGAGCGGCCATCGGGCGAGACACGATGCACGGTGCCGTCGTTGCGGCAGGAGACGAACAGGTAGCCGTTCGAGTCAATGGCCAGGCCCGTGGGGTTCATCATTTCGGTGATGAACGGCTTGACCAAGTGGTTCGAGGTGATTCTGTAGAGCGAGACGGGAACTTTTTGCCCGCGCTGACCGCTGAAGGTAACGTAAACATTTCCGTCGGCGTCCACAGCGGGACTGGCGACAGGATGCAGGTTGTCCGCCACTTGCAAGCCGAGCGCCATCGGAAATGGCGCGCTTTCGATGCTGCCCATGCGCACGCGCACCGCTCCGCCGGCTGCTCCATCTGGCACGCGCGCGATCAGAAGATTTTCCGCGGCTAGCACTAGGCTCCCTTCCGCCAAACCGAATTGAACTTGCGGGCGCGTGTGGTTGCGCGTGCCGAAGCCGCTGCCTTGGATGGAGACTTCTCCACCGGGGAGGGCGGCTGGCGGTTTGACGGCTTCGATTCGTGGTGTGCCGGTTGTTTTCAATGCAATTCTTCCGTTTAACAACCCACGCGCGATTTGGCGTGCCTCATAAGCCGAACGCTCTTGCTATCCAGAGGCCGAGACCGGCGTAAATTGCGGCGATCCAGTCATCTGCCATGATACCCCAGCCGCCGGGCAATGATTCAGCTTGGCGCGCCGGGAAAGGCTTCCAAATGTCGAATACACGAAAAAGTATAAAACCCAGCAACAAATATTTCCAGTTTCCGGCCGCCGCGCCGAGAAGATAAGTGAGTTGCTGGCCCGACACCTCGTCAACAACGACGAATTGCGGATCCTTAATGCTCGAGTATTTCGATACGAGGTCCGAGGCCCACAACCCTACGACCGCTACGATGATCGCTGCTGGAATCGCCACGAGCGCCGGACTCAAGGCGCTCCTCCAGAAGTTCACATCCCTTTCTATGTTCATCATGGGCAGAGCTCGAATGCTGGTGATCCAACCTACCAGTACATACAACGCGGCGCCCGCTAAGGAACCCCACGTGCCGGGGGCTTTGGGCAGGTACCCCAGACCGGCGGCGGTGGCTATGAAAAGCGCGAAGCTCGGTTTGCGTTGGAGGCTGGCTGAAGCGCTGGAAGGTGGAGCGGATGAAGGCGCTTGTGCGGCGGTCGATGGGAGATCAGTTTCTTTCGTCATCCGATTCTTGGTTGGAATCTTCCGTAGGTGCTTGGTCGATCACGGGTTCGCTGATTACGTATTTTCCGCTGGCCCAGGCGCCGAGGTCGAGCAGTTTGCAGCGTTCGCTGCAGAACGGGAACTCGTCGTTTGAGTCCGAGTCGGTTGGCCTGCGGCAAATGGGGCAGTGGAATTTCATGGGCTTTCCGGGACTAGACTAACACGGATGGATTTGAAGTGAGTAAGCGGGCGGGTTGATGGCGCTTTGTTGCGAATTGCAAAAGAAAGATGCCGGGCGGAAGCCCGGCGCTACAGGTAAAGCTGAACCCTCAGGCGAGAATAGGGAAGAGGTCGTTGGCCTGCAAGGGAGCTTTCGGCGGGAGCTGCGAGGGCGGTTCGAAATTGGTAACGCGACCGATCAGGTCGTATTCCCTCGATTCGGTGATTTCGATCGCGGCTAAGGTGCCCGACGCCGGAAGATCGGCTGCGTCACTTACGCCTTCGAATTCGGTGATGTAAACCTTGCCGTCAATGTCCGGAGCCATGCCTTGCAGGCGCGCTTCCCAGATGAGGTCCGTATCTTTCGACGGGCCTTCCAGCATGACTTGCCTTTGGTGGCCGACGAGTGTTTTCAGCTTGCGCGCGGAGATTTTTTTCTGGATGGACATCAGCGTGTCGCGACGGCGCGCGATTGTCTCTTCGTCAACCTTGCGATCGAGCGCGAAGCTTTGCGATTTGTCTTCGTCGGAGTAGGCGAACACGCCCATCCAATCGAATTCGGCGGCGCGCACAAAATCGCAAAGCTCGCGGAAATCGTTTTCGGTTTCGCCGGGGAAGCCAACGATGAAGGATGTGCGAATCGAAACGCCGGGGATGGACTTGCGTGCTTTTTCAAGCATTTTCAGAAATGCATCGCCATTTGAGCCGCGCTTCATGCGCGCGAGGACGCTGCGGCTGGCGTGCTGCAATGGGACATCCAGATATTTAGCCAGGCGCGGATGCGCGGCAAGTGTGTCAAGCAGGCGCGGCGTGATGCGATTTGGGTAGCAATAGAGAAAGCGGACCCAGTGCAAGTCTTCCACCCGCGCGAGGCGTTCGAGGAGAACGGCCAGGCCGTCGCGCAGGCCTAAGTCTTCACCGTAAAAAGTGGTGTCCTGCCCGATGAGCGAAATTTCGCGCACGCCCGCGGCGGCGAGATTTTCGGCTTCGCGTACGACAGATTCGAAACGCCGGCTGCGGAATTTTCCGCGAAGCTGCGGGATTACGCAGAAGGTACAGGGATGGTCGCAGCCTTCGTTGATTTTTATGTAGGCGGTGTGGCGCGGCGTGGCGAGAATGCGCGGCGTGAGGTCGTGGTAGAGATAGGTGGGCAACTGCGCTGACCGGGCATGGTCGTTGCGCAAGCCGTCTTCGCACGCTTCCAGAATTTTTTCGATTTCGCCCGTGCCAATCACAGCATCCACTTCCGGAATTTGCTCGCGGATTTCGTTGCGATAGCGTTCCACCATGCATCCGGCGACAATTAATTTTTGCGCGCGGCCGAACTTTTTGTACTCGGCCATTTCCAGGATGGATTGCACGGATTCCTGCTGCGCCGGCGCGATGAAGCTGCAAGTGTTCACCACCAGGACATCGGCATCGCCGGCCCGCGGCGTGATTTCGTAACCCGAGCGCGCGAGAATACCCATCATCACCTCGCTGTCTACGAGGTTCTTCGGGCATCCCAGGCTTACGAATCCGACCTTCGGCATCCAGTGCGGTCCTTTAGGCAGTGTGGAAACACTTAATTCTAGCATGGCAGACGTCCTGATGAGCGAACAGCTTTGGGCGTTTAGCGGCGGGAAATCGAACCGCTAATGCGTGATTTCTTATGTGCGCGGAGGGAGTCGCGGATGGTCCGGAGCAGGGTGGACATTTGATCGATGGGAGCGGCGTGGTCGCCGAAGCGCGCGGATTGGTATAGTTCGGTGAGTAGAGCGACGGGAGCGGAAATGTCGGCTGCCGGGATAACCGAGACAAATTCCAGCGCGGTTTGCGACGGTGCTTTCTTCCAGCCGCGTTTTTCGAGCAGGCGCAGCATTTCGCGATATTCGAGCGCGGCGAGCGAGGCAGTCAAATTTCCGCCGCGACGCGCACGAACCCGCCAGCGCGCGATCAAATGACCAATTAATGGGCGTCCCCGTAAGTAGAAGAGCAAGGCAATCAGAAAGAGAAGAACGCTGGGAAGAAAATATGGCGACGCTTCGGTGCGGCGGTCGATAGCCATCAGTAGGCGGATGGCATCGCGCTGCTTGTCGCGATAATAGTGTTGGGCGCGGTCGCCCCAGTTGCGCGAAGTATTCTGCACGTTGCGCGCGAGGCTCACCTGGTGAACGAAATCGTAATTGATGACCCATTCCCCCCAGGCGAATTGAAACCAATCCCAATAGAGGCTAAGGCGCGAAAGAAATCCATTTCGTTTTCCATTCCCTGGCGGAGTGGGGTCGAAGGTGATCCAGCCGAAACCGGGAAAGTATGCTTCGACCCAGGTGTGAGCGTCGCTGGCGCGAATGATGTAGTCGCCGCCGAGGTCGTTGTATTCACCGGGTAAAAATCCGCCAACGTAACGCGCGGGAATTCCCAAATCGCGCAGCATGACGGTCATGGCGGCGGCGAAATATTCGCAATGTCCTGCGCGGCGGGTGAAAAGGAAATAGGCGAGCGGGTCGTCCGCCTTCGGGCCGTTGAGGTCGAGCGTGTAGGCATAATGCGTTTTCAGGTAACGCTCAACGTTTGCAGCACGGTCATAGCCGTTGTGTGAACCTTCCGTGATTTTTTCAGCGAGCTGTTTGATGCGCGGGTCGAGCTCTGGAACTTGGAGGTAAACGTCCTTGATCTCGTCGGGATAAATCGCGGACGCTTTGCGTAATTGTGCAGGTGGGATTGTGGGCCGGAAGGAAAGGCCCTCGTAACGGACTTTGGTGTCGTTGTGAAAAGGATTGGAGAGTGAGCCGGTTCGGTCGATGAGAAGATAACCGCGCTGCTGAGAAATGCCCGCGCGTTCGGACTCGTTCGTGAACCCGCCGCGCAGCATTTCGGGCTGCGGCGCTACGAAAACTGCATCAGTGGCCACCGGCTCCATGAGTACGGTGTAACGAAGCGGATATGAATCGCCGCCGGGAAGCCGGACGGGAGCGAAGCGATACTGACCATCGGAGTCTGGAGAGATCACGACCTGGTCGTGCGAGGGAGTGAACCAGCGCTTGCCATCGAAATTCGTGAGCACGATTCCGCGCCAGTGAATGTCCGCTCCACGGAGGGGGTCGCCTTCCACATGGATGCGCATCACCACTGCAGTGCTCTGTTTTATCTTGCCAATTTCGCCGAGGGAGATGTTGTCGCTGAAGCCAGTCATCAGGCTGGGCTGCAAATTCAAAGCGCTCAGATAGCCGGTGGTGAAACGGGGAATCAAAAAGAAAAGAAAGCCTCCGATCAGCAGCGCGCTCACAGCGACGAGGACGGAGGTGAGCCCGAGCGCGCGGTTCAGTTGATTCGCCATGGGCGAGCCCGGCTCGAAAGGAGGCGAAACTGCTCCGGCTGCGCTGCGGCGAATTTCCAGCGCGACAAACGTAGAGACCGCCAGCGCGAGAAAAATCGCCAGCGTGATCAGAAAGCTCGTCTCCACGGTAAGAATTGCGGAAGCGAGCATGCAGGTGAAGGCCAACACCGCGAGAAAAGCGAAATCGCGGTTGGTTCGCGCGGAGTAAAGGCGGACGAGCGCGGCGAAGAGCATCAAGTGAACGGCTGCAAGCAGCGCTGCGTATAAAGCCGGATTGGGCGCGCCGGAGGACAAGCTTCTGGAGAAAATCCAAAGGTCGAGCGGGAAAAATAAAAAGTAGGCGAGAACGAGCCAAGTCGCCACGCGCGCGGAAATTTCCGGGCCGTGGCCGCGCCAGACGCGGAATCCTTTACAGAGGAGGGCAATGGGCGGCAGAACCAGAGAGATGGGATCGAGTTTGCCGGTTAGAACGACGGCCAGGATTCCGGTGCAAACCAGCAGGAACAGCGACACTTCGAAATAGCGTTGTACTGCCGGAACCGGATGCGCGCTGGCTGATGCGGTGGAACTCATCGTCCTAACTAAGATGCTAACACCCGGAGATTCGCCGAAGCGGTGTTTGAACCAATGCGATGACGGAGAAATAACCGTACTGCCATAGAGCGCATGCCGGAGGTCTGCCGCGCGGAAGGCCCTGCCTCGGCGGGCCCGCCGGCCGCAGGCAGGCGCTACATCAAAACCCTGGTTTTTCCAGGGCGGCTGCGATTTTGCGGGTGGCGTTGGATATCGGGACGTCACTCAACCGTTCAAGCGACAAGATGCGGGTGCGAGCTAGCTTGGGCAGTTGCGCCACGTTTGCGAAGAAAGGGAGCAAGGTAATGTTGCGGAATGTTACGCCGTGCCGCGCGGAAGGAAGCTCCTGTAGGGCGACGCCGTCGATGCCCAAAGTGGCGCGAAGGTGCGCTTCTAGTTCAGTTTTTGGATAGCGCGCGACTTCGATCGCAGGAAACTGCCACATGCGAGAGAAAAGCACGCGGTCGTGGGCGCCTGGATCTTGCATTAATATTGCGCGCCCGCGGGGGTCGCGAAGAATTGCAGCGGCAATTCTTATGCGCACCGGAGCGCGTTTGACACGGGGCGAAGGGATTTTTGCCGTTAGGTCGAGCTTGTATACGCGGCACCATTTCGCGACCGGACAGATTTTGCATTGCGGATTTTGTGGCGTGCAAATCACCTCGCCTAATTCCATCAGCGCCTGATTCCAATCGCCGGGTGACTCGAAAGCGAGCCAATCTTGCGCCGTTTTGGTTAGTTCGTGCCAGCGATTTGGGTCGCGGAGGTCGCCGCGAATGGCGCGCAGCCGCGCGAGTACGCGCGCGACATTGCCGTCGAGAACGCCGAGCGCAACGTCATACGCTATGCTCAGCACCGCAGCGGCTGTGTAGGGGCCGACTCCGGGCAATTGCAGAGCCGCCTCGAGCGTGGGAGGGAACCTGCCGTCGTGATGCAAAACAAGTTCTTTCGCGGCGGCGTGCAGATTGCGTGCGCGGCTGTAATAGCCAAGGCCGGACCAGAGTTTCAAAACTTCCGCCAGTGGCGCGCGCGCGAGCGATCGGACGTCCGGCAGATTTTTCAAGAAACGGTCGTAATAGGGCATCACGGCGGCGATGCGTGTTTGCTGCAGCATGACTTCGGCCAGCCAGACTCGATAGGGATCGCGGCTGACGCGCCAGGGCAGGTCGCGTTTATGCCCGCGAAACCAGTGGAGCAAGCGCTTTTGAAAAGCCCGAAGCTGCGCCGGAGAAAGACTTTTTGTCATGCGCGACGTATTCTCGCACGAAGAGAGGCTCGCTCAGCAGTCCATGTCGCGGGAGCAAAGACCAGACCCCGTTCTGCCGACCGGCAGGCCTGGTCCGCCGCCGTGGATGGGATGACAATGTGTTGGGCCTTCTATAGCTGGTCGATGAAAAGGAAGTAGGACGAGGACCACAGCGCGGTGGGGAGGGAGCGTTGCGGGCGGCTGGTAATGATGATTTTGAAGATTTCGTGTTCGGCGACGAGATCGTCCAGGAATGTTCCGCCTACGGATGAGTGTTCCGCCGTCAGCGTGGCGAGCTCGCGGAGCGTGTCGTAGATAATCTCGCCAGCCGGAGCCATCGAGCTGGTGAACCGATGAGTGCGAAATTGCAGAACGGAATTAATTTCGTTGAAGTGCCAGGCGATCGAGGCGGCCATGGTAATTGCGCGTTCGAATCGCTCGGCGTGTTCTGCCACTGCGCTTTGTCCTAGCTCCGCACGCGGCAGGCCGATGTACGGATCGAGAACGAGCATCACGCGGCGTTCGTCTTCTCGCGCGAATTCGCGGACCATCAAGCGGCCAGCCTTCGCGCTAACTTTCCAGTCGACAAAGCGCGCACTATCGGTATGCAAATAGCTTCGTAGCGAATGCAATTCATGGCCGCGGCCGCGAAAGTGGCTGGCCATTTCTCCGCTTAGAAGTGGAAGGACTTCGTAGAAATGATCCGTTGGCGAAACGCGTGGATACACCACGATTTCCAGTTGTGAGTCGACCTGTCTGGTTTTTTCGAAGAAGCCAAAGGGGAAACGCGTTCGAATGCTGAACGCATCCTGGTGATAAACACCGCGCCGTGGAAAGGTCAGCTCAACTTTTTGCCGGGCAGAGCCCTGGCGCAAGATGTAAGGGAAAAATACAGGCCGCCTAAGGACTTCTGCGGCGCCTTTCTTATTCTCGCCAGTGACTCGCAAAGAAAACGACGGCCAAGTCCGTTTTTCATTGCGCAATTCGAGTTCGGCGAGCACAGGTTGTTCGGCGAAAATATGCTCGGGCATGTCGAATTTAAGATCGATTCCGGTGAGGACAACGCGCGAAAGCACGCCTGAAATCAGAATTCCGGCGAGCGAGCAAGCCAGAATCATAAAGAGCAGATTATTGCCGGTGTTGACCGCGGCGAGAACGAGAATGAAAACAGCGACGAGGTAGACAATTCCTTCGCGCGTGAGGCGGTAATCAACCTGATAGACAAGCCAGCGAAGGCTGGTTCGCCGAGCAAGCCTGGGAACGATGACGATCGCGACCCAGGCGGCCAGGCCCAGCGAAATTACGGTGGTAACTGCTGCAACGCCTACTCGGCCTTCTTGAGCTGCGGCGGCGGAGAACAGCGCCGTTACGAGCGCAGCCGAAAGCACCAGCATGGCGACGCCGAAGTTGCGCCAACCGGGACGATCGATGCCGCGCCACCAGCGTTCGGTGAATGAATCAGCTTGTTGCATAGAGCGTTAAAGCGGAACGCGCGTGGTGTCCATGATTTCGCGGAGTATGGTTTCCGCCTGCTCGGATTTTTTCTGCGTGGAGACGTAGCGTGAGCTGACCACCACGCGGTGCGCGAAGACCGGAACGACGAGTCGCTTGAAATCGTCGGGGAGACAGTAGTCGCGGCCTTCGAGCAAGGCGCGCGCCTGCGCCGCTCGATGCAGCATCACGGCGCCGCGCGGACTGACCCCCAAGCTGAGTTGTTCGGTTTGGCGCGTACGCTCCACGATTTCAAGCGAGTAATCCAGAAGGCTTTCTTGCACTTTTACGTGCGAAGCGGCTTCCTGCATGGCGATCACGTCAGCCGCGTCCATCATCGCAGAAATTTTGTCCACCGGTGCGGAGCCGGAATTATTGCGGATGATTTCTTTCTCGCTCGCGCGGGAAGGATAGCCCATGCGAATGCGCATCAGAAAACGGTCGAGCTGCGATTCAGGGAGCGGATATGTGCCGTGATGTTCGATCGGATTCTGCGTTGCCAGCACGAGAAAGGGCTTGGGCAGCGCGTGGGTGTGATTGTCCACGGTGATTTGCGACTCGTTCATCGCTTCGAGCAGCGCCGACTGCGTTTTCGGCGTGGTGCGGTTGATTTCGTCCGCCACGATAATATTCGCGAAGATGGGCCCGGGCTTGAACTCGAATCCCTGGGTGGCGGGATTGAATACGCTGACGCCGATCACGTCGCTGGGAAGCATGTCCGAGGTGAACTGGATGCGTTGAAACGAGCAATCGAACGAGCGCGCCAGCGCCTGCGCTAAAGTTGTTTTGCCGACGCCGGGAACGTCCTCGATCAGCAAATGGCCGCGCGCGAGAAGCGTGGTGAGCGCGAGCTGAATAACGTCTTCTTTGCCTCGCACTACCGACGAGATGGAGCGTAAGAGCGCGCTGAAACGTGTGTTGGCTGTAGTGGTCGTTGATTGCAATTCGCGCTGCCTTCTGCTACAAAAAGTACGCGTAGCGCCGGTGCCTGCCGGCTGTTTTCTTCGCCAATCGTGGGCGACTAGCTCAGTGGTTAGAGCGCTCCCCTCACACGGGAGAGGTCCAAGGTTCAAGTCCTTGGTCGCCCACCACTCTTACGATTCTCCCATAACCTTTTAGGCCGCTTGAAACAATGATGGGCTCGATGTGTTGTGGTTGACAGTATTTAGTAGCGCCACGCGCATCAACAGCGCTTGATCACGAGACAGAGGTCACGCGAATGAAATCGCGCTTGACGCTCGGCTTGCCGCTTTTGATTGCCACAGCGACACTCGTACAAACCCATCCAAAGCAGCGTTGGGCTGCTGACTCGGCCACCGCAGTGAAGATCGCTCAAGCCCTGCTGGTTCCTGTTTACGGCAAAAAGCAAATCGAGTCAGAACAGAGTTTTACAGCGAATCTAGAAGATGGGGTAGAGACTGTTTCCGGCACTCTGCCATGCCGGACGGCAGGCGGAACCACTAGCGCTTGTGACGGAGGCATCGCTGTTGTCGAGATATCTAAAACAGTTCCCTCCTATGGTGTACTACAGATAATGTCGCCGCAATACTCCTGAATTCGACCGCACGAGGTCCTCAGTCCACTTGAATCGAACTGATGCGGTTGTTCCAGTTCTTGTTCCTATTGCTGGATAACTGCCAGGCCGATAGGTCCTGGACGCTGCGAGTTATGCTCACGTTTTCACCCCGGTAATTCGAGTCGTTGTAGGCCACTATCGACACCTTGCCGTAGATCCGAATCGAGCTGATCTGGTCATTGAATCCCGGAGGCAACAGATTGAAGCTCGAACCATGGTTCATGCAGAAATACTCGCCTCGATAGAATTTCTCCTTGAAGAAGCAAGCGCCGCGGCTGGGAATTCCCTGGCTCGGTGGACGATGGCCGTTGCCCGGATCCCACCACCAGGGCCCCCGCCGTTATAAGGATTTACGACAAAAACTCCACGACAACCGCCCTCCACCCAAACGCCTTCGGCGTCGGCCCCCTAGGTGTTCCCGAAAACGCATGGCGCGCTGCCGGGAAGTTGCTGCTCGAGCGTCGCCCCGCGGCGCGTGTCGGCCGTGCAGTAGGTGCGCCGGTGTGATCTCGATTCGCAAGTAACTGTGTAGGGCGCGTCCGGTTTTTGACCCACGCCAAATGTTATGGAGAGTCCGCCTCCGCTTTGCCGCGGTGTTGCCGACACCGAGCGTGCCGCGGCGAACAGAACTATCGCCGCCAACGTGGCGGCGATTGCCGATGCCGCGATTCCTCGGAGAGTGGATTGCATGTGTTCGCCCCGCTGATTGGAGTGGGGCCGAAACGAACTCTTTATGTCGGCAGGAGTTTACTGAAATGCTCTACGGGTGGCAACGGAATGGAAATCCGGTTCGCGAGCTTTAGAATCCGGCTTTCAGCAGGCCGTGATAGGCTGGGCAGGCGGCGCGTGCGGTGCGGCCAGAAAATTCTTCGTCGCCGAAAGAGCTTCGATCGATGACAAACATCCTGCGGTTCATACAAGTATTCGCGCTGGGCACCTGGGTCGGATCGATTTTTTATTTCAGCGCAGCGGTTGCGCCCGGCGCTTTTCGCGTTCTGTCAAATGCTGACCAGGCCGGGGCGCTTGTGCAATTTACCTTGGGACGGCTACACCTGCTGGGAGTAGTCGCCGCCGTATTCTACCTTCTTGCTTCGGTCGCGCTCGCGCAGTCACTTAAGGGACTCGCTCGCCCGGCGACAATCGGCGTGCTAGTGATGCTTCTGCTGACCATTACTTCCCAGCGCTTTGTGACGCCGAAGCTTGCGGCGCTGCGAACGCAGATGGGCTCGGTGGCCGCAACTCCGCCGAGCGATCCGCTCCGTGTCGAATTTGATCGGCTCCACGGTATTTCGGTGAAAATCGAAGGGGCCGTGCTGCTGATTGGGTTTGCCGCGTTGTTTCTAACGGTGCGGGATATGGCCGGGCCCTCCGCGCGTTGATCCCCGCGGATTGCAACAGCGCAAAAGCCCCCTCTATAAAGAAGCTACAGAATACGTTTCCTGCGCGAAGGTTGTTTCTTCGAACGGAGCTTCTTGGGCTTCCTTTTCTTGGTCTTCTTCGTGTTTGAGGACTTTGTGATTTTTCTGGCATCTTTTCCAGCGCGTTGCACGGCGCGCCACATGTACCAGCTTGCGACCGTGCGGTAGGGACGCCAGCGTTCACCGAACACAGCGAGTTCGCGAGGTTTGGGGATAGCTTTCTTGCGATAGAGAATGGCAAAGCCTTTTTGCACTCCGTAATCGTGGATGGGAAGAACGTCGGGACGCCCAAGGCGAAAAATCAGAAACATCTCGACGGTCCAAGCGCCGATCCCTCGGACCGAGATCAGGCGCTCGACCAATTCCTCGTCCGACATTTTGTGAGCGGCTTCGAGCGAAGGAACCACGCCATCGATCGTTTTTTGCGCGAGATCCTTCATGGCCGCAACTTTTGCGAACGACAGCCCCGCTTCGCGCAGAGCCTGTGGGGAGGCGCCGATCATTTCCTCAGGCGTCGGACATTGGCCATTGGTACCGAGCGCCTTAACGCGCGCAAAAATTGTTGCGGCGGCTTTGCCAGAAATACTCTGATAGGCGATCGCCTCGAGAAGCGATTCGTAAACGCTATCGCATTCATCCAGCTTGAAAGGGAACTCACCGATGTCTGTAATTAAGCGGCCGAGGCGCTGGTCAACCTCCGAAAGGTGCTGGTGCGCTTTGACGTGATCGAATGGTAGGGCGGGGTTTTGAGCCATGGCCGGATGAAAGCATACCGCCGTACTGGCGTTTTGTATAATTCGAAGGGCCTGGAGTGTAGAATGCGGGCAAATCACCACGGAAAGCAGAGAAATATCATCGTCGGAGGTCACATGAAAGCGGCCGTTCGGCTCGCAGCGATCATCGCACTCAGTGTGGGGAGCTTGTTCATCATTCGCGGGGCGTCGACTGCGGCGGGCAATCAAGCCGACGACTGGCCCGCTTATGGGCACGATGCCGGGGGAATGCGCTACTCGCCGCTCACTCAAATCAATCGTGAGAACGTTTCGCAGCTCAAAGTGGCATGGACATTTCACACCGGCGATATTTCGGATGGCAGCGGAGGCAGAAAAAGAACTGGATTCGAAACCACTCCGATCCAGGTGGACGGCACGCTCTACCTCACGACGGGATTCAACCGCGTAATCGCGCTCGACCCGGAGACGGGAAAACAGCGCTGGGCTTTCGATCCGCTGTTAGAACAAGTGGCGGACTACGGCGACGGGATGATCAATCGCGGAGTCGCCACTTGGCTCGACCGGGCGCGCGAGGAAGGGAAATTGTGCCATCGAAGGATTTTTGAGGCGACGCTGGACGCGCGATTGATCGCGCTCGATGCGGCGACAGGCGAGCCCTGTCTGGATTTCGGCGCGAGCGGCCAGGTGAGTCTAAGGAACGTCGCGCGTTACCTGCCGGGCCAATATCACATGACCTCGGCGCCCACGGTGATCGATGACATCGTCGTGGTGGGGTCAGCCATCAACGATAATCACCGCGTGGACATGCCCAACGGCGTGGTCCGCGGTTTCGACGCACGCACGGGAGTGTTGCGCTGGAGTTGGGAACCGCTCCGGCCGAATTCGCCGAGCGAGGCGGAAAAGAACGGAGGCAAGATTTGGCGCACCGGCGCTGGGAATGCGTGGTCCACGATTGTCGCAGACCCGGAGCGCGGACTCGTTTTTGTTCCTACCGGGAGCGCCAGCCCGGATTATTACGGCGGTCTTAGACCCGGTGATAATAAGTGGGCGGATTCGGTGGTGGCCCTGCGCGCGAAAACAGGAGAGATGGCTTGGGGTTTCCAATTGGTTCATCACAATCTTTGGGACTATGACACGGCGTCACCGCCGCTTCTGGCTACCATCGAGCACGGCGGCAAGAAAGTCCCGGTCGTAATTCAAGGCAACAAGACGGGATTCCTTTACGTTCTCAACCGCGACACCGGAGTTCCAGTTTTTCCAGTGGAAGAGCGGGCGGTGCCCAACAGTGACGTGCCAGGCGAAGTTACATCGCCGACCCAACCTTTTCCGGTCTCGCCTCCCGCGCTCGTGCCGCAGCATTTTTCCGCAGACGATGCCTGGGGCGCGACACCGGCAGACCGCGAAGCTTGCCGCGCTTTGCTCGCGGGGCTGCGTAACGAAGGCGTGTTCACTCCGCCGAGCGTGAAGGGCACGCTGACAGTTCCAGGGAACGTCGGCGGCATGAACTGGAGCGGGTACGCTTTCGATCCAGAACATGGCCTGCTGGTAGTGAATGTAAACAATCTGCCCGCCAGCGTGAGGATGATACCCGCGGACCGGCTTCAAAGTGATGCGGACTCTAACACTCATATGGAGCATGGAGAATACGGATGGCAGCGCGGGGCGCCCTACGGAATGTTCCGTAGTTTCCTCTTCTCGCCCGGGGGGTTGCCGTGCGTTCCGCCACCGTGGGGCACTCTGGCAGCGGTAGACATGACCACCGGCAAGATCCGCTGGCAGGTCCCGCTGGGAGAAATGGCTCCTGGCAAGCCCGTTCCACCGGGCGCGGTGAATCTTGGCGGCCCGATACTCACGGCCGGCGGGTTGGTTTTTATCGCCAGCACATATGACCCGTTCATGCGCGCGTTCGACGTGCAGACCGGCAAGGAGATCTGGAAAGCGCAACTCCCCACCAGCGGCCATGCCATGCCCATGACTTATCAGATGCGAGCGAATGGCAAGCAGTACGTGGCGATCGCGGCAGGAGGCCACGCGAAATTAGACGAAGAACCTCAAGGGGATTCGCTCGTAGCCTTCACTTTGCCCTGATCGCGAACCAGCGCCGCGAACAATCGTCCGGGCGAAATTGCCAGAGCGGCTGTTGAGATTGTAGCCGGCGGCAATCCAGAAATATTTGAAAATGGAATCTGCTCTATTCCTTGGGTGTTGAGCGAATGATCGCGCCCGCCCTCAGTGCCCGATCGCCCCCCACGGCTCGACACTATCGTGTGTGCTACTATCGTCGGCTTATGAAAACTGGAATTATTGGGCTGCCGCAAGTAGGGAAGACCAGTCTGTTTAGGATTTTGACGCGCGCACGCGTGGAATCGCGGAGCGCGCCCAACCAGGCGCATGTTGGCATCGCGCGAGTTCCCGACGCGCGCGTGGCGAAGCTCTCAGAAGTCTTCAAGCCCAAGAAAATCACCTACGCGACGATTGAATACGTGGATGTAGGCGGTTTGCAAAAAGACCGCGAGAAAAATTCAGCGTCCCTGGTGCCGTTGCGCGAAGCCGACGCGCTGGCGCATGTGGTACGGCTATTTAAAGACCCGTCGGTGCCGCACGAAGGCGGGTCGCTTGACGCTTTGCGCGACATCGAAAGCGTTGAAATCGAGCTGATGCTGAACGATTTGGAGCAAACGTCGAAACGAATCGAGCGCGTTGAAAAAGACCTGAAGAAAAAGAAAGAAACGGCGCTCGAAGCCGAGCTGCAACTCCTGATCCGGTGCCGCAAAGCGCTGGAAAGCGAAACGCCGCTGCGCGAACTTGAGTTCAAGCCCGAAGAGAAGAAGATGCTCAGCAGCTTTGAATTTCTAACGCGAAAGCCGATGCTTTACGTATTGAATCTTGGCGATGAAGAAGCCGCGGACATCGATCGCGTAATCGAAAAATATCATCTGGAGAAGCTGACGGCGAAGCCTCGCACGGCGGTAGTGCCTTTCTGCGGAAAGATCGAAGCCGAACTTTCCGAGCTGCCGGACGCGGAGGCCGCGGAAATGATGCGCGCCTACGGCTTGGCAGAGCCGGGCCGGGACCGTTTGATTCAGGCAAGCTACCGGCTGCTGGGCCTGATTTCGTTTTTGACGTGCGGAGAGCCGGAGTGTCGCGCATGGACGATCGAGCGCGGAATGAACGCGCAGCAGGCTGCTGGTGCGATTCACAGCGACATCGAGCGCGGATTTATCAAAGCCGAAGTGGTGAACTGGGAGAATCTACTCAAGGCCGGGGGGTTTGCAGTCGCTAAGGAACGCGCGCAGGTGCGCTTGGAAGGGAAAGAATATATCGTACAGGACGGCGATGTGATTTTGTTCCGCCATTCGAGCTAGCGAAGATGTTTTCTGGAACAAATCGCATACTTCTCGCGCTGCTGTTGGGAATCGTCGCCGCCGGGGCCAATGTGGTGGGCGGCTCGCTGATCACGCGGGCAAAGTCGCTGCGCCGCTATCTGAAATATTTCATCGCGCTGGGCGCCGGATTCATGCTGGCGACCGCGTTGCTTGAAATGATCCCCGAATCGCTTCGGCTGCAGGCCAAAGGCGGTTCGATATTCTTCCATCGCACGAATTCCGTTTTCTTGTTCGTTCTGGCGGGCTATTTTCTGGTGCATTTTTTCGAACATACCGTAGCGCCGCACTTTCATTTTGGAGAAGAGACCCACACGGAGGAAATGTCGCACGCGCATGCCAGTTATGCCGCGCTGCTGGGCCTGGTAATCCACACTTTTTTCGACGGCGTAGCGATCGCCTCGGGTTTGCTGGTTTCTACTTCGTTGGGAGTCGTAATTTTCCTGGCCATCTTTCTACATAAGTTGCCGGAAGGGTTTACGGTGGCGTCGCTGATGCTGGCGAGTGGGCAGAGCCGGCGCGCGGCGTTTTTGTCGTCGGCAATACTGGGCGGGGCAACGCTGCTCGGTATGGCCCTGATGTTTGCGCTCGGCAATGTAGTGGCCGATGCGCTGCCGTTTTCCGCAGGAGTGACGCTTTATGTGGCCGCCTCAGATCTGATTCCCGAAGTGAACAGGGAACCCGGCCCTGGGATGCCGCTGTTAGTCTTTCTCGGCGTGGCCATCTTGCTTGGACTCAAGCTGCTGTTCCGAATTTGATCCCGATCGTCGCGTGGTAAAGCTTTTAGATTCAGCAACTTTTTTAGAAGGTAAGGGTTAAAGCGCTGTTACTCCGCGAGTTAAGCACATTTCCCCAGGCTGCAACTTTAAGTGACTACAGGTGTTAGATAGAATGTGGAGGCCATGACCAGGTCTGACGTCCAATTGATGCTGGACGTGAAGGCTGGGGACGATGCGTCCTTTGACCTTCTATTGCAGAAGTATCGCACGCCCCTGGTCAACTTCCTCTATCGCATGGTACGGGACACGGCTACTGCGGAGGACCTGGCGCAAGAAGTTTTCCTGAGAGTTTATCGCGCCCGCAAGCAGTACTCTCCCAGTGCGAAGTTCACCACTTGGTTGTTCCGCATTGCGACGAACTTGGCTTTGAACTCGATGCGGGATAACCGTCATCGCAAGATGGAGGTGTCGATCGATGCGACACCGATCGACGAAGACGTAGCGCCGATGCAGTTGCCCGCGCCTGAGATGCGGATTGACGAGCACATGATCGAACGCGACCGTGCCGATTTTATTCGCAGCGCGATCTCCGCGTTGCCCGAAAAGCAACGCGTGGCGGTCTTGCTGCATAAGTATGAAGAGATGGATTACGGAGAAATTGCGAGAATTCTAGATTGCTCGGAAAGCGCGCTGAAATCACTGTTGTTTCGCGCCTACGAGACTCTGCGCGTGCAACTGGCGCCCCTTGTTTCGGCGCCGGCCAGGCGCGCAGGGAAGGAAGCCCAACATGAAATGTGAAGATGTTTCAAAGGAACTGATTCCATATCTGGACCGCCGTGCCAGTTCAGCGGACCGCCATGAGGTGGAAGAGCATCTGGCGGCCTGCGTAGCTTGCCGCACTCGCGCGGAAGAGCTCCGCGCGTTGTGGAGCGTTCTAGACGAGGTGCCGATTGTCGAGCCGTCGCTCGGCTTTGACACGCGCATGCGCGCGCGCATAGCGGAGGAGCCGAGGCCGCGCTGGTTCCGCTGGTTTGTGCCGCAACCGCGGCTGGCATTGTCGATGGTTTTGCTGCTGGCGGTGAGCGTATGGATCGCGCGCCTGCCGCAAGACAATTCCGGGCTGGCTGGGACTACACAGAGCGAGCATGAACAGTTTCAGGTGATTAAGAATTTGGACGTTCTCGAAAATTACGATGTGCTGAGCAAGTTTGATGCTCTGGACGAAGTGCCCGCGGACGAACTGCCGGCGGCTCAGCCAGACCAACAAAACGATCAGCCGAAGCAGCAGGACGACGGCGGATAAATGAAGCGGTTGAGAATCATTTGCGGGCTCGCGTCGGCTCTACTCGTGGGGCTTGCGGCGCAGCCTGCCTGGGCGCAAAAGCCGCGTGGTTCTGCGCCTGCTCCCCGCTCGCCAAGCATGCGAGCGGCCCCGCCGAGGCAAGGCGCTGCCGGACATCCGAATGCTCGTCCAGGACCGCGTCCGGCGTTTCGCGCTCCGTATCATGCGCGTCCGGCGCAGGCACAGGCGGCTCCGCGCGCGACCCAGCGGCCGAACGCGGGAGCGAACGCTAACCAAGGTGGCATGAAGGGACTGTCCCCGGGGGTTAAACAGAATTTGCGGGACATGTCGCCGCAAGAGCAACAGCGTTACATGCAGAACAATGAGCGTTTCAGGAGTCTTCCGCCACAACAACAGGCCCAGATCCGGAATAATCTGCAGAAGTGGAACAATCTGTCGCCCACGGAACGCAACGCAATGAACGATCGCGCGCGTACTTGGCAGCGTATGTCACCCCAGCAGCGCCAGTACGTGCAAAGCAATCTGCTTCCGAAATGGCAGAGCATGTCTCCGCAACGGAAACAGATCGTGACCGGGCGTTTGCACACGCTTCAGGGGATGAGCCCGTCCGAGCGGCAAGCAGCGCTCCAAGACCCGCAGTTCATGCGCGGGCTGAGTCCGGACGAGCAGTCGGTCTTGCGCGGGCTCGATTCGATCAGCCCGGGACGTCCGTAAAACCCCCGGGGATCGGATTGCATACACGGCTGTTGTCTCTCCGTCACAACCCCGAACTTCCGAGAAGCTCCTTGTCCGCGCCTGGCATCCTCGAGGAACCGCCGCGCGATAGGCCCCGACGCTATTGAAACCCCCGGGGACGGTGCGACAGCGCGGTGACGCGCGAAGAAACCAGCGATCGAGCCGAGTTTTTCTTGCTGTTAACTCTTACAAAACATTTTTGGTTCTTTTTTCGATCCGACTAACTAGGCCTGCGGAGAGCGTTCCCGAGCGTCCACCACTAATTGTGGTTTAGTTGCGTTAAACCACAACGGCGCATCTTGTTTTCCACAAAAATCTTTGATTCCATAACGGATTCCTCTTGACATGTTTTCGAACCTAACTACAATCGGGGCACAAAGTGGGAAGAAGTGGGACGTAGTGGAAAAAAGCGGCAAGCAGTAGGGGTGAGCAAAGAGTGATTTCTTCGTGGTGCAAGCCGGGCGCGGCTTTTAAAGGCACGAATGCTTCGGGGAAGCTATCTAGCGACTGTCGACGAGAAGGGCCGAATGAAAATCCCGGCCGATTTCTTGGAACAGCTGCGCAAGACAGGCTCGAAGTTCTACGTCACCAGCGAAACCGGCGGTACGGCGCGCATTTATCCCCTGAAGGCGTGGGAAAAAATCGAAGAAAAACTCGCGAAGGTCTCCTCTCACAACCGCTCCAAGCAGAAGTTTTTGGCGCGGGTGAACTATTACGGCCAAGTAGTCGAGGTGGATGGGCAGGGGCGCATTCTAATTCCACCCACGCTACGGGAATCGGCGCAAATGAAGGGCGAGGTAGACGTTCAGGGCCAGCTGACTTACCTGGAAGTCTGGAATCACGCGCAGTTCCTGGAACAACTGAACCGTAACCCTCTGACGGCGGAAGACGAAAAGGAATTGGATTTACTGGGCATCTAGCTTTTGAGCGTTCTGCACACGCCGGTTCTGCTGGATGAAATTTTGAACTGGATGCGGATACGACCAGAAGGCACGTATGTGGATGCCACGGTCGGCACGGGCGGGCACACTATCGAAATTGCCCGCCGGCTGACCACCGGGCGTCTGCTAGGGATCGATCGCGATCCGCGCGCGCTAGAAATTGCGCGGGAGCGATTAGGGCCGCTAGAGCGGCAGGTGACTTTGGTGCACACAGAATTTTCGAAGATCAGCGAAGTGGCGGAAAAGTTGAATCTTCCTCCGCTGGATGGCGTGGTTGCCGACCTGGGGATTTCAACACTCGAGCTGGATACTCCCGAGCGCGGATTTTCGTTTCGCTGGGCCGCGCCGCTCGATATGCGCATGAATCCCGATTCGCCGCTGACAGCGGAAGAAATTGTGAACTTCTGGCCGGAGAAAGAACTGGCTTACCTTCTCTACAAGAACGCCGATGAGAGGGACTCACGCAGAATCGCCAGAGCTATTGTTCGCGCGCGGCCGATCCGCGACACCGAACATCTGGCAACGGTTGTGGCAGGGGGACGTAAAGCAAGGGGAAGGCAGAGACTGCATCCCGCGACAAAAACGTTTCTGGCGCTGCGGACAGCGGTGAATCGAGAAGAGGAGGAACTCGGGCAGTTTCTTTCGCGGACCCCTGCCACTTTAGCTTCAGCGGGACGGTTGATCGTCCTTAGTTACCATTCGCTGGAAGATCGTATGGTGAAACACGAATTCCAGCGGCTCGCGCGCGAGAGAAATTTTCGCGTGCTGACTAAGAAAGTGATTCAGCCGGGAGACGAGGAAATCAGAAACAATCCTCGCTCGCGGAGCGCAAAGATGCGCGTTTTGGAGAAACCGGCGACGGCGGATAGCTCGGCGCCTGAGGCATGGTCATGATCGAATATCACACGGTAAAGCACATCGATAATTCGCGGCTGGTTCGCCCCACTTCGCCGGCGGGCGTAGGGGATTTTTGGCGCCGCGTTGCAGCGGGCGCGGCCATGGCAACCTGCCTGCTGGTTTATACCTGGCAGCATTTTGAGTGTATCCAGCTGCGCTACGAAGTCGAGCAGCTCGAGTCTCTGCGCGCGCAGAGCTCGGTTTTGAACCAGCAGCTTCGCGTGGAAGTGGACACGCTGAGCGCGCCGGACCGCGTTTATTCAATCGCCGGAAGAGAACTGGGATTGACCGTGCCGGTGGTCGGCCAGGCGCCCGCGGTCGCCGCAGAGAGCGACGGAGTGCTAGCGCAAGCGCGACCTGTTTCTCAAAACCAGCGCCCTTAAAACGAGATTGGGTTCCGAAATTGGCAGAGGCCCGGCTCACCGGGTCCGTCCCCGCGAAGATTTTCGAACATTCGCGGGGCTAAGTTTTTTGTGGGATAGGTCGGAGCAACATGGAGCAGCGCAGCCTGCGTCGACGCTGGTTAGTGGTTGGTGTCGTGGCGTTGATTTGGATGGCGGCGGTTCTGTTCCGCCTCAGTTATCTCCAGCTGTTCTGCTATGCAGAATACTTCGCCAAAGCCCAGCATCAACAACGGCGCGTATTTGAAATAAGCCCGAAACGCGCCGCGATTTACGATCGTAAAGGCCGGGAACTGGCCATCAGCATCCCCATGGACTCGGTTTTTGGCGATCCCACCGACATCAAAGACGCATCTCTGGTCGCGGCACTGCTCTCGCGCGTTCTGAATATTCCTGCCGGCGAAATCGAAATGAAAATTCGAGAAGCCAAGACGCCCGTTCGTTTGGCCAAGAAGCTTTCGCCGGAAACCGTGCAACGCATTGACGACATGAATTTGAAAGGAGTTTTCTTTCAGAAGGAAAATCGGCGGGTTTATCCGCAGAGACAAAGTCTGGCGCACGCGCTGGGTTACGTGGATACCGACGAAAAAGGAATTGGCGGCATCGAGTACGCGTTTGACAAGCAGATTCGCGGCAAGCCCGGTCGCATGATGGTCATGGCGGACGGCAAACGGCGCTGGTATGACCGGAGCGAGGCCGCTGCTGATCCCGGCGCGAGCGTGGTGCTCACCGTGGACGAAACCATTCAGTTCATCGCCGAAAAAGAATTGGCTCGCGGAATGGAAGAGACACATTCGAAGTATGGGACGGTGGTGATTCAGAACCCGAATACCGGGGAGTTGCTGGCGTTTGCAAATTCTCCGACGTTCGATCCGAATGATGCAGGCAGCTATCCGGATGAAGTGCGCATGGATCGCGGCGTCTCGGCCGCGTATGAGCCAGGGTCGACCTTTAAAGTGATCACCATGACCGGAGCTCTGGAGAACGGAGTCACAAATCCGGATGAACTGATCGACTGCCAGATGGGCTCGATCGTTGTCGCCGGACGGCTGATTCATGACTGGCATCCCTTTGGAGTTCTCAGCGTGCGCGACGTGCTGGCAAATTCCAGCGATGTTGGATCGATCAAGGTGGCCATGCGCCTGGGTGCGCCGAAGTTCTACGACGTGATTCATTCCTTCGGGATCGGACAGTTGACCGGAATCGAATTGCCCGGCGAAAACCGCGGCATATTGCGGCCCGTGGACAGCTGGATTGCCAGCTCGATCGGGTCCGTGGCCATCGGACAGGAAGTCAGTGTGACGCCGGTGCAAATTATTTCTGCGATCTCGGCGGTGGCGAACGGGGGAATGCTCTACAAACCTAGAATCGTGAAAGAAATTCAAGGCGGGCCCCTACCGCCGGCGGTTTCCCACCCTGCGCCGCAGCAAGTAACCGACGCGACGACGGCAGCGACCGTTCGAGGAATGATGGAGACGGTGGTGCTGTCGGGCACCGGCAAGCTAGCGCAACTGAACGGATACACTGCCGCGGGCAAATCCGGGACCGCGCAACAAATCGATCCAAACACCGGGCGCTACTCGCCGAATAAATACATTGCTTCCTTCGTTGGGTTCGCACCGGTGAACGAGCCGGCCATGACCATACTGATCGTCTTCGATTCGCCGGAGGGAGCGCACCACGGCGGAGAAATCGGCGGGCCGGTTTTCAAGCGCATCGCAGAACAGGTGCTGGCCTACATGGATGTGGACCATGACATTCCGGGGCCATCCAATGTGGAAACCGCTAAGAGTGTGAAGCACCCGCACGGGGCCGAAGAGGATAGCAGCGCCGGAATTAACGAAGCGCGTTTTAATGCCGCCAAAGATCAGCCGGATACTTCGGAAGCCACTTCGGTCGCAGTCAGCGACGAGGACGCGGTCGTGGTTCCGGACTTGGCGGGGCAGACCGTTCGCAGCGTGACGGAAGAATGTTCTCGGCTGGGCTTGGTGCCGTCGCTGATTGGCAGCGGAGTTGCGTTAGAACAGTCGCCCGAGCGGGGCGCGCGAGTGGCGAGGGGAAGCAGGGTGGCCGTGCGCTTTGGCCGTATGGTGGCCGATGCGCGGTCCAAAGATGTGCAAAGGAACGTAAATTGAGATTTGTAATGGAGCAGGCGACCGACGTGAATTCGGGAGGCAGTCCGGAGGCGCCGAAGGGACGCGAATTAAGTTTGCAGGAGTTATTGAAGGGAATCGCAGCAAGTTCGAGCCAGCGGAACTGCAAATCCCAAGATTTCTTCGGTGGCGTGCGACAGCCGGAAAGTCAAGCTTGGGACATTATTTTTCGCCCTGCCGGGACAAAAAGCCGACGGTAATAAATTTGTAACCGATGCAATCGCACGCGGGGCTATCGCCATTGCGAGCGCCGACCCGCGAAGCGCGGATGCCGGCGCCGCGATCGCTTGGGTTCAACTGGTTCCCGGAACTGAGCGCCGCGCCTTAGCTACAGCAGCCGCGAACTATTACGGCCGTCCGGCGAACGCGCTGAAGCTTATTGGCGTGACCGGAACGAACGGGAAAACCACCACGACTTTTCTCGTCGATTCGATTTTGCACGCTGCGGGATTCACGACCGGCAGAATCGGCACCACCGGTTATGAGACTCCGCGCGGCACTCGCCGGGCGGTGAATACTACGCCTGAGTCACTCGATTTGCAGGAGATGTTTGCGGAAGTCCGCGACGCCGGCGGAACACATGCCGTGCTGGAAGTGAGTTCGCACTCGCTGGCCATGGAACGAGTGTGGGGATGCCGCTTCGCCGTCGCGATCTTTACCAACCTCACTCGCGATCATCTGAATTTTCACAAGACTTTTGAAGACTATTTCGCCGCGAAGCGCCGCTTGTTTGAAGGCATGGGCGCGGGTGCGCCGGATGTCGCGGTGATAAATGCAGATGATCCTTATTCTCCACGATTGGAAGGCCTGGCGAAGCGCACGCTTAAATACGGACTCACAGAGACCGCGGAGCTGACCACGAGAACGTTTTCGCTGCGGTTTGATGGGTTGTCGTTCACCGCGCAAACGCCGGCGGGAAAAATTGAAGTGCGCTCAAGACTCGTGGGGCGCATCAATGTGTACAACATTTTGAGCGCGATCGGAGCGGCCATTGCGCTTGAAATTCCGCGCGAGAAAATTGAACAGGGTGTCGCGAATTTGGAACTGGTGCCTGGGCGTTTCCAACAAATTGACGAAGGCCAGCCCTTCCTGGTGGTGGTGGATTACGCGCACGCAGACGATGCCATACGCAATTTGATTACTACCGCGCGCGAACTGAATCCGTCTGGCCGAATCATCACCCTATTCGGAGCGGGAGGCGAGCGCGACCGCTCCACGCGTCCGCTGATGGGCGAAGCGGCTGGCGCGTTGAGCGATCTCGTGATTCTTACCGACGACAATCCCCGGAAAGAGGATCCGCTGCTGATCATGAACGATGTGGTGGTGGGATTGCAGAAGGTGAATGCGAAGTATCGGATCGAGCCGGACCGCGAAGTGGCGCTGGAGATGGCCATCGACGAGGCGCAGCCCGGCGACATCGTTTTGCTGGCCGGAAAAGGTCACGAAAATTATCAGATTCTGCGCGACCGCACGTTCGAATTTGACGATCGCGAAAAGGCTCGAGCGATTTTGCGGCGCAAAGGCTATTCCAAGAACAGCGTCCAAAAGTAGCCATTTCGGCGCGAAATTTGCGGTGTTCGAGACTGGTTTCGGACCAGTAGTTTTGCGAGCGACCATCAGCCCATTGGAGACGCGATGCGGTGGACAGCGGTTCAAGTGGCCGAAACTCTGGGTGTCGCGGTTCCCGCGGGCCTTGACCCCATGGCCCGGATGGCCGGCGTGTCGATTGATTCTCGAGCGATTCGGCCCGGAGAACTGTTCCTCGCGATACGCGGTCCGCGTCACGACGGACACAGTTTCGTCGCTGACACGATTTCTCGCGGAGCTGCGGCCGGGGTGGTGGCGCGCGAAAAAATCGGGGCGCAGCCGGAGGGCGTCCGCAGAAAACTTTTCGCCGTGGACGACACGCTCGTCGCGCTGCATAAGCTGGCGTCAAAAGCGTGCGAAATTTGGCGGCGCGCGAAACCGGGCAGGCGAATCGGAGCGGTGGCCGGTTCGATCGGTAAGACTACCACCAAAGAAATCCTTGCGGCGCTTGTGGCCGCGCGGTTCCGCGTATTGAAGACGCAAGGGAATTTGAACAACGAATACGGCCTGCCGCTGACGTTGCTGCAACTGGACGATGAGTATGACGCGACCGTGGTGGAAATGGGGATGTCGCATCGAGGAGAGCTTGCGCGCCTGGCGCAGATCGCTCCTCCGGATGTCGGCGTGATTACGCGCATCGCGGTCGAGCACTTGGAGTTTTTTTCTTCGATCGAAGAGATTGCGCTGGCCGAGCGGGAGCTGATCGAAAACCTGGCATGGCCTGGCGCAACGGCCGTGCTGAATGCGGACGACGAGCGGGTTTTGCGATTCGCCGATGTGACGCGAGGGAATGTGGTCTGGTTCGGAACAAGCCCGCGCGCGCAATTTCGCGCGGAAGCCATCGAGGAACGCGGCGTGGAGGGTTCGGCGTTTGATCTCGTATCTCCCAGCGGGCGCGCGCGGTTGGAATTGCCGCTGATTGGCAGGCACAACGTGATGAATGCGTTGGCGGCCCTCGCGGGCGCGAGCGTTTGGGGCATCGGCGCCTCCGAAGCACAGAGCGTCTTCCCGACGCTCTTGCCGGCCGACAAGCGCGGCGAAGTGGTTCGATTTCAAGACGGGCTCACCGTGATTAACGACAGCTATAACTCCAGTCCGACGGCGCTCAACGCGCTGGCTGAACTTCTCGATGCAACTCCGGGCTATCGCAGGAGAATTCTTGCCGCGGGCGAGATGCTCGAGCTGGGGAATTCCGCTGCCGAGCTGCATCGTGAATGTGGAAAGTTGGCAGCGTCGTTGAAAGGGATTGACTGGATTATAGGCGTGCAGGGCGATGCCGCGGCCCTGATTCGCGCAGCGGTTGACGCCGGGCACTCGTCACAACGCGCGAAGTATTTTGAGAATTCCGATGATGCGGCAAAGTTTCTGGCGGAATTCGTGGCCGCAGGAGATCTCCTGCTGCTGAAAGGCTCCCGCGGCGTGAAGATGGAAAAAATCCTGGACGCGATTGACGCGCGTCATAAACGAATCGCGCCGAAGAGTACAGGCGCAGAAGCGATCGAAGCCGGGCAAAAAGGCCCGCGCTGAAATGCTCTACTACCTTTTCTATTACGCGCTGCGGCCCTATTTCAGCCCGCTGAACGTATTTCGCTACATCACGGTTCGCACCGCGGTAGCCAGCGTTACGGCCCTGCTGCTCTCGCTGCTGATGGGGCCGTGGGTGATCCAGAGGCTTCGCGAAATGCAAGTGAAGCAATACATTCGTGAGGAGGGCCCTAAGGCGCATCAAAAGAAAGCAGGGACTCCCACCATGGGAGGGGTACTGATCGTTGCTGCCATCGTGATTCCGACGCTGCTATGGGCCGATTTGCGCAGCCCGTACGTGCTGCTGGCGATTGGGGCCACGGTAGCGTTCGGCGCGATAGGGTTTGTGGACGATTACAATAAAGTGGTGCGCCGGCGAAATCTGGGGCTTTCACCGAAAAAGAAATTCTTTTTTCAATTTCTGACCTGCGTGGGAGTCGGAGTTGCGTTGCTGGTGTTGCAATCGCAGGGAGCGTATTCGACGCAGCTGAGCGTGCCATTTTTCAAACGGTTGCACCCCAACCTTGTGATCGATTCGCTGTTGGTTCGGAATTACGTATGGCCGTTGGCGTTTGTGCCTTTTGTCTTGTTTCTAGTGCTTGTAATCGTGGGAAGCTCGAACGCGGTGAATCTGACCGACGGTTTGGACGGGCTGGCGATTGGATGCGTGCTGGTTTCTTCCACCGCATTGACTGTGCTGACTTACGTTTCCAGCAACGCGCGCATGGCTGAATACTTGGAAATTCAAAAAATACCAGCCGCGGGTGAACTCGTGGTTTTCTGCGGATCGTTAGTCGGCGCGTCGCTGGGATTTCTTTGGTACAACGCGCATCCGGCTGAAATGTTTATGGGCGACGTGGGCTCGCTGGCTCTGGGCGGCGCCATCGGCGTCGTGGCGGTGATTATCAAGCAGGAAATTCTGCTGCTTTCAATTGGAGGAGTCTTTGTGCTCGAAGCTCTCTCGGTGATTATTCAAGTCGGCTCGTTCAAACTGACGGGAAAGCGCGTGTTCCGCATGGCGCCGCTGCATCACCATTTTGAATTGATGGGCTGGAGCGAATCGAAGATTATCGTGCGCTTCTGGATCGTGGCGCTGGTGTTTGCACTATTTTCGTTGACGACTTTGAAATTGAGGTGAACGGCGGTGAGGCCCGGAATCGATCTAGCTGGAAAACGAGTGTTGGTGGTGGGATTGGCGCGCACAGGCGTGGTTACGGCGCTTTTCAGCGCTGGTTACGGCGCGATTGTGACGGCTACCGATGAACGTTCGGAAGCGGAACTGGGAGAAACCGCCGTCAAGCTGCGTGCCGCGGGAGTGAAGCTCGAACTGGGCGGCCACGTGACCGAGAGTTTTCTCAACCAGGATTTGATTGTGGTCAGTCCCGGTGTGTCGCCGAAACTCCCGCCGCTAGAACTGGCGCGCGCGCAAGGGATTCCAGTGTGGAGCGAAATTGAGCTCGCCTGGCGATTCCTGCGCGGGAAACTCATCGCCATCACTGGTTCGAATGGCAAGACGACCACGACTTCGCTGGTTGCTCACATCCTTCAGACCGCGGCCATCCCCACGCTGGTCGGCGGCAATATCGGGGTACCGCTGCTGGCTCTGGTCGAAAGTTCCATGGACATCACCGTCACCGTCGCCGAAATCAGCAGTTTTCAGCTGGAGACCATTGAAAAGTTTCGTCCGGAAATCGGGGTGCTGTTAAACCTGACGCCGGATCACCTGGATCGCCACACTTCGTTCGAGGAATACGCGAGCGCGAAAATGCGCATGTTCGAAAACCAGCTGGAACGCGACATCGCCATACTCAACGCGGACGATCCGGAAATCACGCGCCGGATGCCTGCCAAGCCGCGCATTTTCTGGTTCAGCAGGCAGAAACGCGTTGCTGCTGGCGCATTCCTGCTCGACGGGCAGATTTATTTTCGCAACGAGGGTGCGGAGATTGCATTGGCACGTCGCGATGAAATCCCGTTGCGCGGAGAACACAATGTGGAAAACGTTCTGGCAGCGTGCGCCGCGGCGTACCTGGCGGGAGCCGACCCAGCCGCCATGGCGAACGCGATAAAGACATTCAAAGGTGTCGAGCATCGCCTGGAATTCGTGGCTGAAATCTCGGGCGTGCAGTTCTATAACGACTCCAAGGCCACGAACGTTGACGCGGCAGTGAAAGCGATCGAAGCCTTTCCTGGGCCGCTGGTCGTGATTCTTGGCGGGAAGGATAAGGGCAGCCCGTACACCCCGCTGCGCCCGTGGTTGCACGAGCGGGCGCGGGTGGCCATTTTGATCGGTGCTGCCGCCGAAAAAATTGCGGAAGACCTGCTCGATTCGGTTCCGGTAACGCAGGCCGGTACTCTGGACCGCGCCGTGCAGGTTGCCATGCAACACGCGCAGCCTGGCGACACTGTCTTGCTCGCGCCCGCCTGCTCTAGCTTTGATCAATTTGAAAACTACGAGCAGCGCGGCCGTACTTTCAAGCAGTTGGTTGTCAAGCTGGAAAATCAGAGCCAATCTGCCGCGCAAAAAGGATGATGGATGCCACGTAGTCTGCAACCCGATCGAAAGTTATTTGGAGTCACACTGGGGCTTTGCCTCATCGGCGCGGTAATGGTTTTCAGCGCGTCGGCCATTACCGCTCGAGAATCGGGCGGCAACGGCTACACGTTTCTGTTGCGCCAGCTGGTTTGGATTGCGATTGGTCTGGTCGGAATGTTCTGGCTGATGAACACCGATTACCGGAAGCTCCGTCAGCCACGCGTGATCTTCACGGCCGTTTCGGTAACGCTGGTAATGTTGATTTCCGTTTTCTTTCTGGATCGCTCGCACGCGACGCACCGGTGGTTCCGGCTCGGGCCGCTAAGCTTGCAGCCGTCGGAGATCGCGAAACTCGTTTTGATTACTTATCTCGCGTGGTTCCTGGAAATCCGTCGCGCCCCACGAGGCTTCGGTGTGAACGATCCTGTGCGCACGCTGCTGCCGGCGCTGGGAACGGTTCTGTTAATGGTTGGGCTTGTTCTGGCGGAACCGGACATGGGCACGGCTTGCATGATTCTGCTGATCGCCGCGACCATGCTGTTCGTGTCCGGTCTATCGATGCGGTATATCCTGGGCGCCGGACTGGCAGCGATTCCCGCGGTGTATCTCTTGATCGTGCAAACGCCTTATCGCCTGGAGCGTTTTAAAGCATTCATGTCGCCAGGCTCTGACCCGCAAGGCCACGGCTTTCAATTGTTGCAGTCGCTGATTGCCATTGGTTCAGGAGGATTCACTGGCGTTGGCTTGATGGAAGGCCGCCAGAAACTTTTCTTTCTTCCCGAGGCGCACACGGATTTTATTTTTTCGGTGATTTGCGAGGAGCTCGGATTTATCGGCGCGGTGATCGTGCTGACGCTCTTCGCCATCTACGGCTGGCGCGGACTTATCGCCGCGATGAAGGCTCCGGATGAATTCGGCCGTCTGCTCGCGCTGGGAATCACCGCGATGGTAGTGGGCCAAGCGCTTATCAACTTGAGCGTCGTGCTGGGATTGATGCCGACCAAAGGAATTCCGCTGCCGTTCGTCAGTTATGGCGGCTCGAGTTTGATCGGAATGCTGCTGGCCACTGGCGTGCTGTTGAACATCAGTCAGCACGCGGACGAGACGTGAAGGCGGATGCCAACAGTTTGCTGATTGCAGGCGGCGGCACCGGCGGGCATGTTTTCCCGGCGATTGCGGTGGCGCGCGAGTGGCTAGAGCGCAAGCCGGAAGGGGAACGAAGCGTCGTGATGGTGGGAACCGAGCGCGGAATGGAAGCGAGGCTGGTGCCGCAGGCCGGACTACCTCTGGAAACAATCCGCGTGGCAGGGCTTAAAGGAATCGGCGGAGCGAAATTCCTGAAGAATGCGGCAATGCTGCCTTTGGGATTGTGGGACTCGGAGAAAATTCTTCGCCGCCATAATTTTGGAGTCGCATTCGGAGTCGGCGGCTACGCTTCCGGCCCGATGATGCTTTTAGCCAAGATGCATAGAATCCCTACCGTGATATTCGAGCCGAACGTGGAGCCCGGGTTCACCAATCGCCTGCTCGCGCCGATCGCTGGGAACCTAGCCGTGGCGCATGCCGCTACCGCAGAGCGCCTGGGAGCAAAAGCCGAGATCACCGGCTGCCCGGTGCGCAGCGAATTCTTCACCGTCCCGCGCAAAGAGCATCGCTCGCCTTTCACCATCCTGATTACGGGCGGAAGCCGTGGGGCCCTGCCGATCAATCGCGCCGTGGTCGATTCGCTCGATCTTTTGGCGCCGCGAAAAAATCAGCTTTTCATCGTGCATCAAACTGGTGAACGCGACTATAATGCGGTGCGAGTGGCTTATGCGCGTCGCGAATTCCGAGCGGAGGTTGTGCCCTTCATCGAGAATATGGCGCAGCGGTTTGCCCAGGCGGACTTAATCGTCTGCCGTTCGGGCGCGATCACGGTCGCAGAAGTATCTGCCGCCGGACGCGCCGCCATCTTCATCCCCTTCGGCGCCGCCACCGACGCGCACCAAACCCGCAACGCAGAAGCCATGCAGGATGCCGGCGCTGCGCGGATGTTGCCTCAGCTCGAACTGACGCCCGAGCGGCTAACCTCGGAAATTTTCTCCCTGATCGACCAGCCCGAGAAAATTGCAGAGATCGAAAATCGAGCGCACACCCTCGCGCGTCCCCGCGCGGTGGAGGACATTGTGGACTTGCTCGAAGCTCAACTGGAAAGTCCGCTGAAAGGGATGGTGCGCGCATGACCGTCACTTTTCGCAATTTTCAGCGCATTCATTTGATCGGCATCGGCGGCAGCGGGATGAGCGGTATCGCGGAAGTATTGCTTTCAAGCGGCTACGCGGTTTCAGGCTCCGATCTGAAAGCTACTCCGGTAACCGAGCGGCTCCGGCGCTTGGGTGCGAACGTCTTCGAAGGCCATCTTGCGGAAAATGTTCGCGGCGCGCACGTGGTGGTTGTTTCATCCGCTGTCGAGCCAAGCAACCCGGAAGTGGTGGAGGCGCACAAACTAAAAATTCCAGTGATTCCTCGTGCGGAGATGCTTGCGGAACTGATGCGCCTGAAAACAGGCATCGCTGTAGCCGGCGCGCACGGGAAAACCACCACGACCTCGATGGTCGCCTCCGTGCTGGCCGAAGCAGGACTTGATCCCACATTTGTGGTTGGCGGGCGCGTGAATCACGCGGGTTCGAATGCTCGCGTGGGGCAGAGCGAGTATATGGTGGTGGAAGCGGACGAAAGCGACCGCTCCTTTTTGCTCCTGGCGCCGGTGGTGGCCGTAATCACGACGATCGACCGCGAGCATCTGGACCATTACCGCTCGCTCGAGGAAATTCAGGAAGTTTTCCTGCAGTTTGCCAATCGCGTCCCATTCTATGGCACGGTGATCCTTTGTCTCGATGAGCCGAACGTTCAGGCAATTTTGCCGCTGGTGAAGCGCCCGGTAATCACCTATGGCACATCCAGCCAAGCGGATCTGGTTGTCAGCGAAGTGCGCTTGCACGGACTCGCGAGTGAATTCCGGCTCAAATTTCACGACGATGACCTCGGAATTTTCCGCCTGCCGTCGCCCCCCGGAATCCACAACGTGCGTAACGCTGCCGCCGCTGCCGCCGTGGGGCTCTCGCTGAACGTTCCGGCGGATCTAATTCGTTGGGGCCTGGCAAAGTTTTCCGGCGTCGGACGTCGTTTCGAGATCAAAGGCGAATTTGGCGGCGTGACATTGATTGACGATTACGGCCATCATCCTGCCGAAATCCGTGCCACGCTCGAAGCGGCCCGGGGCTGCGGCTATAAGCGCTTGCTGGTGCTTTTCCAGCCGCACAGGTATTCGCGCACGAAATTTCTCTGGGAAGATTTTCGCCGCTCGTTCAATGAGGCGGACATTTTGGTGATGACGGAAATTTACGCGGCGGGCGAAGAGCCACTTGAAGGCATTACTGGCGAGGTTTTATCGGAGGCTATCAGCACAGCCGGACATAAGAATGTGGTGTTCACCAGCACCATGCAGGCCGGCATGGAGTTTCTGTATCGGGAAGCGCGTCCCGGTGACGCCATTCTCACGATTGGCGCTGGCAGCGTTGGGCGCGTGCTCGACCAGCTTGCAATGCTTCTCGCTTCCAAGATTCCGAGTCCTTATGCGGATTAGCGAGAATCCCGTTGCGGTGCGGTTGAAGGAGCTCGGAGTGGAACTGCGGCCCGGCGTTTCGCTCAGCGAAAAAACCTCGCTGGGAATTGGCGGCAGCACCGACGAGCTGTTGCTCCGGAAATTTGACACGATTCCTGAGGTGATGCGTTTGCTGGCCGATGAAGGAGTCCGGCACCGCTTCCTGGGAGGCGGAACGAACGTGTTGATCGATGATGGCGAGCTGCCCTGGGTCGTTTTGCATTTGCCAACTTCGCAGCCGGGTATGCGCGTGGAAGGCAATGCAGCGTATGTGGACTCGGCGGCCGACCTCGGAGGCATGGTCACGTTTTGCGCCAAGCGCGACCTGGGTGGCATGGAAGGGCTGATCGGCGTCCCCGGCAGTGTCGGCGGCGCGTTGCGGATGAACGCGGGAGCTTACGGCACGCAGATCGGGTCCTACGTGCGCGAAGTGGAGCTTTACCGCGCGGCAAGCGGCGAAATTGAAACCGTGCGCGGCAACGATATTCGTTTCGATTATCGCCACACTTCGTTCGCGCCCGACGACGTAATGCTGCGCGTGAAACTGGAGCTGCCGTCCAAGCCCTTCAAGGAAATTCTCGCGGGTATTCGCGTGTGCAACGAAAAGCGCAGAGCGAGCCAGCCGCTCAACCAGAAAAGCGCCGGGTGTATTTTCAAGAATCCTCCGGGAGGCTCGGCGGGACGCATGATTGACGAGCTGGGCTTGAAAGGCCATCGTTCGGGCGACGCCATGGTGAGCGACCGCCATGCGAATTTTTTTATCAATGCGGGCAAGGCAAGCTGTAGCGACATGCTCAGGCTGATCGATGATGTTCGCGAGCGCGTTCGCGAACGTTTTGGCGTAGAACTCGAGAACGAGGTCATTCTCTGGAAAAACTGAAGACCATGGACGCGGACGCGTATCCCCAGGAAGTCCTGGCCGACGAAGAGCCGAAGTATCTGCGGAGGCAAAAGCCTCTGGAGATTAAGCGGCGAAAATTTGGCCGGAGAGCTTGGAAAACGTATCTCCGCGTCACCTTCGGCATCGGCGTAGGAATTGCCGGCGCCTGCCTTGCGTATGCTTGCGGACATTTTCTGTTTGTGTCGCCAGAAATGTCGCTGATGCATTCCACTCAGATCGAGCTGACGGGGAATCAGTACGTATCGCGCGGAAGCGTGGCCGCCATTTTTAAAGCCGATCAAGGGCACAGCGTTTTGCGCATTCCGCTCGATGAGCGCCGTCGCCAGATCGAAGCTCTTCCGTGGGTTGCGCAAGCGCTCGTTCGGCGCGCGTTGCCCGATCACATCGAAGTGGAGATCAGCGAACGCGCTCCGATCGCATTCCTTCGGCAGGGAAGCGATCTGGCGCTCGTAGATATTCATGGCGTGATACTCGAGCGCCCGCTGAAGGCGAACTTTCATTTTCCGGTGGTCACCGGCATTCGCGACGACATGACGCCAGAAGAGTGCGAGCGGCGAATGCAGCTGTTCGCCGGCTTCACTCAGCAGGTGGAATTAGCGCGCGCGCGTGCCATGGAGCGGGTAAGCGAGGTGGATCTCTCAGACGCCAGCGACTTGCGCGCGAGCATCTCAGGCTTGAATGGCGACGTTGGTTTTAGCGCGAGCAACCCCTCTACGGCGCAATCGGATCTGCCCGTGCTGGTGCACTTCGGCAATAGCGATTTCGAAGCGAAGTATCGAACCTTGCTGGACAACATTGCGCAGTGGCGCGCAAAGACAGGACGTGTGGAATCTGTGGACTTGCGCTTCGACGGCGAAGCGGTGGTGAATCCCGATATGGTGCTGGCGCAACAAGTCGCGCCTCGGCCCTTTACATCTCGGACGGTCGCTATGGCGCAACGCGCACCGAAGCCAGCTCATGCCAGGCATAAGAGTTCGGGGAAAAAGTCACCCTAGCGGGGGCCGGAGACGCGAAATTATAAGGAGCAGATTTGACGAAGAAAGAACGGCATATCGTAGCGCTGGACATCGGCAGCACGAAGACCTGCGCGCTGATCGGTGAGTTTGCTGAAGACGGCAGCGTGAAGTTCGCCGCCCTGGGAGCAGCGGAATCGAAGGGCTGGCGCAAAGGCCAGATCGTGAATCTCGATCTGGCGGTGAGTTCGATTCGCCGCGCGGTGGAAGAAGCGGAAACCATCGTCGGCGTGCCGGTGGAGTCGGCGCTGGTCGGAGTGGCGGGTACGCATGTGCGCGGCGTAAATAGCCGCGGCGGAATCACGGTGGGCTCTCGGCCGCGCGATATTCAGCGCGAAGACGTTCGCCGAGCGGTGGAAGCTGCGCGTGGAATTCAACTGCCGGAAGATCGCGAAGTGTTGCACGTCCTCCCACAGGAATTTTTCCTGGATGCGCAGGATAACATCCGCGACGCAATCGGGATGGTCGGCCAGCGACTCGAAGCCAACGTGCATATCGTGACCGCCAGCGGCACAGCCACGCAAAACATCGTTACCGCAGTAAATCGCGCGGGCGTGCGTGTGGACGACACGGTTCTTGAGCCTCTTGCCTCCGCCGAGGCTTGCCTGACGCAGGATGAGCGCGAGCTAGGATGCTGCCTGCTTGACATCGGTGGCGGAACTACCGAGCTGCTAGCCTACACAGGAGCTGTAGTGCGTCATACGGCGGCGATTCCGGTGGGCGGGGATCACTTCACCAATGACCTTGCTGTCGGCCTGCGCACGCCAATCGATGAAGCGGAAAAAATTAAGCGCCAGCAAGCTTGCTCCTTCCGCGAGCTGCTAAAGGAAGACTTTCCCATCGAAATCGCAAGCGTAGGGGATCGCCCGCCGCGGACTGTTTTCGCGCGCATGTTGTCTGACATCGTTGAACCGCGCGCTCAAGAATTATTGATGCTTGTTCGCGACGAACTCCGCCGTGGCGGCGTGGAGTCGTCCATTCCCGCCGGAATCATTCTCACCGGCGGGGGAGCGCGCCTGCGCGGTTTTTGCGAACTGGCAGAGAAAATATTCAATCTTCCCGTTCGCGTGGCCATTCCGCGCGGACTTCCAGGAATGAGTGAAGAGGATTCCCGGCCCGAGTATTCAACAGCCGTGGGACTTGTGCTTTACGGGGCGCGCACGCGGCGCAACGCGGGGGCGCGTCCGAGCGGCTGGCGGGGCAAGTTGAAAAGTATGTTTGCAGGAGCGTCATAAGAAATTGATCCAAAATTTCAAGAGGGCGAAAGTCTGGGGAGGAAGCATGTCACCAAAAGAATTGAGCTTAAAAGTTTCATTCAGCGAAGAAGCGCAAAACGGTGCGAAGATCAAAGTGATCGGCGTGGGAGGCGGCGGTTCAAACGCCGTCAACCGCATGATCCGGGCCAAAGTGGAGGGCGTCGAATTCATCGCCGCGAACACGGATTTGCAGGCGCTCAAGCTTTCTCAGGCGCCGGTAAAACTGCAGCTTGGAGCCAAGTTGACTAAAGGACTGGGAGCAGGCGCCAATCCCGAAGTCGGCCGCAAAGCCGCGCTCGAGGACACTGAAAAAATTCTGGAAGCGCTCGACGGCGCGGACATGGTTTTCGTCACTGCCGGACTTGGCGGCGGTACGGGTAGCGGAGCCGCTCCCGTTGTCGCAAACCTGGCGAGTGAATTAGGCGCGCTCACCGTTGCGGTGGCCACCAAACCGTTTGCGTTCGAGGGAAAACGCCGCATGGAGCAGGCCGAACAGGCCCTCGGTGAATTAATTGGGAGCGTGGACACGGTCATCGTCATTCCTAACGAGCGGCTGATGGAATGCGTCGAACACGGCACCAGTTTTTTTGAAGCGTTCCGCATCGCGGACGATATTTTGCGCCAAGCAGTCCAGGGCATTTCCGACATTATCACCATCCCCGGGATCATCAATCGCGACTTTGCGGACGTGAAGACGATCATGTCCGGCCAGGGTTATGCGGTGATGGGCACCGCGGTTGCTTCCGGGTCGAACCGCGCCATTGATGCCGCCAACCGCGCGATCAACAGCCCGCTTCTTGAAGACAACTGCATCCAGGGCGCACAGGGAATTTTGATCAACATCACCGGATCGTCGAGTTTGAGTTTGCAGGAAGTTCACGAGGCCTCCTCGATCATTCAGAAAGCTGCGCACGAAAACGCGAACATCATTTTCGGTGCGGTGATGGATGATGCGATGAAAGAATCGGTGAAGATCACGGTGATTGCTGCCGGTTTCCGCGAAGTGGCCGGGAGAAAGACACAGTCGCGGCCGTCTTACCTGCCGAAAACGTGGAAAGCTACGCGCGAGCCGGCCGCCGCGCAACCCACCATGCCGCAACAAAGCAATGTGGTGCAGCAAGTATCCAGAAACGTCAGCGAAGTTGTCCACCAAGTCGCGCGGAATGTCAGCGAGGTTCGCGAGATGCCGGCCGATGATCTCGACGTTCCCACGTTCCTTCGCCGCCAAGCTCAAAAGGCTTAGCGCGAAACCTTATGGTTGGCTGGGTCGCAGGGCTCGCTCCCTGCGACCTCCTAATTTTGACAAACACCCCTGGGGCGGTGGACAATCAGCGACCAAGGATCCCCACGGCACGACCCCGCGGCCAGATCGCCCAATATGGCAGACGTGGTTCGAGTCAAAAATCAAGTTCTGACGCACATGCTGGGCCACCTTTTGCAGGAGCCCCATCTGGAATGCTGTGGACTCCTCGCCGGAGAACAAGGCGTTATCACGCGATATTTTGAGGCGACCAACGAGCTGGCGAGCGCAACGGAATATTCAATCGCGCCGAAACAACTATTCGGGATCGTACGCGAAATTCGCGCAAATGGGCTTGAACTAATGGGAATTTATCATTCGCATCCAAATGGCGATAATCATCCATCCCCCCGCGACATCGAGCAAGCCTACTATCCGGAGGTGGCCTATTTCATTCTCTCGCCGCGTAAAGAAGCATCGGACCAAGTGCGCGCTTTCTCAATTCAAAAGGGAATGGCTTCCGAACTGGAGATTCAGATCGCTTAGCAACAAGCGGAGTGGTTAAAGAAGCGGGATTTTAAGCGCAACCACGGTAATGTCGTCGTGCTGAATTCCCCCGACGGCAAAATCCTTCGCGCCATGCAAAAGCCATTGCAGCGATTCATCTGCAGTCGCTTGGCGGCATGCTCCCCAAATTTCGGCCATCCTGGACCAGCCGAAATCGTCGCCGCTGTCACCTCGCAATTCGTGAAGACCGTCGGTGGCGAACAAAACTGAATCGCCAGGGGTCAGAGACACGCGATGAGTATTATATGCAGTATTCGGGAACATTCCTGAAGGTAAGCCCCCTTCCTTCAATTGATGGCAACCAGCCTCCGAGGCGCGTAGGGGATAGGGCATTCCCGCATTTGAGAATGCCAACTCGCGGCAAACGGGATCGTAAACCGCATAGAGAGTGGTGGCGAAGCGTCCGTGCACCGGCCGCACAAGAAGACGCTTGTTCAGCACTGCGAGAACGGTGGATGTTTGTTCGCCCGTTTTGTTGATGCCGCGCAGCATTCCCATGACCAGAGCCGCATACATCGCTGCGGCCAAGCCTTTGCCCACGACATCGCCAATGTAAAGAGCGATCGTTCCGTTGGGAAGAGTGAAAAAATCCGCGAAATCTCCGCCCACTTCTCCATAGGGGGAAAATCTGTACGCAATTTCGATGGCGGCATTGCGCAGGGTGCCGGAAGGCAGCAACGAATTCTGGATTTCGCGCGCTTCGTCCTTTTCAGCATTGCAACTATGAGTACAGGGAGGCGCTTCCACTCCGAAGAGCAAGCTCATCGTGGCCCTTTGTTAGAGCAATACGGCCGGATTTCCGCGTTCGAAAATCTCACTTCTCGGGGACGTAACGACTCTTGATGCTAAGAAAGTCTAACATCACCTGAGAGTGCGACTACCAAGAGATGAAGCAGGGTTTCCAAAACCGCTTTCGGTGAGGCGCTTTTGCGTCGAATCGAATCAGTCGCCGCGCCAGCCACAACTCAGGCGATCTAGCGGCTCGCGCGTTGACTATGAAGTGTTTCGGCTTGCTCCGCTGCTTTCAGTCTGCGCTCATATAGCGGAAATTTTGCGGCGAGCGTGGCAACCTCTTTTCGAACGCGCTGCTCGATTGCGGCGTCGCCTAGGTGGATTAGCACTTCGGCGATCCATGCGGAGATTTTTTCCATTTCCGGCTCGCGCATTCCGCGCGTGGTGACGGCCGGACTTCCCACGCGAATTCCTCCAGCCTTCATCGGAGGCAGGGGATCGAACGGGATGGCGTTTTTGTTCACCGTCATTCCGGAGCGTTCCAGCGCGAGTTCTGCGTCGCGTCCGGTAATCCCACGCGAATGCATGTCAACGAGAAACAAATGATTGTCGGTTCCGCCCGTGACGATGCGGAAGTCCCGCTTTGCAAGACCCGCAGCAAGCGCGCGCGCGTTGGCGACTACTTGCTTTTGATATTCACGGAATCCGGGCGCCGCCGCTTCCTTCAGGCAAACTGCTTTGGCCGCGATGATGTGTTCGAGAGGCCCACCCTGGACTCCGGGGAAGGTGATGCGGTCCAAATCCTTGGCATATTTTTCGCGGCAGAGCACCAGGCCGCCGCGCGGCCCGCGAAGCGTCTTATGCGTGGTGGTTGAAACAAAATCCGCGTAGGGTACCGGGCTTGGATGTATTCCTGCCGCCACCAAACCTGCGATGTGCGCCATATCCACGAAAAAGAGCGCGCCCACCGACTGCGCAATACTCGCCATGCGCGGGAAGTCGATGATGCGCGCGTAAGCGCTGGCGCCGGCCACAATCATTTTGGGCTGATGTTCGCGCGCTAATCGCTCGATCTCGTCGTAGTCAATGGTCTCGGTTTCTTTTCTAACTCCGTAGGCCACGAACTTGTAAGTCTTGCCGGAGAAATTCAGCGGATGACCGTGGGTTAAATGTCCACCGTGCGCAAGATTCATTCCCAGCACAGTGGCGCCGGGCTCAAGCACGGTCATATAGACCGAGATGTTTGCCTGCGTTCCGGAATGCGCCTGAACGTTGGCGTGTTCGGCGCCAAAGAGCTGCTGCGCCCGCTCGATGGCCAGCCGCTCGACGCGGTCAACATTTTCGCAACCGCCGTAATATCGTTTGCCCGGGTACCCTTCGGCATACTTGTTGGTGAAGACCGAGCCCGCCGCTTCGAGCACGGCTTCTGAAACAAAATTTTCCGAGGCGATCAACTCGAGCCCGGTCGCTTGACGACGGACCTCATCCCTCAAAGCTTCCGCCACTTCGGGATCGACTTCATCCAGGGAGCGGCTCATTCTCACAAGTTCAGGGCTGTTAGGTGTCATTTCGTCGCACCAGAAACATTCTTCGCGTCGATTTTGGGGACCAGCAGACTCGCATGTGATTCTATCGGAGCCGCCGGGGTGTTTGCAACGAGCGCAGGAAGCGCGCGCCAGCTTCCGCTAGGCGCGTCAATCAAGCACTCGCTCAGTATTTTCCGTGGAATACTGCCTTATCGATGTCTGGCCAGAATTCTTTTAATACGTTGAATATCCCGTCCAAGCCCACTTGCGTTCCCCAACGTTGATATGTTTTCACCAAGGGGTTGTGCTCTGCCGGGTAGTACGCGTTGCCGATGCCAGCCGCCGCTCCAGCTCCCACGATCTCTGAAAGATTGACGGTTCTCCCTCCCGAGTCGGTCCGCGTGATGATCAAGCGGCTAATTGCATAGCCGGTCCGCTTAAGGAATGGGCCTTTGCCCATCGTGTAGTATCTGGGGTCTTCTCTCGTCAGCGTCGGAACGATCGCTTCGGTCATGTAGTTCTCTATGGCGCCGTCCACAAAGTTGTGCCAATAGTATTGGCCGTAGCCCCCAGCCCCGTGGCCAAAGGTCGGCTGGGAATTTTGGGCCAATGCGATTCCGGCGACCGCCCCCACCAGAAGGAAATTGGAGTAGTCGAATGTCTCCTGACTCGCCAGCCAGAATTTCGTCTTGAAGGTCATCGGAGGCAAATACGTGTTGGCGCTCACCGCACGGTAATTTGGGATGATTCCCAGAATTCTCTTGGGTTGCTTACCGTAATCGGTATCTGGGCCATTCTGATCAGTGGTCTTGGTCTCGGGCGGCTTCGCGTTTGGTGACGAGGGTTTTCCATTCTGCGTCGCGGCCGACTGCGGAGGGTTTTGCCCAAACATCGAAACATCCATCAGCTTCCAACGCGGCATATCTTCCGAGGATTGTTCTGGCGCGCCGGTTGGTTGCTGGGCTCGAACACGTCCGGTCCCCAGGGTCCCGGCCAATACCAACGCCACGCAAAAACATCGAATCACTCTCAAGTGTTCCCTCACAGCCTTCCTTAAACTTTGGATCCTATCCGTCCGTCTTCAATCCCTTCCCCAAGCAAGTCATCTAGTGCGGCAGCGAGCTTTTCTTTTTCATCAAATAGTGGTGAATATCCGGCCAAAATTCCTTCAGCTCATTCCCGAAGGCGTCGATGCCCATCTGCACTCCCCAACTGTTAATGCTGTTCCAAGCACTGCGGTTGGCAGCGGGATAATAGACGGTGGAAATCGCGATTGCCGTTGCATTGCCCGCAAACTCGGAAACGTTAAATGTACTACCGCCCGAATCCTTACGCGTGACAAAAACACGACTGAAGGCATAGACGAAGCGGTGACCGTACCCGCCCCTTCCCAGTCGAAAATAACGAGGATCTGTCTTTAAGATCGAGGGGAACACGCCGCCCACCATGATATTGCCATCCACCTGATCCGCGAATGCCGTTCCATAGCGCTGCCCATATCCCGACATTCCCTGTCCGAACGCCGGATAAGCGTTATCCGCCTGGCGGATGCCCGCCACAACTCCTACAATCACGAACTCGTACGGGTCGAAAGCGCCCTTCGCCGTGATCGCGAACTTCTGCTTCCAGGTGAGCGGTGTCACTTGCGACTGATTATCCACCGTCAAGTAGTTCGGCATCACGTAAAACATCCGGTCGTCCTTGGACTTATCTGGCTCTTTTGGGGTGGTTTGACCCGGAGGATGATTGGGAGCCGCTGGGTTGTCTTGCTTTGGAGCGGCGGCTGGGGCCGGAGGAGGCTGTGCCGGTGTTTCTTGGCAGAACACAGGACACGCCAGAAACATGTAGGCCGCAACCGTCGCCAGAGAGAAAAGGAAACAACGAGCCCGGGAATGCCGTTTAAGAGTCAGCGAAAGCAAAATCAGATTTGAACCTCTGTCTCCCGGGTCGAAAGGTTCCTCTGTAGTGAGTGCAACGTAATTCCCGAGTCCACCGAGATGAGCTTGAATTCCACGAATCCTTTTTCCTTGTATAACTTGTGTAATTTGTTCCTGATGTGCTTTTGTAATTGATCCCCCGACCGCGCCCCAATGCCGTACCTTGACGCTATTTGATTATAATCAAATCGTAGCGAAGAGCCTCTCTTGATTTCGTTCTTCGTTTCGTGCGCCCGCTCGAACCCCTGAGCCACAGTCTGCTTTCAGAAATAGGCCACCCAGTCGACGCCAGCACCCATTCTCTCTGTTCAGAGGGCGCTTTTGACAAAGTGGTTGTACAGAAACAAACACCCAAGTGAGAAAGGAGTTGTTCGATGATACAAAACGCGTACCACAGCAGATACACCAATCTGGAGGAACATTTGAGAGTCTGTTTGTCCGGGAACCAGGTTGAACAGGAGGGATGTAGATCTTTTTCGAGCGTGCTAAACCGCGCGATGGTAGATCTGGTAGGGCCCAAGCATGTCTTCAAAAAAACGTTGCATCACTGTTTGTTGTCAGATCCCGTCACACTTGAAACGATCGGCACGTGATGCTGGCTCAGGAGCGTGTGCGGTCCGCCCCAAAGAAATTCCAGCGCCACGTTCAGGCCGCCTTGTATCAGCAGGTTGTAATTGCCCATTCGAAAACCGTCCATGGCATCGTAACGGCCCGGATACCAGGCCAAAACAGCAACTTCGGTGCCGGCATAAGGAGCCGCGAGTTGCGAAAAAGAGAACGTGCGATGGCCATCCTCGCCCCTGCGCGCAGTCACCGTCGAAATCAACGCATGTTTTAATCTAGGAAGGGCACCGGAACATTCGCAACGGTAATAAATCGTATCTTCTCCAAAGGCTCGAGCCAGCCCATATCGAGTGGTCTGGGTGATCAGGTGGATTCCAAAATTGCTCCCCACTCGCTCTCCATAGGCGTCCCATCCTTGTCCCCAATCTGGAGGAACTCCCGATCGGCCGGGCACCGGGCCATTGGGTGTCTCGGCTTGCTGAATTCCGGATATGACGACGGTGCCAAAGATTGCGTAGGGACCGAAAGTATCAAAAGCATAATTCTTCAGTCTTTCACCCTCCGTCGGGCGCCGGTAGGTCTGTCCAGGCTGGACATTGCTGGAACTTGACGAAGCCTGGGACGAGGACGGCCGTGTTGTCTGCGTCTGACTCTGACTCGGTGTGCCAGAACCGCTCGATGACTGAGCCTTTGCCATCGGCTGGAAAATCGCGAATGACAGAATGGCAACAAATGAGGACAAGGCGCGGCACTTCTTCATTTCTCAACTCCTTTCATTAGGGCAACACGAGAAATCAGACGCGGCGATAGGCTACAACGAAAAAGGCTCTCATTCCACGCGAAAAATGTCAAAAACAGCGTCAAGTTGACTTCAAGTGCGGTCTCCCCTAACCTAATCCGATTGCGTCTCACGTCGCAGGCTAGCATGCGAGCGATGGATCCATTTCGGCGCAGAAAAGAGCCCAACAATCCATGTCGGATCAGAAGCTTCCCACCCGGACGGAGAATTATTCGGAGTGGTACAACCAGGTGGTGCTCCGCGCCGAACTGGCCGATTATGCGCCGGTCCGCGGCTGCATGATCGTTCGTCCGTACGGCTGGGCTTTATGGGAAAACATTACGGCCGCCCTGGATAGCCGGTTTAAGGCCACAGGCCACATGAATGCGGCCTTCCCTCTGCTGATTCCTCGCAGCTTCATCGACAAAGAGAAATCCCACGTGGCAGGATTTTCGCCCGAACTCGCGGTGGTAACGCACGGAGGCGGAGAAGAACTCGAGGAACCTCTGGTCATTCGGCCGACTTCGGAAACCATCATCGGCCACGCCTATGCGAAATGGATTCAGTCCTACCGCGACCTGCCGGTCCTGATTAATCAGTGGAATAGCGTGGTCCGCTGGGAGTTGCGAACCAAGCTATTTCTGCGGACCCTCGAGTTTTTCTGGCAGGAGGGGCACACCGCCCACGCTACGGCCGGAGAGGCCGAAGCCGAGACGCGGCAGATGGTGGAGGTCTACACCGATTTCGCATTGAAGGAAGCCGCCGTGCCGGTGATTCCCGGCCGAAAGTCTGAATCGGAAAAGTTCGCCGGCGCGGAAATCACCTATTCACTTGAAGCCATGATGGGAGACGGAAAAGCATTGCAGTTCTGCACCTCGCACAATCTGGGGCAGAATTTCGCTAAGGCATTTGAGATCCGCTATCTCGATAAAAATGGCGTGCATCAGCATTGCTGGACCACATCGTGGGGTCTTTCGACGCGGGTCGTGGGCGCGATGATCATGGTGCACGGCGACGATCAGGGACTGATTTTCCCTCCGCGTCTCGCTCCCTTCCAGCTGGTCGTCGTTCCGATCTATAAGACCGATGACGAGAAATCCAGCGTTATGGAATGCGCTCAAAAGCTTCGCAAGGAGCTCGTCGCAGCCGGGATTCGCGTCAAGATGGATGAACGCGAAGGCGTTAGCCCGGGTTTCAAATTTAACGACTGGGAAATGCGCGGAATTCCTCTGCGCCTGGAAATTGGTCCCAAGGACGTGGCCAAAGGCTCTGTGGTGCTCGCTCGTCGCGACCGTCCCGGCAAGGACGGGAAGGCCTTCGTTCAGCAGCAAGGGCTGGCCGCAAGTGTTGCGCCACTGCTGGAAGAAATTCAGAAATCGCTCTACGACCGCGCTCTCGCATTTCGCCTAGCCAACACATTCGAACCGGCCACCTACGACGAGTTCAGGAGCGCTGTGGAGCGAGGTTTTGCCTTTTCGTGGTGGTGTGGCAGCAGCGAATGCGAAGCGAACATCAAAGAAGAGACCAAGGCCACCATGCGCTGCATTCCCCTGGAACAACCTGGCGGCTCTGGGAAGTGCATTCACTGTGGCCTGCCGGCCAACGAAAAAGCCATTTTCGCCCGCGCCTACTGAGCCTTCGGGACCCAACTCTGCTGGCGTTTACTCATCCTGAACACGGTTCCCACTAGGCGCTTTTCGGGGATTCCCGGAGTGATAGCATAAAACCGTGCTGGGACCGCTCCTGGGAGGATTCCCATTTTGATGGTTCAAACAGTCCGGATGGAAGAGCGCGGCGGGGCCAAGATCAATTTGTTTCTAACCCTGGTCCTGTTGGTCGGGATGATTTTCATTGGCGTGGTGATTGCTCCGCCCTACTTCAATAACTACCAGCTCCAGGACGCCATGAAGACCGAGGCTCGCTTCGCGGGCTACAACAGAAAAACCGACGAGGAAGTCCGCGAAGACGTTTGGAAGAAGGTTCAGGAGCTCGGAATTCCATGCAAGCGCGAAGACATCCACGTTGTGAATGAGAACAACACCGTTCAAATTTCGGTGAACTACAGTGTTCCGGTGGACATGAAATTCACCCAGTTCACCATGGATTTTCATGCCCACGGGGACAACCACTCGCTTTAAGCCGCTAATCTAATATAGTAGAAGCTGGAGTGTTGCTGCCCGGGGGAGCTACTGCGGTGATTCGCGGATTCCGATGGCTTCAGCCGATCTTCAAGCTCTAGCGGAGATAACGATTGCGGATTCGAATCGCCCCCGGGTTTTGGACTTCTCGAGCAGGCATCGCCGTATTAGCTGGCACCTTGGGTCTTTTCCTCACCGCAAGTTCGATCTTTGCCTATTACTACATCCAGTTCGGCCATCTTGTTGAACAGCATCTCACCGGTCAGATTTTCCAGAACACCTCCCGCGTTTATGCTGCTCCTGGGCGCATCTATACCGGCGAAGAACTTCGCCTTGGCGACCTGACCACTTACCTGTTGCGCGCCGGTTACCAGGAAGGAGAGGTGCCCGGAGCTCCCGGTCTGATTCACGTAAAGGGCGCCACGGTTGAAATCCGGCCTTCGGCTCAATCTTACTTTCACGGTGCCAACGCCTTGCGCGTGGTATTCACCGGGCCATCCGTTTCGAAAATCACCCAGATCTCTGACAACTCGCCGCGCGACTCCGCGGAACTGGAACCCGAGCTCATCACCAATCTCTTTGACAGCTCGCGCGAGAAGCGCCGCATCGTGCGCTTTGACGACCTGCCCAGAATCATGGTGGACGCCGTCCTGGCTGCCGAAGACAAACGCTTCTTCGAGCACGGCGGCCTCGATATCGTACGCGTAATTGGCGCCGCCCTGGCCGACCTCCGCATCGGACATCGTGCTCAGGGAGCCAGCACGATTGACATGCAAGTGGCACGAAGTTTTTTCTTCGACACTAAGCGCGAATGGCGCCGCAAGATCAAAGAGACGCTGATGGCCTTTGAAATCGACCAGCGTTTCTCCAAGCAGCAGATTTTTGAGTTGTACGCCAACGAGATTTACCTCGGTAATCGCGGAAGCTTCTCCATCCGAGGATTTGGCGAGGGCGCCCAGGCTTACTTTGGCAAGGACGTCCGCGAACTGAGCCTGGGGGAAGCCGCTTTCCTGGCTGGCATCATTCGTGCGCCCAATCGCTATTCGGCCGCGGAGCGTCACCTGGACCGCGCCATCGAGTCGCGCGACCGCGTTCTCGCGCAGATGGTCGAGAATGGCTATGTCACCCAAGAGCAAGCCGACGCCGCGAAAAAGGAAAGATTTCACTTCGTCAGCGGCGGTATCGAAGCGAGCTCCGCACCCTATTTTGTGGATATGGTGAAAGATCATCTCCTAGATCAGTTCACCGAGACCGACCTGCAAACGCAAAGCTTTCGAATTTACACTACGCTTGATCCTGACCTTCAGCGTGCCGCAAGCGCGGCCGTGCAGGCCGGAATGGTAGGAGTGGATAAACTCCTCGCTAAACGCTATGCAGCTTGGAAGAAAAAGGGCCAGCCAGTCCCTCAGGTACAAGTGGCCCTGGTTGCTTTGGATCCGGCCACCGGTGAGATTCGAGCTTTGATTGGCGGACGCAATTACGGCGAAAGCCAGCTCAACCACGCATTGGCTCATCGCCAGCCGGGTTCCGCATTTAAGCCGTTCGTGTATGCCGCGGCGTTTGAGAACGCGGCCCAGGGAATGCAGCCGGTGGTCACTCCGGTAACCACTGTCGAAGATGTCCCCACCACTTTCAATTTTGACGGCAAAGAATACACGCCCGACAATTACGGCCAGGAATTCTACGGTACCGTGACCGTGCGCGACGCGTTGATCCACTCCTTGAACGTGGCCACTGTAAAAGTGGCTGAAATGATCGGCTACCAGCGCGTAGTCGATGTGGCCCGGCAAATGGGTTTGGGAAGCAACATTCAGGCGACTCCCGCCGTGGCCCTAGGCGCCTATGAGATGACCCCGGTCGACGTTGCGGCTGGATACACTCCATTCGCAACGAATGGGCTTCGCTCCGAGCCCCTGTTCCTTCGCAGCGTTCTGGCCGCTGATGGCAGCGTGGAAGAATCGTCCGGACCGCGCACACGCGCCGTGCTCGACCCACGCGTCGCCTATCTAGTAACCAGCCTCATGGAGGACGTCATCAATCGCGGCACCGGCGTCACCGTCCGCTCGATGGGGTTCTCGGCTCCGGCGGCGGGCAAGACCGGAACCTCGCGCGATGGATGGTTCGCGGGTTTTACCTCGAATCTGTTGTGCGTGGTATGGATTGGTTTTGACGACAACCGCGATCTCCAGCTCTCTGGCAGTCAATCGGCCGCGCCTGTCTGGGCCGAATTCATGAAGCGTGCCGTGGCGTTGCCAAGGTACCGCAACACCCAGCCGTTCACTGCGCCTTCCGGTGTGATCCAGGAATCCATCGATCCTCAGAGCGGCCAGCTTGCTACAGCGGGCTGCCCGCAAACCGTCACCGAGTATTTTGTTTCCGGCAGCGAGCCCACGCAATTGTGCGAGTTGCATGGCGGACACTTGGCGCAAAACCCAGGGAGTTGGCTCTCGCATCTTTTCGGCAAGAACGGAAATCCACCGCCGCCCGGTTCCGCTTCTGCCTCCGTGCCGCCAAACGCGGCGAACCCCGAGGCCAGTTCGGGACAAACCCCGCCGGACACCACGGAAAAGAAAAAGGGCTTTCTTGGCAAGGTTTTTGGTATATTTGGTTCAAGCAAGAAACCTGCGGATAACTCGAAACCACAGCCGTAGGTCGCGCGGAAAAAGGAGTTTGGCAATGAGTCGATCGACTCTTCTTGCCGTTCCACTGGCTCTTTTGATTCTCGCATCAAGCCACGCGCAGCAAGTTCCCGTTAGTTACGCCAAGGCAGGCCAAGCGTCTGACGCTTCAACCTCCGGCACGTCCTCCATGACGCCTCGCCAGATGGCTGAAATGCAAGGCGACATTCTGATGGCTCGCAAGGACTACACTGCCGCGGCGGCCACGTACTGCAAGATCCTTGAAACGGAGCCCAAGAACGCTCAGATTCTGAACAAAGTGGGAGTCTCCTACCAGCAATTAGGCGATCTCCACCGAGCTGAGCGCTATTACAAGAAATCCATCCATGCCGACAAGAACTTTGCGAGCGCCATAAACAACTACGGCACGGTGGAGTACGAGAGGAAACATTTCGGCAGGGCAATTACAGAGTACAACAAGGCCTTGCAGTACCGCACCGACCTGGCCACTATCTACAGCAACCTCGGTTACGCTTATTTCGGCAACAAAGAATATTCCCTGGCGATGAGCACGTTCACCAAGGCGCTCGAGTTGGACCCCGCCATTTTTGAAAAAAAGGGCGGGAACGGTTCTGTGGTGCAGCAAAGAACCGCCACCGATCCCGGACTGTTTTACTTCTTCGTGGCTAAAGCTTACGCTCAGAACGGGGACGCTGAGCGCGCCGCGCACTACCTAAAAATGGCGCGCGATGACGGCTATGCTGATTTCCTTTCGGCGCAAACCGACGTCACCTTCGCGCGCGTGATCAAAGACCCCCGGGTCCAGGAAGTTTTGCAGGTGCCTCCGTCCTACGCCGGCCCGGTCAAAAAACAGGTGCAGAACTAGCGAAGGCAATTTTTCCGGGCGCGCGGAACAGGCCTGCCATCCAGCGCGATGCCCAAGCCTTCCGTGGCAAAGCGCCGGTAGCGTCGCGGGAATCCTATCCTACTTGCTCAATCCCTTTGCTTCCATGTACACCAGGTCGTAAACGCTGCCGCTTCCATTTCTTTTAATGCTCACAATGTGTTCCACATCCTTGGTGCCAGACTTCAATACGGTTTCACCGTCATCCGCGTGATCCGACTCGCAATCCAGTCCGTCCGATGATCTGTCTTTCTGGGCCGCGAAGGAATCCGAGCAATTCAAAACTTTCCCGTATTTCGATAGCGCCTTTCGATAGAACGCCGTAACTTTATCCGGCGCATCATCCGATTGCATCTTGAGCACCGCAAGTTTGAATCCCGATCGTCCGCCCCAGGCCCCTAGCTGGATGGACGAGCTACTGTCGGAATCATCCTGGTGCCGCCGCGAGCCTGGGTACAGCGGGAGACCAATCTCCTTCGCGCTCGCATTCTTGCTGGCGACAAACCCGATGCCATCGTTGTCTGGTTTATTCGCGTCCGAATCTTTCTTGTCCTGCGCAGCCGCCGGCATCGCTGCTGCCGCAAGCAAGAGCGCCATCGAAACCGCCGCACTCAGCCAGGCGGTACCAATTATCTGTCTGCGCAGAAAAGACCCCTGCATTCTCATAGCCCTGTCTCCCTCAACAGAAGATACGCGAACTGTGGGCGGGATGTTCCAGGAAACAGGCCGCTCCCTTCTTTTCGCGAATGTTTTTGCGGAACTTTCGAAGCCAGGTGATTCTGCTGCTATAATAGCCGCCGGAATGGCTCCCCGCTTATTTCGGTGCTTGATTCTGTGTGTGTGCGTGGCTGCGGGTTCGTTGTTAGTTTCTGGTCGCAGCGCCGTTGCGCAATCGCCTCCGGCTTCGCCCTCCGCGGCGACTTGCAGGGTTTTGGAGCTTCACATCGATGGCGAAATCGAGCCGATCCTCGCTGAATACCTTGTCCGCGGAATCGGCCAGGCCAACGACCAGCATGCCTACCTGATCCTGATCACTATGAACACGCCGGGCGGCTTGGACACTTCCATGCGCTCGATTATCCAGGCGATCCTGCGCTCGTCGGTGCCGGTGGCCATCTATGTGTACCCCACCGGCTCGCGTGCTGCTTCGGCAGGGTTTTTCATTTTGCTCTCAGCCGATATTGCCGCCATGTCCCCGGGAACAGAAACGGGTGCCGCTTCTCCACTCGTCGAGTTCGGTGGCCAGCCGGTCAAGATTGACGAAACTCTGCAGAAGAAAATAGTGAATGACGCAACAGCCTATCTGCGCGCCTACACCAGCAAGCGCGGACGTAACTCCGCTCTGGCCGCCACCGCAGTAACCGACGCGAAAGCTTTCAGCGACAAAGAAGCGCTCGACGGCAAGCTAATCGATATGGTCGCAGCTTCACCTGAAGAGTTACTGGCAAAGCTCGATGGCCGTTCCATCACGCGTTTCGATGGAACCACAACGCAACTTGCGCTGCCGCATCCGGTTATCACTGCGGTCGATATGACCTCACGCGAGAAATTTCTTTCACGCATCGTTCAGCCTGACGCATTCTTCATTCTCTTGATTATCGGCGTCCTCGGCCTCTACGCGGAATTTACGCATCCGGGAGCGTTCGCGCCCGGTGTTTTCGGCGTAATCGCCCTGGTGCTGGCCTTGTTCGCCATGCATATGCTGCCGATTAATTTTGCCGGCCTGTTGCTCATTGTCGTTGCGCTCGTGCTGTTTATCCTCGAAGCCAAATTTCCAACGCACGGCGTTCTCGGTGTGGGAGGAGTGATCTCCATGGTGCTCGGCGCGCTATTTTTGATTAACTCGCCGCTCACGGGCATGGGTGTGAGCCTCGGGGCCGCGCTAGGCGTGGCGATTCCATGCGCTGTCATTGTCATTATCTTGATGCGGCTTGTTCTGCGGTCGCGCACCTGGAAGCAGTCCACCGGGAAAGAAGAGCTGATCGGAGAACTTGGCGAAGTTACCGAGCCGGTAGAGCCTTCTGGCCCCGCGGGAATGGTATTCGTTCATGGCGAGCTCTGGCGCGCGATCGCGCGCAGCGGCGAAGAAATTCCCAGAGGCGCGCGCGTTCGGGTTAGGAAAGTTGCCGGCTTGACCCTGGAAGTGGAACCGGTGAAGACGCCGCAATCGGCTTCTTCGTAGGAGATATATCGGAGGAGGCAGCGAATGGACTTTGCGACGATCCTACTGGGATTCGCCGTACTTATTTTTCTGTTCTGGCTGGTGAATTCCGTGTACGTCATCAAGGAATGGGAGCGCGGCGTGGTCCTGCGCCTGGGACGCATGCTGCCCGAAGCCAAAGGCGCTGGCTTGCAACTGGTTTTCTTTCCGATCGACAAACTCACCCGCATCTCGCTTCGAATTGAAACGCTCGACGTTCCGCCACAGGATGTCATCACGCGCGACAACGTTTCGGTGAAAGTGAACGCGGTCTGCTATTTTCGGGTGGTGGACGCGAACCTGGCCTTGTCGCAGGTGCAAAATTATCTATACGCCACCTCGCAGCTCGCGCAGACCACCCTGCGCAGCCTGGTCGGCCAGTTCGAATTGGACTCCATTCTTTCAGAGCGCGAAAAGGTAAACGCCAAGCTGCAACAAATCCTTGACCAGGATACGGAGCCTTGGGGTATCAAAGTAACCAAGGTGGAGGTCAAACAAGTCGATATTCCGGAAAATATGCAGCGCGCCATCGCAAAACAGGCGGAGGCCGAGCGCGAACGCCGTGCCAAGATCATTCACGCGGAAGGCGAATTCGAAGCTTCCCAGAAGCTGGCCGACGCGGCCGAGGTGCTAGAGAAGCAGCCCGCGGCGATTCAGTTGCGCTATTTGCAGACTTTGACCGAAATCGGCGTGGAAAAGAATACGACCATAGTTTTCCCGTTGCCCGTTGACATTATTTCGCAATGGGTGAAGCAGGCGGGAAACAAGTAGGAACCATGGCAGGAAGCGGAAAACGCGGCGGTGGCGATCGGGTTCTGGAGAGCCGGCACCTGGTGGGGCTGTTTCTCGGAGTAGTACTTTTGTGTGGCGTGTTCTTTACCCTGGGCTACGTAATGGGCCGCAACCAATTCGGCGGCTCGGTACACGCCTCTGACTCCGCCATCAGAAGCGTCCCTTCCTCTTCCGCTAAACCCAAAGCTGCGGAGCAACCCGGCCCGACTGCTCCTGATTGGGATTTTTACCCAAATGGAAATAAGAAGGACACCGATCACCTGACGCAGCCCGCGCCAGCCGTTAAGTCACCGCCTGCGCCCAGCGCGACGGCGAAGCCTGTGCCGGCCGCCGCTCCTCCCGTCGCGCCCAGGCCCGCGGCGAACGATGTAAAAAATCCGCGCTTGCAGCCGCAGGCAACTCCCAAGAGCGGGATTCTCCTGCAAATTGCGGCGCTTCGCCGACAGGGCGACGCCTTGGAAATGGCGGAAGCCATCCAGCAGAAAAAGTTTCCTTGCTTTGTCGTTACGCCCAGTTCAGACAACTACTACCGCGTTCAAGTCGGCCCCTATCAGGACGTCGCTTCCGCCGAAGCTGCAAAACGCTCCCTCGAACAATTGGGTTTCAAGCCTATAATTAAGCGCTGAATGAAATTTACCCGAACAAAGCGAGCGCTGCTCGCCGTGGCGAGCGGTGTCGCCCTAGCGGTTTCGTTTCCCGATTACAATCTCTGGCCTCTCGCCTGGTTTGCCGTGGGCATGCTGGTCCTGGCATCGGTCGGATCGCCTCCGGGCGAATCGCCGCTCTACGGATTTTTGCATGGCGTGGTCTTCTATCCTGTTTGCGTGCCGTGGATCGACACCGTGATGCGGCAGTACGGCGATCTGGACCCCTGGACCTCCGCCGGAATCCTCGGCCTGATGGCTGTCGCGGGTGGCTTACTCTGCTCCTTGTTTTCTTGGGGAGTTGCCCGCGCGTCGAGAAAAAGCGTTGCTCTTGCGTGCGCGCTGGCGCCTTTCCTCTGGGTCACTTTGGAATTTGCGCGCACTCATTTGCCTTACATCGGTTTTCCCTGGAACCTTACGGGCTACGCCGCGGCGAGAAGCCTCGCGCTCCTGCAAATAACCACGCTCACCGGAATTTACGGCCTTTCGTTCCTGATCGCAGCCTACGGCTCGCTGGTTGCGTTTGCAATTCTAGTGAGTACTGGCAGATGGCTTTCAACAGAACGCCGTGCTTGGCGGACGGCCGCGGCCACTACGGTTGTGCTCGTAGCCGTAGGCCTGAGCGGCGGCTATCTGGTTCCATCCGCGGCGCCGCGCCACACCGCGCATCTAGTCCAGACGAATTTCCCGCAGTCAGAACACTATCCATCCGACTGGATTCAGATCCACGCTGGCGAACTGGACGAACTGGAGCGCATCAGCATCGCTGCGGCCAGGAAAACTCCCGGACCGCCCGAGTTGGTTATCTGGCCTGAAGTGCCGGCGCCATTCAGTTTGCAAGACCCCGTGTTTGCCGCTCGCGCTACTCGTATCGCGCGCGAATCGGGCGGAGATTTCCTGGTCGGCGTCGTGGACTGGAAGCAGGACGGCTCCCAGCAATGGCTAGCCTCCAACAGCGCCGTACTGCTGGACCCCTCCGGTCGGCGAATTTACACCTATGATAAAATTCATCTAGTGCCGTTCGGCGAGTACGTGCCGCTGCGCCGATGGCTGACCTTCGCCGGGCGCCTGACTGCCGATATTTCCGATTTCACGGCTGGAACACAATATCGCGTGGGTGAAGTTCCCGGCGGCAAATTCGGGACTTTTATTTGTTATGAGGCTATTTTCCCTGGCGAAGTACGCCGGTTCGCAGACGCCGGCGCACAGTTACTGATCACGATTTCGAATGATGGCTGGTTCGGCCGCTCGTCGGCCCCCATCCAACACCTCATGATGGTGCGAGTTCGCGCGGTGGAAAATCGCAGGTGGGTGCTGCGCGATACGAACAACGGTTTCACCGCCGCAATCGATCCGTATGGACGCATCGTTGCGCAGTTGCCGACCGACATTCGCGGCGAGCTCGACGCGCCCTACGACTTTAGAACTGATTTGACGCTCTATGCGCGTTTCGGCGACTGGTTTGCCTGGCTCTGCGTAATCGCCACTTTGGTGCTTTTGTTTTTGGCCCTGAAGCCAAGCATTGCCGCTCCAGAAGTGAAAAGGTAAAAAGAATGGCTGAACACATCGAAGACTTGCAGCAGCGCTACGCCGAGCTCAAGAAGCGCATTGAACTCGTTCGGAGTTTTCTTTGACGCGGACTCCGCTCGCAAGCAGCTCGCCGCTCTCGAAGAAAAAGTAAGCGATCCGAATTTCTGGCAGGACCAGGAAAAAGCCCAAGGCGTCTTGCAGCAGCGCAAGCAGGTCGAAGACCGCGTTGACGCCGAAAAGCTTCTGGAAACCAAATCCAGCGACATCGAAACGTATTTCAACCTGGCGCGAGAAGAGTCCAACGACGCGCAGCGCGATGCTTTGCTCGATGACGTCAGCAAAGAGATTGCCTCCGCGGACGCGTATTTGTCCGAGCTCGAGACGAAAACCCTGCTTGCCGGTGAAAACGATCGCCTGAACGCAATCGTCACCATCAAGCCCGGCGCTGGCGGCACCGAGTCGCAAGACTGGGCCGAGATGCTCCTGCGTATGTATCTTCGCTGGGCAGAACAAAAAGGCTTCAACGCGACGGTGATCGACTCGACTCCCGGTGAGGAAGCTGGAATCAAAACCGCCACGGTACAAATAGCCGGCGAAAATGCTTATGGCATGCTGGCGGGCGAAAGTGGTGTGCATCGCTTGGTTCGCATTTCGCCCTTCGACCAGGCCGCCCGCCGCCACACTTCCTTCGCTTCGGTTTTTGTGATCCCGGAAATTGACGACAAAATCGACATCGTGGTTAAACCCGACGATCTTCGCATCGATACTTTCCGCGCTGGCGGCCATGGCGGGCAAAACGTCAACAAAGTTGAATCCGCTGTCCGCATTACGCACCTCCCCTCCGGCATCGTAGTGCAGTGCCAGAACGAGCGCAGTCAGCACAAAAATCGCGAATGGGCTATGAAGGTTCTGCGCTCGCAGCTTTATGAGTTGGAACTAGAGAAGCGCAGCGAAGCCCTGCACAAGCTCGACGCCTCCAAACCTGAAATCAGTTTTGGCAGCCAGATTCGCTCTTACACCATGCAGCCTTATCAGCTGGTGAAAGACCACCGCACAAAACTCGAGCGTGGCGACGTGGACAAGGTTATGCATGGCGATTTGGATCCCTTCATTCGCGCATACCTGCTTTTCCGGCGTGAGGGCGAAGGCGGCGTCGCCGCCGCCGGGTCCGCTAGAAGGTAACGGAGCGGAAATTTGTTGCACTTTTCCGACGCGAACAGCCAGCCTTGGCGGAAGCGTTTAACGTCGAAAGTTGCCGTTCGAGCCCGATTTAAGACCTTTCGATGCATATGATTGACAGCCCTATACCCCTATGTTAGCTTCGAAGTCCGGCTGAAACTGCACGTATCGCGATTTGGCCCCGCAATTGCCTTTCAATCTGCTGGAGGATACTTTTTTGGCGCACTCTGACGAAAAATACCTGTTCACCTCGGAATCTGTAACCGAAGGCCACCCCGACAAAATTGCCGATCAAATCTCCGACGCTGTACTGGACGCCGTCCTCACTGACGACCCCCTGGGCCGGGTTGCTTGCGAAACCCTGGTCACTACCGGCCTTGTCGTCGTGGCTGGCGAAATTACCACTACCACCTATGTGGACTTCTCCGGCCTGGCTCGCGAAGTCATTCGCGACGTTGGATACACGCGCGCGAAGTTTGGCTTTGACGCGGAAACCTGCGGCGTAATTTGCGCCATCAACAAGCAATCTCCCGACATCGCAATGGGCGTGGACACCGGCGGCGCTGGCGACCAGGGCTTGATGTTCGGCTACGCTTGCGACGAGACGCCCGAGTTGATGCCCATGCCGATCCAACTCGCGCACAGCCTCACGCATAAGCTCGCTGCAGTCCGCAAGCAGGGAACTGTCGATTTCCTCCGCCCGGATGGAAAATCCCAGGTCACCATCGAATATATCGACGGACGCCCGGCTCGTGTTGACGCCGTGGTCATTTCCACCCAGCACAGCGACAAAGTTTCGCACAGCAAACTCGAAGAAGCGGTAATGGCTGAAGTCATCAAGCCGGTCCTTCCCGAATCCATGGTTGATAAGAAGACTAAGTACTACATCAATCCCACGGGCCGCTTTGTAACCGGAGGGCCCATGGGCGACGCCGGTCTCACCGGCCGCAAGATTATCGTCGACACCTACGGCGGATACAGTCGTCACGGCGGCGGCGCGCTTTCCGGAAAAGATCCAACCAAGGTTGACCGCTCCGCTTGCTACATGGCGCGTTACGTTGCAAAAAATATCGTCGCCGCCGGCCTAGCCACCAAGGTCGAAGTCCAGCTCGCCTACGCCATCGGCGTCGCAGAACCGGTCTCCGTTATGGCCGACACGTTCGGTACCGGCACGATTCCCAATTCGCAGATCACCGAGCTGATTCGCGCGTTCTTCAAGCTGACGCCCAAGGGAATTATCGAAACGCTCGATCTCCGCCGCCCGATTTTCCGTCCTACTGCGTCCTACGGCCACTTCGGACGCACCGGGCCGGGCTTCACCTGGGAGAGGACCGATAAGGCCGCGGCCATCAAGAAAGAAGCCGGCTCGCGCGGGGTAGTGGCAATATCGCGCGCATAATTTCCGAGTTTACTTTTTTAATTTAGTTTTCGTAGCGCCGGGCTTTAGCCCGGCATCTTTGGTTTGCATTTTTTTAATTAGCCCAAGCTTTCTCCGCACAATAAAAATTAAAAGGGAGTTCTCGTGGAAACAACAGCACCGAAGCTGACCGGCGACGTGAAGGACATTGCCCTCGCAGAAAAAGGCAAACGCAAAATTGAATGGGCCAATCAGCACATGCCTGTTCTGCAACTCATCCGCAAACAATTTATTAAAGACCAGCCGCTCAAGGGCGTGCGCATGTCCGCCTGCCTGCACGTCACCAGCGAGACGGCCAACCTGGCCATCACCTTGCGTGACGGCGGCGCTGACGTCGTTCTTTGCGCCTCCAATCCGCTTTCTACCCAGGACGAAGTCGCTGCCTCTCTTGTGAAAGACTACAACATTCCGACCTTCGCCATTAAGGGCGAGGACAACGCCACCTATTACGCGCACATCAACGCGGCGCTCGACCACCAGCCGCAGATCACCATGGACGATGGCGCCGACCTCGTCACGATTCTGCTCACCAAGCGCCCCGATCTGGTAAAGAACATCATCGGCGGCACCGAAGAAACCACCACTGGCGTGATTCGTCTTCGCGCCATGGCCAAGGACGGCACGCTGAAATATCCCATCGTGGCTGTGAACGACGCGCTCACCAAGCACCTCTTTGACAATCGCTACGGTACCGGACAATCTTCGATCGACGGCGTTCTTCGCGCCACGAATCTCTTGATCGCAGGACTTCGCGTGGTTGTTTCCGGCTACGGTTGGTGCGGCAAAGGCGTCGCCATGCGCGCTAAAGGCCACGGTGCCGACGTCATCATCACCGAAATCAATCCGGTCCGCGCGCTCGAAGCCGTAATGGACGGCTTCCGCGTGATGCCCATGCCAGAAGCCGCAAAAATCGGCGACATCTTCATCACCGTCACCGGCAACAAATCAATTCTCACCCACGATCATTTCGAAAGGATGAAAGACGGCGCGGTCATCTCCAACTCCGGCCACTTCAACGTCGAGATCGATATCCCGGCGCTGGAAAAACTTTCCAGCTCGAAGAAGCCGGTCCGCCCGTTCGTGGACGAATACGTGATGAAAGATGGCCGCAAACTTTACTTGCTCGGCGAAGGCCGCCTAATCAACCTGGCCGCCGCCGAAGGCCACCCTGCTTCGGTAATGGACATGAGCTTTGCTAACCAAGCGCTCGCCGCCGAATACCTGGTCAAGAACGCCAGCAGCCTGAAGCACCAGGTTTATTCCGTGCCCGAGAATATCGACCGCCATATCGCAAAGCTTAAACTCGACTCCATGGGCATCCAAGTCGATAAACTCACGCCAGATCAAGAGCAGTATCTGGCCTCCTGGTCCGAAGGCACCTAGAACATAACATCCTGTGAAGAGAAGGCCGAGGCTCTGCCGCTTAACAGCAGTTTATGTCCTCGGCCTTTTTCTGTTCCCGCAATCAATCGTCCTGGCCGATTCCGGCCGAATCGATCCGCGCCCCGCGCAAACTTTCCGCGGCTGGGGCATGTCTCTAGCTTGGGAAGCCAACGATCTTTACGGCGGCGGTCGGCAGCCCGCGCAAATTCAAGATCCCAAAATTCAGAGCCAGTATATGGATTTGCTGTTCGGCGATCCGGCTACTCGGTTGACGCTTGGATTCAATGTCGCGCGCTACAACATCGGCGGCGGCGACGACCCCACGCACAAACACATGCGCGCCGACGCTCAGATGGACGGTTTTCAAGACGGAGCAAACGCACCGTTTGACTGGACGCGCGACGCGTCGCAGCGCCGCATGCTGCAGGAGGCGAAAAAGCGGGGCGCCAATATTTTTGAAGCCTTCTCGAACTCTCCTCCTTATTGGATGACGGTCAGCGGCTGCGCTTCCGGCTCAAAGGTCGCGCATCAAGACAATCTGCGACCCGAGATGTATCAGGATTTTGTGAATTACCTTGCCACCGTGGTCAAACATTTTCGCGACGCCGAAGACATCCGCTTCGAAAGTGTGGAAGCGTTCAACGAGCCGGACATCGGCTGGGCTGCTCGCGGACGCCAGGAAGGGAACAGCGCTTCGTTCGCTTCCCAGAATGCGCTGATTCCAATGCTTGAGGGCCGTTTGAAACACGACAGCCTTGACACTTTTGTCTCCGGCGTGGATATGAACAATGTGAACGATGCAGTCGGCGGCGCCGGGAAGTTAACTCCTGCCGCGTTTTCCGCGCTGGGCCGCATGAATTCGCACGACTACCACTCCGCGACCGCCGATCCCGCGAAAATGGCGGATTACAAATCCGCAGCTCAGAAAGCGCACAAGCCCGTGTGGATGAGCGAAGTCGGATGCTGCTTCAAAAATCAGGGAGATGGCACCGATATGTGGGGCGCTCTGTTCATGGCCGACACCATGCGCCGCCCGGCGGCCCTTGACTCCGTAACCAGGCCGCGCAAGCAGTTACGGCAATTTAGGTCATCGGAAACTGCAAATCGCGGTTTCTGATGGACAACGCGAGTGATGGGCTGGAACGTTTCTTACACGAAATTCTTGAGTTAGACGCGCCCACCTGTAGAGTGACTTGGATGAATAGTCGAAAGCAAAGCCATCGGCTCTGCCCCATCCTGGCGACGTTGCTAGTGCCCCTTCTAGCTGCAATCGTCGCTTCCGCGGCAAGCGGGCAACAATGTGCCATAAAGCCCGCGTCGATTCCGCTAGGCCAAACGGTCCGCCTTCGCTGCTCAGTCGCCGCAGCAACTGCGCGCATGAATGGCCGCACTGTTCGTCTTTTCAAGCAGACTAGTGGCGACTGGCAGGGCCTAATGCCGGTAGCGGTGGCCGATAAACCCGGCACCTATCCGATCGAGTTTCTAGCCGAAGACGGAACCACGCTCAGCGCCCTCAACCTAACCATTCGCAAGACCATTTTCCCGTCGCAGAATGTCGTTCTCGCCCCGCAGATCGAAGCGCTCCATTCCACCACGGAAGAAATGCAAACGCTCACGAACTTCCGCGATTCCGTATCCGACATCAGGTATTGGGACGATCCTCTCGTCCCGCCACTTCCCGGTTGCGTCATATCTCCCTTCGGGGTGAAGCGTCTTCATAACGGAAAGCCAACCAGCTGAATTTCACGCCGGAGTTGACCAACGCGCGTCCGAGGGAACTCCCATTCGCGCTGTAGCAGGCGGCATCGTAAAAATCGTGCAGCCCTTCAACGTCCTGGGCGGCACGGTGGCCATCGATCACGGCCAAGGCCTCGAGACTATGTATCTTCACATGTCGAAACTAAACGTAGAGCTAGGCGCTCACGTAAACAAAGGCGACACGATCGGCTATGTCGGCGCTACCGGCCGCGCCAACGGCCCGCATCTTCACTGGGTCATTTACGTAAACGGCGTCCCGGTAAATCCGCAGCAATGGGTCACACTAAAACCCTGCGCCACGGCAAAAAAATAAACCATAAGAGAAATAACTCTCTGATCTTGGTGGCCCGGTCATCCGCGCGGTCCGCCACGTTCAAAGCCGTCAACGAAACCGGTTATTTCTCTTCAAAACTTTTTCCCAAAGAAATGTCAAGCGCGGTGTGCTGCGGCAAAGGTGCCGACGGTTCGAAGCATTTGAGTTCTGAAAAACTTCGCGGTAGTCTTGGCCATCATGGTGCCATTCAAGCTCGTTTACGATCAGCGATACGATTTGAATCTGGGCGCGCACGTTTTTCCATCGCAGAAATATCGTCTGGTTCACGACAAGTTGCTTGCCGATGGCATTGCCTCTCCGGATGATTTTCTGCCGCCACAGCCGGCCGCCGACGCAGATATTTTGCGGGTCCATTCACAGGATTACGTGTACAAGCTCAAAAACGGCTCGCTGAGTCAGGCGGAGATTCTTCGCATGGAAGTCCCGTACTCGAAAGAGCTCGTGCAGGCTTGCTGGCTTGCGGCCGGAGGTTCGATTCTTGCGGGTCAGCGGGCGATGGCGGATGGATGGTCAGCCAGCATCGGCGGCGGTTTCCATCACGCATATGCCGATCATGGCGAAGGATTCTGCGTGATACATGACGTGGCCGTTGCGATCCGCCGCTTGCAATTCGACCGTGTGATCCAGACCGCGATGGTCGTGGACACCGATGTTCATCAGGGAAATGGCACCGCGTCGATTTTCGGCGGCGATGGCGATGTGTTCACGCTCTCCATTCACCAGGAGCGCAACTACCCTTATCCCAAGCCGCCTTCGACGGTGGACGTGGATCTACCCGACGGGATCGGCGACACCGACTATCTCGCAATCCTTGAAAAGAATTTGCGCGAAGCTCTTCACGATTTCACTCCGCAGATACTCTTCTATATTGCAGGAGCGGATCCCTACCGCGAAGATCAGTTGGGTGGGCTAGCTTTAAGCATGGATGGACTCGCGCGCCGCGACGCTCTGGTGTTTGACTACGCCCGACGAAACCGGGTCCCTGTGGCGATTACACTAGCCGGGGGATACGCGCGTCGTGTCGAGGACACCGTGCAAATTCACGTGAACACCATCTTGGCTGCTACCCGTGCTGCTGGCCAGGATTCCAGACGCGCCTCGAATAAGAGCGGCTGAGTTCTCCTTCATTTTGCCGGGGCAGGCTTCGGCGAGCCGAGCGCTTCCTGGATAGCGGCGGTCAAGGATTCCGTAAATCCTTCGGGCGAAAATCCGTCCACGCGAAATGCGATTTTTCCAGCAGCGTCGAGAACGATTACGGTCGGCAAATAAGCCACGTGCATGAAATTATCCAGGCCGTCGGCGAAAAGCACCGGCACATCCCATTTTTCCCTGGCCAGGAATCCCGCAACCAGGGTTTCGTCTTCATCGGTATTGACGGCGTAGAAGGCGAGATTTGCGTTTCCCTGGTAATTTTTGGCGATTTGAACGAATTCCGGCTCGAGTTCCCGGCACGGGCCGCACCAGGTAGCCCAGAAGCTCAGCACGAGGACTTTTCCTTTCAGTGGCGCAAGAGGAAAGGAAGAACCATCGAGATTGCGCAAAACGAAATTGAATGAGTTTTTCGCGCCTTTGTTTCGCGCGAACGGGTTCAAGTTAGCCGGCGGCGGTCCGAGGCGGTCGTAGACGCCCAGGATTTGTTCGCCAAGCCCTTGTTCGGTACCGTGCACTTGCCGCCAAACATTTCCAAGCTTCATTCGAACCTCGCGGCGGTCGACTTTCCCAGCCGGGCCGTCTTCCGGAAGGACGAAGGCCAGAGAGTATTCCTCGATAGCTTTTGTGTTGTCGTGCTTCATCTCAGCTATTTCGCCGAGCCGTTCTGCGGCCACAGCGTTGGAACGGATTGCATAGCTTTGCTGGAAGTCTTTCGCGGCGGCTTCGTAATTCTTCTCCGATTCTTCGATCTGTCCGCGCAACCCATAGAGCGCCGCGCGAAACCTGTCTTGCTGTCCTTGCCATTCTTTCAGCGAGACGCGCGCGGATTTTTCCTCCGGCTTGTTTTTCTCGATGCGATCAAGTACGCGCGTGGCATAGCCAGCGGCGCGGGTGAGACTCGCTTCATCCCCTTGCTGCTGCAAAAGGCCGATGGCCAGAAGCATCATTTCAGAATCGTCCGGGTGAACCGCCACAAGGTTCTCCGCGTATTCGAGCGCGCACGCAGTGTCCTGGAGTTGCTCGCACGACTCCACCAACGCGCGATAAACACCGGCTTTTCGCGGAGCGTCCGGAAAGTGATCCAGGTAACTCTTCAAGTTGCGCACCAAAGCGGCACGATCGTTGCCGGCGTCGGCCATGGCCTTCTGCAATTGGGTCTCCGCCTCCGCGTCTTGCTTCGAAATTCCAGATGCAGAGTCCTTGGACTTCTGCGCGGGGGAAGCGGCTTTTTGCGGAACGGCAAAAGCAATAACTGCGTGAAGAAGCACGATCGTCAGCGCGAAAGGAACTATTCGCATTCTGCTGTATTCTAGCGCGAAAGAGCACGCCGCGCGTTTTGATTCGCCGCGCAATCGCCTAGTGAAGAGAAATATCGCCGGAAGATGTTTGGATCTCGACGCGCGCTTTACCGTCGCCAATCCGTGCGCGGAATTCGTGCTTGCCCGCGGTTCCTTCCATCACGATAGGAATGGCGGCGTCAATGTCGCCGGAGTGCGAATGCGCATAAAGCCGAAAACTGGCTGTTGGCGGAACGTGGAGAACGACTTCACCGGAGCTGGTATAAAAATCCCAATAATTCGAGGGGCCCGGAGTACCCTCTACATCAACATCACCGGAGGAGGTGCGCACACGTATATCCGCTGACGCACCTTTGACGCCGACGTCGCCGCTTCCGGTACTGGCTTCCAGAGCGTTGCCGGGATCTGATACCTGAATTGCGCCCGACCCGGTTTGGAGGCGTGCCTCTCCGCCGATGGCGTCGAGAGTGATGTCGCCCGAACCGGTCGTTACTTGCACATGGCCCTTGATCTTAGAAAGTTGGACGTCGCCGCTACCACACGTTATCTGGACATCCCCCTTGATTTCTGAAGCGGTTAGGTCTCCCGAACCCGAATTGAAATTCGCAGGGCCTTGAATCCCGGTAACTTCCACATCTCCGGAACCGGACACGCTGCGAAGCTGTGCGTCCTGCGGAACCACAATGGTATAGTCCACTTCAGCGTTACCTCGGCCTTGTTTTGCGTTTCCGCCGATCCGGATCAAGTTTCCTTCCTGCGAGACCGACGGGCTCGATTCGAGTTGTTCCAGGCCCCGCTGCGCGCCTTCCGAGGACCACGAATTCACGTGAATATCGCCATGAATGCGAACCTCGCCGGCCGGTCCGGCCGTGATGTGCGCGTCCCCTTTACCCGTCATCAGTTCCAGACTGACCGGACCATTCACCGTGAACTGCCGATCGAAGCTGCCTTCGGCACCAGAATGCGACGCACAACCCGCCACCGCACCGAGTAACAGAGCAACGGTTGCGAGCCACGCTTTCTTGCTCATTTTTGTCATGTAGTTTGATTTTTGAGTCGCCCACCACCAGCGCCAGCAACCCTTCCTATCAAGTTATACGAAAACGCGCAACTGTAAGTTCCGTTTGAAGCCATCCGAGGAGTGAAACGCAATCGCAGAGGCCAGCAGGGCGAAGTCATTTAATCTTGAGAAGCGAATTCAGCGATCCTTGGCGATAACCTTCCAGATCGATGGTCACGATGGAGAAGCCCGCTTGCTTTACGCCGGCGAGAATCTGGCGAGTCATCTCAGGTGCTAATCCTCGCGAAAGTTCATCCGCAGCGAGCTCGATTCGGGCAAGCTCACCATGTGCTCGGACACGGAACTGCCGGAATCCTAGCGCGCGCAAAACTGCTTCAGCACGATCGATTTTTTCCATCAGCTCTCGCGTCACCGCGGTTCCGTAGGGAACCCGCGAAGAAAGGCACGCCGACGCCGGGCGATCCCACGTAGGTAGAGCGGCGCGTTGAGAGAGCCACCGGATTTCAGCTTTCGCCAACTCCGCGTGAAGCAGCGGCGCGAGAACCTGATGCTCGTGGGCCGCGCGATGTCCGGGCCTAAAATCGTGACTGTCATCAGCGTTGATTCCATAAGCAATACTATGGAAATTACGCGAGTTGGCGAGAGCTTCCATACGGTCGAAGAGTTCGTCCTTACAGTAGTAGCAGCGGTCCGCGTTGTTGGCGACGTATGAGGGATTCTCGAATTCGTGCGTCTCGATAAATTCGTGGCGAATTCCGCTCGCCTGCACGAATTTTTCCGCTTGCTCGCGATCGTGGCCGGAGAAACTTGCAGAGAGCGCAGTGACGGAGAGAGCGCGATCGCTGAGAACTCGGTGCGCCGCCCACGCCAGGTAAGCCGAATCGGCGCCGCCTGAGAAAGCAACCAGGAGGGAGTTGAGCGATCGCAGCGAATCTAAAAGCCGCCGCTCCTTTTCAGAAGCGGCCGCTTGATCTATCCTGGGTGCCTCGCGATTGCCACCCGCGTGACGCGGCTCAATTTGCATGCCAATTCCAGTATAGCCTAAGACTTTCTATTGGAAGTCCAACAGCACATCGACTCGGCCGGTGGCCGGATTTTCCTGTAGAAATCGTCCGATCTTGTCGTAATGGACCGGAGTTCCGGCAAAAGCGCGTTTGACTCCGACCTCGAGGAATTTCTCATAAACTTTTTCATTGAACACCGCGTTCGCTGCAATGCCCCAAGCCGCTCGGATCCTTTTTTCGCCGTCGATGGAAAGTCCGCTAAGCACCAAATTCCCCATGTGGTACTGGAGCCCTTCGGTGACGGCGACGTTATAGGTGATGCGCGTAGCCGGCTCGTCGAATCGCGGCGTAGGATTCAGCTTCGCATCGAGATAGCCACGCTCCCCGTATAGACCCTGAACGCGCTCCCAGAGCGCCGTAATTCTGTCGCCCTCGGCGATTTCCTCCGGCTTCAAGTCGACGAGCGCATTCAGGTCGTCAGTTGTTATCACGGAATTTCCGCTCCAAGTGACGCCGCCCCATTTGAACGTGGGGCCCGGAACAATCGGTATTGCGATCACAACTCCATATGAACCAGGCTGCGCGGGGTCCGTCGTTACTCGTGTGGACAACGGGCCAAACTGCACGTGCAAGAATGCGTGCGTCAAATATACCGGGCGCACCTGCTCGAACTCGAACAGCTCGATCGTGCTCCGCGAATATGGCTTGCCTATTAACTGGCTCGCGCTCTGCTGAATGGCGCGATCCTTATTAGCGAGTTCGTCGGAGAAATCGATTCCTTTAGCCGTAATCTCTGCGCCTTCGACGCGAAACTGCATTCGCTGCCCGCCCAAAGGAAAATTGACCAGGGTATGCGACACGGTGCCAAAAACGCCGCGCGCCTGAACCAAGTTTTCCAGCGTGCCAGACATCGCGTTGAGCAACGTGCCGCCCAGCGGGGCGTTCCCGTCGAAGAGAGGAACCGTGCGTTTGAGCGCGGCTGTTAATTCCTCGTCGGTAAACCAGGGAAAGTTATCGAAGGTAACAGAAACCGTGGGCGTGTCGGTGAGCTCGTAGGTTGCTCTCACACCGGATACAACCGTTGTAAAGTGATATTGCACGTTGGAAAAAAGCCCGAGCGCTGCGAGCTTGTCCGCTGCGGCCTGGAGATCCTCGCGGGTGATGATATTCCCGGCGCGCAATCCAACGGAGCCGGCGATCTCATCGGAACTGAACCTCTTTGATCCTGACACCTCGACGGAATCCAGATGCGATGCGCCGCTCTTCGATGGCTGGGATTGTGCCCTTAGGGCGCTGACCGAAACGACCATCCATAGGAGGAATAGCGCCGCCAGTTGAAAGGGAATGCGGCAGCATGGCCGCGAGAAAAATCGAAGACGTACCATGACTCGATTTTACGGCACGCAAGATAAAACTGGAATACGAATCAATCCCTTTATTCGACGGTGACGGACTTAGCCAGATTGCGAGGCTGATCGACGTCGCATCCGCGCCGCACGGCGATGTGGTAAGCCAGAAGCTGCAGCGGGACAATTTCGAGAATCGGCGCGAGCAGCTCCGGCGCGGCGGGTACTTCGACTACGTGGTCCGCAATTTCGCGAACGATCTTATCCCCTTCGGTGACCACGGCAATCACGATGCCGTCCCGCGCCTTTACTTCCTGCAAATTCGAAACGGTCTTTTCATAACGCGTCATCGACGCGGGATCCGATTCGTCGCGTGTGGCAATGATCACAACAGGCAAATTCTCATCGATGAGGGCGTTCGGTCCATGCTTCATTTCGCCCGCGGGATAGCCTTCCGCGTGGATGTAGGAAATTTCCTTCAGCTTTAACGCCCCTTCGAGCGCGATGGGGTAATGTATGCCGCGGCCGAGGTAAAGGAAATCCGTGTGACGGAAGAATAGGCGAGCGAGTTCTTCAAGCGCCGCATCGCGCTGCAGGATCGTTTCGATTTTATGGGGAACGCGGGTTAGTTCCTGCATCAAGGATTGGGCGGAAGCCGGCGTCAATTTCCCGCGCACTTGCGCCAGATACAAGGCCGTAAGCATCAATGCGGTGAGTTGGCCAGTAAAAGCCTTCGTGGATGCGACCCCTATCTCCGGGCCCGCATGCGTGTAAATCGTTCCATTCGCCTCTCGGGTAAGCATGGAGCCGACAACGTTGCATATGCCAAGGATTTTTGCGCCCTTCTGGCGCGCTTCGCGCTCCGCGGCCAGCGTGTCGGCTGTTTCGCCGGACTGGCTGATGGCGATGGCCAGGCTCTTTTTGCCGATGATCGGATCGCGATAGCGAAATTCGCTTCCGTAATCTACCTCGGCCGGCAATTGCGCCAGCTTCTCGATCATGAACTTCCCGGCCAGCGCCGCGTGCCAACTCGTCCCGCAGGCGATCATTTTAACTTCCTGGAAATTCCGGAACTCTTCTTCGCTAATGTCCATTTGGTCGAGGAAGACTTTTCCGGTTTCCTGCGATATTCTTCCGAGCAAGGTGTCGCGCACAGCGCGCGGTTGCTCGAAGATTTCCTTCTGCATGAAATGTTTGAAGCCGCCCTTTTCGGCCATGATGGGGTCCCAAGTCACGTGTTGCACGGGACGATTGATCGCGTGACTTTCGAAATCCATCAGCTGGACGCCTTGCGGCGTGATCACGGCCACTTCACCATCGCCGAGGAAGAAAACATTTCGGGTGTGTTGAAGAATCGCCGGAATATCGCTCGCTACGAAAAATTCATTTTCGCCCAGCCCGACGACAATGGGTGGGCCCAGACGCGCGGCGACTATTTTGAATGGATCGCGCGTAGACAACGCAACCAGCGCGTAAGCTCCGCTCATTACTTTCACCGTTTTCAAAACAGCCTCTTCAAGCGATGCGTCTTTGGAATACTTTTCGATCAGATGAGCGATGATCTCGGTGTCTGTTTCGGTGACGAACTTGTGGCCTTCTTTGATGAGTTGATGCTTCAGTTCCACATAATTTTCGATGATGCCGTTGTGTACGACGACGATTTCGCCGGTGCAGTCGCGATGCGGATGCGCATTTTCTTCTGTTGGGCGGCCGTGAGTGGCCCAGCGTGTGTGGCCGATTCCGTAAACGCCGTCCAGGGGCATAATGCGGATGGACTCTTCCAGGTTGCGCAGCTTTCCGGGTGCGCGGCGAATATTGAGATGCCCGTTTTCTCCGACCACAGCGATACCCGCTGAATCGTAGCCGCGATACTCAAGACGCTTCAAACCGTCCAAAATCAGGGGAACAACGCGTTTCGGGCCGATATAACCAACAATTCCGCACACGGCGCAAGCTCCTTGGTGACTTCCAGCGCTAAAAACGGGGCAAATCCAACTCTCTTACGGTAGCACATCTTTTGACGAGGCGAGCGGCCTTGGCGACTCGTGTATGAGAAACGTCACCGGGAGCGCCGATCATTCAATAATGTCGAAGCGGAATTCTTCGATGACCGGGTTCGTGAGCACGTCCTTTGCGATTCGCTCGACTTCCGTCTTGGCTTCGTCGCGGGTCATGCCGTCAAGTGCAAGCACGAAGAACTTTCCCTGGCGAACGTCCTTGACCTGGGAGTAACCGAGAGATCCAAGCGCGCGCTGAATTGTCTGTCCCTGAGGATCGAGAACGGTGGACTTCAACATGACCCAAACGTGTGCCTTCATCTTTGCGATTATACCAGCCCAGCGGACTTGACCGCGGCACGAAAATCTACCAGCATCCGGCGCTTGTCTTCCGGGGAGAGAAACGCGGACAGGAAACTCTGCTCCGCCAGTTGGATCAGCTGCTCTTTGGATACACCAAGCGACGCAGCGTGGGAGTACTCAGACAACAAATCGGTGTTAAACAGGCCAGGATCGTCGGTAGAAAGAGTTACCGGCACTCCGCGCTTAAGAAAATGCGGAAGCGGATGGTCTTTCATTGCTGCCGCCGGGTTTCCCGTTTGTTTCGCGAGTGCGCCAGTGCACAAATTGCTCGAGATGCAGTTTTCTAGCACCACCCGCCCGGTAGTTGCCAGCGAGCTTGCCAGCGCTTCATCGCGCATCACCGCGATACCATGCCCGATTCGCTCCGCTCCCAGCAATTCGATGGCTTCGCGGACGGAGTCCGGGCCGCCGATTTCTCCGGCATGGCATACCGTATGCAAACCTTGCTGCCGCGCGTAATCAAATGCAGGCCGGAAATTTACGGTTGGAAACGCAAGCTCGTCGCCCCCCATGCCCAGCGCAACAACGCCAGACGACTGGAGTTTGGCCGCCCAGCGCGCGACTTCCATCGCTGCATCGTGCCCGAATTGGCGCGTGGCATCAAAAATCCATGCGGTTTTGAGGCGGCTGAACGGCACGCTTTGTGAGACCTCACGAATCGTTTGAAAGTTTTTTTCCACATTTTGAGTGCGGCGAAGCATTACCCCAGCCGAAATAGTTATCTCGGCGTAAACGACGTTTTGCTTTACCAGTTCTTCGGCGAGATTTCGAGTGATGAGAGCGTAGTCTTCGGGATCTCGCAGAAAAGACGTGACCCATTTGAAGGTTTCCAGGAATCCGCGGAAGTCCGAGTACCTGTAGCGAGCGGCGACGTCTTCCGGAGTCAGGGCAGCGCCGTGCCGCGCAGCTAATTCCAAAGCGGTCTGCGGGCGAATCGTCCCTTCGAGATGCACATGCAGTTCAGCCTTCGGAAGGTTGTCGATCGGTGTGGGAATCCGGGTTGTTTGCGTCGCCATGGTTCGTTTATTGAGAGGGAAGCTGTGGACGGCCGGCGTTGATCCATGCGGTCATCCAATAAGAGCCCACATCGGTCGCAGCGTCCGAAAGCTGGGTGGCCAGAAGCGTGCCGGCTTCCGCGTAGAAGCGATCGTAATATTCATCGGTGTAGCCAGTGAGACCCGTATGCGCCCGGCGGTCCGCAAGAAGCACCCGTTCGAGCAGGGAATGAGCGGTCAGACAAATCTCAAACGCTCGGTCCGTGGGATCGTGAATGAACACAGCCTCGCCGGGCTTCACGAAGAAGAAAAGCTGGTAGCGATCCACTAAACCTGTCCCGAACCGGTCACTCACTCCTTGCTGGCCAGTAAGCTTGCCGTCAAAATTAATGGTCGTTTTGAAAGGGTCGTGCGCCGCCGTGACGTAATGAGCCAGCATGGCTGCAGAAAGCTTCGCTTCGTTCCAATTGTGATCGCGAAAGGCATCGGTCAAGCGCTTGCTATAGAGTCCCACTTGCCAGGGAAGGACGCCATATTGCTCAAGCGTGCGCCGATTGTATTTCGCAATTGCGCTGTTATATTCACGCGGGAGAGCGGAAAAGGGAAAAGGCCCGTAGTGGTCAAGCCCCACGAAATCCGGCGCGCGCGGGTGCTCAAACGGCATCACGCCCTTTGGCACGGATTCCTGCAGATCGGTCACGTGCTGAACCAAAAATTGGCGATTGGCCTGAAAAAATGGCTGCATCTCCTCGGGAAGGGTGTCTACCGCCTTGTTCGCAACCAGGCGGTCTGCGTTTTCGCCCCAGCTGAACGAGGACTGCAAATAGAAGACCAGAGCTATCAGAACAAGCATCAGCCCGGCAAGAAAACGGCTCCGCATTATCTTTTTTTCTCCGCGGGCGTTGCAGCCAAATTTGCGTTCGAAAGCTGACTGTTGCGGTGGCCGTAAAAATAGTAAAAAACCAAGCCAATGATCAGCCAGACGATAAACCGGATCCAGTTTGTGATGGGAAGGCCCGCCATCAACAGCAAGCAGGTCAGAATCGTAAGAGCCGGCGCAATGGGCCCGCCTGGCGCGCGAAAGGCTCGCGGGCGCTCCGGCTGGGTGTAACGGAGAATCAAAACGCCTCCAGCGACCAGCGCGAAGGCGAACAGCGTGCCGATATTGGAAAGGTCGGCTAGCGTGCCGATATCCAACAATCCCGCTGGAATACCCACCAGGAATCCCGCGACCCAAGTGGAAAAATCCGGAGTGCGGAAGGTCTTATGCACGTGGCTGAAAACGCCGGGCAGCAAACCGTCGCGAGACATCGCGAACCAAACGCGCGCTTGCCCAAGTTGAAAAACCAGCAGCGAAGAAATCATGCCGAGCAGGGCGCCGAGCAGAACGACTACTTGAATATTGCCAAAGTGAAGCCGCTTCATCGTGTTGACAACCGGAGCCGCGTCGTCCATGAGCGTGTGCCATGGAACGATTCCCGTCAGCACTACGACGACCGCGATGTAAAGCACGGTGCAAACTACCAGCGTGGTAATGATTCCGATCGGCAAATCCCGCTGAGGATTTTTACACTCTTCCGCCGCGGTCGAGACCGAATCGAACCCAATGTAAGTGAAAAATACGATCGAGCCGCCGGTAAGAATTCCCGGCCATCCGTTCGGAGCAAAGGGATGCCAGTTGCTCGGATGGATGAAGTGCCATCCAAAACCAACAAAAATAAGAATCGCGATAATTTTCAGGAGGACCATCACGTTATTCGCTTCCGCCGATTCGCGAATGCCGCGCACCAGAACAATTGTCAGCAACATCACAATTATGAAAGCGGGCCAGTTGAAACCGAAATGCCAGCCGGGGCCGTAAAGCGTGTTGCCTTGCAAGTCAGACAGGCCGCTGGGGAGGTAGGCTGGAACAATCCAGCGCAGTGGCGGGCGAATGCCGAACCAATCCAGCAAATCGACAACGTGGGCGGAGAAGCCGACGCTGACCGCCATGTTCGAAACCGCGTACTCGAGAATCAAGTCCCAGCCGATGATCCACGCAATCAATTCGCCCATGGTCGCGTACGTGTAGGTATAGGCGCTGCCGGCGATAGGAATCATCGCGGCGAGTTCGGCGTAGCACAACGCGGCAAACCCGCAGACCACGGCGACCAGAACGAAGGAAAGCGCGATCGCCGGACCCGCGCCAGGGCGGCCAAAAGACGCGGAATGATAAATCAGATATTCAAGAAGGGGCGCGTTCAAGACCGACTTGAATTGGAGCGTTTGCCCTGCGATGGCCGTTCCAACGATGGTGAAAATCCCGGAGCCGATTACAGCGCCGATCCCGAGCGAAGTCAGGCTCAGCCAGCCGAGGGATTTCTTCAACCGTTTTTCGGGATCCTGCGAATCGGTGATGAGCTGGTCGATGTCTTTCTTGCGAAAAAGCTGTGAGCCCAATCGCCACCTTCCTGATGCTAGAGAAAAACTCTACCTTGCGCAGTGGATTCGCGCAACCACTGTACCGGACGGACGAGGTTCAGGCGCACACATCCTACAGCAGACTGAGCCGGGTGGCTGATAATTGTGCCGCTTGGCAATCTGGTGGGAGATTACAAATTCGTGTCACTTAGGCCAATTGAAGATGGGCATAACGTTCGATAAGCTTTTTCGCGCCGTAATCCTGGAAGCTTACGGTCAATTTGCGCTCTTCGCCTTCCCCTTCGATCTCGATAATTGTTCCCAGGCCATATTTAGAATGGCGAACGCGCGTTCCGATGAGCGGATCTTTCCTGCCGCGAGGCGATTTGGGCCTTTGCGTCCGGCCATAGGATGGATGCCGCTGCTGCTGACGATAAGAATGACTCGCGGCGTAGTCTGGGTCGGGTTCGTAACGGCGCGTTTGGCCCGGTTCGGATAGCGAACCGGAAACTGCTTCGATCAGCTCGCCGGGAAGTTCAGCCAGAAAACGAGAGGGAAGCGAGGCCCGTAAGCGTTCCTCACCATAGCTCCGGCGATAGATGGCGCGCGAAAAAAGCAACGACTGCTTTGCGCGCGTCATTCCGACGTAAAACAGGCGCCGCTCCTGTTCGACATCAGCGATCTTGTCGAGCGAGCGCCTGTGGGGCAGGACGCCTTCCTCCAGCCCGGCCAGAAAAACTGCATCGAATTCGAGACCTTTGGCGCTGTGCAGAGTCATCAGCGAGACGGGAATCGTTTCGTCATACTCATCCGAGTCGGCCACCAGCGCGGCGCGGTCCAGCACATCTTCCAGCGTCTGACCCTGTTCGGTGGCTTCGGTCATGGCGTTGGCCAGCTCGCGCAAATTGTCGGCGCGCGAAGTATGCTCGAGATTGTCTTGCTGCTCGACCCAGTCGAGGTAGCCGGTCTGCTCCAGCACTCTTTTGATCAAATGCGACGGAGACAAACCCGCGGCTTCGGCCTGAAGATCTTCGATGAGCTGGCGAAAATAGTTCAGTGCGCCGCTGAATTTCTTGCCGGTAAGAAATTCGCCCGAGCGAATCACGCGCCACAGAGATTGGCCGGTCTCCTTCGCGCGAGACTCCAACGCCGCCACGGTGACTGCGCCGATGCCACGCGGAGGCACATTCAACACGCGCAACAGCGCAACGTCATCTTCGGGGTGGAACAACAGACGAACGTAGGCCAGTGCATTGCGCACCTCGGCGCGCGCGTAGAAACTGAAGCCGCCCGCAACGCGATAGCGGATTCCCAGCTGCCGGAGAACTTCTTCGAATGATCGTGACTGCGCGCCGGTACGGTAGAGGACGGCCAGGCGGGCGTTAGGATCGTTGCGCACCAGTGTTGCAATCTCGTCGCAGATGAACTCCGCTTCTGCCCGAGCATCGTGCGCTTCGAAAAAGCGAAGTTTGTCGCCGGCGCCCAGAGTGGCCTGGAGCGTCTTTCCCAGACGGTCGGTATTGTTCTCCACGACCGCAGCCGCCGCGTCCAGAATCGTTTGCGTGGAGCGGTAGTTTTCCTCCAAACGAATGAGCTGGGGGTTGGGAAAGTCTTCGGTGAACCGTTTCAGATTTCCCGCGCGCGCGCCGCGCCAGCCATAGATGGATTGATCCTCATCACCCACAACGCAAACGTTTTTCCGAGTTCCGGCGAGGAGGCGCACGATTTCTTCTTGCGCGCGGTTGGTGTCCTGAAATTCATCGACCATCAAATATTGGAATCGCGAGTTCCAGGCTTCGCGGACCTTCGGATGTTCGCGGAGAAGCTCAACGGCGCGCAACAGAAGGTCGTCAAAATCGAGAGCGTTGGCACTTCGCAGCATCGTTTCGTACGCTCGGAAAATTGCGGCAACGTCTTTTCGACCCGGATCGTCCGACTGGCGGGCTTCGGCTGCCATATCGTCCGGAGTAATTCCATTATTTTTCGCATGACTGATTTGCGCGCGGATACTTCGGGGAGGATAGTCTTCGGTAGAAAAGTCTAACTGCTCGATGGCGCGCTTGATGGCGGTTTTTTGGTTGTCGTCATCGTAGATTGCGAAATCGCGGGGCAGGCCTAGATTTTTTGCCTCGCGGCGCAAGAGGCGCGCGCAGAAAGAATGAAAGGTGGAGACCCAGACATCCGAAGCGTCCCGGCCGCTGGAGCGCAGCAGGTCGCTGATGCGCTGCTTCATCACCTCCGCGGCCTTATTGGTGAAGGTGACCGCTAGAATCGTGTTGCCCGGAACCCCCCGCTCGAGCAGGTGGGCGACGCGATAGGTTATCACGCGGGTCTTCCCTGTGCCCGCACCCGCCAGCACGAGCAGCGGACCTTCGGTCGCGAGCACAGCTTCGCGCTGGCGTTCGTTGAGATCTTTCAGAAGTGTCATGGAAGGATGCGGAGCACTCAAGTAACGAATTCTATCCGACCGGTGAGGAATCGGCAATTTTCGATTGCGGCGTGCGGTGTGATCGCGAGCGAACCGCGCTGATTTCGCCGCCCCGACCGGGCGTTATCGCCAACTCTGTTACAATCCGTGCGGTTTTCCCGGGAGATCGGCGAAGAATGCATCCGCACAAGCTGCCGCTTTGGTTGCAACATCTCGTGGGAACCATGGGGGGCGGCGGGCTGTTTCTCGTCGCCTTTCTGGATTCCTCGGTGCTTTCGTTTCCGCTCGTCACCGATGCGCTGGTGATCCAACTTTCCTTTGTGAATCCGAAGCGCATGCCCTATTACGCGGGAATGGCTGCTATCGGCTCGATTGCAGGCTGCATCTGGCTATATTTGCTGGCGAAAAAAGGAGGCCAGGCGTTTTTCCACCGCCATGCAGGCGGAAACGCGGAAACCATCAAGAACTGGGTCGACCGCAACGGATTCTTGAGCATTTTTATTCCTGCAATCCTTCCGCCGCCGCTGCCGTTCAAACCATTCGTCTTGGCGGAGGGGGTTTTTCAAGTGCCCATGCATACTTTTATGTTGGGCGTTTTCCTTGGTCGAAGTTTGCGTTATGGCGCCGAAGGAATCCTTGCTGTTCTGTATGGCGACGCCGCGCTGGATTTCTTGATTGCGCATAGCCGCGCGTTCGCGCTTTCCGTCGTTGGAATTCTCGTGGTCCTTTACATCGCTACGCATTTCACGTTCCGCCAGTCACCGGCAAAAAAGTAGCGCCGAAGAATCAGGGACTTTTTGACGATGCGTAACGCAATTCGTCGCTCTTGATTTGGAGAGAGCTGTTGAAGTCCACGCGCACAAAGATGTTTTCTGGACTTGCATCGTTTGATGCGAATCGCAAATCATGTAATTCGAAACGATAGCCCTCATCGAGGCGATGAACGCTAGCGAACGGGATGCGCGCGTAGGCCAGGAATTTTGCGGCTGCCTCCGTGCGCTGGCCGGCATCGAGCGCGGCGGAAGTTTCCGGTTTATAGCGGGTAAAACCGCGATCGGGATCGAATTCCGCGCCGGGGAGCAGAGAGACCTGTAACTCTTCGATCGTTGCGTCCGTGGACTCGACGCCGCGCCAAAGGAATGGCGTTGCCGGCATTGGGAATGCGGCAGCTACAACGGGTGGCCTGCCGTGATATTCGCGGGAGTCCAACAAGTGGATCGCCTGGCGATGCAAGCCAGCGCGTGCACCTATGTAAAGAACCAGAATCGCCAGGGCGGCGATGGCTGCCCGTCGCCCACGAAAAGTCTTTTTCTGTTCGCCAATTTCCTCGCTGACTAGCCGCTGCAGTTGCGGCAGCAGAAGAGCGGTCGCTAGCAAAGTCAAAATCCATGGATCGAGATTATTTAGGAGTTCCCACCCTTTCCAACCCGCCCGAAATGGCCAGAAAGGTTGAATGCCGACTCCGCTGACCAGATCCAACAAGACGTGACTCGCCGCGGCTATGGCGCAAACAAGCAACGCAACGCCAATTCGAAATCCGGGCGCCGCAGCATTCGAGTTTGTTGATTGAACGGCTCGGTTCCGGAGCCGATGCACGCCGAAGAA
>CAVPFK010000014.1:0-19318 GCA_963703705.1 uncultured Acidobacteriota bacterium | reverse complement strand
CTCCCTTGGTGTCGTTCTCTACGAGTTGTCCAGCGGCTGCCGCCCTTTCACTGCGCCGAATATCGCAGCTCTGATCTCGCAAATGATCTCCGGAGCACCGCCTCCGTTGAGAGATGCCGTGCCGGGCGCTCCGGCTGCATTGTGCAGCATCGTCGGAAAGTTGCTTGAGAAAGAGGCCGCCCGTCGCTACCAAAGTGCGCGAGATCTGCAGCGTGAGCTTACCAGCGTGTCGCGGGATCTCGAACTCGGCACGTTTCTTCCCGCGGCGCTCGCGGGAAAACGCTCCGTGGCGGTGCTTCCTTTCAGGCTCCTCACACCGAATCCCAGCGATGAGTACCTGAGCATGGCTCTCGCCGACGCCGTGATCAATCACCTGAGCGCCAGCGGTGAATTGCTTGTCCGCCCCGGACAGTCCGTTTCGCGTTATGCCCAGCGCGAGACGGATCCTCTCTCGGCCGCCCGCGACCTGAATGTCCACATTGTAGTGGACGGCAGTATTCAAAAACTCGGCACCAAGTTGCGCGTGCACGTCCGAGCCTGGAGCGCGGCTGACGGCTCGGTCCTGCTCTCCGCCAAGCACGACGCCGAGGCCGCCGATTTATTCCATTTGCAGGATTCCATCAGCGAGGGCATCGGAAAATCATTGGGCCTCAAGCGCCTGCAAAACGATCATGAACCGGCCGGTCCTCCCACCAAGAATCCAATCGCCTACGAACTCTACCTGCGCGCTGCCGATCGCCTTCTCCGCCTAAACAGTTGGGACAATCGTGCCGCGATCGACATGCTCGAAAACGCTACCAAACTTGATCCCAAGTTCGCAGACGCATGGGCCCGCCTCGCGGAAGCTCTGATGCTTGTGGGAACGACCTCGAGCGCGTCGCCGCACTGGGTGCGCGACGCCGAAAACGCCCTGCGCAAAGCCATCGCGTTAGATCCCAACAATGCGGAGGCACATTGCGCGAAAGGCCGTATCCTCTGGTCTCCGGCAAGAAAATTTCAAAATGGCCCGGCTCTGCGCGCTCTTGCCACGGCCCTCCGTCTCAATCCGGGCTGCCACCCCGCGCGCGTCTGGCAGGCTTTGATTTTCAATCACATTGGCTTGTTGAAGGAAGCGAGAGAAGGCCTGCTCATCGCTCTTGCGGCCCGGCCCGACGACGCGTTCACGAACGTATTCCTCGGCCACACCGCCATGAGCATGTGGAACTTCGAGGAAGCCGAGGAATGTCTCCAGCGCGCACTTCGTCACGATCCGGTCAACATCTGGGCCAACGTATTTCAACCCACGGTTTTTATTTACTCTGGGAAGCTGAACGACGCCGAGTCGAGAATTCAGGCGGCGCAAAATGCGCTGCCGGATGACCCGTGGCTTCACTCGTGCGAGGCCCTCTTGTGGGCTCTGCGGGGCGAACGGACCAAAGCGGCGCATTTCGTGCACGTCGCTCTGCACGGCAAGACGAAACCCCTCCTGCATACGCACCACATGTGGCATACAGCCGCCGCGGCGCTCGCTCTTCTTGGGAAACCGGCGCCAGCCATCGAATTGCTCGAAAAGGCCGGCGGTTTCGGCTTGCCCAATTATGAATTGTTCCGCGACGATAAATTCCTGAAGCCTCTAAAAGGCAAACAACGGTACGAGCGCCTGCTCGCGAAGCTGAAGCGCGAAGGCGAGGGCTACCGCCGCGAATTCGCTTCTGCCTCTTGAAGAGAACTGGAAGCGCGAAAGAAAGCATCCGACCAAGCATGCCGGGAACAAAACACCAGGAGGCGCTACGTACTGCGGAGCGGTCGAGAGTTCCTCTCCAAGCGGCTTTCACTCGGGCACAATTCCACCACGCATCGGTAACGAAAGGGGGTCTGCGATGAACTCAATTTCAGTTAGGACAACGTTTTGCGATTGGGATCGTGATCTTCGACGGATTCTGTTTACAACGAGCAGACGGGACTACTCACCGTTGCTGGATTTGCTCCATCCCACGGCAAACATCTCAAGATTCCCGTGCTATCGATAAAGTAAGCCTGACCGTTCGTTACAGGAGATGCGGAAAAAAGCCAATAACTGCCGCTTGAGATGTAGGTGTAAGTATAGCCACCCATCTGAAATGGAGAGGCTGACGGCGGAATCATCGGAGTGAACACCGAAGAATTACACCCTGCGTTTGGCACAGCGCAGTAAGCAGCCATGACGTTCGCATTGGCGACCTGCAGCACGTATTCTTTCGCGCGATTCTGGTTAGAGGCTTGTTGCATTGCGACCGTGCCGGGGATCGCCATAGCAAACAAGGTGCTCATAACGAGAAGCACCATTACCATTTCCAAAATCATGGCGTAGCCCGCTTGTTTGTTCCGCACAAATCTCCTCAAAATGCGCCGGGGAAACTCTTTGTTAAAATTGAAGAGCCGAACCGCCGCACTTCTCAAAAAGCTGCAAAAAGAGGATGCGCTATCCGAGTTGTCATCTACTTCACCTCGATAACCATAACGATGATTGTCACCGAATCCTATAGTACGAAAGATTCAATCTACCAGGACGTCCATAGCCTTTAGTTAGCGCACAAGTATGTAGAGTAAGCAGTGAGATAGCTCTAACAACTTCTGATTAAGCGCTATCCGGACAAATGGATTTCCTGGGCCGGGGGAAATTAGAAACGGTCGAACGAACGGGTGCAGTTTCGCGCGGGCCGTTGGAACAGATGACCCTACTCCATCACCGCCACAAATCCCAGTAGCCCTTTTACTCTATTACGAAAGGCGCAGTAGGAGCGGCACGGACCAAACCGTGCGCCGTAGCTTTTGCGACGCGACCTTTTCAAGGATTCTGTATTGAAGGAGATAGAAATTGTCGTGTGGTCGACTTTGAGACGAAATCGCCACGCGAAGCGCCGAATCGTGCAGGTAAATAGTGAATGCTATAAAAGTTGTTGCTTTAACCTGTTCTCAGGTTATTGCCGCTGCCACGTTTGGCCATCATCGGCCGTGATCCAGACCTCACTCGTCGAGGTTGTGATCCTGCCGTGTTGGGGATCGGAAAACTCGATGCTCGTGACGTCTCCGGTGAGCGTAGCACCGGCGGAAGCCGGAAGTACCTGTGCCCAATGCGCGCCGGAGTCGACCGAATGGTAGAGCGTCGCCGCTGAACCTCCAGCCCAAACTTCGGAGCCGACCGCTGACACAGCGCGGAATACCAGATTCAGTTGTGCCTTAACTTTTTTCTTCTTATTCTCGGACCCGCGTGTGCTTTCAACGGCGCTCGCCCCCTTTGACGGGCTGGATAGCGGCTCCGAGCTCATGTTTACATCCTCCCAGGTATGGCCCCCATCGAAGGAGCGCCGCAAGACGCCATCCGCGCTAATGCTCCACCTTGGAGTCGCAAGCAGGAGACTGGAAGCGTCTTGTCCCGCCGCGAAATTCTTGGCCGCAACGACACCTACGGATGTGGTCGAATCGTACTGCGATGGTTGCTGCTTTTGATTTTCAATAAGCTGGCCCGAATCCTTGCTTTCTGCAGTCACTGTGACTGGCGCAGGTTGCGATTCCACCTCGATCGTCTGCGAAGAAGGACTTGCTTCAACAGCACTTACATCTGGCGACAGCCTTGCCGCCTCGCCGGGCGTTGCATTTCTTAACTTTTGGTCAACGCTCGAAGTCTCGCGCGGAAGCGAGAGCGCAGCTTTGGGAAATACGCCGCCAGAACTGAACGAGTTACCACCGCTTGTCCCGCTTCCCGACGCCGCACCGCGCGCGACGCGGCTTGCAGGCAGCGTTGGATTCGCCGGTCGGACTAATTTGTCCGCGGCCAAATGATCTTGGCTGCTGGAGTGCGCCTTCGTTCGCAACTCCGTCTGCTTCTTATTCTCCGCTTGCAAAATTGTGCTCTGCGATTCAGCGGTTGTTGGAGGCGACGGAAGAGGCCGCTCTGCGGGGGCAGTTACTTCGTTGCGCGCTGTGAGATTAGAAAGCATAGCGTCGCTCTTGTGGCGCTGCCTGTATTGCAGGACTCCGGCTGAAATTATGGCGATGATTCCCGCTGCCACCACACCCCGTCGAAGAACCGGCCAATGGAACCAAGCACTGCGGCTCGTGCGGGTGGATGGGGTCACTGCGCGAGGTTCAGTCGCAGGTAGAGCGAGCGCGACCAGCTCGCGGCAATCGCTGCAATAAGCAAGGTGCTCCATGACCCGGGCGCGCTCGGATTCAACCAGCGACTGCTCCGCGAAAGCCGTGAGGAGATCCGCGTCTGGATGAGTTCCCCCACCCAGGGTTTCCTGCAAGCGCTTCAGCGCGATTTTGGGAACGTCTTGCATTTCTAGCTTCTAGCGTCTCCTTACACCGGCTGGATTCTCATTTTTCTTCTAACTCTTCGCCCGCGGTGCAATCCCCGGCTGGAAATTCAAAGATTCCTTCTTCTCTGAGAACGCTGCTGGAAGAGTTTCTTGCCCCAAATCGCGGCGAATGTTCACTTGCAGGTCACGCACATCAACGTCTAAGAGCTCTTCGGCTTCGCGGCGGTCAATGCCCTGCCGCATCATGTTCGCCACGATTTTCTTGCGTACCGACTTAGCTAGTTTGTCCACCTTGCGGCTGATGGTGGACTCGTGAACGCCAAGCATGTGCGCGACCTCCGCAAGTGTGCGCCCATCGAGATAATACGCGGCCAGCACCAAACGGTCTTCGCTCGAAAGCGATTCCAATGCCGCATCGGTGCAGGATTCCAGCCGCGAGTCCACGGACGAAACTGCCACGGGCTCAGTCGCCGCAAATTGCACGCCGTCTTCGATCTCTTCGTCCAGACTTACCATACGTTTTGCCCGGCGGTAGCGATTCACAAATTCCTGCGCAAGTACGGTCCGCAACCAGCCTTCCAGCGATCCTCGCCCTGTGTACGACGCGAGCTTCGAAACGCGTACGCCGTCGCGCGTGCTGGTGCCATATAGTTCGGCATACAAACTGTCGGCGAGGTCGCGGGCTGCTGAGTCCTCGCGCGCGATGCGCAGTGCGGCGTGATAAAGCTTTTCGCGATAGCGCGTAAGAAAAATCTCCCAAGCGGAGTTGTCGCCGGCGACGCAGGCTCGCGCGAGAGCCAGGTCTTCCACGCGCAAGGTTTGCAGAAAAATGCGAGCCTCGGATTCGCTTGCGTCTGCGGGAAGATACTTCATGGCCACACTGCACAGGATCGCGGCCAAACTTTCGCAGCTGAGACCAAACCTGTCGGCCCCGCTTTTTGCGCGCAGCTCCGTCAACATCTCGGCGACTGCCGATTGCACCGCACCGGAGATTGGTATGGTAGTGCTCATGCTGTAAAAGAAGAGAAAACAAGGTCCCCACTGCTCGCGCTGATGCTATCAATTCTTCAGATGCGCGTAACGTGAATTTTGTCTGCAAGGTCCCAGTTTCTTTGCGTTCTTCCTGCAAGTCGAATCGAGCGGCGTGCAGATCGCGGCGCCGGGGACACCAAGTCCTGGCGCGGCGCACCCGTCCGCCCAAAGGAAGGATAGCGATGCGTTCGAAATTATTTGTGGTCCTGGTTGCGATGGTGGCCATGGCGGCCACACTTTGTCTGAAGCTGCGCTTGGCTCATGCCGGGCAGGAGTCCGATGCCTCCGATTACAAGGTGCTGGAGCCCATCGGGAACGAAAGTCTGACGGTGTTTCCGGTAATCGCTTCCAAATCCTACCCGACCGGCGAGTTTCTCACACTCGACGACGGTCTGCGTTCCGGAGAAGTGGTCGTCACCGAGTACGGAAATGTCCGTGGGTTGATGCGTCGGCGCGATGCTCCTGTGATTCAGCAGGGTGGCGCCGAGGTAAACCGGCTGGTGCTCGTAAACAACTCCAAGCGGCCCCTATTGCTGCTCGCCGGCGAAATCGTCGCGGGAGGCAAGCAGGACCGCGTGATCGGCAAGGATCGCATCGTTCGACCGGAGAGCGATCCCATCGACCTCAGCGTATTCTGCGTGGAACCCGGGCGCTGGGTCGCAACCAGTGAGCAATTCGGAACGTCAGGAGCGACGTACGGCTCAGCGGCCGGCGGAACTGCCGTCGGCAGCACGAAGGCAAAAGCTGGGACGCTCATGGCTCAGCCCTCCGTGCGCGCAAAGGCCATGGGTGACAAAGATCAAGTCCAAGTTTGGGCGGAAGTAAAGAAGGAACAGCAGGCGATGTCTACCGAGATGGCCGTGATATCGCCCTCGCCTATGGCCGCTGATCGCATAGCCTCCACAAGTTCGTACGCCGTGGTGATGGAAAACAAAGACGTGAAGCAAGAAGTGGACAAACTAGCCAAGCCGATCGAGCAGAACTACCAGAGCCTGATCAAGCAACTGCGGGATCGCAAGGCGGTCGGGGTGGTCGTCGCGGTGAATGGGCGCGTCATCTGGTCTGATATTTTCGCCAGCACAGAGTTGCTGGAAAAATATTGGCCGAAGCTGGTCCGCTCGTATGCCTCTGAAGCGGTAGTGACTCACGCCAAAAACGGAAAGGCCACATTGTCCGAGGCAGAGTCGTTCCTGGACGATATGCAAGGCCGCCGGGAAACCATCGAGAGCGAACCGGGAGTCTTCCGTCACACCGAGATCGACGGCAGCGGCTTCAAAGCCTTCGCCCTCACGTCACTGCTGCCGAAGACAGGGTTCGACGTGCACCTAGCAAAGATGGCTGAGTGAACGGAGCGTGGTCAGTGGCTAACAGATAGCTTATTCCTGCGCTCCGCTGCGGGCGCCGAGTTTGCAAACTTTTTTTCTGTCGAGCCCGTGTTTCGACCGGGAGCGCGGGTTTTAGCCTGTGCTGGCGAAGAATCTTGTCAGCGTCTTGTGACGAAGGCTAAGTTCCCGGCGAAAAACGGCGGCTAGGGCCAATTAGCGCATGGATACTTCCGTTCCAGCTGCATGCATGAATCTGATTTGGGCTTCGCGGGAAAGTCCTCTATAATCGTTAGATTCGGTGTTGCTCCAGGAGTCGCTAGAGACATGTTGAAAAGTATTCAGCAGCGGGATCTCGACAAGAATCGGTGGGTGAAGATCACCATGTGGGTCTTGTTGGTCCTAATTAGCATCAGCATGGTAATCACCTTGGTGCCTGGCTTGGTTGGCGGGTCGACCACCAACAGCCCCGATACGATAGCTTCCGTTGGCGGCCAGGACATTTCCGTCCTGGAGGTGCAGCAACGCCTGAACATGGTGTTGCACGGGCAGTCTGTTCCGGAAATGCTAAAAGGCCTTTATGCCAAGCAAGTTCTCGATCAAATGATTTTTTCGCGCGCGCTCGAACTCGAAGCCCAGCGCCTTGGGCTCAACGTAACGTCTCAAGAGGAATCCGACAGAATTAAGCAGCTGTTGCCGTCCGCCTGGCAGGATGGAGCTTGGGCCAAAGACCGTTACGTCTCGGAAGTACAGACCCGCACCGGAATGTCGGTTCCCGAGTTCGAGACCTTCTTGCGCGACGACATGCTGATGGAAAAATTCCGCCGGCTGGTCACCTCATCCACCAGCGTTAGTCCCGCAGAGATTCAAAACGAATTCCGACGCCGGAATGAAAAAGTTCAGATCGAATACGCGCTGGTAAAGCCCGCGGAGCTGGCTTCATCCATTCACCCCTCGGATGCAGAGCTATCCGCTTACTACGCCAAAAACGCCGGACGCTATCAAGTTCCCGAGAAACGGTCCGCCCGCTACGCGCTGCTGGACCTGGCGAAGTTGCGCGAAACAACTACGGTAAGCGACGACTCCCTGCGCGCTTATTACAACGCGCACATGGATCAGTATAAAGTTGAAAACCGCGCTCACGTCGAGCACATTCTCTTTAAGACGATCGGCAAGACGGATGCTGAAATAGCCGAGATCCGCCAGAAGGCCGAAGAAGTCCTCAAAAAGGCCAAAAGCGGAGCCAATTTCGAGGACCTGGCGAAGAAATATTCCGAGGATGACGCTACCAAGCCAAAAGGCGGAGACCTTGGCTGGATCGTTGAGAAACAGACCGTGCCGGAATTTGAACACGCAGCGTTTAGCCTTCCAAAGGGCTCAATTTCCGATCTGGTCAAGACCCAGTACGGTTTCCATATTATTAAAGTCCTGGATCGCGAAACGGCTCACACCAGGAGTTTTGAGGAAGTTCGCAGCACCATCGTGCCTATCCTAACAGACCAGAAGATTGCCGAAGAGGCCAACAATATCTCGACACAGATGGCTGGCGCCGTGCGCCAGTCCAATCGCCAATCGTTGGATGACCTTGCGCAGAAGTTTAATTTGAAGCTGGGTGAAACCCCATCGGCTTCCGCCACCGATCCGGTCGGCGACCTCGGAAACTCTCCCGAACTGCACCAGGTGCTGTTTCAACTGCATCCTGGCGAGATTAGCCAGCCATTTGAAGTCCCGCAGGGGTCTGTGATCCTGACTCCGAAAGACATCCAGGCCGCTCACCAGGGCACACTTTCCGAGGTCCATGATCGCGTGTTGGCCGATTACCAGCAGGAAAAGTCCGTTGAGCTCGCTAGGACCAAAGCCGACGAATTCGCTAAACGGGTACAGGCTGGCGAACCTTTCGACCAGGCCGCAAAAGCGCTGGGGTTGACGGTTGTTACTCCGGAACCCTTTGCGCGAACCGGCTCGGTTCAGGATGTTGGCTCCGCCAAGCTGCTGGAAGCTTCCTTTGGGATGCCTGTCGGCCAAGTTAACCCTCCTACGCAGGTCGCAGGCAACTGGTTGGTCTATCGCGTCGTCGCCCACCAACCCGCGAACCCCGAAGATCTTGCCAAACAGAGTGACCAGATTAAACAGCAGCTCTTGCAGGCCAAGCAGACGGCTGCCTTCGAAGCCTTCCGCGCAGCACTGGAAGATCGCCTGAAGAAAGAGGGAAAATTGGTCATTAATGCAGACGCGATGAAGCGTTTGTTGCGCACAAGCTAGACCCGGCGGAGTCTGTAGATAGCCTAGACTGCTGGTCCCTGCCGGCTTCTCACATTCGAATCTCTCCGCTCTACAGACCTCGCATTAAGTTATTGTAAACAGGACACTTAACAATTTATAGGACCTTCTTGCCTCCTTTCTGAAGCTTATATAAAATGGTGCGTATCCGCAGAGCCTGCCCCGTTGCCAGCGGGGAACTGATCGGAAGGCAGGAACCTTCCCAACTTTCTGCCTGGTAGGTCTCAAACAGCGCTTCACACAAGGAGCAATCCAATGCCAGAGAAACGATCCAAGGCAAACAGGCTTGCCGGAGCATCAATCTTGGGAAAAAACCGCCGCCTTGCTTCGACTATGTTGGATTTTGGGGTTGTGGCGGAGAAACTGAGGATCAGGATGCCTAATAAGGGTATGTCATCCGGAAATGAATATCTGTGCGCCATGGAAAGGAATCAGAACGGGAAGTACAACGTGCGGGTGCGTGCGTTTTTTGGGCGAGGAGACTGGCTGCTGCCGGTCTATTTTCTCGCATCATCGTTCAATGCGGCCATGAAGAAGCTGGAGGAAGCGCTGCAGCTGCTGCAGAAAAACGAAGAGCGGCTGAGGTTCTGGGGGGTTGAGCGCTCCGATGATCCTAATGTCGCCGGGGATCTGCTAAAGGAATTTGGGTTGTGGCTCGACCGGCGCAAGGAGTATCCCCGGAAGGTTGCGGAGCTCAGCGTCCAGCGCGAGCGCGCTGTGCCGGCGTCTATGCTCGCGCCGATCCGGCGCGTGCTGGCCGATTCGGTGTCGCAGGAGCGCGTTTCGCTCGCTTCGGCCGGCGACTAACCTTTCTTCTCTACTTACAAGGCCGTGCTGCAGGCCGGAAGGCTGCATTTACACCTTCGGGCGGATTAGGACTTCGCCGTTGGCTACGATGGCGTCGTTCAGCGATAGTTTGTAGCGGTAGGAGCCGGGGTTGAGGCCGGGACGGATGGCGCCGCTTTGCAAGCGGACGCCTGGCGGGGCCTGAAAGACATTCGAGGAAAACGGGCTTCGCTGGGGATCGAATTCGATTTTGATGTTCCCGGCGTTGGAGAACCATTCGACCTGCTCGCCGGGATCCAGCACGACTACTTCGGGAAGCAATCCCACCATCACTAGCTTTTCAGCCACGCAGCCATCCTCTCGATAATTTTATTTTTACGCGATGGCGCGAACAGCCTCTACGATGTGGCGCGCGGAAATTCCAAACGCGTCCACCAACTCTTCCGGCTTTCCTGAATGCGGCATTTTGGTGACAGCGATAAGTTTGAACTTTGCCGGTGAAACGCCTACTTGCGAGAGCGCCGCCAGAACGCCTTCGCCCAGGCCGCCTTCCGGCCAGTGGTCTTCGGCGGTCACCAGACGGCCGCCGGTTGCGTTGATCTGCTCGGCGATGGCTTTGCCGTCCAGCGGCTTGACGCAATAGAGGTCGATCACTCGGATAGCGATGCCTTGCGATTTCAACTGGTCTGCGGCTTTCAGCGCTTCGTGCAGGGTCACGCCTGCGCCAATTACCGTGGCTTTATCCTGCGCGCTTTGCCTCAAGACTTTGAATCCGGGCACTGGAAACTTTTCGTCCTTCGAGTAAAGAATGGGCATTTTGGGGCGCGAAGTCCGCAAATAATTTATGCCGGCGCGCCGGGCCATGTGCTCGGTGAGGCGCTCGGTGGAGACGGCGTCACTGGGATAGAAAACTTCCGAGCCGGAAACCGCGCGGAACATGGCGATGTCTTCGAGGGCCATCTGCGAGGGGCCGTCCTCTCCGATGGAAACGCCGCAATGCGAGCCGCACAAATTAATATTGGCGCGGCTAATGGCGGCCATGCGCACGTTGTCATAGCCTCGCGACAAGAAGCATGCGAACGTATCGGCAAAAGGAACTTTGCCTCGGGCAGCGAGTCCTACTGCCGCGCTGACAAGGTTTTGTTCCGCAATGTAGCCCTGGAAGAAATGATCGGGATAGGCCTCGTCGAACATTTCCGAGAAAGTGGAGTTTTTCACGTCCCCGGACAAAGCCACGACGTGCGGGTTCACTTTGCCCAAACGCTTCAGCGCAAAGCCATATGCTTCACGAGTTGCAATCGGTTTATCCTGGGTGTATTCGGGAGCGGGCGGCTCCGGAAAATCGGGGGGCTTGGGCAGATTGGTCCGCTCGTAAGATTTTCCCGGGTCGGGAGGAACCACAGGCGGCGTGCCACCCTGTTCTTTGATGGCTTCGGCGAGCTGCTCTTTCGAGAACGGCTTGCCGTGCCAGCCTTCTTTGCCGGCCACCAAACTGAAGCCGTGGCCTTTGACGGTTCTGGCGATGATGGCTTGCGGACGGCCTTTGGTGGCTTTCGCGCGATCGAGAGCGGCGAGAACGGCGGCGACGTCATGGCCGTCGATTACTTCGGTGGCGAAACCTTCCGATTCGAATTTGCGGCGATACACTTCCATGTCGTGCTGATACATGGTGGGTTCGCTCTGGCCCAGCGCGTTGATATCGGTGATGACGGTGAGATTATCGAGCTTGTAGTGCGCGGCGAAAGCGGCGGCCTCCCAAATTTGTCCTTCGGCGAGTTCGCCGTCGCCGGTAAGGACGTACACGCGCGTGGGGCTCTTGTCCATTCGCGCGCCGATGGCGAGTCCGGCGCCGACCGAAAGTCCCTGGCCCAACGAGCCGGTAGCCGCGTCTACGCCATGAATGCGCGGGGTCGGGTGGCCTTCGAGTTCGCTGGAGAACTGGCGGAGAGTCATTACTCGCGATACGGGAAAAACCCCCGCTTCGGCCAGCGCGGAATATAGAACGGGCGCGGCGTGGCCCTTGGAGAGCACGAAGCGGTCGCCGTCATTGGAATTGGCGTTCTTGGGATCGAACTTCATGGCGTAGAAGAAAACTCCGGCGACCAGTTCCGCGGCGGACATGCAGGAAGTCGGGTGACCCGAGCCGGCGGCAGTGGTGGACATCATGGAATAAATGCTGAGCAGGCGCGCTTTTTCTTTTATGTTGGCGATGGTGGCGGCGGACGGTCCGGTGCTGGGAGTGGCACTCATTGTGGCTCCTTCTCCTGTTTTGCGTTCAGCGGGATTTTACCCTGTTCGGGCACATCCCGCGAGCCAGATTCCGTTTTTCTCTGAGCGTCCGATGCGGCGCGAAATTCAGCGCGAAATTTCAAAACCCTAAATGCAGTTCTGGCCCCGGTTCGACCGGCCGCCGCACGCCTCGGCATGACGCGCTAGGGTCTTGCCTGCGCCAGCATGGGGTCTACGGCTTTGCTCAGCTGATTCAGGATGAACTGGGGGGCGATGCGGCTCATTAGCTTCAGAATGTTGCTTTGCCCCGGGCGGATTTCCAGGCGATCGTTTTTCAGGCCGTCGATGGCTACGGCGACCATCTTATGGAGCTCCATTATTTGGGCGCCCTTCATATCTTCAGGGGTGAAACCTTCCGTTGTTAACAACGGCGTTTGAGTGGCCGGGGGAGCCAGTTCGAACACTTTGATGCTGGTGTTTTTGAGTTGGATACGGAGCGATTGCGTGAAGGAATGCAGGCCTGCTTTGGTGGCGCAATAAATTGGCGCGATAGGGAAAGGGACAAAGGCAAGGCCGGATGATACGTTTACAATGGCAGCGTCATTTACGGCTTTCAGGTGGGGCAGGAATTGTTTGACCATGCGGATGGGGCCGAGAAGATTCGTCTCGATTTCGCGGCCGATGTCCTGGAGGGTGTACTCCGCGCCGTTCCCCGTCTCATTCTTTCTGTCCTGGAGATTGATCTTGCGCATGATTCCGGCGTTGTTGATCAGAACGTTCAGGGCAGGAAACTTCTTGATGACCGCTTCGAAGAGAATTGGAATCGCTGTGGGGTCGCTTACGTCGCTTTGAAATGCTTGGACTCCGCGAAGTTGTTTTTGCGTTTCCTCAAGCCTGCGAGGATCGCGTCCGGTGATGATGACAGTGTTGCCAAGCTTCAGAAGTTCGGCGGCAAGCTCGAATCCGATGCCACTGGTGCCGCCGGTAATCAAAAGCGTGTTGCCTGAAATATTCATAGCAAGCCCTCTCTGATTCGATGTTGCGGGGACCGACGCGATTCTAAAAGAAGCTTATCTAACCTCAGCGGAAACAAGTGGCCCCGTCTCGAGGTAAAGACGAATTGCAATTCGCGCGGTCTAAACGTAAAGTTCACGCGAGAGTTTGCTGGAAAGCGAGGAGGTACGCATGGACGCCATCGCAATCACGGTGAATGGGACGCAGCATTCGGTCGAGGTGAGCCCGGATACTCCGCTGCTTTGGGTGCTGCGTGACACGTTGGGATTGACCGGAACGAAATTCGGATGCGGGCAGGCGCTTTGCGGGGCTTGCACGGTTCACGTGGACGGCGATGCAACGCGATCTTGCACCATGCGGATCGCGGCTGTGGCCGGGCACAAAATCACGACGATCGAGGGACTTTCGTCCGGCGGGAATCATCCCCTGCAGGTAGCCTGGCTGGAAAACCAGGTGCCGCAGTGCGGATATTGCCAGGTAGGCATGATCATGACCAGCGCGGCTCTGCTGGCGAGGAATTCGGCACCCACCGACGCGGACATTGACGACGCGCTGGGGGGGCACATTTGCCGCTGCGGGACGTATCAGCGCGTCCGGCAAGCGATCCATCAAGCGGCTCCGGGACATTCACCGAAGCCTCTGTCAAAAAGCGACGCGCATGGTTTAAGCGCGAAGCCTTCTCGAGAGGAAACGATATGAGCGCGCCCACAAGGATCCCCGCGGAAGCCAGTTTTACGCGAACCGGTTCGATGCAAGGCAATTCCACGGAAACTTCGCGGCGCGAGTTTTTGAAGACAGGCGCGGCGGCCGGCGCGAGCCTGGTGCTCGGATTCTATCTGCCAGCGTCGCTGAACGCGAGGCTTGGTTCCGACAAGGCGGAAGGTGATTTCGCGCCGAACGCATTCATCGAGGTCCATTCGAACGGCGACATCTTTCTGACCGTGGCGCGTACGGAGATGGGGCAGGGCGTGCGAACGTCAATCGCGATGATTCTGGCTGAGGAGCTGGACGCGGATTGGTCGCGGGTAAGAGTGAAGCAGGCGGACTTCGACGCGAAATATGGCGACATGACGACGGGAGGCAGCGCGAGCGTGCGAAGTTCTTGGGACCCGTTGCGCAAGGCCGGCGCAAGCGCGCGCGACATGTTGCTGTCTGCCGCGGCGCAAACCATGAGCGTTCCCAAGGAAGAGTGCGGCGCGATCGGCGGGAGCGTAATCGAGCACAAGAAAACGGGACGGAAAGTTGGATACGGCCAGCTTGTGGAGAAAGCTTCCGGTTTTCCGGTGCCGAAAGATGTGCCGCTGAAGGATCCGAAAGATTACCGCATCGTTGGCACGAAAAAAGATCGCGTGGACGGGCAGTATATCGTGATCGGCGAAGCTCATTACGGCATCGACACGAAAATTCCGGGGATGCTCTACGCCGCGATTATGCGGCCGGCGGTGTTTGGTGCGCGCGTGAAAACATTCGATGCGGCCAAGGCGGAAGCCGCGCCGGGAGTTCGCAAGGTGGTGGAAGTTCCGCGCGCGGAATTGCCGCCGCTTTTCGGCGAAGAGCGTAAGGAGAATTCCGGGCATCAACATTATTTGTGGGGCGGAGTGGCGGTGGTTGCGGATTCGACATGGCAAGCGATTGCGGGAAGGCGCGCGCTGACGGTGGAGTGGGACAACGGGCCGGGCGCGGAGGAGTCCACGGAGAAACACCGAGCGGAGTTGGCGGAGCTTTTGAAAACTCCGGGAAAAGAGATTAGGAAAATCGGCGATCCGGAATCGGCGTTGGCGAACGCGGCGAAGAGAGTGGAAGCCGAGTACGAGACGCCGTTTCTAGCGCACATGGCGATGGAGCCGCCGAACTGCACGGCCCTCGTGCGGGATGGCAAATGCGAAATTTGGGCGCCCGTTCAGAATCCGGGCGGGATGGCGGCCGCCCTGCAAAGTACTCTAGGGCTGCCAGCGACGGCGATCACGATTCACGTCACATTGCTTGGCGGAGGATTTGGCCGGCGGCTAAATATTGAATATGGAGTGGAGGCGGCGCTGCTGTCGCGCGCGGCCAGCGCTCCGGTGAAAGTGATTTGGACGCGCGACGACGATATTCGCCACGATTATTACCGGCCGATGACGCGTCACCGGCTGCGCGCGGGGCTGGACGCGCAAAATCAGCCGACCGCTTGGTTGCACCATATTGCAGCACCCTCGACGGACGGCACTTATCTCGGCGGCGATATTCCTGATATCGGAGGCACGGAAATTGTGGGAGCGGGACTGCCGAACGGTCCCATACCAAATTATTTTCTGGAACAGAGTTTCCTTCACACCGCGGTTCCACGAGGATACTGGCGCGCCGTGGACGTTAACTGGAATCATTTCGCGGTGGAGAGTTTTGTTGATGAAATTGCGGCGGCTTCGAGGCGAGATCCGGTCGAGCTGCGGCGGCAATTGATGGTGGGGAAACCGGCGGCGCTTCCTGCTGACTCAGATGAGAAACCTGTAGATATTGCGAGGCTGCGGCGCGTGCTCGATCTTGCCGCAGAGAAAGCTGGGTGGGGCAAGCCTCTGCCGGCAGGCCGCGGGCGTGGAATTGCGGCGCTCTCATCATGGGGAAGCTATGTGGCGAATGTGGCGGAAGTGACGGTGGGAAAAGATGGGGCGGTACGAGTCGATCGCGTGGTGGCGGCGATCGATTGTGGGCAGGTCATCAATCCCGACATGGTTGTGGCGCAGATGGAAGGAGGCGTTGTTTTTGGGTTGACCTCAGCGCTGTACGACGAAATTACGATTGAGAATGGCGCGGTGCGGCAAACGAATTTCGATAATTATCCGATGCTGAGGCTTCCCGACATGCCGAAAGTCGAGGTGCACATCGTGCCGAGCCATGAAACGCCCGGTGGGATTGGCGAGCCGGGTGTCCCGTGCGCCGCACCGGCTTTGGCGAACGCGATTTTTGCGGCGACGGGGAAACGTTTGCGGCGACTGCCATTTCAGACACAGGAACTGGCCCAGAGCTAGCGCGTGGCATCCGCAATTGAGCTTGCGATATCAAGAGTTATTCGTCTGGCACGACAAGATCGGAAGTGCTCGAGAGGTCCACTCCCTTTATTTCTTTTCCGCTTAGGGAGATGACCACAACCAGCGTCGCTACCAGCACGACCGTCCACGCAAGAACCGGAGCGAAATTCCCGCCATAATGTTGCTCGGCGAGCTTTGCCTGCATCACCGAATTGCGCGAAGCCAGTAGGTTGCCGAGCTGATAGGCCAAGCCTGGAAACGTAGCTCGGACCGCCGGAGGAGACAGCTCGTTCAAGTGCGCGGGTATCACGCCCCAGGCCCCCTGCACCATGAATTGCATCAGGAATCCGCCCAGCGCCAGCATCGGCGCGGTATGAGAATAGGCCCACAGCGGGATCAGGGGAATCGCGAGAAGAGCGGCGATCATAATGGCCCGCCGCCGGCCGAGACGCTCCGACCAGGAGCCAAACGCGATTCCTCCCAACAGCGCCCCGATATTGTAGATGATTGCGATCACGCCCACGATACTCGGTGAGAATCCACGGTTTTTCTGAAGAAATGTCGGATAGAGATCCTGCGTGCCATGGCTGAAAGAATTGAAGGCGAACATCAGCAAGACCAGAAAAAGAAAGCTGCCCACATAGACGTGCATGCCTTTACCGACGTGGGTGCCGCCTTCTTTCGCCACGCGGCCCTGGAGCCAGGCAGGCGACTCGTCCACCTTGGTGCGGATGTAGATCACCAGAAAGGCGGGAAGGGCTCCCACAACAAACATGCCGCGCCAACCGATGAAGCGAAACAGAGTCCCGTACACGACAGCAGCGAGAAGGTAGCCGACCACGTAGCCTTCCTGCAAAAGCCCGGAAAAAAGCCCCGCCCTTTGGCGGGCAGCGTTTCGAAAGCCAACGCGGCGCCGACGCCCCATTCTCCTCCCATGGCAATGCCAAACAGTGCGCGCATGATGAGAAACGAGTGAAGCGAAGGAGCGAAGGCGGAGCCCAGCTCGAAAACCGAGAAACAGATGATGTCGATCATCAGCGCGGGACGGCGTCCGAAGCGATCGGCCAAGAATCCGAACAAGAACGCGCCGACGGGACGCATCGCCAGCGTTAGGAAAATCGCCTCAGTTATGGCCGAAACCTTGGTCTGGAATTCCCCCGCGATGGCGCTCACGCAAAAGACCAGGACGAAGAAGTCGAATGCGTCGAGCGACCACCCAAGAAAGCAGGCGATGAAGGTGTTGCGCTGCGTGGACGTGAGGCCGCGAAGGTGACCGAAGAAGTTCATGCCTGTTTTACGGATTCATTTCGCGTGCGAGGCCAAAACATCCGTTACGCGCGCGACTTGAATCATTTCGGCGAGTTCGTGCACGCGCACGATGTGAGCGCCTTGCAAAATGCTCGCCGCGACGGTCGCGGCTGTCCCCCACATCCGAGCACTTTCCGGAACGCGGCCGGAAGCCCTTCCCTCCAGAGTCCGGCTTATGAAGCTTTTGCGCGATGTTCCGATCAAGAGCGGAAAACCAAGCCGGGCGATCTCCGGCAGCCTCGCGAGCAATTCAAAATTCTGCGAGTACTTTTTGCCGAAGCCGATCCCTGGATCGAGGACGATTTGTGATTTTGCCACGCCTGCGCGTCGAGCGATCGCTATTGCGCGCCGGAGGCCGGTGAGTACGTCGCGAACTACGTCTTTCGCGAAGGGTCCTTTCTGCATGGTGCGCGGCTTACCACGCATGTGCATCAGCATCAATGGAAGCTTCCGTCGCCGCGCTAGGTCCGCAATGCGCGGATCGTTGCGCAAGGCTGTGGTGTCGTTCAGCATTTCGGCGCCCGCGGCGGCCGCGGCTTCAGCAACTTCCGATTTGCTCGTATCCACTGAAATTGGAATTTTTATTTTTCCGCGAAGCTTTTCGAGTACCGGGATAATTCGCCGAAGTTCTTCTTCGGCCGATATACCTTCCGAACCGGGCCGCGTGGACTCGCCGCCGATGTCTAGGATGTCCGCGCCGGCGCGTTCAATCTCATAGGCACGAGCGACGGCTGCATCGGTATCGAGAAAAAGTCCGCCATCGGAAAAGCTGTCGGGCGTGACGTTGAGCACGCCCATCACCAAGGTGCGTTCACCGAGCGCGAGTGTGCGCGATGGTAATCGGAGTTTGTATTTTCGCCGGCGGAACATGGGCAATGATTAAATCACAAGATTTGCCGTTTTCGGGCGAGTAGGAACAAATAGAAACACTTCGGGCAAACTCGATGCGAGTTATTGCTGAAAGGAAGCGTAATAGCCGGCGCGATGCGTGACCGCAACTCCGGAGTGTCCAATAATTTCAACGCGCAATGAATGCCACCCTGAACGGGCCGGGCCGCCTGCTGCATCTTGTGCTGGTGCGAAACCAAGGGTGTATTCGGCCCGAATCGTTCGCGCAATTTCGCGAAACGTGTCCCGCAGAGTTTCTGTCTCCCGTAGGAAATAAAGATGGCCTCCCACGCGTCGCACAAGTTCGGCGAGATACAAAGTGTAGGCGGGAATCCTCAGTTCGTGCGCGTCGAGTGCGAGCAATGTCTTTGTGGAATGGGACGCGAGCCAACTTGCGGTCATTATTTTTGGCCTGCTCTGGGTGGAAACGGCGAAGACCTGAATATCCTCCGCGGCAAGAGTTCGAGCGACATCGTCGAAGGTCAGCCGATCGGTTGGAAAGCCTGGACGCGAGGATGCCGTGGCAGGATCCAGCGTTAGGCCGAGACCGCTGTCCTGGCCGTCGGTTAATAGGACGATGGCCTTGCGGCCGGTGCGTCCGGCAAAAAGCTGGTGCGCGGCCAGAAAAACCGATTGATAAATATTGGAGCCGCCAGTGTCGCCAAAAAGCTCGCGGACGTTAATGCGCGAAATGGCTTGGCGGATGAGTCCCCAATCATTCGAAAACGGAAGTAGGAGGTAGGTGTGCGCGGAGAAATCGACGATAGCTACCTGGTCAGTGGGCGAAAGTCCGTCCACCAGTGCGCGAGCTGCGTCTTTCATCTCGGTGGTTTGCGGCAGGGTGCTGGGGCTCGCGTCTATCACGATGGCAATTGCGGCCGGTTGCGTGGAGGCGTCGAAATAGGTAATCGGCTGCTCCACGCCGTCGTCGTAAATGCGAAAGTCCACGCGAGTGAGGCCTGCCAGTGCGGCGCCAGCGGCGTCGGTAACGCTGCAGGTAACCGGCACTAGCGGCGTCTCAACGCGGATGGAATGCGCCGCAGGCTCAGCTTCTTTGCCGCTATTGCTCCCCGAATTCTTGGAGTCGATCGTCTTCAACTCGCCTGTCGTGGGATCGCGTTGCAGAGAGACTCCTGCATCCAGGCTGCGCGGTTTGGGGAGCTTTGCTTCC
>CAVPFK010000013.1:0-257693 GCA_963703705.1 uncultured Acidobacteriota bacterium | reverse complement strand
CTGTTATTTGTCCGGGGTCGCGCGGTGTCCAGTAATCTCCGTGATATGGATACGGTAGAAGAGCGGCACCAACGGCCGCTCTTTTCCATGGAGTATTGTTTTCACATAACCCGGTTCCCACCACATCGCTTTATTCTGTAGCAGATCGTGAGCGAATGAGCGTTCGGCACGCCACTCGGCAGTGTCCGGGAGTTCCTGGAAGCGACCGTACACGATCACACTGGTCCACTGTTCCGAGTTCACGACCTCGTCCGCTTGGACGCAGACAAGCGGGTTGGCGCGCATCCAGTCAATCTTTTGCCCAACCGTGGAGAATGTGTAGAGGTAGTCATTGTTGTATGAAAAATAAATTGGCACGATGTAAGGTTGGGATCCTTGAGCGCACGCCAATCTGCCGAGATGCGTATGGGCTAGAAAGTTCAAGCTGGCCCGTGTGCTTAGCTCCTCGACTAACACAGCATTCTCCGTCGGATCAGATTTCTCTAATGAGCTACCTTTCTCGGAACGAATGGCTCGCTCGCCTATTTAGATGTGGGCTTCGACGCGCGCCTTCGGATGATTTCCTGGCACGGCAAAGGCATCCTTGACGTGCGGCGTTGCAAGATACCACAAGATCCATGTATCAACGGCGATCACAAAAAGCTGCCAAGCGAGGACCATAAAGTCCGGATGCGGCAACGAGCCTACAATCCCGATTAACGCGAAAAACAATCCCACGGAAATGAAAGAGATGGACGCAAGCCGTGCCCAAGAGACTAGTCTAAACATGTAAATAGCCAATATGGCATAGATGACTGCGAGGATCGTGAATAATCCTGCGCCAATCGATCCCATTTCCGAGAACAATTGTGATGTCGGTCCTCCTGCTCGGGCTGCCACGGCAGCTCCGCCGAGCACAAAGAAACCCAACGAACCAATTGCTAACAATCCAGCGCCAATGCACATCAGCACTGCAACTATGGTTACCCCAAATGGTCGTTTCATCATTACTCCTCTCGAGTCAGAGTTGTTCCAGTTTTCGATATCTCCCGTTCGACCGAATGCTCGAGACAAATTAACCGCGAACCGTCAGCACCGGGCATGGGGCATGGGACACCACTTTGTGCGCGATTGCGATTGGCAGATGCGTTGCCGCGCCCGGAAAGCCACCCTGTTGGCGGACGCCAAGAACAATCAAGTCCGCTTTCGAACGCGAAGCCAGGTCCAGTATCTTTTCGGCGACATCACCACGCTCTACTACAAATTGGGGAACACACCAGAGTTCGGCATCGGGCGACACGAGGTTCCGCAAAAGGTGCTCGGACGACGTAATCAGTTCGGCTGGTCGGACGAGCTCATTTGTCTTTGGTTCTTCGACAACATGCAAAAGCGTCAGATAAGCCTGGTATTCCTGCGCTAGAGAAATTGCAAACGGAGCAGCAGCGATAGATTCCGGAGTGAAATCGGTAGCGAACACAATATGGGAGAATTCACCGGGCGAATTTGGTCTCACTGGTGAATGAGGGCCGACGGTCAGAACGGGGCAAGTCGCTTGTCGGAAGATTCTTTCTGCTGTGGAACCCAATACAAATCTGGCTACTCCAGATCGACCTCGGGTTCCCATCACGATTAAGTCAACCTGAGTTCCTTGCATTATTGCTTCGATGTTCGACCAAAGATCTCCGTCATTTATTAAGATTTCAGGCTGCAGTCCCGCGAATAAGTTGAGTAGTTTTTGTATGTCTAGCTCTGACTCGCGATTTGCGGCTTCCTCAAGACTCTTCCAGGTAACAGGCGGAGTCATCGGGTTAACTACTGGGGGTCTCACATGCAAGGCATAGAGCTTGGCACCATAATGCTTGGCCAAAGCCGAAGCATAGGCGACCGCGACATCCGAGGCCGGGGAAAAGTCGGTGGCGAAAAGAATGTTATTCAGTTGAATTCGAGTGCGAACGTCAAGAGCTCTCATATCTAACCTCCGTATAGCTCTAGTTAATGCCTATGTATCTTCCGGCGCTGTGACCTAGATCACTCATCCGTGTGATATACCTCGTATCTACCGGCGTAAGCATAGGTTAGCTTACAGCTCGGAGGCAGTCTGACCAAGATCGCGGAGGTGCGGCCGTGAAAAAGGGGCAGTTGAAAATTCGAAGCGCATCATGGTGTTTGTTCATGGGGGTTAGCGTAGCGCTGCTAGGCGGAACCCCAGCCGATACGCAGACAGTTTCGCAGGCTCAGCAGAAGGCAAATCAGGAGGAACAGCAGACGTTAATTCGATCTGTCGAGGGAGTGGATTTGTACCGAGCGTACTGCGCGTCGTGCCACGGGAAAAATGGGAAGGGCAACGGGCCGGTGGCGCCCGCGTTGAAAGCGACTGTGCGGGACCTGACGGTTATTGCAAAAAACAATGGAGGCACCTTTCCGGTGGCGCGTGTGCGGAGAATCATTACCGGTGAAGGGATGATTGCATCGCACGGATCGCGGGAGATGCCAGTGTGGGGACCGATTTTTTCTCAGGTAGAAGCGGACGTAGACCGCGGACCAGTGCGGCTGGAGAATCTGGTGAAGTATTTGGAGTCAATACAGTCTGTCAAATGAGACACTTTGAATGCGAACTGGAATCTGCATAACAAGAGTCCCAGGGCTTAGAGTTTCGCAGGGAGAATTGTGATGATCCGCAACATTATGATGACGTGGGCGGTTTTGTTTTCCGTTGTTATTTTTGCCTTAATTGCCGCGGCCCAAGACCAAAGAACTTCCCACCTACCGGGATCGAATCCGGTTTCCGGCGCGCAACTGTTCAAGCAATATTGCGCTGTTTGCCACGGGGTTGATTTGAAAGGCCACGGCCCCTTGGCCACTGAGCTCAAAACGCCGCCCGCAGACCTAACAACGCTCGCTCAACGCCATAACGGAAAATTCCCAGAAGCTTACGTGGAAGACATTCTTCGAAATGGTGTGAAAACGCCGGCGCATGGAGACAGCGAGATGCCTGTGTGGGGCCCACTTTTCGCGTCGATTCGCGGAACGGATGCCCAGCTTGTGAACCTGCGCATTATGAATCTGGTGAACTACATTAAGTCAATGCAGGGGAAATAAAAGGACTGTGATAGGTAAGGTTGTTCGCGGAGTCGATTCGTTCCCTGTATGCTGTGGTCTCAGTAATCTAACCACTGTTGATAGCGGGCTAAATTCATGCCTTGTTCTTGCTTCGGTTTGGGCGCGCTGACCAAGCGTGATGCATCCGCGAGCCCTTTGACCTCTCTTCTGAGCCTGACAGCTCCGAGAAAAGACCCCCCGGAAACACTTCCGGCAGTAGCTTCCATCGAGGCCGCGCCACTAACAGCAGCTACGGCCGACGCCGCTGCGCCCGCTGTTTCTGTGTCTCGCCCGGACGATTCAGTCAACGCAGGCAACTTGCCGGGAATTATTCAAGCTGCGCTCCGTCAAGATTTGGAAGTGCCGTCCGCGGCAGAGCGCCCCGCCATCATTGCACGAGTGCGTTCGATCAATACTCGAAGTGAAGCAATTCAATATTGAACGAGGTACGGGCAAAGGTTGCACAGTTCGCGCTGCTGAACGCTAGCCACCAAAGAAATTCTTGGCTAGCCTTCACGTTCGGTTCACAAAGGGAGGTCGCCTCGTCATGTTGCAGTTTTTTCTTCGCAAACCCGTGGCCCTGCTTGCATCATAAGGATACATTCACCCAGATAAGAACAATGTGATACCCAAGCTAGACCTAACCTGAAGGCTGGGCTCAAGTGGGAACTCGGAGGACTAACTCGAATCGCATGCGGACACGCTTCACACCCCGGCGGCTAGGCTGGCTCTTCTTTGCCGGGTGGATTGGCGTCTTCGTGTTGGCGGCATGGATGCGGCATCTCCGCGTCGGGCTTGATCTATGGCTCTACGGCGAAGTTGAGATAACGACGGGATTCCTGGCCCTTACGTTTGCGGTGATCTCCTTAGCAAGGTTTCGTGGAACCAGCGACCGGTTGTCGCTAATTCTCTCCTGCGGATTTGTTATCGTCGGCGTCACCCGGATCAGTTCGAGCTTCATAATCTATCGGTATCCGCAATCCGATCCGAGCGAAACACTGCGCGACCCGACGACGTGGGTCGTTGGCTGCACGATCTTAGCCCTCGTGGTGGTAGCGGCTCTATACGTGGAGCACCGCCAGCCCAGGGCTCGGCACCCGCTACGCGAGATCGCGATTGCGTTGTGTGCCGTTCTTCTACTGGCCGTCGCGCTAAGCAGCACACACGAGTGGCTGCCGGCGGATTTCGTTGTGCGTCCCGGCGGAATATTCCCCAGGCCCGGGAGTCTCTTTCCCGCCCTTCTCTTCGTGGTCGCAACGATTGGATACTATCGTCGCTTGGACTATGGGTATTCTGCATTTGACCATTCTTTATAGGTGACTACCGGATTGAGTGCGGCAAGTTGCCTCGCCGCGAGCCAATCGCAACATCGGCTCGACGGGCCATTTGCGCTTGCGCTCGGCCTGCAGTTCACAGCGTACGCTGTGCTGCTCGGAGGAGCCCTGATCGACAATGTGAATCTTTTCGAGCACGTCCGCCAATTGGCTGCAAGCGATCCCTTGACGGGACTTGCGAATTACCGGCGCCTGGTCGACGTGCTGGAGACCGAGATCGAGCGCACGAAACGCACGGGTAGACCGTTTTCGTTGGCGCTGTTCGATCTCGACAGGCTGAAGCAGATCAACGATGAGTACGGACACGGGGTCGGAAGCCGAGCAATTTGCCGCGTGGCTAATGTCCTGAGATTGAACTGTCGTGCCGTCGACACGGCCGGCCGGTACGGCGGCGACGAGTTTGCCTTGATTCTACCGGAAACCGGAAAAGACGTAGCGCGTGAGGTGGCGCGACGTATATGCAAGACTATCGCGACGCAAGGAGAACCGCCGCGCATCACGGCGAGCGCCGGCGTCGCAGTTTATCCGCAGGAGGGACCCTCGCTGTCGAACATCTTGGCCAGCGCGGACCGCGCCCTCTATAAGGAAAAGGGGCGCGCGATCCGAAGTCTGACGACAGCGAGTTAAGCGCGCCGAGACCATCTCGTTCAATAGCTTCTCAGATCAAGTATTCCACTCTATCGCCGCGCGGAGAGACAGAATGGAGCGCAACGAAAGCAAGAAGATTTACTGGCACCATGAATTGCCTCCATTTGGCGCCGATGCGATTGGGGAGCACACCGTTGAGGCAACCAGCAGTCATGTCCCAGGCACGATCGCTCACCGGGACGAGCTGTGGACTCAATGCTATGAGGATTTAATGGCGCAAGCCCGTCTTCGGCTGAGCCAGGAGATGATTCGCCTCGGGGGTGACTATGCGCACGTGCTTAGTGAAAGCGTGGACAGCAAGCACGATCCGGTCTGTGGAGAAGCGTGGCTACACGGTCGTTTCACTTACATGCTCTATCGACAGGCCCAAGGTAATGACGCTGATCACGGCTCCCAAAAGTAGTCGCCGAACGCATTCCCCGTAGCACCGTAGGGTTTCCCCCAACAAATTTAACTTGGACGATTAGTTCTCTTTAGTGTCTTGCCGGAGCCATAATGAGTTCGCCCCCATTGTCGATCTGGTATTTCGAAGGTCTGCACGAGCCGGGACGCTGCAGTGCTATGATCAGCTGCGTTAGTTCACACGAGGTGAACCGTGGGACAAACTCCAACCGAGCGGCTTACTATCCCCTTAATCCGTGAAAACGGAAAGCATCGTCCGGCGACGTGGGAGGAAGCTCTCGATCGTGTCGCGTATGGCATCCGCAGAGAAATTGGCCAACACGGAGCTCTCGCCTTCGGCATGTTCAGTTGCTCCAAGACCACCAACGAGCTCAACTACATCGCGCAGAAATTCGTGCGCTCGGTCATCGGTTGTAACAACATCGATAGTTGTAACCGCACTTGACACGCCCCGAGCGTCGCCGGTCTGGCGGCGGTTTTCGGTGCGGGAGGGGGCACCAGCTCCTACCGCGAAACTGAAGAGACAGATGTCATTCTTCTTTGGGGTTCGAACGCGCGTGAAACTCACCCGATTTTTTTCCATCACGTACTAAAGGCTGTGCGTCGGGGTGCCAAGCTGTTTGTTGTCGATCCACGTCGCACCAGCTCCGCACAATGGGCAGATATATGGTTGGGTCTGGATGTAGGCTCGGACATTTCGTTGGCCAACGCGATGGGCCGCGAAATCATTGCGGCCGGCCTCGCAAACAAACAGTTCATAGAGAATGCGACGAGCGGTTTTGAAGCATACGAAGCATGCGTAGAGAAGTACACACTGGAGCGCGCCGAACGCGAGACAGGTATCCCCGCCGAAGCAGTACGTCAAGTGGCCCATGCCTACGCCAAGGCCCCGCGCGCGGAAGTTTGCTGGACGCTCGGGATCACCGAGCATCACAACGCGGTGGATAACGTTCTTGCACTAATTAACCTAGCCCTGCTAACAGGGCACGTCGGCCGCTATGGCAGCGGCATAAATCCCCTCAGGGGACAAAACAATGTGCAAGGTGGCGGAGACATGGGCGCGATTCCCGATCGTCTGCCCGGATTCCAGCACGTCGAGAATCAGGAGCTCCGCGCAAAATTTGAAAAGGCTTGGGGCGCCAAGATTCATCCGAAACGCGGCTTGCACGTCAGCGACATGCTGAAGGCGATGGAACAGGGTCAATTGACGGCATTGTATGTTTTAGGTGAAAACCCCGCCGACTCGGAAGCCGATCGACACCGCGCCCTAAGGCTTCTGAGCAATCTGAGCTTTCTCGTCGTTCAGGATCTCTTTTACACCCACACGGCCGAGCTTGCGGACGTGGTTCTGCCGGGGGCGGCCGGTTGGTGCGAGGCCGAGGGAACGGTTACGAGCAGCGAACGCCGTGTCCAGCGTGTGCGAAGAGCCGTGCCGATTCCTTCGGGCGCACATGACGACACGGAAATTCTGTTTGAAATTGCGCGTCGACTCGACCGCGACTGGGGCAAGCAGGACCCAGAGCAAATCTGGAACGAGCTGCGGTCCTTAAGTCCCATGCACGCGGGGATGAGTTACTCGCGACTCGAAAAACTCGATGGAATTCAATGGCCTTGCTACGACGAATCCCATCCGGGAGAGTTGTACCTCCATAGCCGCTTGTGGCAGAGTCCAGTGATTGGCCCCCGCGCGCCGCTCAACCCGGTGGAATTCGAGCCGCCCGTGGATCAGTTGGACGACCGATACCCGATCCGGCTCACCACCGGGCGCCGCCTGGATTCCTACAACACGGGAGTTCAGACCGCACGCTATTCGTCGCCACTCCGGCGCGACGAAGCTCTCGATCTTTCTCCCGAAGATGGAGCGCGCTATAACCTTCGCGAAGGAGAGAAAGTGCGGGTCAGCTCGCGCCGCGGTTCGGTAGTAGCTCCGGTTCGATTTGACCCGGGGCTCCGCCCAGGTCTTGCTTTTCTTACGCTTCATTTTCACAATCAAGTAGCAACCAACGATCTCACCATCGATGCCGTCGATCCCAAGTCCGGTACTGCTGAATTCAAAGCAACAGCCATCCGGATTGATAAATTCCAGGAGCTCTGAGTGGATCTGCACCTGACTGAAGACCAGGCGACGAGCACGGAGAAGGCGGCTATCGATGGTGTACTTGGTCCACCGAGTTCCAGCTGGGACGGCGGCCGGCGCTCAGAGGTAGACAGTCGCGCCGCGTTCGGTACCCCATTCCGCCGCGACCTGCTCCTTCCGGTCTTACACGCAATTCAGTCCCGAGCTGGATGGATTAGCCGCGGTGCGGTGAATTACGTAGCGTTGCGTTTGAATCTGCCGCCGGCGGAGATATACGGAGTTGCGTCGTTCTACGCGATGTTCTCTCTTTCTCCGCGCGCGCCAATTGTTGCGCACGTCTGCGACGACATCGTCTGCTTGACCCACGGTGCTGAAGCGCTGTGCGTAGAACTGGAGAAGAACTTTGGCCCAGCGGGATATTCGAGCGTGGGAGATCGTGCGACCTGGTTTCGGAGTCCGTGCTTAGGATTGTGCGAACGCGCCCCTGCCGCACTTATTTCCGCCGCAGGAGATGCGCCGCAAGAGCGCCCCGTCGCGCCGGCGACTTCAAATTCAATTCAACTCGCATTCCACGATGCAGGATTGGAGCGTCTTCCGCGTGAGCCGGATGTAGTTGACCCAAAAATTTCTATCCCGCAATCGGGCAGTGCGCAACTTCGGCTGCTTCGCCGCATCGGAAAGGCGGACCCTCCTTCTAGTCCGGACGATTATCGCCGGCTGGGCGGCTACGAAGCGCTGCGGCTCGCCCTTCAGATCGGCCCGGAACAAATCGTACGAGAAGTGATTGACTCGCACCTTTTAGGCCGGGGAGGCGCCGCGTTTCCCACTGGAAAGAAATGGGAGGCGCTGCTGCTCCAGCGAGGCAACGGGCGTCCCCATTACGTCGTCTGCAATGCCGATGAATCAGAGCCAGGCACATTCAAAGACCGCGTCCTGATGGAAGGCGACCCGTTCGCGATTCTAGAGGGCATGACGATTGCTGCGTTGGCCGTTGGGGCCGACAAAGGTTTCATCTACATACGCGGCGAGTATCCCTTGGCTAGCGAGCGTTTGGCACATGCAGCCAGGGCTGCACGGGCCCAAGGGTTCCTCGGTCAAGGCATTCTCGGGTCTTCATTTCAATTCGATGTCGAACTCCGCCGCGGAGCCGGGGCGTACATCTGCGGCGAGGAAACGGCTCTTTTCAACTCGATTGAAGGCTATCGCGGCGAACCGCGCAATAAGCCGCCGTTCCCTACGCAAGCGGGCCTTTTCGGCCAGCCCACCGTGGTCAATAACGTCGAGACGCTCGTGAATATTCCCGACATCATACTTGGAGGCGGCGCCGCATTCGCCCGCATCGGCACGGAGCACTCATCGGGATCGCGACTATTTTGTGTGTCGGGACACATTGTCCGTCCGGGCGTTTACGAGGTTCCGTTTGGTACCACGCTGCGCGAACTCATCAATCTCGCGGGCGGGGTTGGAGGAACGGCGAGGCTCCAAGCGATACTGTTGGGCGGCGCGGCTGGAACTTTTGTTTCACCAAGTGAACTGGACACACCGCTCACTTTCGAGGACACTCGGGTGATCGGTGCGACGCTTGGCTCTGGCGCCATCATGGTTTTTGACGACGCGACAGACCTCAAACAGATTCTTCTACGCATCGCGGAATTCTTTCGCAAAGAGACCTGCGGCCAGTGCGTGCCCTGCCGCGTCGGGGTGACGCGACAAAAAGAGGCGCTGGAACGACTGTTTGCGAAGAGGCCACTGGGATCGAGCGAGCAAGAATTGCGTCTGTTACAGGAAATAGCACAGGTGATGCGCGATGCGTCGATCTGCGGTTTGGGACAAACCGCGTCGAGCGCACTGCTGTCCACCCTCAACCGTTGGAGCGTTTTCTCATGAACGAACCCCTGAATGCTCCGGAACCTCTTATTCCCATCGCGCGAAGCCCCTTGCCAGAAATGCCTTCGTCCGTTCCACGGCGCCAAGTCGAGATACAGATTGACGGGGGAAATGTCTCCGTCTCTGAGCAGGCAACAATCCTGGACGCTGCGCGGCTACTGGGAATCGACACGCCGACTCTCTGCTTTCTGGATAATTTGACTCCCGTCAACGTTTGTCGCGTGTGCGTGGTCGAGCTCGAAGGCTCGCGCGTGTTGGTGCCGGCATGCTCGCGAAAAGTGGAACCGGGCATGCGGATTAGGACGAATTCCGAGCGCGTACGCTTGAGCCGCCGCCTGGTTCTGGAATTTCTAGCTTCCTCAGTGGACGTTTCCACGGCGCCTGCACTGCAGAGGTACATGCAGCTGTACGGCGGCAATCCGCAACGGTTCGGTTCTGCGATCACGCACGCGGGAGAGCCGGCCAAAATTGACAATGCGCTCTACGTTCGCGATTACGCGAAATGTATTCTTTGCTACAAGTGTGTCGAGGCCTGCGGAGTGGATGCGCAGAATACGTTTGCCATTAGCGTGGCTGGGCGCGGATTCTCCGCTCATATTGCCGCAGAGTTTGACGTTGCTCTTCCCGATTCCGCATGCGTCTACTGCGGAAATTGCATCGGCGTTTGTCCGACGGGCGCACTGATGTTCAGAACCGAGTACGATATGCGCAAGGCTGGAACCTGGGAGGAATCGCACCAAATTCGAACGGACACCATCTGCCCGTACTGCGGAGTGGGATGTACTCTGACAGTTCACGCGCAGGATGGGAAGATTGTACGCGTCACTTCGCCACTCGATCACTCGGTCGCGAACGGAAATCTGTGTATAAAAGGTCGATTCGGGTGGCGGTTTGTGGAGATTCGAGAGAAAGGGCCGGACGCCATGGCTCCTCCCATTTCTCCTTCTCATAAGAAGAAGTGAAGGGCCATACGGCCTTGAAGTGCTGGATTCAGTGTCACAAATTCATTTCGATTCTACTACTCGGTTTTGAGGAAAATCTTTGCCGGATTCATTGCGGCATTGTCGCTCCAACTTCTGCCGCACCCATCAAGCTATGCGAGTTATCCCAGCGATGGAAGATGGAGTTAGCGATCTGGAACGAGCTGTCGGAAACAGAAATCCTGTTTAGCCGCGCACCGTTAGAACAGGGCATTGTGCATGTGCGACTACCTTATGAGCCGTGGCACGCTCGAGGTGTGTCGCTGCTGCCAAGTGGCTGGCCGCGTCACGAACTCCCAGCACAATGAGATTTGTCCCCCGTTCTGCAGCCGTCTCGAGAATACGGTCAGCAGCTTCCCCATACTCAACGATCACGGAAGGCCGATACCGCATTCTGGCGTCGCTGGGAATTAAGCCACGCAGGTTTTGCAACACATCCTCAATAGCAACCTGACCATAATGCTCCATGCCGGCCTCCGGCATTACGTTGAGTAAATCCAACTGAGCATCGTTCTGTTCGGCCATAGAAACCGCCAGTGGAGCGGCTGCCATGGATGCCTTATTGAAATCCGTCGCAAACAGCACCGAGTGGAAATGCCCATTTGCGTCCATGCTATTGAAAACATCTCGTCTGACCGTAAGAACCGGCACAGTAGAGCGTCTGAAGATCTCTTCCGCGAAAGATCCAAGTAGTAACTTCGCTACGCCCGTCCGACCATGGGTGCCGAGGACGATCAGATCGATCGTATGGTCCCTAACCATACGCTCAACTGCTGACCAGAAAGTAGTCCCGTGTATAACCGCTGTACCGTGGACTATATCAGCAAGTTTCGACCCAATTTTCGTCATTTCAGTGCTGGCCAACTCCTCGTCGGCCGTGACCGCCTCGTGGCATGCCTCTGGAATGGAGGGCGTCAATACATGTAGCGCATGCACGTTTGCACCGTAGTTGCGCGCGATAGCGATTGCAAACGGGAGCGCAGCTTCGGAAGATTCTGAAAAATCAGTCAAATAAAGAATATTCTTTAGAGTAACGCGAGCGGTTTCTCCCACAGCTGTCACATTTGCGATCCTTCTTGCAGTTATCATAGCATTTCCTTTGTGCACCACATTGAACTCGGCCCAACGGGCAAGCTCAGTGTTTCCAATGTCCAGCTTCCCGATAAGCAAAATACAGAGCGAGTATAAGTAACGCAACGAAAAGAAAGTCTTCGCGAATCATGTCCGCCTCGTTTCTCTATAATTCACATCCAATTTCGCCTATTCGGGTGCACGGCGATGTGACAGATGCCACGGTCGAGCGTGACGGAGGTCACAAGAGCTTCCCCCGCGACGCCGCTTACACTGAAGGACGAGGTCGCCCCGGTAGTTCGACGCAGCGGCTACATCAACCCGGACAAACTTCGAATTACAACCTGGCTTGCGAACAATTGCGCACCGTGGGCCTTTTCCGCAACCGCTCCCGAGAAGCTCGCGAAGCTGCTATTGGAGTGGTCAGCTGGTGCGAAGGAAACAACCACTGGCACCGGGATCACGCTACGTTGTGCGAGGGGCTAGGGCTTGACTCTAACTAGGTGAGGGTATTCAGGAGTCCATTGCGCGGCGGCTATGCAGTCACGCAAATCGTCAGGCGATGTGGGCTGCTCGAGGCCTGCGTGCTGCGCTTCCACACATATGTCAAAAGCGATCAGGCGCGCAATCGCCCGAATATCCTTCAACGAGGGAAGTAACGCAGCCGTAGAATCAGATAGCGAGGGCGAGTTCTCGCCCAACGTGCGCCCCGCTGCCATCATCATCCGATCCGTTACTCTCCGCGCTTTGGAAGCAACCAAGCCGAGACCAACTGCCGGAAAAATATAGACGTTATTGCACTGGGCAATTGGAATCTTGCGACCCGCAAACTCCACAGGCGCGAAGGGAGAACCCGTCGCGACGATCGCGCGGCCCTCGGTCCACCGCATCAAGTCCTCCGGAACGGCTTCGGAGCGGTCGGTTGGGTTCGACAGAGGGAAAATGATCGGCCGGTCAACCTTGCGCGCCATTTCTCGCACAATAGACTCGGTAAAGGCACCGCCTACGGTTGATAGACCGATCAAAATCGTCGCATGGACATTGCGGATAACAGTATCGAGACCGATCGTGCCCGACGAAGGCCGCCGCCATGGACCGAGTCTTTCCACTGGTTGGGCGTAGACGCGTTGCTCCGGTGAGATATCAGTTCGAGATGTGTGCAGGACACCGCCTCGATTGACGATCCAGAAACGACTCCTAGCCTCTGGCTCCGAGAGACCTCCCTCCACAAGTCCCATGCGCAAATAGTCCGCTACGCCAATAGCTGCCGCACCCGCTCCATAGAAGACGATCTGCTGGTCCTTCAAACTTTTGCCAGATACTTTGATCGCCCCTGTGAGCGCGCCAAACACCACCGCCGCTGTCCCTTGAATGTCGTCATTGAAAGTCAGCAACTGGTCGCGGTACCGATCAAGGAGGGGCCGAGCGTGGGCATTAGCAAAGTCCTCCCATTGTAGGCACGTGTGCGGCAACTCATGCTTCACCGCCTGGACGAAAAGATCCACAAACTCGTAATAAGCGTCACCAGTAATGCGCTCGTGGCGCCACCCAAGGTACTCCGGGGCTTTCAATCGGTCCTGGTTGTTCGTTCCTACATCGAGCACGACCGGCAAGGTTCGGGCCGGGTGAATGCCGCCGATCAGCGAATAGAGAGAAAGCTTGCCAATCGGTATTCCCATACCTCCCACACCTTGATCGCCGATTCCCAAGATTCGCTCACCATCTGTAACCACAATGATATCGACATCCGGGTGCGGCCGGTTTCGCAAGAGGCTAGGTATGGAGTCGCGGAGTGGATAGGACACGAAAAGGCCACGAGGGCGACGGTAAATCCCACTGAATTGCTGGCAACCGAGAGCGACCACCGGTGTGTAAACAATGGGAGTCATTTCTTCGATGTGGGCGTTCAGCAGTCTGTAAAACAGGACTTCGTTCGTATCCTGGAGCGCGCGCAGGTAAATGTGACGTTCGAGATCGTCCGTTTTGTGGCGATAAGATTCGTACGCTCGCGCCGTTTGTTCGTCCAGCGATTCGATGTATGGTGGCAACAGGCCATGAAGACCAAACGTGTAACGCTCTTCGTCAGAGAAAGCAGTGCCTTTGTTGAAGATCGGCGTATCGAGAAGATGCATACCACGAAGGGTCGTATGAAGAGTGGGAATGTTCATAGCCGCCACAGGAGAAGCAATTCAGTCTGTTGATTGCCGACCGGAACGTTTGTAGCATACAAGAGCCTGGCCTCTTTGTCCCACGCTTTCGGCTGAGATTTCGATCGCTCCGGTTCCTGGGATTCGCTCCGGGAGCCCGGACAGAATCACGAACAAGAGGCTACCGAGTTCGTTGATCAGAATTGACATCGCAGCAGAATGTCCGCTCGATTGCCTTCGGCAGGAGCCATTCGGCGGTTTTCAAGGGTTTACACATGCCAGAATCAGCAGAGCCCTGCCACGCATTGTTGCATTTTCCGGGCGACCATCAAGATCCAGCGAGCATTAGAAGTTCGCGATTCTTCATAGGAATTGCGCAGACATCCCTCTCCATAGCTAAAGTAAGTGCAGACCGCTCCGGCCAGCCCCGGATAGCCAAAATGGTCGCGCGGCGTGAGACTATTTCTTTTGAATTGATTTGAGGTAATTCGTGAGATTCGCGATCCGCACGGCGACCGAAGTTTTATCCATGCCGGGGCAAACAGTCTCCCAGCGGCTTATCGTTTCAAAGATTGGGCCCCAGACGGGCATTTCTCCGGAGCCGTGAGCGGGCGCCTTCACGCCGTTTTTCAAAATGTTTGAGACATAATCGTCCGGAAATTTCCCGTCGTGGCGCTGGGCCAACGTCGTGAGGTCGGGCGGGGGCAGCTTAAGCGCAGTCGCGACGGGGCCATTACCCTTGCCGTCGGGTCCGTGGCAGACGGCGCAATAGTCCTTGAACATCTGCGCGCCGGAAACAGGGCTGGTAGGCTTCAGCTGGTTTTTCTTGACTTGATTTTCCTGGGCTTCTGCGCAGCCGAGTATGGAAATAAGCGCCGCAGCCAATACGAGCAGATTGGAAACCGGCGAGATCATCCTAGAAGACCTCCGGCTGGAATCTCGAACTCGTTGGCCACTAATGTCAGCCAGCGCGTCAAAAAGCGGCCACCGAAAGCTCAAGTGAAGAGATCTTACGCACCTTTCCCGCCCAACGCAATTTTCTATTCTAAACACATTCAGCAGATTCGTTTTGGCCAAGGCCGAGGTGCGAGACAAACTGACCGAGCAAATCGCGAGCGGGTTTTAACTCGCGGTGAGTCCGATAATCGGATGACTGGTTTGGGACTAGGGGCTTGCCCACTGGCTACTTGACCTGCAACGACTTGATGTAGCTCACCAGTCTTGAAATTCGAAAGTGCATCACTAATGGATCGGAATCCATCGACGCAAACAGCGGGCCCCACACCGGCATTTCGGCATCGCCGTGTGCTGGAGTCTTCACGCCGTTCCGCAGCACGTTTTCCACATAGAGGTCTGGGAATTTCCCCTCGTGCCGCTTCGCCAGCGTCGTCAAATTCGGCGGCGCCTGTTTCAACGCCGACGCTGCCGGTCCATCTCCCTTCGCATCCCTGCCGTGGCACACCGCGCAATACTCCTTAAACATGCTGGCACCAGAAAGCGGCACCGTCTGCTTGACCGATTCTTTCTTGACCTGCTTGTCCTGCGCGAACACCGGACCCAAAAACAGTCCGATCAAAATCAAAATGCCAATCCGAAATCTGGTGCCCCGAGGTGTATCGAAATAAGGCATGGCTCACCTCCCTACTAATTTTTCTCCTTGGCGGATTATCGGACATATTGGAAATCGCCCGATCGACGCTCCGCATCCCGTTACGCGTTCGATATCTACGTTGTCACGAGTAAAACCTTTTCGACCTGCGAATCCGTGCGGATCCATTCAGTCTCCTCTTCAATGACTTCATAAGTTGTCTCGAACGCCGCTGTCTGTTTCAACATCGCACCCACAGAACAATACTTATCTTCGGAGAGATGAATGGCCTGCTCGACCACGGTCGAATCAATACTGAGGCCCATCAACACGTGATGTATACTCACCTTCGTGAACACCTGTGGTGGAAGTCCGGCCTGGGCGGCTTCGACGCGCACCTCGTAACCAGTGATCTTCTGGTGATGTTTCTGGCGCAGTATGGTGATCACGTCAAACGCTGTGCAACCTGCCAGGGCCACAGCCACAAGCTCGATGGGTTTCGCGCCCGTCGCTCCCACAGCATCGTCTAGCAGTATGTGATGGCCGCTGCCGGTCTCCGCGACAAATTGCCGGTTGGTCTTAAAGGGATAGGTCAGTGTAACTTTTGCGGAAATCATTTTGTCCCTCCTAGGACGTTACTAACTGTAAAATCGACGCACGGCAGAATAAAACAAGGAAATCTTCAACTCATCGCGCCGCGCTCAAGAGCTTATCCGTCATCAATCTAACGATCTTCTTCTACTGCGTGAACACAACCTCACCGGTCACCGCCGACGTAACCCTCACCACCAGGGCATTCATAGCTAGATTGCCCTGGTTTATTCGATTAGAAAGGAGCCTTAAGGGGTATCCATTTTAGGCTTTGCCCCTGGTTCTTTCTTTGCAAACGAACGAATGTAGTTTACGAGGTTCCAGACATCGTCCGGTTTGGCCCGATCTCCCTCCGGCGGCATTTCGCCTTTGCCGTTCTTGATGATGTAAAACAACTCGCCGTCGGTCCTGTCTTTCAGAGTCGCGTGCTCGCGAAAGTCGGGAGGTTTCAATTTCGTTTGCACTGCCAAGTCGCCCTTGCCATCTCCATCGGCTCCGTGGCACATCGCACAGTCATAGCCGTAAATTTTCTTGCCTTGCTCGATTGATGCAAGTGACGGCTTGACTGGATTGGTTTGCTTGGCCGCTTCAGGCGGAATTTTGTACTCCGTCGGCGTCGGTTTTTCAGTTGCCTTCTGGGTCTGCTGTGCAGGAGAGAAAAGAGCAACCGGAAGGAGTAGCAGGAACAGAAACAATCGTTCGCACATTTCCGCCTCCCCAAAATCCGAGATTTTGATTACATCAACCCCTGTTAAGACATGGGACTGACCAGCCTCATTTCTACGAGACGCTCTACAGCATTTACCAGTGAGCTTGGATCGTCTGCCTTTGAGACAAATGCGTCACCCCCAGCGTGCCGGACTTCGGCTTCAACGTGGGCTCCGTCGTGCATGCTAAGAAGCACGATTTTGGTGAGTGGCGCAATCTGGCGTATTTTGCGAGCGGCTTTGATGCCGCCCATCACTGGCATGGTTATGTCGAGAATTATGAGGTCAGGCGTTAGTTCCTGGACTTTTTCAACAGCCTCTTTGCCATTTTTGGCTTCGCCGCAAACCTGCCATCGTGGATTTTGCGATAGGATGCACCGTAGGCCATCACGAACTGCGGGATGATCGTCGACGATCAGTATTTGGATCTTATTTTGCGTTGGAGTCTTCACCTTTGACCTCCACCATTACCAAGCTAACACGGTCCCAGCGAAGGATCTGTGACCGCGGTCACAACCGTCGGTGACCTGTGCCACAAACTTCGAGTCAAAAACACCCATAGGATCCGTTAACGAGCGCTTGAGCAGTTCTCCCTTAGAACGTCTATATCAAAAACTACTATCGCGATTGTAATTTAGTCATGCGAAGCGCGCGGAATGTACGCAACCAAAAGCGCAAGCGAGCGGAAGTGACGTAGATCACGAATGTTGGTGACCCAAGTCACGGCGGCACTGAAGTCCCCCCGGCAGAATCTTAGGGGTGAGCGAACACGATTTGACTAGTAAGTTTTTGCATTCGGAGGACCGCTTCTGATGACAACGAGAGATCAGCAATATCCGCGTGACGAGACTACGCTGGAAAAGAAGAGGAAAAGGAAGACCCAGGGAGTAGTTTACTTGAAAGCGGAACGCTGTAAGGGCTGTGGCTTCTGTATCGAGTTTTGTCCGACTCACGTTTTAGCGTTCGCTCAGGAATTCAATCCACAAGGATATCACCCGCCTTGTCTCACCGACCCAGACGGCTGCACGGGCTGCAATCTTTGCGGCATGTATTGTCCCGATTTTGCCATCCACGCCCTAATGATCAGGCATGACGGTCAGACCCTGCGTCCTGTAGGCAAAGATGATGAAGGAGTCGAGCGATGAACGCGAATTCTGAAGGTGTGCTGACAGGAACTCATTTTCTCGACGGCGACCAAGCTTGCTGTGAAGGCGCGTTGGCGGCAGGTTGCCGGTTTTCAGCGGGATATCCGATCACGCCTTCCACCGAAATTGTTGAGCGGTTTGCGCAGCGTGCGCCGCTCGTCGGTGGCATGTTCATTCAAATGGAGGACGAGCTGGCGTCGTCTATTGCGATTCAAGGAGCCGTCTGGGCCGGCGCCAAGGCGTTCACGGTGACCAGCGGGCCCGGCTTTTCCCTAATGATGGAGCACATCGGCTATGCGGCCATGACCGAAACGCCGCTAGTAATCGTGAACGTGCAGCGCGGCGGCCCTTCAACCGGCTTGCCGACTCTGCCCGGACAAGCGGATATGATGCAAGCACGCTGGGGTTCCCACGGTGATTACGCGATCATCGCGCTTTGCCCCAATTCACCCCAGGAATGCTTTAACCTAACCATCGAGGCGTTTAATCTTTCCGAGAAATACCGCGTTCCCGTTCTGTTGATGATGGATGAATGCGTTGGCCACATGACCGAGAAGGTCGTAATCCCGCCGGCCGACCAGATCGAGATTTTTCCCCGAAGATATACGCAATCGGCCCCGGCGGATTTCCAGCTCTATCATGCGGGCGCCGATGGCGTGCCAGACATGGTAAAGGCCGGCGACGGTTACCATTTTCATGTCACCGGCTTGACCCACGATGAACATGGCTATCCGGCAATGAACGCGGGCGCACAACACGAACTCGTGCAGCGCCAAATCGAAAAAATCCGCGGTAACGCGGAGGCTATTTCGCATATGGAAGAACACTTCATTGAAGATGCCGAGATAGTGGTCGTCGCTTATGGAATCACAGCCCGCGTGGCCTTGAAGGCAGTGCAGATGGCTAGGGAGCGAGGAATCGCGGCGGGCCTGCTGCGGCCACTGGTCGTGTGGCCTTTCCCGGAGAAGCGAATCCGCGAACTCGCTGGCCAACCGCGACTGGCGGGCTTCGTTGTGCCGGAGATGAATTATGGTCAGATCGTGCTGGAGGTGGAGCGGTGCGCGGCCGGTCACGTGCCAACGCTCTCGCTGCCGCAGGCGGGCGGCGCCGTTCATCTTCCCGAGGATATTCTGGCGAAAATCCTGGAGCTGGGCCCAGTAGTGAAGGAGACTCCATGAGTATGTTGAGCAGTTTACTAACGCCGGTCGATCCCGTTGCGAACCCGGTCGAAACGTTTCTCCGCACAGAACGCATGCCGCATATCTGGTGTCCCGGCTGTGGAATTGGCACCACGGTAAACTGCTTTGCGAGCGCACTTCTGCAGACGGAGTTGGACTTGAAAAAGGTCGTGGTCGTCTCTGGAATCGGGTGCACCGGCCGAGTCGCCGGCTATGTGGAGCTAGACTCCTTCCACACCACGCACGGGCGGGCCATTCCCTTCGCCACGGGAATGAAGCTGGCGAATCCCGATCTGACCGTGGTGGTGTACAGCGGCGACGGTGATCTGATATCAATTGGCGGGAACCATTTGATCCATGCGGCGCGGCGGAATGTGGATCTGAAGGTCATCTGTGTGAATAACTTCACATACGGGATGACAGGTGGTCAGGTGGCGCCAACCACGCCAGCGAGCGCGATCAGTTCGACCACACCTTACGGCGGATACGAACAGACCTTTAATCTGCCCAACTTGGTGGAATCATGCGGAGCAGTCTACGTTGCGCGCTGGACCACTTATCACGTCCGACAGGTCGCTCATTCAATGAAGGAGATGTTCCGAAAGAAGGGTTTCTGTTTCCTTGAGATCTTGGCTCCGTGTCCCACCCTCTATGAGCGACGCAATAAGCTGGGCGACGGGCTTGACATGATGAAGTATTACAAGCAATCCAGTATCGTGCGACATGGCGCGCCAACGAATGAAGTCGCGATCAGCTACCAGGGTCCGATCGTCGTTGGAAAGTTTGTGGACATCCAACGGCCTACGTTCCTCGAGCTGATGAGCCAGCAACTGGCGCGTACCCTTGAGGCTGAATATACTGGCTGTGGAGGTGACAATGTCCGAGGTTGAAATTCAGATTGGCGGTTTTGGCGGCCAAGGCGTGATTCTGGCGGGAATGACGATCGGACGTGGGCTTTCGCTTCATGAGGACTATCACGTTTCTTTAACGCAGAGCTTCGGGCCGGAAGCTCGCGGCAGTGCGTGCAGCGTACAGCTCGTCGTTTCACGACAACCGGTACTCTATCCCTACCTGAAGCATCCGCATATCCTGGTCGTGCTTTCGCAGGAAGCCTACCGACGCTTCGTTCCGCAGATGAAGCCGGGTGGAATCCTGATCGTTGAAGAAGACCTAGTACACCCGGATCGCCTGGCGGAAAACGCGACTCTCTACCGAGTCCCGGCAACTCGCCTTGCCGAAGAACTGAAGCGCAAGATGATTATGAATATGGTGGTAGTAGGGTTCTTTACCGCTGTTGTCGGATTGTTGAGGCCGGAAGCAGCCCGTAGCGCGGTGGTCGAATCGGTCCCGAAAGGCACCGATGCGCTGAATCTCGCCGGATTCGAAAAGGGCTATCAGCACGGTGTCGCTCAGATTTCGCCATCCGTTAGCGAAGGTGATATCTCTCGGCTGGGTGTCCATTTGACGTCCGAAGTTTCCGCAGACCAGTAGGCATTTGGATCGGTGCTCCGAGGGGACTCAAATTCACTGACAGGACAGTTATGAACTTTCGAAACGCATCATGGTGCTTATTTGTTGCAGTGAGCGCAACTCTTGCGGCAGGAACCGGAGCGAGAACGCAGACGGGTTCGCAGAGCAAGCTGGGGCCGCCGAATTCGGAGAAGCAGCAAACCTTGATCCGGTCGGTGGAAGGCGTGGATTTGTACCGCGCGTACTGCGCGTCCTGCCACGGAAAAGATGGCAAAGGGAACGGGCCCGTGGCGCCGGCGTTGAAAGCGACGGTGCCGGACCTGACGGCGATTGCTAAGAATAATGGCGGGAAGTTTCCGGTCGCGCGGGTGCGGAGAATTATTACGGGCGAGGGGATGATCGCATCGCACGGGTCGCGGGAGATGCCAGTGTGGGGGCCGATTTTCTCCCAGGTAGAGGAGGACGTAGACCGCGGACCGGTGAGGCTCGAGAATTTGGTGCAGTACCTGGAATCAATTCAGTCTGTCAAATGAGACACTATCGAACATTGAAAGCCTCCCTGCGAAACTCCAAACTGATTTGAAAGGCCACGGCCCCTTGGCCACTGAGCTCAAAACGCCGCCAGCAGACCTGACAACAATCGCTCAACGCCATAACGGAAAATTCCCGGCAGCTCGCGTGGAAGACGTACTCCGAAATGGTGTAAAACGCCTGCGCGTGGAGGCAGTGAGATGCCAGTGTCGGGCCCACTTTTTTCGTCGATTCGCGGAAAGGATCCCCAGCTTGTGAACCTACGCATTATGAATCTGGTGAACTACATTAAGTCAATGCAGGGGGAATAAAAGCACTGTGATAGGTAAGGTCGTTCGCGGAGTCGATTCGTCCCCTGTGAACTGTCGCTTAGTACTCTAACCACTGTTGATAGCGGACTAATTTCATGCCTTGTTCCCGCGGACGGCCATGATTGTCTTCTTCGGCGAAATCCAGAAGGAGACCTGAGGGTGAAGTCCAGAGGAGGAACGGTGTGTGAAGAGGCACGTTTAGTTCAAATTTATCAGCCTGCCATTTGCGGTCCGCAATTGTAATCACTTCATGGCCGAGATATTTCAAATGTCCATTCAGGACGGCTGCAGCCACTGGATTTTCCATACTAGGCTCATCAATACTCAGCATCTGTACTTGAATAGCGCTCACGGGCGTGTGCCCAACGAAGCGAGTGATATGGCTCAAAGAAAACGCAGAAATGGGCCACAAGAGCCCGTAGGGATCTTTCAAGGTTATATCAAGTAGTGTACTTTTGTCGGGATCTACACCAGATGTGCAGACAATCTTGCTTGGGAGAAATTCACAACCCAGCGGCCCCGAACCCGGTTTCCAACGGAGTTTTCGAAACTCCATCAGACTGAGAACGTGAAAATCTGGCGAAAGATGAACAGTGAATTGATTACTATGCGGTTCGTAGGAGGGCGACTCGTACTCTCGTTTGCCCTCTACTTCCAAACTACCGTCCGCCAGGCGCCACAACGTCCAGGATTCCGTGAAATTGAAGACGCCAGTTGCGAAGGGTCCGATGCCACCTGCATTGGTTTCCTTGTAAACCTTATATTGCCCCTCGCACACACGCAGTTTCTGCGAAGTTTCACTTCCCTGGCTCAATACAGCTCGCCCCAGCAAAAGACCGAATGCAGCAAGCAGGAGCATGCGACTAAGGCGCGGACTCATTCTGTATATACTTCTCGCGGTTTGCCGACACGATGAGCGCATTGCTTACTTATACCAAACGAGGACGATAAAAGACTGTATCCTGCATCACTTTTTTTAAAACAACGAAGGCGTCTCGTTATCTGTGGTGCGATGCACGTTAGCGCCAGTGCCGGAGAGGGAAGACTTGGCTGGAGAGATTAAGAGGAACGAGCGCAGTCTCTTAAACATGCATACTTCCCAAACGATGACATTCGATTGTATCGGGCATTCTACAACGGGAACCTCAGCTTCGATGACCATGCAGAAGCGTGAAGGAACACAAAATCATGCTGAGGCCATAAAATCCAATTCCTGCGATTAATCCTACTGTTGCGTTAACCACATAGCCAATCCAGATGGCAGCGACAAGACCCCCCAGAATCGATATCAATACGGAAAAATTGATGACAATGTAGTCAATGATGTCGTCGGCTTCGTGCTTCATTCCGAAAAAGGCAAGTCTCCAAGCCGCTTCTGGCACTTTCATGGCCTTCGTCCCCTGTCTTCCCTAAGAACACGCTGTTGGAGAGGAAACTGAATGCGTTTCCCCTCCAAAGCGAGATGCAGTCAATTAATTGGCCGTTACCGTGGCGAATTTCTGGAACGCTGGAAGCGTTGCATACTTCACTTCATACGTTTTCACTACGGGCGTGCTCTCGACGTATTTGTTTAGAGCCTTCACCACCTCGGGATAGAACTCGCGGTTGTAAATCTCCGCGAACTCTTTGTTCTCCCACAAGCTGATCGCGACCACTTCCGTCTTGTCGGGTGTGACGAGGAGCAGCTCGTCGAGGAAACCCTTCTGCCTGCGAAGAATTGGAAGAACTTCCTTTTCGAACACTTGCGGAATCTCTGACATCCATGTTTTCTTGATCTGCACTGTAATGTGCCGGCTAAACATAAAACCTCCTTGCTGGGCGCAAGCGGGATCCTCTAGGTGATGATGCTTTATGGGAACCCGCTTCCCGCGCCTCACGTACACATTTATATGCAGTTCTGCGTACTTCACCGTGACCTGTGTCACCGTTCAATGTGACCGCTGATACAGAGGCGAACGTGCGGGGCGGGACCGCAGCGATGGATGACGGGACGGTGATCGAGCGATACACTTGTTGTAGTTTTCTATGAGAGCGCATCGGCGGTTGAAAATACGGGTTGGCCGCTTTTCTTCGTAAGCTGGAGTGGTTCGGTTGCTCGGAAATTATCCTGCAGCGTAACTCCTTTCGGACCTAGGTCTGCGCTCTTCCTCTTAGATAGGGACCCCTATCTTTCTAGACGATTCAGTGTCGCTAGGCTGCGTTGTGACGATGGTCACACTCAAATGTGACGCATGATGTTTGCTCCTATTCGGATCCGTACAAGACTTGGGCCGTACACAAGCGACCTGACTAACGGAGGAGATATGCTCACCAATCTCAGAATTATTCCGCGAGGAAAAGGGGATCGAACGCGGGCCACGCTAACCGGTAACCTCACTGCTCGCCCCCGTTGGGAGGGTCGGCTCTTTGGCAACCTCTCGCCACCCGCTGTTCAGCGTCTTTCGGCAATTACATCGGGATCCTCTTATCCTAAAGGTGCAACTCTGTTTGTCGAGGGACAGTCCGCCCGAGGGGTCTTCATCTTGTGTGCCGGACGCGTGAAACTCTCTACATCATCGAATGATGGAAGAACTTTGATTGTGAGAATTTCGGAGCCGGGAGAAGTGTTAGGACTGTCAGCGAGTGTTACGGGTAAGCCTTATGAGCTTACGGCGGACGTGATCGAGCCCACGCAGGTAAATTTTATCTCGCGGACTGATTTTCTAAACTTCCTCAGCGAACACGGCGACGTTGCGTTACGCGTAGCCCAGCAATTAGGGGAAACGTATGATGCCGCTGTTGCTGAAATGCGATCCATCGGCCTATCGCATTCTGCTGCACAGAGGTTAGCAAGGTTTCTCCTGGACTGGTGCGCCAACCACGGACAAGGAAGCACAGAGATTCGAGCCAAACTGACGTTGACGCATAAGGAAATCGCCGAAATAATCGGGGCTTCTCGCGAGACGGTTACTAGACTTTTCGCTGAATTTAAAAAGGAGCAATTACTGCAGGTCAAAGGCTCAACCTTAATCATCCTAAAAAGGCTCGCTCTCGAAAACCTCATCGATTCTCAATAAAAAGCTAGACCGTCGGCAACTTTCCCTCGCTTGTCCTTGTGAGGCCCATCACAACCAACAGTGACAGATATCACTGAATCCAACACAAAACTCATGTAGTATCCCGCGCGGTTTGAATTATAAAGTGACCGAACCACAATCAGTTGCCGTGCTATCGCATTCAGAACGCATCGTTGGCAAGCGCAGTTTGGATCCTGCGGCTGCGTATCACCGCCGTATTATCGTTACGCAGCGAAATTACTTGACACATGCGCAACGTCCGCTATATGAGGTGCCATATTTCATTAGATGTACGCTGCCGCACATTACTAGAATTGTAAGAGAAAGCTAATCTTAGTGCCGACGGGCTGACGATCCGCGGACAGCACGCGACTCTTCAGTCAAGCTGAACTTTAACCCACTACTTGGCCGCGAAATGCCTTCGGCCTTCAGCGCATCAACGCGTCCTTATTATGGGGTTGAAAAGGTGACGAAAAGTCTAAGTAGGGTTTTATCGCGAACCCGCCTTGTTTTTCTTTCCTGTTGCCTTGCATGGCCGCTGGGTGCGACCTTCGCGCAAAAGAAAGCGCAATCTTCGGTTGCGGGCGCGGTGCCGGATTTTAACGCATCCGCGAGTGATTTTGCGGGACCCGAGCATTGCCGGGAGTGCCACAAAGATGAAGCAGTGCGTAATGAGAAGACCAGGCACTGGGACATTGCTTTTCCCAACAAAGACTACATTCACGCTTGCGAGACCTGTCATGGCCCGGGGAAGGCACACGCGGACTCGGTCCAAGCGGCTCACGGCGACGACGCCGCGACCGCGAAGGCGCTGACGGATCATCCAATTTTCAGCTTCAAAGAAAACTCAACCAAGGAAATAAATGAACGCTGCCTGACCTGCCATGCCGGCGGCACGCAGCATATGAATGCAATCAATTCGGAACATTCGAAGAATGGCGTCAGTTGCGTTTCCTGCCACTCGCCACACCACGGTAAAGAATCTGATTTTTTGCTAATAAAGTCTCAACCGGGGCTTTGCTATTCATGCCATCTGGAACAAAAAGCCCAGTTCGACATGCCGTTCCACCATCGAGTAAATGAAGGGCTGATCCAGTGCAGCGATTGCCACAACGTGCACGGTACGGTGAAGCCTAAGCAAGTGCGAACTTCTTCCACCCAGGATGCGGTCTGTTTCAAGTGCCATACGGATCTGCAGGGACCATTCGTGTATGAGCACGCGCCGGTGAAGGTCGATGGATGTCAGTCCTGCCATATAGTGCATGGTGGGCCGAATCCTCGCATGCTGAAGCTGAGCAATATCAACCTGCTTTGCCTGCAATGTCACACGACTTCGTCCTTCAGCGCCGCACCTGGAGCTCCTTCGTTCCACAACCAAGCGAGCTTTTTCCAGTCGTGTGTGCTCTGTCACTCGCAAATTCACGGCTCCAACTTCGATGCCACCTTGTTCAAATAGGAGGCGCCATAAGCTTTTTTGAACGCCGAGAAGCTATACAAGCAAGCTGGCGGTGAGCCGATCGTGAGATTTGGCATGGGGAGAGAAAAGCCATGAAGTCCAACTGGGGCGTTCGCTCGATTCCTTGGGTTGTATTTGTCGCGACGCTCTTCCTTTCACCTGCTGCTCGCGGCCAAGACGACACTGAAGAATCGAAGGGAATTAATTCGGGTGATTACAATATCCACTCGTCAGTTGAATTCGGTTATCGATCGAGCAACATCAACGGCAACCTAAACACATACGATACGTTCGAGAATCTGAACTCCGGTCTCCGTCTGTTTGACTACACACTGGATATGCGCTCGATCGATCACAATGGATTTCTATTCGACAACCTTAGTTTCACGAACTTCGGATACGGCGGCGATCCGAACGATGTCACGCGCCTGCGCGTCGAAAAGAATAAATGGTATGACTTTCGTCTACTTTTCCGTCGCGACAAGAATTTTTGGGATTACAATCTATTCGCCAACCCGTTGAACCCGGCCGCGCTGAACCCGGCTGGTTCTCCGACGACCGGCTGCATCGTCAGCCCGCCTTCCGTAGTTAACGCAACCCCCCCAGGCGTCCCGGGCCTCCCGGCGTACTGCTCTTCACCCGCAGTACCGCAAAACGACTCACTTCATGCACTGGATCTTGTGCGCCGCATGCAGGACTACGATCTCACCCTGCTTCCAAATTCGGCCGTGCGATTCCGGCTGGGCTATTCACGGAACCGCGACGAGGGGCCCGGGCTCTTTACCACGGATGGAGGCACAATATCAGCGTTTAACGAGAACTATAGCTATACGACGAACGCCTATCGGGCCGGGGTCGACTTCAAGATTCTTCCCCGGACGACAATTTCCTACGACCAGTTTCTCAGCTATTTCAAGCAGGATAATATCATCAGCGATAATCCGATTGCGAACCCTGAGAATTTCGGCTTCATTCTGGCAAACCCTTCTGGGATAGGCACACCAAACGGCACACCGGTGGACCTGGGTAACATTTGGAGCACACAAACACACGCCGAGACTCTCCCTTGCGCGTCTCCGATCGTGACTGGCACGACCAACACGGCCAACCCCACTTGCAACGGATTTTTGTCCTATAGCCAGGTCGGCAAACCCCGGAACTTCATGCCCACGGAACGGCTCCGCTTCCAATCAAACTATTTCAAAAACCTTGAAATGTCGGGCTCGTTGGGTTACAGCACCAGCGACTATGCCTTCTCGGACCTTTCGGAGATCGTGAACGGCTGGACTGCCCGAAGTGGGGAGCGTGGTAGTACGGCCGGGGGCCCGATAAAGACCAAACGTGTCTCGGTGAACGCAGACTGGTCGGGAGTGTACTCCATAAATGACAAGCTGAGGATCCTCGATCAGTTTCGCTACGATAACTGGCGCATCCCTGGCGTATGGGACACGGCAGAGACTGCTGCGTTTGGAACACCGTCGCCGGCGCCGGGTGTTGTCGGCCTGTTGCTGTCGCCCGGGGTGTTTAACCCGACGAACTGCACCGCGGCCGCAAACTATAACCAGCCAACTTGTCCGCAACACACCTCAAGTTCCGCCGCCGATGTCACCAACGAGATCGCAACACAGTTCCTCGGGCAGAACATCAGGTCGAATACACTCGAGCTCCAATACGATTTCAACAGGCGATACAACGCCCACATCGGTTATCTCTACACAAACCGAGAAATCTCCAGCATGGCCGCGACCTTTGATGTCGGTGAGTTCTATTTTCCGGGCGGGACCACTGGCGCGATGGCAAACGATTTTCTTGCCGCGCGCGGCGATTGCGCCCCCACGGGACCCCCTGCAGGAACTCCGCCGGTGGTGCCGCTTCCGCCTGGTTGCATGCTGCTCACCAGCGGTCCCTTGGCTGGCGCTGTACAAGAAGGTTCACCCACGAACCCGCTTCCGGAAGCGGGCAACGACACTTCTCGCAACGTCATTACGATCAATGAACAAGCGCTGTTGCTCGGTGTTGTCGCGCGTCCTATCGACGCCCTGCGCATTACCGCCGATTTTGAGTTCGGATATAACGATCAATCCTTCACTAGGATCGATCCTCGGCAAGTGCAGTCTTATAAAGTCCATGCGAATTACAAGCCGCGACCGTGGGCTAATCTGGATGGCGCGGTTGATATTCATGAAAACCGTGATAACGTTTCGACCGTCAACAACCTGGAACACGACCGTTCTTTTAGCTTCTCTACGATGTTGATGGCGAATCCGCATCTGTCCGTCGATTTCGGATACAACTACTGGAATGTCTACACGCAGTCCGAGATTTGTTTTAACTTCTCCATAACTTACAGTTACCCGAATCCCGCGCCTCCTCCCCCCACTCTCACTGGGACTGCGTTCAACTCTCCCCCGGGAGTGGCTACGACTGCTTGCACAATTCCAAATGCGTCTGTCGGTGCATCCGGGTTAGGGGCTCTTTCCACATATGCCAGCACGGATCATTTCGCGCACGCTGCCGTGATTTGGAAACCGATGAAAAGGGTCACTGCCGTGGTGGGTTATGGCGGCAGCTTTGTTCGTGGAAACACGATTTTCCTGAACCCTCTCACGCCTTCCGGGACGCTCGATTTCAACTATCAAAGACCGTACGCGTCGATTGCGATCGATGTCTATCGAGGATTCACCTACAAAATGTCTTGGAATTATTACGGGTACACCCAAACAGCAAACACAAGCCCATTTGGACTTGCGGCGATTCAGTCGCCGAATTTTAACGGCAACAATGCGACATTTTCGCTTCGCTATTCCTTCTAAAAATCATGACTGGAAATGGACCTGAACCATAGTATCTTTTAGCAGCTTTTCAAGAAACTCTTGAAGCACGGCGGCGATCCTGCCGCCGATTCCAAAATTTTATTCCTGTGAGGACAGAATGTGCGGATGGAGAAATGTAGCGAGCATCGGCGTGCTTATCGCCGGAGCCGGACTGGTACTCTTCCTTTCAGCGCGCAGTCATGCGGCCATCGGCTCATCTCCTCAGGCCAGCGCGCAGGACGTCTATCTGGACAAGTGTTCGGTCTGCCACGCGAAAGACGGGTCGGGTAATACCGCGAAGGGTCGCAAATTGAAGGTGAAGGATGTCCGGTCTCCCGACGTTCAAAAAATGAGCGAAGCGCAGATGATCGATATTGTTGCCAAAGGCAAAGGCCAGGACATGGACGGCTACGAGAAGGAACTGAGTAAAGATATGATCAAAAGTGTGGTCGAATACTATCGGTCTCTCGCCACACATTAGAGCCTGCTGTTGTGACTTACCGCGTAATCGCGGCTGAGCGAGGTTTCCCCGGAACCATACCCAAAACGTCCATCCATTATGAACACAACCGCAGCCATCCTGATGCTCTTCACCGGCGTCGTCATAATTCTGGCCGTTCTGACGGCGTTTCGGGCCCAACTGACGCGCGTCCCGGGCGGAAAGGTTCTTGCGTTTTTCACGCTGTGCATTTTGCCGGCACTAGCGATCTGGACCGGGTTGCACGAACAACTCGAGCGCTCCACCTCAACTGGCTTCTGTCTTTCCTGTCATGTGATGGGGGATTTCGGCCGGAGCCTGTACGTGGATGATAAAAGCTACCTGCCGGCGGCGCACTTCCAGAACAATCGCGTACCCCGCGATCATGCCTGCTTCACCTGCCATACGGATTACACGATGTTCGGAGACTACCGCGCGAAGTGGCGCGGTGTTCATCATGTGTGGGTGCAGTATTTCGGGACCGTCCCCAAACCCGAAAACATTAAGCTGTATGTGCCATACAACAATCGCGAGTGTCTGCACTGCCACCTCGGTGCGCGGTCGTTTGAGGAGACTTCGTCACATCATAAAGACCCAGCAATGCTCGCGAAGGTGAAAGCCAATCAGCTTTCCTGTATGTCCAGCAACTGCCACGACATCGTTCATGAAGTAGGTACGTTGAGCCAAGTAACCTTCTGGAGCCCGGAAGCGGAAAAGTGAGATGACCACTCCTCGAATCGAACACCGCATTCGCTGGTCCGGCCTTCTGATCGGGCTCGGACTGACGATTCAGATGCTGATGTTGCTGTGGATTCATCCACTGTCTTTCATGATTTTTCTTCTTGTGGGCTGTCCCGCTGGTAGGCCTCGGAATGCTCATTTACTTGTATTCGCTGGTTTCACACGCCGCCGAAGAGATGCAAATAGCGGTTGGCGAGACTCTTCCGATCAACGATTGCCCATCTGTGGACATTCTCTTCTGCGTTCTACATGTAGCATAGAACAAGATTCCGATTGAATCCTGATCCTCTGCAACGGTTAGCGCAACGCATAAGAGCTCAATACTTTCATGTAATTGACCCGCTCGAAAACGGTCGGACGGGACGAAGATAGATGGCTCATGCTGCCGTGCATTTGGCGGATGGACTTATACTCGTGGTCCTCCATCCAGCGCTTAAGTTGTCCCAGCACAAATTCTGTATGCTCGATTCCGTGTCGCAACAGCGCTGAAGTCATCATCGCAACATTGGCTCCAGCCATGATTGCCTTGAGAACGTCCTCTGATGTGTGCACTCCGCCAGTGATGGCCAGATTAGGCCTAACCCGGCCATACAAAATCGCGATCCAGTGAAGGCGCAGCAGCAATTCCTGCGAGCTGCTAAGGGTTAGACTCGGCACAACATCGAGGGACTCCAAATCGAATTCCGGCTGATAAAAGCGGTTGAACAAAACCAGCGCATCCGCACCTGCTTCGTCCAGCCGCCGCGCCATGTAAGGGATGGCCGTAAAGAATTGAGACAGCTTCACTGCGACCGGAATCGTGACGCTCGCCTTCACACGACTCACGAGTTCGCAATAATCTTGTTCCACCTGTGAACTGCTGAGTTTGGGGTCAGTTACGATACCGTAAAGGTTTAGCTCGATGGCGTCTGCTCCGGCCTCTTGCATCAGCCCTGCGTAGCGGACCCATCCGCCCTCAGAAACACCGTTTAAGCTTGCGATGACGGGAATCGAAAGAGCTCGCTTACTTCGGCGAATCAGCTCCAGATAGCCTTCTGGTCCCGAGTTGTAGGTTTGCAGGTCCGGGAAATAATTCGGAGATTCCGCAAAGCTCTCAGATCCGCGCGAGAGATCCAAATCCAGCGCTTCACTCTCAATCCGCAACTGCTCCTCGAAGAAAGAGGGAAGTACGACCGCCGCGATCCCTGCATCCTCCATACGCCTGAGATTGTCTATTGATTCACAGAGAGGCGAGGCAGATGCGACGAGCGGCGACTTCAGCGTTAAGCCGAGATATCGTGTGGTGATGTCTATCATTCTTCGGCTCCTTCGCTGGAGGTCGACGCAGAAGCCGGCGCCGCCTTCGCTGCTACGAGCGTTTCCGTTCTCGCTGCCATCGCCGCCCGATTGGAGTAAACTTGCCATTGTCGGTCTACGTCGTCTTGCGCAAGTTTTAGAAGATCCTTGGCAACTTCAGGATGGCTTCGCGCCAGCATTGTGTAGCGCGCTTCCTGACAGGTATATCTCTGTAGCGGGATTTGAGCAGGCTTGGAATCCAGCTGGAATGGATTCTTTCCTTCCAAACGCAGAGCGGGGTTATACCGAATCAGCGGCCAGTATCCGGAATTCACAGCAGCCTTCTGCTGTTGCAGACCAAATGCCATATCGTAGCCGTGGGCGATGCAATGGCTATAGGCGACAATCAGCGAAGGTCCATCGTAAGCTTCTGCTTCCAGGAATGCTTTGACCGTGTGTGTGTCATTCCCGCCCATGGCCACCCGCGCTACGTAAACCGATCCGTAGCTGATCGCCTCCATCGCAAGATCCTTTTTCGAGGTCTTCTTGCCCCCGGTCGCAAACTTCGCAATCGCAGCTCGAGGAGTGGCTTTGGACATCTGGCCGCCCGTGTTTGAGTAAACCTCGGTATCAAGCACGAGAACATTGACGTTCGCGCCGGTGCTAAGAACATGATCCAAACCTCCGAAGCCGATGTCATAGGCCCACCCATCACCTCCGACCATCCAGACGCTTTTCCGCACGAGGGCATCCGCGATGGCCAGCAAGTCAAGCGCCTGTGGCGATTGCATGCTGGCAAGCTTTCTCTTGAGCTCGACGACGCGACGGCGCTGCTCATCAATTTGTTGTTCCGTCGTTTGATTCGGGATCAATAATCCGTTAACAAGAAAGTCTCCCAACTGCGGTGCGAGCTGATGAACTAGCTCGCGTGCGTATTCGGCCTGCTTGTCTACGGCTAGCCGCACGCCGAGCCCAAACTCAGCATTATCTTCAAAAAGTGAATTGGACCACGCAGGACCGCGGCCCTGTGCGTTCGCCGTGTATGGAGTTGTCGGCAAATTCCCGCCGTAAATTGAGGAACATCCAGTGGCGTTCGCAATCAGAAGCCGGTCACCGAAGAGCTGGGTGAGAAGTTTGATGTAGGGCGTTTCGCCACAACCGGAACATGCGCCTGAGAACTCGAACAGGGGCTCCAGAAGCTGCGTATCCTTTACCTGGCCGTGTGATAGACGATCCCGACCGAACTCTGGCAAGCCAAGGAAAAACTGCCAATTAATACTCTCAACTTCTCTCAGAGGCACCTGAGATTCCATGTTAATGGCTTTGTGTTTTGATTCGCTCTTACTTTTGACCGGACAGGCTTCGACGCACAACCGGCATCCAGTGCAGTCTTCGGGTGAGACCTGCAATGTGTATCGGAGGCTCTCGAAGTCCCGCCACCGCGGTTTCGCAGATTTGAATTCCTGGGGCGCATTCGAGAGCAATGACGAATCGTAAACTTTCGCGCGGATTACGGCGTGAGGACAAACGAGCACACATTTTCCGCACTGAATACAGAGATCTGCGTCCCAGACTGGAACTTGCTGTGCGATGTTGCGTTTCTCCCATTTTGCTGTGCCGGTCGGAAAAGTTCCATCTACGGGCAGGGCGCTGACGGGCAAATCGTCTCCACGTCCAGAGATAATCGTGCCGAGAACATTGCGAACGAAGGCGGGCGCGCTATCCGGCACGGCAGGGAGCACGTCGAATCCGCTGGTGGCCTGGTTTGGAATTGTAACGGGATGCAAATGAGCGAGCGCCCGATCAACGGCTGCAAAGTTCTTCCTTACAATTGTTTCCCCCCGCTTGCCATATGTTTCGTGGATGGCTTTTTTGATCGCATCAATAGCTTGATTTCGTGGAAGTACCCCGCTGATCGCAAAGAAGCAGGTTTGCATGATCGTGTTGATCCGGCTTCCCATTCCAGCATCGCGGGCAACAGCATAACCATCAATAACGAAGAAGTTTAAGTTCTTGTCGATCATCGTTTGCTGCATCGTTTGCGGCAGGTGTTTCCAGACTTCGTCCGGACCAAAAGAAGAATTGAGCAAGAATGTGGCACCGGGCTCAGCGGCGGCGAGAACATCCATACGCTCCAGAAATTGGAACTGGTGGCACGCGACGAAGTTGGCCTTCGTGATCAAATACGATGACCGAATAGGACGCGGCCCGAAGCGCAGGTGAGAAACGGTTACCGAGCCCGCCTTCTTCGAATCGTAAACAAAGTACCCTTGCGCAAAGTTGTCGGTATTTTTCCCAATGATCTTGATCGAGTTTTTGTTAGCTCCCACAGTGCCGTCCGAGCCGAGACCATAGAACAGTGCCCGGACGGTCCGCGGCTCTTCGGTGGAAAACTTGGAATCGTATGCAAGGCTGGTGTGCGTGACATCGTCATGAATTCCGATCGTGAAATGGTTTTTGGGCGTAACCTTCTTCATCTCATCAAATACAGCTTTTGCCATCGCCGGCGTAAATTCCTTCGACGAAAGGCCGTAACGCCCGCCGATCACCCGCGGATTGGGTTGTCCTTCCGCAAATCCCGATTCATTCAGACCCGCCACAACGTCGAGATAGAGAGGTTCTCCCAAGCTGCCCGGTTCTTTGGTGCGATCAAGCACGGCGATTATGGCCGTTGTTTTCGGAAGAGCTGCGATAAAGGCCCCCGCGTCGAATGGTCGGAACATCCTGACCTTGAGCAAACCAACCTTCTCCCCTTGGACCATTAGGTGCTCGATAGTTTCTTCTACGGCGCCTGCACCAGACCCCATCACGACGATGACACGTTCCGCGTTTGGCGCGCCGACGTAATCGAACAGGTGATAGCTTCTGCCCGTTTGTGCCGCAAAGCGGTCCATCACATCCTGCACAATTGTGGGGCAGGCGCGATAGAACGGATTGATGGCCTCTCGGGCCTGAAAGAACACGTCTGGATTCTGTGCGGTTCCGCGAATGACCGGCCGATCAGGCGACAGTGCACGGTCTCGATGCCCGAGCACGTACTTCTGGTCAATCATCGTTTGCAAATCTTCGTCGCTGAGCGGCGCTATTTTGTTTACTTCATGTGACGTCCGGAATCCGTCAAAGAAGTGAAGGAACGGAATCCGCGATTCCAGGCTGCTTGCCTGCGCGATTAGAGCAAAATCCGAGGCTTCCTGAACGGAATTCGAAGCTAACATTGCAAACCCGGTTGACCGCGTGGCCATCACGTCGCTGTGATCGCCAAAAATCGAGAGTGCGTGCGTGGCGACAGTTCGAGCCGCGACGTGAATTACCGCTGGCGTAAGTTCTCCCGCGATCTTGTACATGTTCGGAATCATTAAAAGAAGGCCCTGCGATGAGGTGAACGTTGTTCCTATGGCTCCGGCTTGTAGCGCTCCGTGCAGCGCTCCCGCTGCGCCGCCCTCGCTCTGCATCTCAACGACTGTCGGTACCAGACCCCATATGTTTTTCCGGCCCTCTTCTTGCCATTGGTCGGCCCACTCTCCCATAGCCGAGGAAGGTGTAATCGGATAGATTGCGATCACTTCATTGAGGCGGTACGCAACGGACGCCGCCGCTTCATTCCCATCAAGGATTGCAATTTCGCTGGGTGCTTTCATTTCGCCATTTTCGCCGATAAGTTGACATTGCCTCTAGGATTGGCGTCACAGCGTTATGTGACGGGAATCACAGAGAGCTGGACTAATCCGCCTGCGGGCGAGCCCCTGAGAGTCATCTACGCGCATGACGAGGTCAAAACGTGAAAAGTACTGGGACCGGACTCGTCCGACTAAGCAGAGACTTGTGCCAACCGCGCCTCTGTTGAGAATTCCAGACATTCAAATGCTTCCTCAACCAAAAGCGCTTCGTTGATGTTTGCTGCCCAAAAACAGGACTGCGCCAAGTGCTGATAGGGCCGATTCCTAAGTGATCTTTCTCGCGTCTCCTGCATGAAGGGAGCAGATGACGTATAGGAGGGCCGAGGGTGCCAAGGGTAGCACGACGACGGAGAACCAAAAACCAAGTCGAAACGCGATTTTCCGGTAGCTTTCAACATTCGTTGGACGGACAACTCGCTCTGACCAGGGACCCAAGTAGTAGCAGAGATTCGCCACACCAATCACCACGAGATACGCGAATCCTTGGAAAACAATTGTGAGAACCGTAATCTCCCGACCGCCGTTAACATGGAGATTAATGCATTGAGAGACCGACCAAGTATAAAAAATGAATCCCAGCGGAGCGGCAATCAGCAATCCGATGTTATAGCGACGGCGACGCCTAGCCCACCACTTCTCTGCCCCTTTCCGGTAATCCAAGTCGAGAGTGAAGTCTTCGGCCATTGCGGTGATTTCTCGGTGGCTACGACGTCATGCGAAGATACTGAAGGTCGAGGACGAACGTCAATGGTGCAGCGCACTGCTACGGAAAGTCACAATCCGGTTTAAGGTCTGGAAGGAGTTTGTGATACAGGTCTAAATTCCGGTCAAGCTCTCGAGGCCGGCCTTGTTGAGGACGATAAGTGTTGTGCCTTTGATTTGTAATAGTTGTTTTTTCTTGAAGTCAGCGAAGAGCCGGGTGACTGTCTCGCGAGAGGCTCCAATCATTTGAGCAATTTCTTCGTGTGTCAGCGTCAACGGAGCGCGAATCTCCGGACTTCCCTCCCCGTGGTCCGCACACCAATCCAGAAGGAAACGGGCTAGTTTTTCTCCGGTCGAATGTGATAGCCCGATGGACCGCATTTCAGCGATAGCGGCGTGATATGTTTCGCCCAACTGCTGAGCTACACGCAACGAAACTTCGCCGTAGTCACGGAGAAAATTCAGAAAATCTTTTCGCGAGATAAAGTTCGCCTGTGCAGGCTCAATCACGTCCGCGGTGAGCTCATAGGGCTTACCCGTAACCGTAGCAGGCAGCCCCAGCACTTCTCCCAGCTCCGAAATTCTTACGATGAGAGTTTTTCCATCAAACGACGACGTGGAGAGTTTTACACGTCCGGCGCACAGAATGAATACGCCGCGAGCAGCCTGTCCTTCAACGAAGAGGGTGGCCCCTTTGGGATAGGAAGATGCTGAGGTGATCACGGAGAGCTGCTGCACCGCCGCCGGCGGGAGATTGCAGAAGAGCCGATCTTCCCGGTGAGGGCAAGTTACGCAATTCTCAATTATTTCAAGACCGTAAGGAGCGCGCATAGGTGAGCCAGCCAGTATTCTACATCTTTTTCCGCGCGGTACAATTCTCAAGCTGCTGATCATGCATTCTGCCGTTTGCCGCTTCGTTTTGCTATTGGGGAAGTTTCGTACGGCTCCTTAGACATGTAGGTGACAGGCGTCACGTTTGCGCGTGACCGCCGTCACAGCGAGCCAGCTTCGGGACGCGGATAGTTGAAAAAGATAAGGAGGTTCCCATGCAAAAGGATGAGCGAGACCTGCTGGATGTCCTGAAGTTTGAGCTTAACTTTCTGGAGAAAGGTGGGTATGGCCGGTCAACGAGAGAGCCTTGGCGACCGGTGTTTATCTTCGAAGATTCTCCCACGTGCATGAATTACGATTGCAAGAACGATCCGGCTCCATGCAGCGATTGCGTGTTGATGCAATTGGTGCCTCCCAAGCTTCGCGCCGGGAAAAAACCCTGCCGGCAAATTCCGCTGAACACCGCGGGGGAAACGCTCGATTCTCTCTATCGATGGGGCGACGAGCACGATATTGAAGAAACACTTCGCAGCTGGCTGAGCACTACTATTGGCCAACTAGAGGCACAGCGGAAGGATCCACATACTGCTGACATCAAACACTTGCCTGCCAACGGCCAAGTTACGAAAGGCGTAGCCTTACACCAACATTTTCAGCCGAAATGTGCAAACCCGACATGCCCTACTGCGTTTCATTGGCTGGAAGGCGGCAAGTTCTTCCGCTTCCGGCCCGACAACTCTGCGATAGACTCAAATCCGAGCGTGACCGAATCGACCGGTAATGTGCACGGGGTGAAGCATTTTTGGCTCTGCGAACACTGCAGCCACGTCTTTACGTTGGTGTACGACGCGGAGCATGGAGTTGTGCTCACGCTGCGCTGGTTGGAACTGCCTCTCCCTGAAGCTCTTAAGGAATTGCCGACTTCGCGACCAAATTGATGCCGACCGGGTCTGTATTCAGAGAATTTTTATAACTGCCATCGCATTCGGATTAGAGACTCAGAACCGCAAGTACCATTCCCGGGTCATCGCTTTCGCGGATTTTGAAACCGAAGCGGTCTGCCAGCGCGCGCATTGCGAGATTCTCGAGAAGGATGTGAGCAAGAACTTCTTGAAGATTTTCGTGGCGAGCCACTTCGATGAGCCTGCGCAAGAGTTCAGTCCCCAATCCCTTTCCCTGGTAGCAATCGCTTACTAGAACGGCCACTTCTGCCGCCTTGGCTACTCGGGACTTGCTCAGCCGGCCAACTGCCAGGATTTCCCGCTGGCCGGCTTCCGGCACGGTGCGCTCTGCGACTAAAGCCATTTCTTGGGCATAGTCGATAAAACATTTTCGTATCAATCGTTCGTGTGCAACGCGCGTATCCAGCTTCTCCATGTGGAAATATCGTAAGTGGATACTTTCATCGGAAAGCGTCCCGTGAAATTTAACCATCATCGGCTCATCCTCGGGCCGGATTGGCCGAAAGAGTATTTCCATTCCGTCTTTTGTTTTCCACCGCCAGATGTATTGCGAGGGATAGGGAGTGATAGCCGAGCAGGGCAGGTCGTCGTCTGAGACTTCTCGTCCGTAAAGAACGATTCGTGCATCGAGCGCCAGTACGCCTTCCGGCGACGCGAGGAGCGGATTGATGTCTATTTCCTTGATCCGCCGCTGTTCGACAACCATGCGGCTGAAGCGCACCAGGACTTGCTCGAGGTGAGTTATGTCCACGGCCGCGCGTCCTCGAACTCCTTTCAGCGCCGAAAAGATTCGCGTTTGTTCCATCATGCGCTGCGCGAGTGTCGTGTTTAGCGGCGGGAGCGCCAGCGCGCGGTCGCGATATACCTCGACCAGTTGCCCGCCAGATCCGAACAAAATCACGGGGCCAAATTGTGCGTCCACGGAGCTGCCGAGGATCAGCTCGTACCCGTCAAGCCGCACCATGGGCTGGACGGTAACTCCGAGAAAGGCTCCCGCGCCGGCTTTCGCCGTTACGGATGATTGAATACTGTGAAATGCGTGTCGTACGGCCTCTTCGTTTTCGAGGTTCAGCATTACGCCGCCCACATCAGTTTTGTGAGTCACCGTTTCTGAGTGGAGCTTAAGGACTACGGGAAATCCGATCGCTTGGGCAAAGCCCACGGCGTCTTCTGCGCTGCGAGCCAGGTTTGTCTGTACTGTTGGTATGCCGTAGAGACCGAGTACTTCTTTCGACTCGATTTCCGTCAGCAGCGAGCGGCCCGACGTTATCGCTCGGCGCAAAATCTCGTCCACCTTTCGACGAGTCGGCTCGCCCGCCTCTGGTTGATCACCGGCTAGGGGAGTTTCGTACAAGCCTCGAAGGTTATAGCTGTATCCCCACATGTAGTTGAACGCGCGTGCGGCAGTATCGGGATAGGCGAATGTCGGAATTCCGGCATTGTTGAGGATGGCCTTGCCCGCAGCGACGGTCTTCCCACCCATCCAGCTGGCTAACACAGGTTTCCTGCTGCTTTTGGCGTAAGGCTTCAGACGATCAGCAACGTGCGCCGGATCGGTCATTCCTTGCGGAGCTAGGATCACAAGCAGGCCATCACTATCTGGATTTTCAATCGCGATTTTCATTGCTCGCGCATAGCGTTCCGGATCCGCGTCGCCGAGAATATCGATGGGGTTGTTATGACTCCAATGCGGCGGTAGAATTGCGTTCAAAGCATCCATGGATTCTTTCGAAAGGTGAGCAAGTTCTCCACCCGTGGCCACCAGCGCGTCCGTGGCCAGCACCCCCGGGCCGCCTGCGTTCGTTAGGATGGTGAGCCGTGGACCTCGCGGGCGGGGCTGCTTGCCCAGGGCCTCAGCCATGTAGAACAAGTCTGAAATGTTCTGAACGCGAAGAACGCCGGAGCGGCGAAATGCCGCGTCCAATACTTCATCACTGCCTGTGAGGGCGCCGGTATGCGAGCTGGCTGCATGTGATGCTGCTTCCGAGCGCCCCGCCTTGATAACGATGATTGGTTTGCTGAGAGCTACTTCCCGTGCAGCGGAAATGAAAGCGCGCGCGTCGCCAATGGATTCCATATACAAAAGGATGCTCTGTGTGTTTGCATCCTCTCCGAAAAAGGAAATCAAATCTCCCCAACTCACGTCGAGCATCGAGCCGGTTGAGATGATGGCGCTGAATCCAACTTCTTCCTTAAAGCTCCAGTCAAGGATCGCCGTCAGAAGGGCTCCGCTTTGACTGAGAAAGGCTACGTTGCCTTTCCGTGCGATGTCCGCTGCAAAAGTCGCGTTGAGGCCTAAACTTGGATTCATCATGCCGAGGCAGTTAGGGCCGACTAAACGCATCGTTCCCCTGCGTAACTTCGTTTGAATTTGCAGCTCGAGCTGCGCTCCCTCTGGTCCGCGTTCTCTGAATCCAGCCGAGATGACAATCGCAGAACGCGCGCCCGCCTCCACACATTCTTGGATGACGGCCGGTACGGTCGGTGCTGGCGTAACCACCACGGCCAAATCTACTTTTTCTGGAATAGCTCCAATATTGGGATAACAAGGAAAGCCTAGAACTTCGGCCCGATGAGGATTGACGGCGTACACTTTTCCCCAAAACTTTCCATTTCGGAGGTTGGCCAGGACCGTTCGCCCAACGCTGCCTTCGCGGTCGGTGGCCCCGATAACGGCAACCGATTTAGGAGCAAAAAAACAGTCCAGCGGCAGACGGTCAGTCATATTTTTGCCACCCCTCGTTTACCAGGGCTGAATCTTACGAGAGGATGGGAAAGCTTGCACGTTTAGAAATTGGCCAAGTCAACTGCGGATGAGGGTTACCGAAAGACAATTCTTATAACCGCTAATTCAGGAGAAGCCATGCTCGCCAAACTATCTTCGCTTGTCGAGCGATCAGACTCGCCGGCTTCTCCTGCTTGGTCCGTGCTGCACGCCTTCACGGCAGAGCGCTTCTGACTCTCAGCCACGCACAGTTAGAACCGGGCACCTTGCATGTGTGACCACTTTGTGCGCCGTGGCGAACGGCAGATGCGTCGCCACACCCGCGAAATCAGGGCGATGCACGCCGAGCACGATCAAGTCCGCCTTCTTGAGGTGGGCAACTTCCAGGATCTTTTCAGCGGCGGGGCCTTGTTCGAGCGCCAGGCGCGGCTCGCACCACAGTTCAGCTTCCGGCGGAATTAGTTTGCGCAACCGTCGCTCTGAAGATTCCACGATATCCGTCCCTACCAGTATGTCCGCGATGACATGCAAAAGCGTCAGATGCGCCTGAAACTCTTGCGCCAAAGAAATTGCATAGGATGCTGCGGCGTTCGATTCGGGACCGAAGTCAGTGGCGAAGAGAATCTCAGTAAACTCACTTTCCCGCGGTGGTTCCTCAGGCGAAAGCGGACCGACGGTCAAAACTGCGCAAGGCGCCATCCGAAAAATCTCCTCCGCCGTTGAGCCCATGAAGAATTTCCCCGCGCCGGACCGGCCTCTCGTGCCCAGAACAACCAAATCAATCTTTTCTTTTTCGACCACCGACTGCACCGTGGCCCACAGGTCGCCTTCTCCGATCATGACTTCGGGGCTTAGTTGCGGAAACGACTCGATCAAAGTCTTTTGCTGCGCTTTTGTTTCGGCCTCAGCGGCCTTTTCCAGGACAGCCCAGGTGGTGGGCGGCGTCATGGGGTTGACGACCGGCGTTTGTACGTGCAAAGCGTAAAGCCTGGCGCCGAATCGCTTGGCAATTTCTGCCGCATAGGGAATCGCGGCAGCAGCGGCCTTGGAAAAATCCGTAAGAAAAAGAACTCTGTTCACTTGAACTCTCGTGCGAGCTTCAGCGGCTTTCATGGTCCACCTCCATCTTCATAATTCACCCGAAGCCTCCCGAGGCCTGTAACAGCCGTCACGGTTGATTGTGACGTGCGTCACAGCGCATCTACCCAGGCTGAGAGCATCGTTGGTCTTGGAGGTGGCACATGCCAACTATCGAAACTGGTGCACCGGTTAAAGTGAAAAATATTCTTTTTCTTACGGATTTCTCCAAAGCCTCTGAGGCAGCGCTTCCGTTCGCCATCACTTGCGGCCGTGGGTACGGCGCCAAAGTGCACGCATTGCATATTTTGATCCCTGCGCCTTACGTCTGTACCACCCCAGGGTTGACAGTGGCAGCCATCGAAGCCGAGGAGGAAAACGCGCACGCGGAAATGCAGCGCGTCGAATCTCAACTGGCCGGCCTGCAGCACGAAACGGTGGTAGCGCGTGGATTCGAGGTTTGGCCGGCGGTCCAACAAGCTATACAGGATGACGATGTGGACCTGATCGTCCTGGGAACCCACGGTCGCACTGGCGCGGAGAAGTTGCTGCTTGGTTCGGTTGCTGAGGAAATCTTTCGACGTTCACCTGTGCCAGTACTCACAATCGGCCCTGGTGTTCGGAGTAGCGCACATAATGGCGCCCGGTTTCATCGCGTGCTTTTCGCCACGGATTTTAGTCCGGAATCGCTAGCTGGAGCGCCCTATGCGGTCTCGCTCGCGCAACAAAACGAGTCTCATCTCCTTCTCGTAACCGTGATGCGTAAGCCCGAGAAAATCGACGAATCCGACGACCGGATATTTGAATTGTCGGTGGCTGAGGCAATTCACCGCCTCTACGAAATAGTTCCAGAAAGTGCAGAGCTTGATTTTCCGCCACAGGTTTCTGTGGAATACGGTGAACCGGCTGAACGGATCGTAGAAGTTGCGAAGCAGCGCGGGGCGGACTTGATTGTGCTGGGCGTTCGCGAAGCCGCGGGCCGTCTCGGTGCGGCAACACACCTCGAACGTGCGACCGCGCATAAAGTGGTCGCGCATGCCGCGTGCCCGGTTCTGACCGTGCGTGGTTAGCGTTATTTTCGGTACATGCTGAACGCGACCCTGACGGCAGAAACGCCTGAATCGAGAGGCGCGATCGCGCGTTATTCAGGGATTGGGCCCATGTAGCTCATCCGGCGCCAAAGGGTCAGAACGATCACCGTCTCGTCTTTATTCAACCCGGAGTAATAAATATACTCGGGGGTTGCAACATTACTTTTTTGCTTTTCCCGTCAAATGGGATTTGAGTGCCTCGGTCGCCGAAGCTGCGGGAGGATGCTGCGGGCGAACACGGATTCGCGCGCGAAACATTCTAGTACCGAAGTCCGGTTCTACTTCCGTTGACGAAACACGTCTCAGAGAAGCACGAGAGCTTAAGAAGGCCGTCTAGTAGACATTCTGCATCATTAAACCGGCGGGGTACTGATTAACTCACTTCCGAAACGAAGCTGACATTCACTGCCGCGGTGAAGTCCTCTACCACCGGGACCCCCGCCGGCACGAAATTGGGGACCGCTTTACTTAGCGGCGGAACTGCAGCTTGCTTCATTTCGACTCTATGCAGGCAATTCGGACTACGCGGCCAGCACGTGGTCGCTGCTGAAACAGGTCGCAAACGAATAGAATTTCGCATCTTGAAACGATTAGCGCTCCAGTCGGTCCTCAGCGATCAACCAGGACCGGAATCTTGGTGTGAGTCAGCACTTGGACGGTCTCGCTTCCGAGCAAGATTGCCGAAACGCCGCGGCGTCCGTGCGAAGCCATCATAATCAGGTCACAGCCGTTAGAGTTGGCAGCCTCTATGATCGCCTTGTAAGGATGTTCGGCCTCTACCTGTAGGGTATCGCACGCAACACCCGCTGCTTTTGCGGCATTCGCAACACCGCCAAGTATTTTCGCAGCGTGATCCTTCGTATGCTTCTCATACCCGGCGGACGTGGTTTCAACAATCCGTGGGTCGAGCGTGAAAACGTGAAATGGCATGGTGACCGTCAGCACCATAATTTTGGCGCCGGTCTCCTTGGCGAAAGTGATGCCGTGCTGCACCGCCTTTCCTGCGAGCTCCGAACCGTCGGTTGGTATCAGTATTTTTTTGTACATCGCCGTTATCCTCCTACTACATAATTTCTATTCAAGCCAGGGAGAACTCAGTGACGCTCGTCGCTCCTCCGGGTGACAGGCGTCACAGTCTGCAGTGTATGCCACCCTGGCTATTTACATGCTTAGATTGGTTTATTGGGTATGGCTTGTAACTGTTGTTTTCATCGCAATAGGCTGCTTTTCGCGATGATTGGTATTCTAGCGTCGTCCTCACACCCGGATATTTTGGTACTCACTTGGCAGGTTTATGTGGTCGGCGTTGATTCTTGGACCTGGTGGTATCTAACTAGGCCGCATTCTAAGCAAGACTTCGAGCGGCATCATCTTCACGCGAGTGTGCAAACCCATACCTGAAAAGTAGTGCCAACCTGCTAGGGGTATTCATATCGCCGAAACTCTTATTTTCCCCTGCATTGGATCTAGTGCAGAGAATTCTCACCGGGCCAAAAGAAGTCCTTTCAGTTCGACAACCTGGGGACGGCGACGATCCTCTGCAATTATCACTTCGATATGACCGGTTACGTCGTAGTCGTTCCCACCCCGTACTTCGCTTTGACCAGCCAGGACGGTTCTTTCATCATCAAGAACGTTCCTCCTGGCACTTATACGTTGAAGACCTGGAGCCGGGACGGAAAACCCACCACACAGACGGTAAAGGTGACGGATGCGTCGGGCAACGTGGAAATAGCGCTGGTGAAGAAGTAACGCACGGCACGAAGGAGAACGCATATTCAACAGCACACCAGGCCGATTGCTTCTCCGTCACCGAAAAGACGCGTGGCGCAGGCGGCAGCGTTCGCAGCGATGTTGTTGCTGGCGTCGTCATTACTCGGGCAATCGGCGGGGATGAAAGATATTCCGGTAACCGCGGTGCACGGTGAGAGCTGGTTGCGTCACCTGAACAGGTCTTTCAACGAAACCAGCATGGGCAAGACCTGGGAACTGGGGCCGCCGCCGGGAGGAGAAAATTCTGCCTGGCAATTGAAGTTATCGCCAGCCTATGCCGCCAAAACGGTGACGCTGCATGGCTCTGACCTATATCGCTTGAGCTGCCAGGGATGCCACGGGAGTCTCGGCGCTGGCGCACCTCCGGAAATCAATTCCATTATCGAGCCGGTGCTGGCAACTTCCGTTGCAACTACTATGAAACGAATGAAAGATGCCGGGCGAGACGCGAGCCAGCCGGAGGTCATCGCCATGGCTAAGGACTCCAAGGCGCAGTTGCTGCAGCGGCTTCACGCCGGAGGAGAAAGCATGCCGCCGCCGAACTTGAATGAAGCGGAGATTTCACTCGCTGATTCCCTACCTCGAACAGCTTTCCGGTGTGACAGTTGCGGAAAAGAATCAGATTGCGGTGAAGGAATCGTCTTATCGCGTCGGCGAGCACATCGTGAAATCCACGTGCCACGTTTGCCATAGCGCGACGGGACCGAATCCCAGTCCTCAACAAATTCTGGAAGGAGCGATTCCGCCGCTCTCTACTCTGACCTCGCGTGTGGGACTCGCGGACTTTGTGCGCAAGGTGACCTGCGGGGCGACGATCATTATGGGTACGCCGCCGACGCTGTATCGGGGCAGGATGCCCGTCTTTAAGTACTTGAGCCAGGACGAAGCCGCCGAAGCTTATATGTATCTGCTGACCTATCCACCGCAAAAATAACAACGTTAAGAGAAAAGCAAAAGCAAGATGTCGGGCTGAAGCCCGGCGCTACGAAATCTGCGAGTCCAATTCAACGCCGGGTGAATTTTGCTTCTGAGGTAAGAAGGGGCGCCGTTGCGGCGAGCGCCCCTTTTAAGACTACCGGCCGGCGTGAGCCAGCTGGCCAACCAGTTCTTCATCACGATTGATGAATACTTCCTGCCGGATGCCGAGTACGACACGGCCATTCACTTGTCCCTTCTTGAGGCGGTCGAACACGTCGTTGATGGAGTCGAGCGGCAACGTTTCGATGGTGGCTTTCACTTTGCCTTCAGCGGCAAACGCGAGCGCTTCTTCGAGGTCGCGGCGCGTGCCGACGATGGAGCCGCGAATCGTGTAGCCGTTCAGCACCAGGTCAAAAATGGAAACGGGGAAATCGCCCGGAGGCAGACCATTCAGCACGCAAGTCCCGCCGCGGCGAAGCATGCCAACAGCTTGTTTGAACGCGACGGGCGAGACGGCGGTTACCAGCACTCCGTGCGCGCCGCCGATCTGTTTTTGAATTTCTTTTGCAGGGTCCTGAGTTTTTGCGTCAATGGTGATTTCGGCTCCGAGTTTGAGCGCGAGCGCCATTTTTTCCGGTCCCAGGTCAACGGCCGCGACGTGGAATCCCATGGCCTTCGCGTATTGGATGGCCACATGCCCCAGGCCGCCTGCTCCGGAGATGAGAACCCATTCGCCGGCTCTGGCTTCCGTCATTTTCAGACCTTTGTAGGTGGTGACGCCGGCGCAGAGTATTGGGGCCGCGTCCACACAGGAAAGATTATTAGGAATCCGTCCCAGGTAATCGGCTTGGCCCAACGCGTACTGGGCGAAAGTTCCGTTCACCGAATAGCCGGAGTTCTGTTGCTGCAAGCAGAGCGTTTCCCAACCGGTTTGGCAAAATTCGCAATGCCCGCACGCGTTGTGCAGCCATGCGATTCCGACACGGTCGCCTACCTTCAGGTGAGTGACTCCCGGTCCGAGGGCTGCGACAACTCCCGCGCCTTCGTGACCCGGGATGAACGGAACCGTGGGCTTGATGGGCCAATCGCCGTCTGCCGCGTGCAGATCCGTGTGACACACTCCTGTCGCAACGATTTCCACCAGCGCTTGTCCCGGCCCCGGGGTTGGAATTGGAACTTCTCGAACGACAAGTGGTTCGCCAAATTTCTCGACGACTGCTGCTTTCATGGTTTTTGCATTGTTCACGTCTTATCTCCTTTCCGACCGCGATACAGCGACTCTACCGCCAGATTGGGAGAGCTTATATGTCAATGGTCACGGGTGCGTGTGACGGGCGTCACAGGTCCCACTCTCGCGCGCATCTTTGTGGTCGCGCACGATTGCCCTAGACGATTGTTTATGGCCAGGAGAATTGCGAATTTCAGGCATTGATTCAGTGCGTTACAGCATCAGTCATTAACACGGTTATCAGGCATAGCCCGATTGTTGCAGCCAACTGAATTTCTAAGGATTTAGACACCTGATCCGGCGAGTCTGCCGATCGCGATTCCAATTAGGTACGTCACCGTCCCCTCTACTGCGCCCACGACGGTCATTTCAAGGCCGCTTGACCACCATGAACGGATGGTTATAAGCGACTTGGCGGCGCCGACAGCGAAGTGCGCAATGAGGGAGATCGCGGCGGCACAGATGATCGCGGGATAACCACTTAAAAAGAAAAAAGGAATAATAGGAATGACCGCCCCTACGGCTGTGGAGAGAGCTCCTGACAGAGCCGAGGTCAATGGTTTTCTGAGTCCTTCTTCAGTCGTGTTTAGTCGTTCCCGCGCGAGCGCGCGAACGAGCTGGGCTTTGTCGCGGGCCAAATCCTCGACGAAACGGTCGGCCTCTTCCGGAGCTAAGCCACGAATTTGATAGTTGAGGGAAAGAACTTCACGCGCTTCGGCTTCGTTGTACTCGACAGCATCGCGCTCACGTGCAAACTCAGCTTCATAGATTTCACGTTCACTTTTGGCTGCGAGGAAGGCACCCGAACCCATCGAGAGCGCACTGGCAATCATGCCCACCGTTCCCGCGATGATTACGAATTTGCTGTTGCCGAGCGTCGCTCCGGAGACACCGGAAACAATCCCGAAGATCGCTCCCAGACCATCGTTGACTCCATAGATTGCATCACCGACCCAACCGGATACTTTTAGATGTCCTTGCTGCCGGGCGGCCATGAGACCGTCGAGCGCCTGTCTGGCCTGCTCCGGGGTAGATTGAGGAATCGGGCGCCGATTGCGGATGAGACTACCGAGCAGTTGGTAGTGCTCGCGTTCATCTTCCAGAATCTGGTTGAGAACCTTGACACTGGGCTCATCGCCGATTTCCTTTAGCTGCTTGGCGTACTTTTCGATGTCACGGCTTTCGTCGAGCTCCAGCCGCCGCAATGTGATGTCTACACCGCCCACGCGATTGGAAATCGTGTCGGCCTCGCCAGTCTTTGAGCCTTCATAGACCGGCTCGGAACCTCCGTGTGCGCGAATGCGTTCGGTCCAGAGATCGGCGTGGTGCTTTTCGGCGGTTGCGAGTGTACGGAATGCGCCCAGTTGTGCCGGATCTGTTTCGCGGTCTGCCAGCGTTTGATACGTGTGGTATCCCTGCATCTCAGCCCGCCAATTGCTTTCCAGAATCTCAAGGAGAACTCTGCGCTCATTTGCATCCAGATTAGAAAGGGGAGTACGGGAGTGGGGGTTCATGTGCGTCCGCTCAAATGACGTAAGGCACCAAAGCCGCTACCTTCTGTGAGTAGGTTTCATATGCTTCACCGAATTGCGTGCGCATCCATTTTTCCTCAAGCCGCAGTTTTCGCCATAGAACAAAGAACACAAAGGCTACGGCAAGCAGTCCTCGCCACTCGCCGCGGGCCACTGCGGAACCAAGAAATCCCAGTAGAAGCCCGGTATAGATTGGGTGGCGAACCAGCCCGTAGGGGCCACTTGTAATGAGTTCGTGACCTTCTTTCACGGTAACCGCTTGGCTCCAATTTTTTCCGAGATGACGACGCGCCCACACAGAAAAGAGTAACCCTCCTGCTGTAATTGCCGCGCCGGTCCAGAACCACAACTCGCCAACCGGAAGAAATCGCTGGTCCAGCAATCGAGGCGGAACGCTTGGGAGGCAGAGAAGCGCAATTGCGCAAGCAATCAAAACAAGTCGTGCCATCCGGGACACCACCGCCTCGCTGCGCTCCGTTTTTTTGACATCTCTCGACATTCCCCACCAATAGGCCATATAACAAAGCCACATTGCGGGAAAAAGATAATTATGAATGAGCGCCACCCCAATCGCGGCCGCACCAAATGGAGGCAATTCGTGGCGCCAGTAAATCTTCTTGCGGTCATTGCCCTCCATTCTGTCTCCCCGCGCGCCGATAGAGTGAAATACTTGATCTGAGAAATTATTGAACGAAATGATCTCGTCCGGCTTCGATACCTAGACTAACCACCGAAATTAGTTCATCTTGGCGTCGAGTCACTACTATTTATCTTCATAGCTCTGGTAGAGCAGCGGAACGAGAACACGGTCAGATAAATACCTATAACCAGATCGATGCTCACATACAAGTAGAAAAGCTGGCCGTAGCGTAGTGCTTCGAAATACGCGAGCGAAGTATCTGGTGGCAGAAGCAAGAAGACCAAACCTTTGATCAGCACGATCCAGCCGAAAACAGTGACGACGATCGGAAGCGCGCCGCCGGACCAAACGTTGTGCGCCAGAACGATGGCGAGGCCAGCGACCAGCGTCAAGAGGCAGGTGAGGAATAGAACTGGCGCGTCGTGAACGAGCGCGGTCATCGTGTCCACGCTCGTTTGCTTGTGCGAGATCATGGCTAGCGCGACGAAAAAACAGTACAGGCCGATCAGCTTGCCCAGATAAATTGTGCGAGACGACATGGCTCCTCCACTTTCAAGCAGCAACGCATCGGCCCGGCGATCGGGCAGGGCTGTTAAAAGCCCGCCTCCACGCAATTCCGTTCCGCGTTCAACATCTACCTCGTCACGAGTGACACCTTTTCGACCCGGGAATCCGCGCCGATCGCTGACAATGAATTCTGGATTGCGACCCCAAGGAGCGGATCGAGAGGAGAGAGCACAGATGGCCCGGGGCATCGCGTAACTCCGGGCCATCTGTTGCCACCGATAATTTATGCGCCAACTTGCTTCGCGAGCGGCACGGTCTTGATTTCCACTTTGTGTGGTAGGGCCGCGACGCTTACCGGTGCGGTGATTTCCAGCACGCCGTTGTGATACTCGGCGACGAGCATGCCGGGTAGGACGCCGTCGGGGAGCTCGAACGTGCGCTCGAACTTGCCATAAATCATTTCCTTATTGAAGAAATCGATTTCTTCATTGCTGCGGGTAAGCTTGCGCTCGCCCTTGATCATCAGCATGTTGCCCTTAGTGTTGATTTCTACATCCTTGGGCTCGATGCCGGGCAGGGACACGCGGCAGATGTACTTCTTGGCATCCTTGTCAACGTACGCCTCAACGGCCGGGAAGAAATCGAATCCCTTCTCGGGGGCGAAATTCGCCTGCCAGACGGGCTTGTCAAGCAGAATGCGATTGAAAATCTGATCAAAATCACGACGGAAATCAAACAGATCTTGGAAAAAAGGATCACGCGGAACTAGATTGGTCATGGCAAATCTCCTTTGCAAATTTTATGTGGGGAACCCCATGTTCCCGAAGAAGAAAAAGGTAAATCGAAATCCGAGCCAGCGGTCGGTGGCAGAATCTGCCCGGCTTGATGGAGCCGGTGCGTCGGACTTACTGGGCGCCTTATTCAGGCTGTGCGCCTGACCGCTGGCTCGGCTGGAAGGAGCGGAGTCCCCGCGATGGTCGAACCCAGCCAACTCACGTAAGCTTGTGACCCTGGTCACCGCGTACTTGCAGACTCGGCGACTTCGGTGGTGTTGAGCCATCTGCAGTCTCACTCCCTCGACGGAGCAACATTTAGCTCAGAGTAGGTCAGAAGTCTGTGACGCACATCGCCAATCACTGTGACCGGCGTCACGGGTTGGAGGATCGGCTTGGCATCCCTACCACTACTCCACTTCTCCGCTAAGCGCGCTAATTTGCACTGTCCCTATTTCAGTCGAGCGAGCAGAACGGCATTTTTGCCAATTGGATTGCGCTCGCTAAGCTCGAATCCCGGTTCGGGACCGCTCGTATATACCCTTGGAGGTCGTTGAACGCGGATTTTTTGTTCGCGCATTCGATTTCATTTGGCATAACGAAAAATTGACTTTTAATTTTCGTGATGAACGTCGGCTTCTGAAGTCCGTGCTCTGTCTAGGTGGAATTCCCCAGCTTCGGTAGATGGCCTTCAGCCGACTCATCACCCTCGTCAAATCGCGTGTCATCGTGAGATAGCTGCGTGCCAGTTCCTTCAGAGTGCGGATACCGGGTTCGCCGTGGTACACCGGATTGAGTTGTTCAGGTACAGCAGTTCGGACAGCTCGCGTGCATCGATGCGGTCATTCTTGTTTCCGGCTTTCAACAGGGCATTCTTGCGCGGATCGCAGCCCAACACTCGGGTGATGTGAGGTTGACATTACACGGTTCGTCTGCCCTTAACCCGATGCGTGCTTGGGAAAACCCTTCGAGTACTTGGAACGGTACAGCGTGTGCAAGAGCGGTAAGAGACCGGCGATTACAAAGGCTACTGGAATAGGGTGCTGATAGCTGTTCATCGTGGACGATACCAAGGTTTCGCCTTCGTAGTAGGTGATTGTGTTTTGGTGCCACGGCATGACTACAGCCCCGAAGAAACCAAGCAGAAATCCAAACGAGCCAAGAAGGCCATCCTTGATAATGCCGCGAATGCTGAGTTTCCACGCGAGAGAGACCAGAAATGCAGTGAGCCCACCAATTGCCATTCCGGCGAGTGCATAGATAACAAGAAGGTAGACAATCCAAGGGATGGGAATCATCTAACTATCTCCCCTTTAACGAGTCAGCCCGTCTCCGACTTGAGATTTGAGAGGGCTGTCAGTGATTCCGATGACCTGCTTCCCATTTGGCGAAGAACAGCGCGCTTAACACCAAGACGAGCAAGAAATAACCTTGGTAAACCATGGCCGCCTCCTTTTCGCTTTTCTCAAGAATGAGTGTTGCGCGATTAGGTCCGCGGCGATGTGACCCCCGTCAGTGTTGTATGTGACGAATGTCACAAAGGGTCCTTACCACCGCACTGCGGAAATACCCCCGGCTCTGCCCTGCGATCGACGACCAATGTTGTCGGACTTTGTAATTGATTTGGTTCGAGATGACACTTCGCTACAGAATTTGGCGAACAGGGAATCCCATTTCCCGTTCCTTCCCCTGAACGTTCCCTGCTCGATTGGTCTTGAAGGCCTATTTTCTAACACTCTGCAGCGTGGAGTTCGCCGAATGGTCCCGACTGAAGACGCAAAATTCCCTTTATTTTCCCTGTTAGGAAAGGAATTTCGGGAAAGTTCGCAGAGGTTTTGATGAGATTTTCGGCAACTTCTATCGGACATTGTTATGCAATCAAGTCAGAATCCACATGCTCGAAGCCCACGTAGGGCTTTAAGCAGCTTGAGGATCGTTCGCGAGCGCTGATTCAAGCGGAACACCATCCTGGCTAGGTGATTGATTACAGCCGGACATTTCGGTTCTCTACCGGGAAGCGTTGTCCGATCAACATCTAGAAGAGTGTTGCATCGAGCGGTTGAGTTGGCAGTGTTAGTCAGGCATTAGGCGGCTGGCTGGTTTTACCTATCCAATATCGAAGGACTGACAAATCTCTTTCTTATACGGGGAGGAACTCTGGGGTTCGCGGAGGCTGTAGCTTCCACTCACGGGCGAACTTCTGGAACTCCTCAGGACCCAGGCCGCGGCTGAATAAAAACCCTTGCGCTTCATCGCAGCCGTGCGCGCGCAATATTTCCAGTTGCTCTTCGGTTTCCACACCTTCGGCAATCACCTTGAGCTTGAGGCTTCGTGCAAGGGCGATGATGGCAGTTACGATGCCCGCGGCGCCCTCATCGTGTCTAGCGGCCCGGATGAATGACTGGTCGATCTTAATCCTGTCGATGGGAAATCGCCGGAGATAGCTCAGCGAAGAATATCCGGTGCCGAAGTCATCGATTGACAATTGAAACCCCACGTCGTGCAGTTCCTGGAGCACCTTGATTGTTGTTTCCGCATCGCGCATGATGATGCCCTCGGTCAGTTCGAGCTCAAGCCAGTCCGGTGTGATTCCATGCGTTCGCACGCTCTTCACGAGCTCCTCCACAAAATCCTTCTGGCGGAATTGGACCGCAGAAACATTCACTGCTATAGGCATGGATATTCCAGAGTTGTTCCAGATGGCGGCTTGTCTCGCCGCTTCCTCGATGACCCATCCGCCGATCAGAACTATTAGCCCGCGTTCCTCGGCAATGGGGATGAATTTCCCGGGCATGACTAGACCCAAGTCAGGGTGGTTCCACCGGATCAGTGCCTCCGCGCCAACCACGGAACCGGACTTGATGTCGACCTGTGGTTGATAGTGCAGCACGAATTCTTTGCGTTCGATGGCCCGGCGTAAAGAGTTCTCCATCGACAACAATTCGAGGGCGCGGAGGTTCAGGTCGCTGGTGTAGAACCGATAGGCATTGCGCCCTGCGTCTTTAGCCTGATACATCGCGGCATCGGCACTGCGTATCAACTCCGGCCCATTGGTTGCATCATCAGGATAAAGAGAAATTCCCATACTTGCGGTAACTGTGAGCTCATACCCATTCAGTGTCATCGACTCTACAAGGCAGGAAAGCAGCTTTTGCGCCAGCATTGGGACGTCCTTTACGTCGTGAAGACCTTGGATGAGCACTATAAATTCATCGCCCCCCATTCTTGCTACAGTATCCTGGTCTCGCACCGCACTAGAAAGCCGCTTGGCTAGCGTCTGGAGCAATAGATCACCGGCATCGTGGCCCAAGGAGTCATTTACTTCCTTGAACCGGTCGAGATCGATAAAGATAACCGCAACCTTCGATTTGTTCCGCTGGGCGGACTTAATAAGTTCGTTAAGCCGGTCCAGGAGTAGGATCCGGTTTGGCAGGTCCGTGAGTGCGTCATAGTGGGCTAGATGGACCAATCGATCTTCAGCCTGCTTGCGGATGGTGATGTCGGAGAAGATCCCAACGTAGTGCGTCACCGCGCCTTTGGGATCACGCACAGCGCCGATCGACAGCCACTCGACATAGAGCTCGCCGCTTTTGCGACGATTCCACATCTCCCCGCACCACGCACCAGTCTCCGCGACACTCCTCCACAATTCAGCGTAGAAGGCGTGGTCCTGGCGTCCAGACTGAAGGATCCTTGGTGTTTTACCGAGCGCTTCGCCAGCCGAGAAGCCTGTCAACTTCTCAAAGGCCGCGTTGACAAGCAAGATTCGCTCGTGCGGGTCGCATACGAAGATTCCCTCGCCACTTTGTTCAAGCACCCGTGACCACAAACGCAATCGCTCTTCCGCTTCGACACGTGCGGTGACATCTTCGGCCAAGCCAACGATGCGGGAAGGTTCCCCTTCCGGGCTCAGCACAGGGAAAGCCCGCGCGTGAATGTCACGGATAGAACCGTCTGGTCTTACGACGCGGTATTCAATATCTAGGTTATTGCCCTGTAGACAATGTGAAAACATGTCTTTGACTCGTTCCCGGTCCTTCTGGTGAATGGCTTCCGTCCACGCTGCGGGATCTTCGTAGAGTGCCTGCCTTGACCTCCCCCAGATCAAGTCGTAAGCGGGGCTCACGTATGTTGTGAGCACCGGGTTCAAACCCAGAACAAAAAAGACTTCGGGAATATTCTCGGCTAAATCGCGAAATTGATCTTCACTTTGCCGCAGGGCTGCTTCCACCCGCTTGCGCTCTGTGACATCCTGTTTGATGGCAATGAAATTCGTGATCTCGCCGTTTAGAGAAAGCACTGGCGCGATGGTCATCTCCTCTAAATAAAGCTGCCCGTCCTTCTTACGATTGGTGATTCCTCCGCTCCAGACTTTTCCTGCAAGAATTGTTTTCCAAAGATTCCGATAAAAGGATTCATTCTGTTGATCGGATTTCAAAATACTCGGATTCTGCCCAATCACATCTTTGACCGAATAGCCGGTGAGTTGGGTAAACGCCGGATTAACCCACTGAATGGTGCCGCGAGAGTCGGTTATGATGATCGCGTTCGCCGCTGATTCCAGGGCCGCGGACTGAAGCCGGACGCGCTCATCCGCTCGCTCTCGCTGCGCGACGCTTTGTCCTAGTTCGGCATACATCTTTTCGTAGTTCGTGAGCTGTTCCGTAGTTTCTACGATCATCCTACGCGCCGTGATGAAAGCGATTATTCCGGTAAGGATTACGCTCAAGACAATTGCCCAAAACACAAGCCTGTGCGTGCCCGCCTGTTGAAGTCGGCGCTTGTTGGCTGCCTTGTCGATCTGGTCCACTTCCAACTGCACCAGGTCGTTGTACGCGGTGTGATACCTGAACATTGCGGGCGTAGTTTCTTGGGCCATAATGCGCTTAGCCTCTGTCCGATTTCTTTCATCGAACAGCGAATGCAGCGCTCGCGTATAGCTCTCTGTGTACGTTTGCCTGCTTGACTGAATGGCGGCCAGCAACTTCTTCTCTTCGTCCGTATCGCAAAACTCCTCAACCTTGTCCAAGAGCTCTCCGATTCTCTTCGAGTTCTCGACGCGAGTGGTCACCAGCGCTTTAATCTGATCTTCATCCTCAAGAAGAAACAGCTGCATCGTGATACGGCTGTTGGCGCTGGAATACCGGAGAGCCTCTTGCGTCAGTGTCAGCGTGGTCCAATTTTTACCTTGGAGTTCCGCAAGCCTGGCGTTATCTCGGTCCATCTGATGAACGGCGATCCATCCCACTGCAATCAGAATGGCCAGCAGGGCGCTGAATGACATCCCTAGCCTGACGGCGATTTGGTGGCTTTTCAACAACGCCTGCAACCTCAAACTTTACGTTGATAACTTTACGTTGATAAATACGGAGGGCGAGTGACTCGGTACATCAAGCTCCGAGTAGTTAGCTCAATCTGCGCGGCCCGTGGCCCCAGATAGGTCTAGGATTCATCCTAGCCCCAACCGAGTGTCTCTGGCATATCTTAAACAGGGTAGTTCACAAAAGGTAACTTACCAGATGAAATCTCGTTTACGAAGTTGCGCAAATGGGGAGTGGCATAGCCGCTTTCTCATGCATTGAGCCTGATCCGTCGGATAACCGACAAGTGAAGTAGAGCTTCACTTTACAGCTAAACTGCGTTCATCGGGCACTAGTCAATTAGCTGCGAATCCTATCGCGCTCATAGCGTTCGTAGTATAGTAGATTTACTGGCTCAAATTCTAGCGGAGAAGCCGATGAAGCATCGGCTCACCCTCTTCTTCGGTTAGCAAGCCCTTCCGCATCATTAGCACGAGCAGCTCTTCGAGAACGTAATGCTCCTCGGTATTCGCGGTGGCCCGATAGGGTGGCTGTTCCTGATCTGCCAGCAGTTCGGGCTGTAATTCTCCGCGAAGTTCCGCAAACCATTCCTCGAGGATCGAGAGCTGTTCCGGCCCGACCGCGGTAAATCCCAGACCCATCCCAACTCCAATTAGGGAATAAGTTACCCTCGCCTTGGTATTGAACGACTTCTCGTGGGTGGTCAACCGCAACTGCACGTCTGTCCCTTGGGGAAAGGGGCTCATCGTATCCACGTAACATCCACCGATGCTCAAATCGCTTGTATGCGCGTCGATCCGGGTCCCGGATTTGGGCTCGACAATGACCACGGCGGCGGTAAACGCACTCCGTGGCGTACGTCGGCGCTCTACCGGGGTGCTCGCTCCACTCGGGAGCTGGTCAACGGCGGCCCCCACGTTTTCTTTGCCACTGCCGACGCTCGAATACGACTGTTTACCACCACCGCTTCTATTCACGTTTATATCCCTCAATGCAAGTAGGGGCGTGGACGGTCAGAGATTTCAGTGACCCGCATTGCGGGACCTGCGAAGTTACGCATTATGTCAATAATCGGACCGTTGAAATTCCCTTCTCGCAAGGCTACTCGGATAACCGAACAGGATTCTGCTCCGTTTGGCACAGATTCTTATGAGTTACCCTGGGCACGGTCGCGAGCACTGGCCACGTGGTAGGTTTGCCGCAGCCAACGCCGTGACGGCATTTTCCGCTTCGTACCGGTCGCGCGGAATTTTGCATTTTTCCTCAATGAATTTCACTTGCCTGACAGTCAATCAGATGGGATGAGAAGGCCGGTCTCCAGCGGGATGCGATACGCTCCCAATGATCGACGCGCTCGAAGCGCACGAGAAAAGGAGACCGGCTATGAAAAAGACTAGCACTGTTGGGGTAAAGAGAAACATGATTTTCAAAGGACACAAGCTCACAATTGGTGTGGACCTGGGTGATCGTTGGTCGTGCTACTGCGTTTTGGATGAAGCGGGCGAAATCCTTCTGGAACAGAAAGTGGCGACGACACCGGAATCGATGAAACAGATATTTGAGAAGATACCGCGGGGTCTCCTGGCCCTGGAGACCGGAACACATTCCCCTTGGGTCAGCCGGCTGTTAACGGAGCTGGGACACCAGGTGCTGGTGGCGCACGCCCAGAAGGTGCAATTGATTACCAAGAGCACTCGAAAAGATGATCGACACGATGCGCGAACCCTGGCACGGCTGGCGCGGATCGATCCCGAGCTGTTGGGGCCGGTGCGGCATCGCAGTGCCCAGGCGCAAATCCACCTGACGGTGATCCGGGCACGGGCCGAATTGGTGCGTGCGCGAACCGCCTTGGTGAACGCCGCTCGCGGGTTGCTGAAGTCTTATGGCCTACGACTGCCCCGGTGTGGCCTCGCTAGCAGCATGGCTCAGACGCACCGAATGTGCGAAAGAATGAGCTACGCGAGTTCGATGGGAAGGAAGGGTGACGCACGAAGATTGTTTCCGTAGCAGCCAGCCCAACAGACCATAGGCCGCTCGGCCCCTGTATCAAGGTCGTGATGCTGATGCTTTCAAATCCCACCCGAGGCGCCTAAATTGACGCTCGGATAATAGGCCGATTTCGCAACTCCGATCTGTGCATTGGCCGATGCGACCCTCCTCTCGGCGGCTGCGATGTCCGGCGTCTTCGATGCGGGAAGACGCCACGCTGCTTCCGACCAAGCCATCGCTGCTTACGATCAAACAGTCGCAAACTATCGCGAAACGGTGTTGACTGGTTTCCAACAGGTCGAAGACAACGTAGCTGCATTGCACATCCTAGAGCACGAAGCTCAGATTCAGGAAAAAGCAGTGGTCGCCGCTCAGAGATACCTCGAGCTCGCCACCATACGTTATAAGGGTGGCGTCACGAGTTATTTGGAAGTGACCACAGCTCAGACTGCGGCTCTCTCCGACGAAGACACTGCGGTAAATATTCTCGGCCGCCGCATGGTGGACGCTGTAACACTGGTCCAGGCACTCGGTGGAGGGTGGGATCGCTCCGCTTTACCCGAACGGCCTGAATGCTGCGGCAACTGGTGGCCAATTCAAGGTAATGCTACTGAGAGGTGCAAATATGAAGGTCGGAATTGTTGGTGCAGGCCAAGTGGGATCTGCTTGCCTCGGGTTTGCGTCTTAATCAGAGGGGATGAGAAGGCACAACCAAGCATTCTTGCCGTGCGGGCGGCAGCGAACTACAATGCGTGATGCATTTCAATTCCACTCATCAGTTGCAGCCGAGGCACTTGCGATGAGGAAATTATATTGGTACGCGACCCTGGGTATTCTGGCCCATGCCGTAGTGGTCTTTTGGCATCTTGAGCTTCTTGCCGGTCTTGGGTCCGCTTTGACCCCAGAGCAAGTGCCGCTTTTCGCGAGTCTCGCAAACCTGATTCCTGTACTTGCTGTGATCTTGTTATGGGCACATTTTCCCAAAGTAGGTGGGTGGCTACTTCTCTTTTTGGCTGTTCCACTAACCATTGGCGGATACTCACATTTCCTGAGCCCGGGTTCGGACAATGTCTTCCGGATGGCGCCGGACGAATTGACTCTCGCTTTCAGGGTGAGTGCAGTGCTGCTGTTCGTCTTAGAGCTCTTCAGTTGCTGGGTGGCCGTTCAAATTCTAAGAGACTCATCATTATCCGTCGCCAGCGCATAACTCGGGATCATTTCCGGTCCTTTTGTGAACACACTTCTCCGTTCGCAAAAGGATAGAAAACACGGATGAATTCACCTTTTCGATTCTTCTTCGGACCGACGACGGGATCTGCGAGCGTTGCGCTCATTCGTCTAGCTGTCGGGCTGATCTTTTTCACGCAAGGCATGCTCAAATATATCGATCCAAACATGGGTGTGGTCCGTTTCACTAAAATTGGATTTGCGCACCCATACTTTACCGCTCACTTTGTAGGAACGTTTGAGATTGTGTGCGGCTTTTTCATATTGCTCGGATTATGGACAAGGGCAGTCGCCTTACCGCTGTTAATTGTGATCTGCACCGCAATCGTGACGACCAAAATTCCAGAACTGTTCCGCGCAAATCAGGGTTTCTGGTACATGGTCAGTGACATGCGTACCGATTTTGCGATGCTGTGTTCGCTGCTTTTCCTAATTTCCATCGGAGGGGGAGCTTGGTCGCTTGATGCTAAGCGCAACCCCTAAACATTTCGGAGAACCAATGAAAGATTTTCAGGAGGCCAGGCGTCAATTTCTAAAAGCAACCGGTTTCGCAGCTGGTGCGATATTCATTTCCCCTAAAGAAAGCCTCGCGCACGTAACCCTAAGCAAGCCCGACATTAAACAAGCAGCAACGGCGCAAAATGAATCGAGCGCAGCCGACTACACTTTGCACATCAAGGAATCCCCCATCGAAATTGCGCCTAATCGAATCATTTCGATCAAATCATATAACGGACAATTTCCGGGTCCACTTCTGCGATTCAAGGAAGGTCAGCCGGCAACCGTTGCGATATTTAACGACACGGACACGCCCGAGCAGCTGCATTGGCATGGCCAAAAAGTTTCCACCGACGTGGATGGGGCCGCCGAAGAGGGTACGCCGTTCATTCCTGCGCATGGTCAACGCCGCATCACGTTCACGCCAAATCCCTCCGGTTTGCGGTTTTATCATACCCATAATCGTGCTGGTGCCAACCTTTACGCTGGCCAATACAGCGGCGAAGTAGGCCCGGTATACATCGAACCAAAACGCGATCCGGGTGGATATGACCGCGAAGTATTTCTCGTGTTGAAGGAGTTCGAACCCACATTCAGCCGGGGTGGCGACATGGCGCAAGATTTCCTATCTCCTGCAACTCGAAATAAGTCACTCGAACAGACGGGTGAATCCGCGATGAAAGCGTCGCTCGCCAAAGGCATGCCTCACGGATATGAAGTGGGGTACGGCTCGTTCACCATTAACGGACGCATGCTCGGCCACGGCGAACCGATTCGAGTCAAGCGCGGCGAGCGAGTTCTCTTTCATGTTTTGAACGGAAGCGCCACCGAAATTCGCAGCCTCGCGCTGCCGGGTCACTCTTTTAATGTTGTCGCGCTCGATGGTAATCCTTTGCCGAATCCCTCGCAGGTCCCTGTGTTGTGGATTGGCACCGCCGAGCGCATCTCCGCCATCGTCGAAATGAAGCATCCCGGCGTTTGGATAATGGGTGACCTCGACAACGATGATCGGCGACACGGCATGGGCATCATCGTGGAGTACGCCGGGGTCACGGAAAAAGCGCAATGGATTGCTCCGCCGCCTTTCAAGTGGAACTATTCGCGTTTCGCGAAACCCGGAACCACCGCTCCCTCGCCGGATGAGACGCTCGATATGACCTTCGCCAAAGACAACGCTGCCGAGGAAGGCTTCAACCGATGGACTATCAATGGCGTGGCTTACCCAATGAGCAACGAAATGGCGCCAGCCTCATTTCATCTGAAGCAAGGCAAGCGTTACCGCCTGCGTCTCCATAATGCCAGTGACGATATTCATCCAATCCACCTCCATCGTCACAGCTTTGAACTCACTAGCTTGGTCGGAAATCCCACTTCCGGAATAATGAAAGATGTTTTCATGCTCGGAGGTTATCAGGAAGCTGAACTAGATTTTGTGGCTGATAATCCAGGATTAACCTTGTTCCACTGCCATCAGCAGGTTCACATGGACTTCGGCTTCATGACGCTATTCGATTATGTTTAGGAAAACCCAAACAAAGTGGAACCTGCGCTAGAACAGGACCACACGAATGGCTGAAACCGAAGCTCCTATAAATGCGTATTCCGTGCCTTCCACAAACAAAGTCTCACTTCATGAACTCGCTAGATTTTTTCTGCGATTGGGCACAACAGCGTTTGGAGGACCAGCCGCACACATCGCGATGATGGAGGATGAGCTCGTCCGCAGACGACAGTGGCTTTCTCGCGAAAAATTCCTCGACTTAATGGGCGCAAGCAACCTGATTCCTGGGCCGAGTTCCAGCGAATTGGCGATTCACATCGGCTACTTGCTCTGCGGCTGGAAGGGGCTGCTTATTGCTGGAGTTTGTTTCATTCTTCCCGCAACAGTGATGGTCGCTACGATCGCCTGGCTGTACGTGCATTTCGGCAAGCTTCCTGCGATAGCAGGCATACTCTATGGAATCAAGCCGGTCGTGATCGCAGTGATTCTCCAGGCCCTCTGGGGGCTTGGGCGAACAGCGGTAAAAACATTTTTCCTTGGATTCGTGGCGGTAGCTTCTCTGGTTTTGTACGCATTCTCCCTCCATCCTCTTCTCTTGCTCCTGTTAGCCGGCGCGGCAACGTGCCTGCAGCAATTAAGGAATTCGCGTCCTTCGATCTCTGCGCTTCCATCTCTAACGATTGGGACCGGTGTGACGGCAGCAACTTTCAGTTTAAGTTCGCTGTTTCTAGTTTTCTTGAAGCTTGGAGCAATCGTATTCGGCAGCGGCTACGTTCTGTTGGCTTTCCTTCGAGCCGACCTTGTCACGAATCGAGGCTGGCTGACGGACGCGCAGCTTGTAGACGCCGTTGCCGTGGGTCAAGTGACACCCGGACCGGTTTTCACGACCGCTACCTTTATTGGGTTCATTCTTGGAGGAATCCGCGGAGCGGTCCTTGCGACCGTCGGCATCTTCCTTCCTGCATTTATCTTGGTAGCGGTGAGCGGTCCGCTGGTTCCGCGCATCCGAAGATCCAAGACTGCCGGCGCTTTTCTTGATGGTGTTAACGTTGCATCGCTCGCGTTGATGGCTGCAGTCACTTGGGAGCTCGGTCGAGGGTCCCTCGTCGATGCTGTTACTGTTCTTTTGACGGTTGCGTCATTGATCGCCCTGTTGCGGTTCCGTTTGAACTCCGCCTGGCTCATACTAGTCGGGGCGATCGTGGGTCTGACGACGAGCCTATTTCATCTACGATGGTAACCCAGGCGAGAACCCGAGAAGGGCTTCTTGGGGGACGCAACGTGTGCGCTCAAGTCGGGGTGGTAAACCCTTCTCGGAATCTTGGCTATCAGTGGCGGCACGGCAACGCGTTGGCATACAGGCTTTGAACTGTCAGAAGTGACGGACCTACTGAGCCTAAGGGCAGCGGATCGCAGCCTGAATACAAAGCTTAGCTCACTAACTCCCGTCATCCGCCGACAATCGGTGGCACATCATCTTATAACCGATACTAATCGAGGAATACCCGAATTTATATGGAACAACCTCCTCAATCTCCAACACTCCTGAGGAGTCCATTCTCTCGTGCGTTCCTTGCATATTCGAACGATTAGCGGAGTATCCAGTCGACAGTTTTGGAGGCGAGGCGATCAAGTGCAGTGACGGAGAGTTCGAGATGATCTTCGCGAGTGTCTTCAATCTTGTTGTGGCTAATGCCTCGGAGAGATTGTACGAACATCATGGCCGTGGGAATACCAGCGCGTGAAACTTCGGCCGCGTCGTGCAGCGGGCCGGAAGGCAATCGGTGGGAAGAGCCCGACACTTCGCGAACGGCCTGCTCACAGAGAGCAAGAAGCTCGGTGTGGAACGGGACCGGCTCGATGCTCCAGAGACGCGACCACTCGACGGTGCATTTCTCTTCTTCGGCGAACCGGTGGCTCGCTTCTTGGGCATCCCGGTACATCCGGGCCAGGATGCGTGGATCGAGATCGCGCTGGTCGAGCGTGGCTTCACAACGGCCGACGACAGCCGTAGCGATGCCGGGAAAGGTTTTGAGACTACCCACGGTACAAACCGCGTCTGGATGCCTGCCGGCGATTTCGCGAATCTCGAGCGCGAGCTTTGCCGCGGCTGCAAGAGCGTCGCGGCGGGCGCTCATGGGGGTCGAGCCAGAATGCGCTTCCTGTCCATGAAACGTAATGATGTGGCGCTCGACTCCCTTGGTGCCGAGGACAACGCCGAGAGGAAGATCAAGCCGCTCAAGCACAGGACCTTGTTCGATGTGCAGCTCGATATAGGCGGCGGCGTCCTTGCGTTCCTTTTCGGCTTCCGCGAAGCGATCTATCTCAACCCCGCAGTGGCGGAGAGCGTCCTCCAGCTTGATGCCACTGCGGTCTGTGCGAGCACGATCGGAGGAAATGGAGTGTGTGCCGGCGAACGCCGAGGAACCAAGCAAGCTGCGGCCAAACCGCGCCCCCTCTTCGTCTGCCCAGTCGACGATGCGGATGGTGACGGGCGGCACCCCGTTGAACTCAGAGGCGAAACGACGAAGGACTTCGAGGGCTGCAAGAATATTCAGCGAACCGTCCAGCCAGCCGCCGTTCGGAACCGAATCCAGATGCCCACCAATGAGAAGGCTTTTTTTCGATGCGCCTCGCAAGGTTGCCCAGTTATTTCCCGCTGAATCGTAGTGATGTTCTATCGGAAGCTCAGCAAGTTTTTTTGCGAACCATTCGCGCGCGCGCAACCACGTGTCCGTCCAGGCCAGGCGTTGGGCTCCGCTGTCATCAGAAGTGAGGTCGCGGAGCTCTTTGAGTTCGGCGACGGCACGGTGGGGACTTAATGGCATCCTTAATCTCGCTTAAAAATGCTTGGGCTCGCGCTTCAAAAAGCGGCCGCGGCACCGTTCACCCACAAACTTTCCGTCTCGCGCCTGTACCTTGCCGCGCACGGTGACTAGGGACGGTCGCCCTTCTATGGTCATGCCTTCGAAGCCATTGTAGTCGTTGTTGACGTGTTGGGTCTTGACGCTGACCGTGCCGCGATAGTTGGTGTCGAAGACAACCAGATCGGCATCGCTGCCGATGGCGATGCTGCCCTTGCGCGGAAAGAGGCCGAAAAGTTTTGCAGCACGGGTGCTGGCGAAATCTACGAAACGATCGAGACCGATGCGTTTTCGTTTTCCAATGGTGTAGAGCAGATTGACGCGATCCTCGATGCCGGGAATGCCGTTGGGAATGTTTACGAATGAATCTTTGCCGAGAAGCTTCTGGTCCATGTCGAAAGGGCAGTGATCAGTGCCAACGGTGTCGACGAAACCGAGCGCGAGCGCACTCCAGAGAGTTTCGTTATTATGTTTGGCACGAAGGGGGGGTGACATGACGTACTTCATGCCTTCAACGCCGGGACGTTCGGCGAACGACTTGTCGAGCAAGAGATGGGGAAGGACGACTTCGACGCTGAGGCGCACACCGCGCTGTTTGGCTGCCAGAGCGGCATTCAGGGCCTTTTCGCAAGAAAGATGAACGACATAGCCAGCGGCACCAGTATTTTCTAGAAAGGTGGCGAAACGACCGGTACCCTCAGCTTCGACCGATTCGGGACGGCTAGGCTCATGCCACTCGGGTTCGGTCTTGCCTTCGGCGACGAGTTGCTCCTGGAGGCGGGCCACGAGTTCGGCGTTTTCGCAGTGCGCTGTTACGATCACACCGAGACGCCGCGCGAGCGCGAGAGTCTGGTACATTTCGCGGTCATCGACGCCGAAGAAATTCTTGTAGGCGAGAAAAATCTTAAACGACGAGGTGCCGTCGGCAACAATCTCGCGAAGCTGGGATTCGGTTTCCCGGACGAACTTGGTGACTGACATGTGAAACGCGTAATCACAGGCACTGTTTCCGCTGGCCTTGGATTTCCATAGCTGATAACCGGCGAGGGCGTCGTCATTGCGATTGGGACAACACATTTCGATGTACGTGGTGGTGCCCCCGATGAGTGCGGCGATGCTGGCGGTCTCGTGAGTATCCTTGGCGTAGGTGGCCATGAAGGGAAGATAGATGTGTACGTGCGGATCGATGAATCCCGGGAAGACGAGCTTGCCAGTTGCGTCGACAATTTCGGTGCCAGGCGGGACGACGAGATTTTTCCCGATCGCGGTAATCGTTTCGTTTTCGGCGTAGATGTCGGCCTGAGTGCTGGAGCCGACTGTTACGATCTCTCCATTTCGAATCAGCAAAGCCATTAATTGCTCCTACACCAGCTCAATGGATCCGGATGCCCATTTTTTCACGGTATCGCTCCATCTGTTTCCAGTCTTCGGCGACTTCGGGGTGCTTCTGGGTTAGTTCCTCCCAGGTGACCGAGGGCCGCCCCGAAGGGACCTGGAGCATATGAATGCAATTTTCGACCGGGCAAACGTTAAAACAGAGCCGGCAGCCGACGCAATCCTCTTCCCGGACGACGACTGTAGGGCGAGCGGAGATTGCTTCAAGCTTTCCGTTGGAGCTTCTGATCGTAAGCGGTCGGAGCACTAGCAATACCGTGTTTGTCGAATAGGTCGATGCACTGGTGGGCTGAGTCATTGCAGGCGACATAGCAAAGCTCGCAGCGAATGCACTTGTCTTGGTCGATCCGCGCGATGGCTTTGAAGGACAGATCGAAATCTTTGAAGTCGGTGACATGATGAAGGCTCCGACCGACGACCTGGGGGATCGTGGCGAAGCCTTTTTCGTCCATCCAGTTAGAAAGGCCGTCGCATAGATCTTCGACAACGCGGAATCCGTAGTGCATGACGGCAGTGCAGACCTGAAGGCTGCTTGCGCCGAGAAGAAGGAATTCGGCAGCATCGCGCCAGGTGGAGATGCCGCCCATACCGGAGATGGGAAGTCCCGATCCGCGCACAATGGAATCTCGGCCGAGAGCAGCCAGCATGTTAAGTGCGATGGGCTTGACGGCGGGACCGGCGTATCCGCCGTGGCCGCCGCGTCCGCCGATGCTCGGCGTAATTTCCAGCGTCTCCAGGTCGATTCCGATTATAGAGTTAACCGTGTTGATCAAAGAGAGAGCGTTAGCACCCGCAGCGACCGCTGCGCGGGCGGGCATGACAATGTCGGAAATGTTGGGTGTGAGCTTGACGATGACGGGAATCTTGGCAACCTCCATGACCCAGCGAGTGATCTGCTCGCAATATTCAGGGACCTGCCCAACGGCGCTGCCCATGCCGCGCTCGCTCATGCCGTGAGGACAGCCATAGTTCAGCTCGATTCCATCGGCGCCGGTGTCTTGAATGCGACGGATGACGTCGTGCCACGCAACAGGCGTGGATTCGACCATGGCAGAGACGACGACAGCTCGATCCGGCCATGCGCGTTTGACGTCGGAGATTTCGCGGAGGTTGACCTCAATAGGGCGGTCGGAGATTAACTCGACGTTGTTAATGGCGAGCATTTTCTCGTTGCCATAGCGCCAAGCACCATAGCGGTTCGAGACATTCAGGACAGGAGCACCGATAGTCTTCCAGACCGCACCACCCCAGCCGTTTTCAAAAGCGCGATGGATCTGCGCGCCTGAGTTTGTGGGAGGTGCAGAAGCAAGCCAAAAAGGATTGGGCGAGCGGATTCCCGAGAAATTGACACTGAGATCAGCCATGGTTCACCAACCTTTGGTGGATGGAACGAGCGGCAAGTTTGCCATCTTGGACGGCCATAACTGTAGAGGCGGAGCCGCGCGCTCGAATGCAATCGCCTCCTGCGAAAATTCCGGGTGAGCTCGTTTCGAAATCGGAATTTATGTGAATAAAGCCGCCTTCAGTTTTTAGATTGAGGGTAGAAACTAGCGAGGTTTTGTTCTGGCCGATAGCTTTAACGATCTGGTCAGCCCGTAAAAGCATGGTGGCCCCAGGAACGGGTTTGGGAAAGGGACGCCCTGAACTGTCGGCATCACCAAGGGTCATGCGAACGCATTCGAGGGCCTTCACGTCACCGTTTTCGTGATGAACTTTGGTGGGCTGCACGAGGAACCAAAAAGTGACGCCTTCGCGTTTCACGAAATCATACTCGTGCGGGTAGGCGGTCATTTCATTTTCGGTGCGGCGATAGATCATCGTGACACGTTCGGCACCGAGGCGGCGGGCGACGGTGGCGCAGTCAATGGCGGTGTTGCCGGCGCCGATAACTACCACGTTGCGCCCAACATGGAGTTTTGAGGGCTCAAGTTTGCTTCGTTCGATGTACGCGAGGCCGTCGAGTACGTATTCTTCCCCGGGAATTCCAAGTGTGCGAGTGTGGCCGAGGCCGATACTGATGAAGACAGCGTGAAAGTTCTCTTGGAGGTCAGCTACGGTGGGGTCGATGCCAATTTCCTTGCCGATTTCTATGCGTACACCGAGACGCTGGATCATGGCGACTTCGGCAAGGGCGACTTCGATGGGCTCGCGCAGAACAATGATGCCATAGGTGGAAAGCCCGCCGCCAAGTTCGCGCTTTTCGTACAGCGTGACGGAATGACCGAGCTTCGCGAGCTCCCCTGCGCAAGATAGTCCCGCGGGGCCGGCGCCGACAACTGCCACTTTCTTGCCCGTGGAATTTGCGGGATGGAAGATGTCGATCTTATTGCCCTTGAGGTAGTCCATGGCGTGTCGCTGGAGGCGACCGATGGCAATCGGTTTGTGTTCCGAACCCAGAACGCAGGCGCCTTCGCACAATTCTTGGACCGGACAGACGCGCGCACACGTGGCACCGAGCAAATTGGATTCGAGAATGGTGCGGGCGGACCCCAGTAGATTTCCCGTCGAGATTTTTTTAATGAATTTTGGTATATCGATATGCGTGGGGCAAGCGTGGGTGCAAGGAGCATCGAAACACATAATACAGCGCGCCGATTCTGTTATCGCTTCGTTGACCGTGAGGGGAGGCAGGAGTTCTTGCAGTGCAGCATGGACTGCGTGCGGCGAAGGCTTATTGATCAACGAAGGCTCCCGTGGACATTCATACCATAACCAGGGTTGGGTTGGCAGCCAATGAAGACTAGCGGAACTTAGAATCAAGCGACGACCAGTTTCCGTCTCAAGCAAACGATTGATCCAGCTAGTCGGCAGTGGGCCCGGAATGGCGCATCAGGAGCCAATACAGAGAAGCAGAGACGAGAAAGCCGATAAACCACGCGTAGTCGTAGAGCCAACGGAATAACGGCACGACCAGACCTATAAGCGCTATTAAAATTCCAGCAACAAGAGCGAGAAGCGCTTTGAAGTTGAAGCCCCGAAAATATTCGTAGCCGCCTCCACGTCGATAGAGTTCGGACAGGTCAAGGGAGCGGTGACGAATAATGTAGTAATCGCAAATCATGATGCCAGTGATAGGACCCAGAAAAGCCGAGCAACCGACCAGCCAGCCAAAGATATAGGAGCTGTAGCTGGTCATGAGTTTCCACGGCATCATGAGGATCCCGACAAAACCAGTTATGAGGCCGCCGGTGCGGAAGGAGATGAGACTAGGGCGGAGATTTGAGAAGTCGTTTGAGGGAGAAACTACGTTGGCGGCAACGTTGGTGTTGAGCGTAGCAAGTAGCAGAGCTATCAGGGCGATGAAAGCAACCAGCGGTTGATGGAAGCGGCCGAGGAGAGCGACAGGATCCCAGATGGGCTCGCCAAACAGAATGACTGAAGCGGAGGTGACCGCTACGCCGATGAAGGAATAGAGCGTCATGGCGGTAGGAAGCCCCAAGACCTGACCAACCATTTGTGCGCGCTGGGATTTGGCGTAGCGTGTGAAGTCCGGAATGTTGAGAGCGACGGTGGCCCAAAAGCCAACCATGCCAGTGAGAGAGGGAAAAAACAACCGAAAGAACTCGGCTGCGGAATGGAATTTGCTGGGCGCATGAAGAACCGGACCCATGCCGCCCGCTTTACGCGTAATCCAAAGAAGAAGGACTAACCCGATGATAAGCATAAACGGAGCGCCGAAACCTTCGAGGAACTTGATAGTTTCGATGCCGCGCCAGATGACGAACATGTTGGCACACCAAAAAAAGAAGAAGCAGAAAGAAGAGCAGCCCGGAAGAGTTGCCGCGCCAGGCCAAGTAATGCGCAGCATAGAGTAGATGGCTTGGCCGCCGATCCAGGTTTGGATGCCAAACCAGCCGCAGGCCACAAGAGCGCGTAGGACGGCGGGTACATTGGCCCGCGAACGCCGAAAGAGGCACGTACAAAAACCGGGAAAGGGATGCCGTATTTTGTGCCGGCATGCGCGTTAAGAAGCATCGGAATCAGAACGATCAGGTTGCCGAGAAGTATGGTGAGAATGGCCTGCACCCAGTTCATGCCTACAGCTATGAGGCCTGAGGCCAGCATATACGTCGGAATGCAAACGCTCATGGCAACCCAGAGGGAAGCGTAATTGTAGATGCCCCAGGACCGTTTCTCCTGCGGGATGGGAGCAAGATCAGGGTTGTATAAAGACGGGTCGGTTTGTGTAAGCGACATTTACTCCGCCGAAGCTCGCGTTAGGTGAAGGTAGAGAAGGTAGCGGAAGTGAGCGGAGATTTCCAGCATTCGGGTTTGCCTGTGCCAATTTGATCTTTCCTGGCCCGGGTGACCGCTTAAATGAGTACTGGTTTTGACCAGGAGCCCGTCGAGTTCGTGAGCTCAAGTAATCCTGATAGGCTAAAAATCCACGATGCAAACGTCACCGCGCAGCCCATCGGGGGCGCGTCGGATTACCGGACAACTTACCAGTTGGCGTGCATAATCAGTGCGGGTATCCTGCGGCAATAATTCTCAGTCCAAAGACTCGTTCGAAATACGAAGAAGATAGGAGTTCTCCGTGGCAGAATCCGAAGTCAAAGTGGCATGGGGCCCGGGCTGTTTCTGCGGACAATCTATTCAACCCACTTCCGAATTGAACAACTGCCTGCCTTCATGAAGCCGCCGTGCGACGAAGCCATAGTCCGATCGATAAATGCTGAGGTTCCTTGCTCAGCGCGAGCGAGACGTTGGATCCTGGCCGCTACAATTCTTGGTTCCGGCATGGCTTTTATCGACAGCACTGTCGTCAACGTGGCTCTGCCTGCGCTTCAAGCAAGCCTCCACGCAACGGTTGTCGGTGTGCAATGGGTCGTGGAGTCTTATGGATTGTTCTTAGGAGCTTTGATTCTTGTCGGCGGTTCTCTCGGCGACTTGTTTGGCCGCCGGTCGATGTTCCTGGCTGGCGTGGGGATTTTTGCGGCGGCTTCTACGGCCTGCGGTCTTGCCTCGAACATTCAACAACTCGTGGTCGCGCGAAGTATCCAAGGTGTTGGAGCTGCCTTCCTCGTTCCCGGAAGCCTGTCGATTATTAGCGCATCTTTCGACGAGAAAACCCGCGGCCAAGCGATCGGCATCTGGTCCGGTTTCACGGCGATCACAACAGCAGTGGGACCGGTTCTCGGCGGGTGGCTGATTCAACATGCCTCCTGGCGTTGGGCATTCTTCATAAACGTTCCGATTGCGGCCGCCGTGATCGCAATTTCGCTGCGGTACGTCGCCGAAAGCCGTAATACTGCTGCTGGGCATGCGGATTGGTTAGGGGCGCTCGCCGCAACTCTCGCATTAGCCGGTCTGGTCTACGGGTTGATCGAGTCTACAAATCTCGGTTGGGGCCATCCTTTGGTTTTAGGGAGCCTACTCGTCGGTTTCGCCTGTCTAATTGGGTTCGCGCTCGTTGAGGGTAGGGTAACTTCACCCATGATTCCGCTGATGCTTTTCCGATCGCGCAGCTTCAGTGGCGCGAACCTGCTTACTCTGTTCCTCTACGCGGCGCTTGGAATGTTCTTCTTCTTGTTTCCTATGAACCTTATCCAAGTGCAAGGATACTCGACAACTGCAACCGGTGCTGCTGCGCTCCCGTTGATTCTGTTGATGTTCTTTCTTTCGCGTTGGTCCGGCGGACTGGTCACGCGTTACGGGCCGAAGGCCCCGCTGGTTAGCGGGCCATTGATCGCAGCAGCTGGCTTCGTTCTCTTCGCCATACCCGGCGTGGGAGCCAGCTATTGGAACGCATTCTTCCCTGCGTTCGTGGTCCTCGGTCTTGGAATGGCGATTAGCGTGACTCCTCTGACCACGGTGGTTATGAGTTCGGTAGACCAGAATCGTGCGGGCACTGCCTCGGGCATCAACAATGCGGTCGCCCGGGTTGCGGGCGTGCTCGCCGTTGCATTTGTCGGGATCGTGATGGTGAAGTTATTCAGTTCTAGTTTGAATCGTAATCTTGCGAGCGGACTGCTTCCGGTCGGAGCTCTCCAGTACGTTCGGTCGAACGAGATTAAGCTCGCCGGTCTTGACCTGCCTTCCGGCCTAGGGGCCGATGCGACGGCGTTCATCCGGATGTCAATTTCCCATGCGTTTATCTTCGGATTCCGAGCTGTAATGTGGATGTGTGCGGTCCTGTCCTTGTGTAGTGCCGGGGTGGCATGGTGGATGATTCCTGCCAGAGCGAAGTAGTCCGTTGATGGGACGTCCCATAACTTTCAGTTAAGAGGGAATTCCATTCCCTGTTCCTTCCCTGATCGTTTCCTGTTCCGATTGGTTCCGAGAAAACAATTTCCTCGATAAAGCACACCTCGGGCGAGAGTTACCCTCGAATTGCCTCGGCCAAAGGCGCAAAATTCCCTGTATTTTTCCCTGTTAGCCGAGAATTTTAGCCGGAGAAAAGTTCGCGCGAGACTGCGTCCATCGCTCAGTGAGATTTCTCTCTGTTCCGATCGCTTTGGCAGAAAGCGAGATTTTCCGGGCTAATTGCAGTGATTCAGGGAATTTGTTTTCTCTCTCCCCGCTCCCAATCTGGAAGCTGCCTAAGTTAGCCATCCCATCGGCTAGATCATGAACGAATGAACTGCCGCTGTACTGCTTAGTGTCTCGCGTTTGATGTCCAGCGATTTTTGCAGCGCCCGCCCTAACTTCTGTCGAGCCCGAGAGATCCGGGACTTGAGTGCGTTCTTGCGAATGCCGAGCACTCGACAGGAGTCCGATGCGGACAGACCGTCTAACTCACGGAGTTGAAATGCGGCTCGAAGTAGGGTTGGAAGTTGAGGAAGCTGTTTTTCCAAGAGTTGATGGATTTCGGTACCGCTGCAGATCTGTTCGGGATCGAGAGCTGCATCGACAATTTCGCGCTGCAATTGTTCTGGTCGCGCGTACAGAATCTCGTCCAACGAAGATTCGGGACGACCATTTCTCTTGCGGCGCACCATAAGAGCAGAGTTGATGACAATACGAGTCAACCAAGTCGAGAATGAGGCTCTACCTTGAAAAGACTGCAATTTCGCATACGCTTTACACAAACTGTCCTGAACAGCATCCTCTGCGTCTTCTTTGTTGCGTAGAATGCGGAAGGCAATCCGGTGGAGCGTCGCCGTGTGGCAACCGAATATCTGCTGCGCCGCGGTAGAATCCCCATCAATGGCCTGCTGAATATAGGCCCATTCTTCAGAAGCGACTTGTGAAACGGCTGTTTTTTCAGAACCCGACTGCATCGATGTCCGTCGAACGGACCTACGTGTGTTTAGTGTCCGCAAATTCACGAGAACCTGTTGTTGCCCTCGAGCGGGTCGAGAACTAAATGAAGAATGTTGCAGCGCGCTCATCAACGAACTCCTTCGAAGTAACCGTTCACTCTTTCCCGTTCAGTTTTGTTCTGGCGTCCTTCCCACTTCTCAAGACGATCGTAATAAACAGAAACAAGATGAACAGAAGGACAATCGCATCCATGAGCCTCTCTCCTCGCCGTACCTAACCCTTGGCCGAGTGACTGTTCCTGCCTTAAGAGTTGCAATCGGTGTGCCGATTTGAAAAAGGTATACCTCTTCTGTAAGTATCTGAGCGTAAAGAACTATGGGAAAAAACATCCTCGAGCAACCTCTCGGTAAAAAACGCAGATGTGGTTAGGGGCTAACGGATGCACCCCAGTTGACAGCCAGAACTGAAAATTCGATCTCATCATCTGATGAATTCTCAGTCTCATCCCATCACCACGATTTTTTGCGGGTCAGAGCATGAATCAACGCTCCGGACGATACCCAGCTTCTTCATCCGGAAGTACAAGGTCGAGCGGTTCAATCCCAAGCAGGCTGCGGCACCGCTGGGTCCGGAGAGAACCCAGCTGGTCTCTTTCAGTGTCTTTAGGATGTGGTTGCGCTCGACCTCTTCCAGGGTTTGATGGCGGTCTGGGTTTTGACCGGGCGTGATCCGAGATTTCAAGTCCCGGGGCGAAAGCCGTAGCACAGGACCGGGGCTTAAAATCACCGCGCGTTCGATTACGTTTTCCAACTCCCGGATGTTGCCGGGCCATCGGTAATGAATCAGAGCCTCCCTCGTTTCCGACGGAATCGTGTCAATCGTCTTGCGCATTCGTCGTGTGGTTTGTTGTACAAAATGCTGAACCAACAGCGGAATATCCTCCGGGCGTTCCCGCAAGGGCGGGACCTGGATGGGAAAAACATTCAGTCGATAGTAGAGGTCGCTGCGAAACTGCTTCTCCAGAATCATTCCTTCCAGGTCGCGATGGGTCGCGGCCACTATGCGTACGTCGACTTTCTGCGTCCGCGTACTTCCCAGGCGCTCAAATTCCCGCTCCTGCAAAACACGGAGGAGCTTTGGCTGCAGCTCGAGCGGGATATCGCCGATTTCATCCAGGAACAGCGAGCCTTGATGCGCCACCTCAAGCCGGCCGATCTTCTGTGCGATCGCGCCGGTGAACGCCCCCCTTTCATGGCCAAACAGTTCACTTTCGAGCAGCCCGGTCGGGATGGCAGCACAGTTGAGCTTAACGAATGGTCGAGCCTCGCGAGGACTGTGACTGTGAATGGCGCGCGCGAGAAGTTCTTTGCCCGTGCCGGTCTCGCCCAGCAAGAGGACCGTCGAATCTCCGCTGGCCACGGTTTCGACCATCTGCAGCAAACGTCGGAGAACCGAACTTTTTCCAATGATGCCTTCGAAACCGCTCTCCGAGCTCACCGTCTCCTCGGTTAGGTCGATATGAAGCGTGCTCTCCAGATCGGTTCTTGGCCTCGCGTCCTCGTAGTACAGAGGATAAGTAAGACTATTTAAGCCCATTGACATCCTCCTTCGCGTACTGCTTTTCGCTGTGATTATTTACTGCCGTCGCTGCGCTGTCGACCGGCTCTCGCGCCCAATCCATTCGCGAATGTATGCCGGGCAATTCTCAAGCTCGATGCCATTCACTTCGCAAACGGCGAGAAACTTGACTCCCTCGCGGTCGACGAGGGTGACGTCTCTCAAATCCAAGGCGATCTTGCGGTTGGTGTCTTCCAACCCGAAGAGCCTTCGCAGCTCGTCAATATCCTCTGCCTCGATCCGACCGCTCAGAGTAAAAACGACCTTTCCATTTGCTTTCCTCTGGATTCTTAGCATCTGATGTCCTTCTGAGAGATAGACAAAACTTGGTTAGCAGGTGTCGATCCAATCGCAAACCACTGAGAAAGAGTGTCTTACGAGATAATTAACTGTCGACTTCTCGACAATTGGCGAAATCCTGAACAGTAAATCACTGCAAGTTTGCATTGGTTCGCGGTTCACTTACGGCTGGGGTTTACCCGCACACCGGGCGGGACTATTGGGAGACCTGTCTGAAACGATTCTTGTCAATTTTGAGCGACCGGATTTTCGATTCCAGCGTGGAGCGCGGGATGCCCAACCTAGCCGCGGCCCCCGTAGGTCCGAATACCCGCCCGCGACTTTCTTTCAGGGCAGCCTCAATCATCGTCTTCTCTTGCGCCACGAGGGTTTGAGGGAGCTCGGTGTGATTTCCCGGCTGGGTCAGAAGCGGCTGCTGCAGCAGCCAGCTTTCATCCACCGAAAAATTCTCGGTTTCGCACACGATGACAGATCGCTCGACGACGTTCTGTAATTCGCGTATGTTTCCGGGCCAAGGGTATGACTCAAGTAATCGGAGAGTCTTCTTGTCGACGGTCGTAATTCTCTTACCGGCTTTCCGCGCGTAGCGATCGATAAAATATTCAACCAGCAGGCGGATGTCCTCTTTTCGTTCTCGAAGAGCAGGAATTTCAAGGGGAAACACATGCAAACGGTAAAACAAATCGCTACGGAACGAACCAGCGCTGATAGCGGCCTGCAAGTCACGGTTCGTCGCTGCGATCATCCGAACGTCAGCGCGTATCGGGCGTGTCCCGCCGACACGTTCAAACTCATGCTCCTGCAAAACACGCAGGAGGGCAATTTGGGTCTCGGCTGGCAGTTCTCCGACTTCGTCCAGGAAGAGCGTACCGCCGTTTGCTAATTCAAACCTACCTACGCGCAGTTGAGTCGCGCCCGTGAAGGCACCTTTCTCATGGCCAAACAACTCCGAAGCGATCAGGTCACGGGGGATTGCCGCGCAGTTGACGCTAACGAATGCGCGCGACCTGCGATTGGAGCGTCGGTGGATGGCGCGCGCAACAAGCTCTTTGCCTGTTCCGGTTTCACCGGTTATGAGGACTGTCGAATCACTTGGCGCAACTTTGGAAATGCGCGAGAGCACGGCTTGCAAGGCTGGAGAGGCTCCGACAATCTCTTCGAACATCGAAGTTTTGTCGATTTCTTCCCGAAGAGCTACGTTCTCGCGTTGAAGCCGGTCTTCAGCCTGCTTCCGATCTTCGATGTCCGTCCCGGTAAAATACCAACGTGTAATCTGTCCCTGTTCGTCCCGCAATGGGTTAAAACGAGCAAAGAACCAGCGATAACTTCCATCACGTTTGCGTAGTCGCAGCTCCAACTCGTCAGCAGCGCCTTTTGATAAAGCACGATCTACATAGGTCTTGAACCGTTCCGAATCATCAGGATGAGCACTAGCCGCAAAGCTCTTGTGCCGCCATTCGTCGAGACTGATGCCGAGGTAATCGAGCGCGGTGCGGTTTGCATAGAGACGTTCACGGTTAGGCCCGTATACCGCAATAACTTGGGGCGCGAGGTCGACTATCTGACGGAGCTCTGCTTCTTGTTCCCGGATCTTTCCTTCTGCGCGCCGTTGCTCGCTGATATCGCTCACCGCCCCCACAAATTCGAGGCTGCCCGATGCATCCTGAAATGCCTGGGCGAGGGCGCGGACGTGCTTGATTGCTCCGCTCGGCAGAAGCAGACGATACTCATGCTCGAAGTCCGCTCCGGTCTTGGATGCGCGCTCAATGACCTGTTGTACAAGCGCCCTATCCTGCGGATGTGCTCGCTGCAACAACATGCTTACGGTTGGTTTCTGGGCAGGGTCGAATTCGAAAATCCTATAGGTTTCGTCTGACCAGACAATCTCTCCGGTATCAGGTCTCCACCCGAAGCTGCCCGTGTGACTGAGCCTTTGAGCTTCCGTCAGGTAGGCTTCGCGCCGTCGGAGCTCCTGGGTCAAGAGCTCGTGCTCAGTGACGTCTATGGCGCTGCCGACGTACTGTTTGAGGCTTTTGCTGTCGATAAAAGGAACACCAACGCAACGAATGTAGCGGACCTCGCCATCGGGACGCACGATGCGCTTGGTGGCGTCGAAGGGAATAGCTTTCGTCAAGATCCCCTTGATCAGGTCTGCCATGGACTCGCGATCCTGTGGGTGGACGCAATCCAGGTATTTCTGAGCACTAGGCGGTTTGCTGGCCGGGTCGAGTCCGTGCATCCGAAATAATTCGGGAGTCCAATAGTGGAAGCCGTCGGGATCGAAGGCCCAGCTTCCCATGCGGGCAAGACGCTGCCCTTCGGCGAGATAAAACTCGCTTCTTTGCAGCGCTTCGGCATTTCTGCGGGACTGTTCTTCCGCGGTTTTGCGCTCGTCAATATCCAGGCTCGATCCGTACCACTTGACGATGTTGTTGTTTGCATCGCGGAGTGGCACCTTGCGGTGGAACATCCAGCGGTATTCCCCATCCGCGCGGCGGACGCGAGTTTCGTAGTCGAAGATTTCTCCGGACGCGAGACAGGCTTGCCACTTATCCACAATTCCCTCAACGTCCTCGGGATGAATGAAGGCCTTCCATTTCCACCCAGCCACTTCGTCCAGAGTGACTCCCAGGTATTCCAGCCAAGGTTTATTGAAGTAATCGAGGTAGCCGTCGGGCATGGCGGTGTGAATCAGCGAGGGAATCGAATCGACGAGAAGCTGAATATTCAACGGCTCGGATTCTCGTCTTGGAGAGGCCATGGCGGGCATTATATGCCTTTTGGTCATTTTCCACCTTTTTGAAGTCCCGGCTGCGGTCGCCATGTCAGCATCTTTGCAAATGCCGGAATGTTGGCACCAAATCTCAATGGCGACGAGATTCTTTCAGCAGCAAGCCGCTTCTTTCCATGGAGATTGATGCGCTGGCAGCTCGGACCCCGGAATGCTGAATGCGGAACTTGGAAAACCGAAAGGTGGTTCGATCATCGCTTCGGCGAGGATTTCGGCCCCTTGGTGGAACGGAAGACTCAAGGGTCACGAGAAACGTCATCAGCCCGGGAAAGGAACCTCGTATGTCGAGAACAGTCGCGGACCTCTTATGGGAGATGCTGGCGAACGCCGGAGTCAAGCGGTGTTACGGCATCGTTGGGGACGCTTTGAACCCTGTCGTGGACGCGTTGCGCCGGAATGGCAAAATCGAATTTATTCTTGTTCGTCATGAAGAGTATGGAGCCCTCGCTGCGGTCGCGGAGGCCTATTTCACAGGGAAACCCGTAGTCGTATGCGGAACTTGCGGTCCCGGCGTCACGCACTTATTCAATGGATTGATGGATGCCCGCAAAGAAGGCGCGCCGGTTATCGCGATTGCAGGGGATGTGGAGTCGAGCATTATCGATACATCGACAATCGAGGAACTTAACCCCTACAAATTTTTCGAGGCCGCCTCACTCTATACCGCGCGGCTGGTTAACCCGGGACAGGCGCGCGCGGTTATTACTACCGCGATTCTCACGGCTGTTCTGGAGAAGGGGCCCACGGTTCTCTCAATTCCGGGCGATGTCGCCTCGGCTCCAGTGCCGGACCAGTCAGCGGAGTTCAACATTGCGGCCCCGGCCGTCCTCCGGCCTTCCAATACGGATCTGGATAGATTGGTCAGAATGATCGATGAAGCGAAGACCGTCGCAATTTTCGGAGGAGACGGTTGCAGAGAGGGCCGCGACGAGGTGGTTGAACTCGCGCGCAAGTTGAAAGCCCCTGTTGGCTATGCTTTTCGCGGGAAGCAATGGCTGGAGCATGAAAATCCGAACGCGGTCGGCATGACTGGGCTTCTGGGCTATGGTGGAGCGTACCACGCGATCCAGGAGGCGGAACTACTGCTGATGCTGGGCACTGATTTTCCGTTCTCAGAGTTTCTTCCAGGTTCCAGCGTGAAAAAGGTGCAGATCGACAAGAATCCGAAACACATCGGCCGTCGCACTACGATTGATCTCGGGCTTGTGGGCGACATTAAATCGACGGTCACGGCTTTGCTTCCAGCCGTGCGTGAAAAAACGGACACGGCTTTCCTCGATAGGCAGATTGAGCGCACGAAATCCTTTCACCATCTCCTGCAACACTACGTGCAGAAAGGGCCTGAGATCAAACCCATACGCCCTGAATTTCTGGCCGCAACGCTAAGCGAGCTCGCTTCCGATGACGCGATGTTTTTTGCCGACACGGGTACTGCCTGCATCTGGCTGGCGAGGCACGTCAATGGAGGAAGAAACCGCAGGCTCTTTGGTTCATTCTCGTGGGCCTCGATGGCAAATGCTGCTCCAAACGCGTTCGGCAGCGCTCTCGCGTATCCAGGGAGGCAATGTATCGCGCTGTGCGGTGATGGAGGCTTCACGATGTTGGGAATGGGTGATCTGCTGACCCAGATCGAACGAAAAACTCCGGTGGTTCAGGTCATTCTCAACAACGAGAAGTTCGACTTCGTCCATATTGAACAGCAGGAGGCCGGGATCGTCCCGTTCGGCGTGGAATTCAAGAATCCGAATTTCGCGAAGGTTGCCGAGGCCATGGGTGCGAAAGGGATTCGAATCGAGGAACCTGGGCACGTTCGAGACGGTCTCGCCGAAGCTCTTGCATACAAGCGTGGTCCCGTGGTTGTCGATGCGGTGGTAGATCCTTTCGCGCTTGCTATGCCCTCGCACGCTCCTTTCCACACCGCCAAGGGTTTCACTCTCAGCTTCGCAAAGCAGGTGCTGAGCGGCAGGCTCGATTCCGTCATCGAGACGATCGAACGAAACGTCGGAATCGTCTGAACCACACGGGCTGAGGTTGAATCTTTTTCAAGCGTCCGAACTGAAGAAGGTGTCGGGACACGCAGCAAAGCAGGTTCAAGGAGTATCAAGGATGGCCACAGCAGGCACGCCGGCTCCCGCAAGAGCGCCGGAACCAGAGCAAGTTCAGGCAAAGCCTAAAGAGAAATGGCGGAAATTTGTAGTGCCCGCATTGATCGTTCTGCTTGCCGCTGTGATCCTTGCCACCATCACTTGGAACTGGAACGCCTGGGAGGGTGGGAGGGTTGAACAGGTTACGGATGATGCCTATGTACGGGGCGATCTGACCCCCCTCAGCACAAAAGTTGCGGGCATCGTGCGGGGCGTGAAGGTCTCGGATTACCAGCAGGTGCGCAAGGGGGAATTGATTGTCGAGTTGGACGATGACGATTTCCGGGCACAGGTGGATCAGGCCGCCGCTGCAGTTGAGGCTGCCAAAGCTGCAATCGAGAACAATCACCGACAGCGGGAGCTTCAGGACACCAAGATTGAGCGCGCGGTCGCCGGTATTGATCAGGCAAAGACACAGATCGTTGCCGCCCAAGCTGGTATAGAGGCCGTTCAGGCCGATGTAGTGCGCGCACGCGCCGAGCGCGCTCGTCAGGAAGCGCTTTTGCAAACGCGCTCGGCCACGCAGCAGAAAGTCGAGCAGGCGGTCGCCGATGACGAGCGGTTTGCCGCCCAGCTCGCAAGTCGCCAGGCGGATCTGGAACAGGCAAAAACTCTGCTCCGCAGCAACGAAGACTCGGCGGAAGCTGAGAGGCGCACGAAGGCCGTGTTGGAATCTCAGGACCTACAACTCATCGCCGACTTGCATGCGAAGGAAGCGGCGCTCAATGCATCGCAAGTGAACCTGGGTTACACAAAAATCGAGGCGCCGGATGACGGCACTGTGGGGGAGAGGCAAGTGCGGCCCGGACAGCTTGTATCGCCGGGAACACAAGTCATTTCCTTCGTGCCCCGCATCAAGTGGGTTCAGGCGAACTATCGCGAGACGCAACTGACCAATGTGAAGGTTGGCGATGCAGCGGAAATACGCATCGACGAATATCCGGGCCGCGTGGTCCACGGCAAAGTACTCGAGATCGCTCCGGCCAGCGGCTCGCAGTTTGCGCTCTTACCTCCCGATAACGCGACCGGCAATTTCACCAAGGTCGTGCAAAGGATTCCCGTGAAGATAGCGCTCGAGGATTCGAGCTTTGCGAACAGCTTACGCCCCGGACTTTCTGTAATCGCCACTGTCCGGACGAGCCGCTGATCGGAGCGTAAGATGTCTGCTTCCTCGATAGCCCTGCCTCAGCCCACTCCGGCGCAACTCGCACGCGGAATTGCCGGAGCCGTGCCGGGCACGCTTTCCGAGAGTCCATTGCTTGGAATCCTCGGTGTCGTTACGGGCGCGGGGGTCGTCACTCTCACGAGCCGAATGATCTCGCTCGGCATGCCCGACCTCAGAGGCCACCAGGGATTCAGCTATGACGGAAGTGCCTGGATCGGTACGGCCTTCGACGTCGGCCTGATGTTCATCGGTCCATTCACTGTGTATCTCGGCGGGCTAATGGGGCCACGGCGAATTCTGTTGACGGCCGCGGCCATGTTTACGCTGCTCTGTGTTTTCTTGCCGTTTATTCATAGTTATTCCTTTCTCATCTTAGCCACGGCTTTGGCGGGAATGACGTCCGGAACTTTCTATCCCCTGACGCTCACCTTCGCCCTGCGAAACATTCCTCTCCGGTACCTTCCCTTCACGATTGCTCTGTACGCCTCGTTCGTGGATGGCGCTGTAAACATCGCCCCATCGCTTTACGGCTGGTACAGAAATCATCTCTCTTGGGAATGGATGTTTTGGAATTCGGCGGTGATCACGCCGCTGATGATGTTATGCATCTACTTCGGCATACCGAAATCTCCTCCGGCAAAAGAGCCTGGCGAGGCGCCAAGCTTCGCGGGGTTTCTATATGCGAGTGCGGGATTTGCATTGATTTTGGCTGCGTGCGAACAGGGTGAAAGGCTCGACTGGTGGCACTCTGGGGTGTTCACCGCGCTTTTCGCCAGTGGCTCGTTCCTCTTATTGTGCGCTCTCGTGCGTCGCCTGCTCGGCTCCAATCCTCTTGTTGACATGCCTTACCTCCGGGACTGGGACACGATTCTGCTGGGCACTGGGCTGTTCTTCTTTCGCTTTTTTCTAGTCACAACAATTATCTTGGTCCCGCAGGCCCTGGCCATCCATGGGTTCGAGCCGGACCAGATCGGGCCGGCGGTGATTTGGACAGCTGCTTCTTTCGTTCCTCTCGCTCTTCTGGCTGGTTTCCTACTACTTTCGAATGTGGATCCGCGTTTACTCCTCGCATCAGGATTCGCGGCAATGGCGGTTGCTTCTCTCATGAACGCTGGAATGACCAGCGCTTGGGCGGCAGCGAACTTCTACCGAACCGAATTTCTGATGGGCTTTGGCCAATGCTTTGCCTTCATCGGTTTAGTCGCAGCGATCATTTTGCAGGGGCTTTTCTCGGGCGGGTTGGTGAAGCCTCAGCGGATTCTCACATTTTCTGCCTTCTTTCATACCATTCGCCTCTTCGGAGGAACCCTGGGAGCGGTCCTTATGGGACGGTTCATTGCTGAGCGGGAAAAGTTCCACTCGAATGTGCTGGGGTTGCATGTACAACATGGAAAGTGGATCACCGATGAAAGCATCCGCCAAATGACGGGAGGTTTTTTTGCCAAGTCATCGGGCTTGGCTCAAGCGACGGGCCGCGCCGTGGATATCGTAGGCGGGCGGCTTCGTCTTCAAGCCTACACGCTGAGTTTGATCGACGGATTCTACTTGGTCGCATGGGCCTCCGTGGTCGCTTTGGTCCTCGTAGCTCTCTTGCGAGAGCCGCCGCTGAAATATGGCGACCTCACCGGGATTCAACAGCAACAGGCTGCGGTGAAGGGAGAGAAGTGATGAGATTTCGCAGGAGTGGTCTGGGCATCGTGTTATTTGCAGCTAGTTTCGCTCTTTGCGCACGAGCGCAGGACGCAGAACGGGCTCCGCGGCACATTACTGTTTCCGAGGCGGTGCAGTTGGCCCTGAAGCATAACCATCTCGTGCGTATCGCGGGACTCCAAGTGCAAGAGAAACAGCATGCGAAGGAGGCCGCCCGGAGTGGATATTTTCCGAGCATAACGAACCAGAGCGGGGTTCTCCAGCTAACGGACACGCAGTACATTCAGATCGCTGCGGGCAGCCTAGGCACCGTCTCAAACACTCCAATACCAACGCAACCGGTGACCATCAATCAGGGGAATCGAACGCTAGTGACAAGTGGAACGGGCCTGGTGCAGCCGCTCACTCAGTTGTTCACAAGAGTCAAACCGTCAAATGACCTTGCGCGCGCTGACTTGGACGCCACCCGAGCCAACGAGAAGAGTACCGAGAACGACGTCGCATTACAGTTGATCGATTTACTACCAAATTTTGGTCACGCAGCTGCACAGGAGCGCCACACAAGCGAAAATCCGCAGGGGTTGCCCAGGACATGGAGAGTGAGCGCGTGCAGCAAGTCAATATAGCGAGCACGCTCGACGAACGACTCATCGAGAGCCGGGCGCAAACTCTTGAAGCTAAACAGGACTTACTCACCACCGAGTTGCAACTCTCTGACCTGACCATGCAGCTGAACGACGTGCTGGGACTGCCAGTAACGACGCAACTCGAACTCGATCCCACCGTCCCTGAAGTCCAGGTGCCTTGCCATGCCGAGGAATGTGTCCGTGCGGCGTTGGCATCGCACCCGGAAATCGTCGCGGCACGGGCCGAAGTGGAGAAAGCTTCAGCGGCCGTTCGCCTGGCAAAGGCGGATTACTTTCCCGATGTCTCGGCTATTGCCCGGTACAGTTATCAGGACAATGTCCCTTCCTCGCACGCAACTTTGGAACTTTCAGAGAACGCAGCTGACCTATGATTTGTTCGATGGCGGCCGACGAAAGGCCGCAGTCGGCGAAAGCAACGCTCGTCTCGGACAGGCGCGCGAAAACCTCGCTCGAATGACGGACGAAGTTGAGCGCAGAGTTGACACTGCCGCTAACAAACTGGCACGCACGCGAGAAATGGTGGAGGTGTCGCAACAAATTCTTGCGCTGCGGACGGAATCGAGCCGGGTCTCCGCACAACAGCTCGAAAGAGGTGAGGCTCTGCTATCGCAGGCCGATGGCGCTATCGCTCAGGAATTCGAAGCCAAGACCCGAATGCTTCAGTCTCAGCTTGATTACGTCCAGGCGAGAGACGAAATGATTCAGGCAATTGGGCTCACTCCGAAATAGATGGAGCACGGGTTTCAGCCGCCGCTTGTTTCGACACACTCTCGACGCGGCTTCCTTGATTTAACCCACCGATCATTTCCTGTCGCAAACCAGATCAAAGTCTGCAACTCGCCAGACGACATTGGACAAGTGACAATATCTGCGCACGCGTGAGCATGTTGACAGCAAAGTCTGGTCGCATTCCCGCGAGGACCAGCTAAGCCACCTTTTTTCACCAAGCTAAACGCATGGTTACTTGGACGATGAAATGCCTAATTGGAACTGCGGCTTACTTGTTTGCGGCTCGCATTAGGCAAGGAGCCGGGGTGGATGAAGGGATCGTCGCCGGTTGACGATTCATTTCATCTCCTCGTGGAGAAGGGTTCGCAGAACAATGGCCACGCAAGCGTTGGACCAGAAACAGACCGGGAACCAGACACGCGCATTTGTCATCGCTTGGTTTTTCACCGTCATTTTCTATTTCCTCGAATATGCGGTTAGGTCATCGCCCTCCGTAATCATTTCGGAATTGGAAGCCTCCTTTCAACACCACGGCAGTCGGCATCGCCTCGATTCTGGGAATGTATTACTACACCTATTCCTCTATGAGCCTGGTCGCTGGAGCGGCTCTTGACCATCTAGGAGCCAAGCGGCCCGTTCCGGTCGGAATTACGATTCTAGGATTAGGCTGTTTGCTGTTCAGTGTGCCGGCGGTACTCGCGGGCGATATCGGCCGCCTGCTCCAGGGTGCCGGCTCAGCGTTCGCGTTCACTGGCGCTGTTTATCTTGCGGCGCACGGATACCCGGCGCGCTATCTCGCAACTGCGATTGGCGCCACGCAATGCGTGGGTATGCTCGGAGGCTCGGCTGGACAGAATGTCGTGGGGCCGATGATTGAGCATGGTCTAAGTGTTCATGTTTTTTGGGTCGGAATAGGAGCCCTAATCCTCGTGAATGCGGCCATTCTCTATTTCGCGACGCCCAGGGAACAGCTCGGACCGCACGTCCAGGAAGGCGGCTTCGGTTCTCTGCTGAAGCCGTACGAAGTTGTATTTTCAAACCCCCAGTCGTATCTCTGCTGAATCGTTGCCGGATTGCTATTCGCACCCACCACGATCGGAGACATGATCCGGGGAGTCGCAGCATTTCAAAAGGATCTTCAGTTTTCCTACCATAACGCAGTGGTCATCGCTTCCATGGTTCCCCTCGGCTGGGTTTTCGGTTGCCCGCTACTCGGCTGGCTCTCCGACCGCATTGGACGACGAAAACCGGTAATCATCGGGAGCGCGGCGATCATGATGCTGGCGGCAGCGCAAATCGCGTTCAAGCCGCTCCCGATTTCAACGAAGTTGGGAATGTTCCTATTCGGTGTCGCATCCGGTGCCGCGATGATCCCTTACAGCATCATCAAGGAAGTCAACCCGGACAATGTAAAGGGCAGCGCGACCGGCGGGAACGAATCTCCTGGTTTTCGCGATCACGGCGTTCATGGGCCCAGTTTACGCACATCGCATCGGCAGGGCACGGGGACCTCGCCAAACCTGACGCTGCACTTTCAGAGGGTGCACTGTTCTGGATTGCCTGCTGTGCGGCGGCAATTGTGGTGAGCTTTTTTCTTCGTGAGACAGGACGGGCGGCGAATCCGCAGCCAGCGTCAAAGTAAACGCAGAGTCGCGCACCGAGCGGTTGCGGTCTTGCGGGAATGGACTGAAGCGAATCCGAAGTGGGGCACGAACTTTCAAAGGAGGACGTAAGCGATGGCACACCGAGTTGCAGATGAACTCATTCGCAGACTTGCCGAAGCGGGCGTGGAAAGGATTTACGGTGTCGTGGGCGCGAAGGGGGTCGCTGGTCGGTCGAGGAAATGACCGAAGTGAAGTGGGTGACGATCCAGATGGCCGCCGCGCCTACCCGTTCTAGCTGGTGAGCTGCGCTTTGCAGAAAATCGTCCTACTTAATTAGCCAAGCGTCCTGCAGGCTTTCTACTACAGTCCGCAATCGAAGAACACCGTTTCGCCGGGGCCCTGCAGAATGATGTTCCATTCAAGTGAACCGCTCTTATCTGCGACTTTCTTTGCAATAAGCGTATCTCGCCGCCCCGATTCGACGAGATTTAGCGCAAAATCACTCGAATTGCTCGGCTCATCCGGGAAATAGATGCGGGTGACCAGACGCTTTTCAAGACCACGCGCGAATACCGACACCGCGATGTGCGGAGCCTGTGTTTTTCCGTCCGGGGCCGGCGCCTGTCCTGGCTTGATGGTCGTGAATTGAAATTTGCCCTGGTCATCGGTCATGACTCGCCCATAGCCCTTGAATCCGGCTTCCAGGGATTTGTCTTGATCGTCGTCTGGGTGCGCATACTTTCCATGGGCATTGGCCTGCCAAGTTTCAACCAAGCCGTCAGGCACCGGTTTTCCGTCGCCATCGAGCATGTGCCCGGCGATCGTCACGCGTTCCCCGGAGACACCTTCGCCCACCAGGTTATCTTGTTTTAACCTGTTGAGACCGATCGAGAAGAACGGACCAATCGTCTGTGAGGTTGAGGCCCACAAGCTCATATTATTTCTCCATCGGAGTGGCTTCGCGGCCACTCAGAACAATGTCAAACCGGTAACCGAGCGCCTGGGAGGGAATGGTGGTCTCCCAATCAAAAAGTGAGATCAGCCGATTGCGCGCCTTTTCATCCGCGGTGCAATTAAAGATCGGATCGAAGGGAATAAGTGGATCGCCCGGGAAGAACATCTGTGTGATCAGGCGCGTCGCGAAGGCCGGGCCGAAGAGCGAAAAATGAATGTGTGCCGGTCTCCAGGCATTGTGATGGTTGCCCCAGGGATACTCGCCGGGGCGAATGGTCACGAAGCGATAGCGGCCCTCCGAATCGGTTAGCGTATGGCCGCTGCCTGTGAAATTCGGATCCAGCGGAGCATTGTGCTGGTCGCCTTTGTGCAAATAACGTCCGGCCGCGTTCGCCTGCCAGATCTCGACAAGCGTGTCTCGCACCGGCCGTCCGTCTTCGTCTATCACTCGCCCGCTTACCACAATGCGTTCCCCAACCGGCGGACCAGAATGCTGCTTGGTGAGATCGCTGGCTTTCACATCCACGGATTCCTTGCCGAATAACGGGCCGGTAACTTCCGAGAGTGTATGCGGAAGGTAGATCAGTGGTTTTGCGGGTGCGCGCTTAAGGGAGGAAACGTACGATGGATGCAGGTGATTCGGTTGCGTCCCCGCGTACGGCCGCCGGTATCCTGCAATTTTCGCCATAACGTTTCTCTCTTTCCATTCCTGCATTTCATCTATTTAGCGAATCTATGCAAGCGCCGCCGCTATTGTCAAGGGCCGATTATCGAAGTTGCGTGCGCATATCGAACAAATGAGATATCCTTTTCGATACCATACGGAGAGATTGGATGCCACCTGCCGATTCTCGCACGCGCTCCGGGAAACAAACACGTGTTGTTCCTGCTCCGGCGAACGGGGCGTCACTGCTGCCGTCGGCGCAGCTCGATGACTTCAGTGGGGATCCTAACTTCATGACGTCGCTGGCCCGCGGATTGGCAGTCATCCAGGCTTTCTCGACGCGGACACACCAGCTTACTATCTCGCATGTCAGCGACAAGACCGGGTTCTCGCGCGCCGCTGTGCGCCGTTGCCTGTACACGCTCGCGCAACTCGGCTTTGCGGATCCGACGACGGTCGTAACTTCTTCCTCCGTCCCAGAATTTTGGCGCTCGGTCACTCCTACATTTCCTCGATGCCCCTAGCTGCGGCGGCGCAGCCAGTACTCGAACATATTAGCCATCTCCTTCATGAGTCCTGTTCCATTGCCGCACTGGATGGCGTGGATATTGTGTATGTGGCTCGCGCCAACGTGACGCGCATTATGGCAATTGACCTCCGCGTGGGCAGCCGCTTGCCGGCCTACTGTACTTCCATGGGACGCGTGCTGTTGGCTAATCTCCCGGTGGAAGAGCTCGAGTCCTACCTGAGTCGCGCGGAATTAACCCGGCGAACTAGTCGCACGATTGTAAGCGCTGACAAGCTGAGGCAAGTGTTACGTCTGGTCCGGCGCAATGGTTATTCGATTGTGGACCAAGAATTGGAGCACGGTCTTCGTTCCATGGCTGTCCCGATTCAGAACTCCGGCGGCAAGGTTACCGCTGCGCTCAATGTGGGAGCGCAGGCACAGCGGGTTGCGATCCTGGACATGACCAAGAAGTTTCTCCCCCGCTTGCAAGACGCGGCACAAGAACTGACCATGCTACTGTAAATGGACGCTGCTCTCGGCGTTCGATCGGTCGGGCGGCGACCAGAATGTTCACGCATTTGTTTCTTGAAGCGGCCGCCCGCGAGATCACTGACAAAGGCTCGCTGAATCAACATGAGGTACTGACCCATCGCGCAGCGCTGGTCGAGCGGCTATACAGTTCCGAACGATCCCCGCTCATTCTGCGGCTTGCGGAGAGATAGGCCGGGTCAGCATTTTCGGCTGATGAATCTGTTTTTGGAGAGAAAACCCGGGTGAAACGATAGAAAGTCGAGGATGAATTTCGATTGAAGGAGAGCGCAGTCGGTCATTGTTATGCGAGCAACTCACTCGGAGGACAATGTCACTCGCTATCATGCGAAGCCGCGGCAACTGTTAATGAATGGGAAATGGGTCAGCTTAATTATTCATCCATCGTATTGCAATAAGAAACCGGCTGCTCGGGACTTTCGCACCAAAAGGATTGAGCATGCACTTGCCGCCAGAGAAGTCCGCGACAGTTCAGGAACGGCCTCTTGTTCGCTTCGGCCTGGGACTGGCCAACTGGAGCGAGCGTTGGTTTCCGGATTCGATGATCTTTGCGCTGCTGGGAATCGTGGTTGTTTTTGTGGTGGGACTGTTGCTGCACCAGAGCCCGTCGCAGCTGGCGATTCAAGGCGGCAAGAGCTTTTGGTCGCTGGTCCCCTTCACCATGCAAATGGTGATGATCATGATCGGTGGATATCTGGTCGCCTCGACGCCGATTGTGCATCGCGCTATCCGAGCACTGGCCAGAATTCCAAGAACGCCGCGAGGGGCGGTTGCCCTGATAGGCCTTTTTTCCATGCTGACCTCCCTGCTCTCCTGGGGCGTGAGCCTGGTTTTCAGCGGGCTCTTTGCTCGGGAACTAGCTCATCGCGTGAAAGGAATGGACTATCGCGCGGCTGGCGCTGCTGCCTACCTCGGTTCGGGATCCGTGTGGGCCATGGGTCTTTCCTCTTCCGCCGCCATGCTGATGGCCACAAAATCCGCCATGCCGCCGTCGTTGTTTAACATCAGCGGACTGATCTCGCTTACCCAAACGATCTTCCTGTGGCAAAGCATTTTGTTTACGGTAATTCTGATCGTAATGTCGGTGTCGATCGCCTACTTGTCCACGCCATCGCCGGAAAACGCCAAAACCGCCGAATCCTTCGGCATCCATTACGAGCTGATTCGCCCCAGCGTTGAGCCCAGGAGCAAACCCGGCGAGTGGCTGGAGTACAGTCCCCTGCTGAACATTTTGGTCGCGCTGCTGTTGTGCTGGTTTTTGGTTGACGTGTTCCGCACTTCGCCGCAAGGCGCGCTCGCAGCGCTGGACCTGAACACTTACAACTTGATCTTCATCACGCTTGCGCTTTTAATGCACTGGACCCCCAAGCGCTTTATGCGCTCCGTATCTCAGTGCGTTCCAGCCACCGGCGGCATACTGATTCAGTTTCCGTTTTACGCGGTGATCTTCGGGATGATTGTCGGAACCGGGATCGGAGATGCGCTGGCCAAATTCTTCGCTGGGATGAGCACGCACAGCACCTATCCGTTGCTGGTGGCGATGTATTCGGCGGTACTCGGCCTTTTCATCCCTTCCGGCGGCGGTAAGTGGATTGTCGAAGCGCCCTACGTCCTGCAGGTCGCGAATCTGCACCGCGTGCACCTGGGCTGGGTGGTGCAAATATACAACGCGTCGGAAGCGCTGCCGAATCTCATCAATCCGTTCTGGATGCTGCCTCTGGTGAGCATATTAAAATTGAAGGCGCGCGATATTGCGGGATACGGAGTGCTTCAGTTGGTCTTGCACATCCCGGTGGTGTTCTTTTTGTGCTGGCTCTTCGCGCAGTACATTCCCTACGTGCCGCCGGTAAGATAGCAGCGCGCGACCTCAAGAGCAGCACAATAGCTCATTCGGCCGCCCGGCTCGGTGCCGGAGGTAGACATTCCGGAACGGGTCAAACGAAGTCGTCGAGTCACCGGCATTGCACGACCTCGGCACACTCAAGTTCACGCTCGAGGTTACAACTCGCGCTTGGCAGTCTTGATTCCGGAATTTTCGACCGTCGTTGAGTTCTGAAAAAGGACTGCTTTGGCAGACAGTTTCACTTGCGTTCAAATTCCGGTAGTATTCCGTCTTCAACGAATCCACGAGCGAGGCGAACGGCAGCGACACACAACGGCACTATCGCTGTCCCACTCACTTATTCGCCGTACGTGAAGTCGAGAACAGCTCTCGGAGAGCAACATGAAAAATCTCTTTGGACGCAATGTCATAGGGCTGGGAATCTTTTTCATAGTCGCAATGACTGTGATCGTCGTGGCTGGGTGCTCGAAACACAGTGCGGGCGGCGGAGCCCCCGACGTTGAAGTCGCGCAGGTCGAGCAGAAGGACGTTCCGATTTATGGCGAGTGGATCGGCACGCTCGACGGTTTCACAAACGCCGACGTCAGGGCACAGGTCACGGGCTACCTACTGAAGCAGGGCTATCAGGAAGGCGCATTCGTCCAGAAGGGCCAATTGCTTTTTGAGATCGATCCGCGTCCCTTTCAAGCAGCGCTCGATCAAGCCCTGGGGCAATTGGCGCAAGCCAAGGCCACGCTTGCCAACGCTCAGGCAGTGCAAGGAAGAACTCAACTTGACGTCGACCGTTATATTCCTCTGGCGAAAGAAGAAGCTGCGAGCCAACAGGATCTCGACAACGCCGTTCAAAATAATCTGGCCGCCAAGGCGACCGTGGCGACCGCTGAGGCGCAGATTAAAACCTACGAGGCGGCCGTCGAAACAGCGAAGATCAATCTCGACTTTACCCGCCTGATCGCACCCATCGACGGTATCGCTGGACAGGCCCAACTTCAGGTGGGCGCCTTAGTCAATTCGAACAGTGGTCCGGTGACCTCGGTGTCCACCGTCGATCCTATCAAGGTTTATTTCACTGTCAGTGAGAGCGAGTATCTCGATTGGAACAAACGGTTCCCGACTGAGACAAGTAGGGAGGCGGCGGACAAAAGTCTCCGCCTCCAACTGATTTTGGCCGACGGCTCAACCTATCCACGCGACGGCACTTTCTATTTCGCGGACCGCCAAGTGAACGTGGGCACCGGGGCAATTCGAATCGCTGGCCTATTTCCCAATCCGGGAAATATTCTGCGTCCCGGGGGATACGGCAGAATTCGCACGGCCGTTCGAGTCCAGAAAGACGCGTTGTTGGTGCCGCAGCGTGCCGTGTCGGAGCTGCAAGGCGCGTATCAGGTAGCGGTTGTGGATGGCGAGAACAAGGTCAGCATACGGACAGTCAAGGTCGGCGACCGTGTCGGCTCCCAGTGGATTATTGCCGATGGACTGAAGCCAGGAGACCGCGTGGTGGCCGAAGGAGTACAGAAGGTCCGTCCCGGAGCGCAAGTAAACCCGAAGCCGTACGTGCCAGACAGCGCGACGGCGCAGGGAAGCTAAGAGCATGTCCAAATTCTTCATTAACCGGCCCATCGTCGCAATCGTGATTTCAATCGTCATGGTAGTTCTCGGCACGATCACGATCATCAGTTTGCCCGTTGCCCAATTTCCGAACATTGCCCCGCCGGAGATTCAAATTCAAGCAACCTACGTCGGAGCCGATGCGCTGACGCTGGAGCAATCGGTAGCCACTCCGATCGAGCAGCAAATGAGCGGCGTGGACAACATGAACTACATGTATTCGTTGAACGCCACCGCCAATGGCGGGATGACCATGATCGTGGATTTCGATGTGAAGACGGATCCAAACACGGATCAAATTCTCGCACAGGCGAGAGAGACGCAGGCGGCTTCGCAACTTCCGGCCGATGTCACGAACTACGGAATTACGGTTCAGAAATCGGTGACATCACCGCTGATGCTAATCACGCTGTACTCGCCTAACGGAACGTACAACGCGGACTTCCTCGCCAACTATGCCTACATCAATATTCACGATCCATTGACGCGTTCGAAGGGTATTGGGAACGTGCAGATCTTCGGCGCCGGGCAATATGCGATGAGATTGTGGGTGAAGCCGGACCAATTGGGGAAGCTGGGCATCACCGTTACCGACATCATCAACGCGATCCAAGCGCAGAACACCGTGAACCCCGCGGGACAAGTGGGTGGCGAGCCGGTGCCCAAGGGGCAGGAGTACACCTACGCTGTTCGGGCGCAAGGCCGATTGATTTCCGCCGAGGATTTCGGACAGATCGTGGTTCGCGAGACGCCGGATGGGGGAGTAGTCCGCGTGAAGGATGTGGCTCGGGTGGAACTGGGGTCTCAGGATTACTCGGTAATGGGCCGGCTGAACGGCAAGCCGGGAGCGATCATCGCGGTCTACCAATTGCCGGGCTCGAACGCCGTGGACGCCGCAAACGGCGTGAAGAAGCTGATCGCCGGAATAAAGCAGACATTTCCGCAGGACATGGATTATGTGATTTCTCTGGATACCACGAAGTCAGTGACGTCCGGCATCAAGGAGATTGTCGAAACGCTGCTGATCGCGATCGTACTGGTGATCCTGGTGGTGTACATCTTCCTGCAAAGCTGGCGCGCGACACTGATTCCCATGTTGGCAGTGCCGGTGGCCTTGATCGGAACATTCGTCTTTTTCCCGCTGTTCGGTTTTTCGGTCAACACACTTTCTCTGTTGGGGCTAGTGCTGGCCATTGGATTGGTGGTGGATGACGCAATCGTGGTGGTGGAGGGCGTCGGGCGGCATATCGAGGAAGGGCTCTCGCCAAAAGAAGCGGCCCTTAAGGCCATGGACGAACTGACTGGGCCAGTGGTCGGAATCGCGTTGGTACTCTCCGCCGTGTTCGTTCCCACCGCGTTTATTCCGGGAATTACGGGTCGTCTTTATCAACAATTTGCGGTCACCATCGCCATTTCCGTGATCCTTTCCGCTTTCAACGCGCTGACTTTAAGTCCGGCTCTGTCGGCTCTTTTGCTTCGACCTAAGAAAGAGGCCAAGGGACCGCTGGCAAGGTTTTTTGCTTGGTTCAACAGATCGTTCGAGAGCGCGACAAACGGTTATGTACGGCTGTCCGGCGCGTTGATTCGCAAGAGTCTGATCGCACTCGTTCTACTGGTGGTGTTCGCTGGGGGGGCGGCATTTTTCGGTTCACGCGTGCCATCCAGCTTCCTGCCCGATGAAGATCAAGGCTATCTTTTTGTCAACCTGCAACTCCCCAACGCAGCCTCCATGCAACGTACAGATGAAGCTGCGCGACAGGTCGAGAAGATCCTGGCAGCGACCCCCGGAGTAAAGTACACGTCGAGCGTAATCGGCTTCAGCCTACTGAGCTTTGTGCGAACCAGCTACAACGCATTTTTCTTCGTCACACTGGATGACTGGGACGCGCGGAAATCGAGGGCGGAACAATTCCAGGAGATCAAGACGCGGCTGAACCAGAAATTGAGCCAGATGCCGGAAGCAATCGCGTTTGATTTTTCACCACCGGCGATTCCGGGAGTGGGAACTTCTGGAGGATTTACATTTGTTCTCGAGGACCGGGCCGGGAAGGAGGTGGGGTTTCTTACGCAGAATCTGAACACGTTCATGGCGGCGGTGCGTAAACGTCCCGAGATCGGCTTGCTGGGCACCACTTATCTGTCCAGCGTGCCGCAGCAGTTTGTCACGGTGGATCGCGACAAGGTGATCAAGCAGGGGGTGAGCATCACCGACGTCTATAAGACCCTTCAGGCATTTATGGGCGGATATTTTATTAATTATTTCAACAGGTTCGGCCGGCAATGGCAGGTGTACATCGAGGCAGAAGGCGAATACCGAACGAGGGCGGAAAACGTCGGTCAGTTCTACGTTCGAAACAATAGGGGAGACGATGTACCACTTTCCGCGCTGACAAAATTCGAGCCCCAAACCGGACCAGAATTCACCATGCGATTCAACGAATATCGCGGCGCTCAAATCTTCGGGAGCGCCGCACCGGGCTACAGTTCCGCACAGGCGATGAAAGCGCTCGAAGAAGTATTCGCTCAGACCATGCCCCGGGAGATGGGTTACGACTACAAGGACATGTCGTTTCAGGAAAAACTGGCGCAGCAGGGAGTTTCCCCCACGGTCGTTTTTGCGTTCTCTCTCTTATTTGTGTTTCTGATTCTGGCGGCGCTTTATGAAAGCTGGTCACTGCCATTCAGCGTGCTGCTGAGCACGCCAGTGGCGGTGTTCGGCGCATTCTTAACGCTCTGGTTAAGGCGCATGATCGCCGGATGGTTTTATCCGCCCTACATGGTGCAAATCGAAAGTGATGTGTATTCACAGATTGGGCTTGTGATGCTGATCGGTCTGTCGGCGAAAAATGCGATCCTTATCGTAGAGTTTGCCAAGGATGAGTACGAGCAAGGCAAACAGCTGGTAGACGCTGCGTTGGCAGGCGCCCGGATCCGGCTTCGACCCATCTTAATGACCTCCTTCGCGTTCATCCTCGGAAGCTTGCCTTTGTGGGTGGCCACCGGGGCTGGTTCGGTGGCGCGCCAGATCATCGGAACGACGGTGATCGGAGGGATGCTGGCGGCCAGTTTCATTGCCATCTTTCTAGTCCCTGCAATCTTTTATCTCGTTGAGAAATGGTCAGGCGCCGGCAAGGAGACCGCGGCTGGCGGTGTGCAAACCACGCCTGCCCCGGCTCCGGGAGACTGAGATGGGCCAGCGATTGAAACCCGCGCAAGACGCAGCGGAGCGAATCATGAAAAAACTGCGACCATGGATATCTTTAAGCCTGGTGTCAGTTCTAACTTCAAGCCTGGTCGGTGGGTGCAAGGTCGGTCCGAACTATCATCGGCCCGCAGTGCAGATACCCAGCGCGTATCACGATTTGAATGCGAACGCGCCGGTGCAAGCTCAGGCGGCGTCGTTCGCCGATCTGCCCTGGTGGCAGGTGTTTCAGGATCCGCAGCTGCAAGACCTGATCCGCACGGCGCTTAAGCAAAACTACGACTTGCTGCTCGCGACCGAGCGCATCAATGCCGCACGCGCTCAGCTGGCGATAACGCGCTCGAGCCTTTTCCCGCAAGTGCAAGGAGGGGCCAATTTCACGGGTGGAAAAGATCAATTTTTTCCACTGACAGCAAATTTGTTGGAGTTGGCCGCAGACGCATCATTTCAGCTCGATTTCTTCGGGCAACTGAGACGTGCGACCGAGGCGGCGCGTGCCAGACTCCTGGCATCCGATGAGGGGCAACACACCGTTACGCTAACGCTGGTGAGCGACGTGGCGAGCGCATACTTCGCGCTGCTGCAACTCGATCTTGAACTTCAAATTACCAAAGATACGGTGAAGACTCAGCAAGACTCCGTCAAGCTGACTTCGTTCAGACTTGTTCACGGTGTCGCCACAAAGCTAGATGTGCTTCAGGCGCAGCAAGTGCTCGACAGTGCAAATGCGCAGATCCCAGACCTCGAGAGACAGATCGGCCAAGCAGAAGACGCGATCAGCATTCTCGTCGGCAATTACCCCAGTCCGGTGACGCGTGATTTGAAATTGCCGGAGGAGTTTATTCCGCCGGAAGTGCCTGCAGGCCTGCCGTCCTCGCTCCTGAATCGGCGGCCGGATATTCGCCAAGCGGAGCAAAATCTAGTTGCTGCGAATGCTCAAATCGGTGTCGCAAAAGCAGCATTTTTCCCTCAGATTTCGCTCACCGGCGCGGGAGGTGGAGCCTTTGGACGCAGCAGCGCTTTCACCAGTTTGATGGGCTCGCAAAACGCAATTTGGTCCTATGGCGCTAGCGTCGCCCAACCGATTTTCACCGGCGGCGCCCTTCGCGGGAATCTCCATCTGGCCGAATCGGAATACCAACAGGCGTTGCTCGCTTACAGGCAGTCTATTCAGCATGCATTCGGGGATGTATCTGACGCATTGATCGGATACCAAAAATTTCATGAAGTTCGAGTGCAGCAGCAGGTGTTGGTAGCAGATCTGGAAGAATCGGTCCGGCTTTCCGTAATGCGCTATCGAGGAGGCACGACCACTTATCTGGAAGTATTGGACGGCCAGCGGTCGCTCTTTTCTGCCGAACTTACGTTGGCACAGGCACGAGGGAGTGAGTACCAAAGTCTCGTGCAACTTTACCGAACACTTGGCGGAGGTTGGCAACAGTAGGTTCTACGGATCAACAGGCTCGCCATGAAATATAATGTATTGACTTCCGGGCGCACCTCTTGCAATCTAGTGGGGCAATGATGAATCTCAGCCGGATGACAGTTTGCATGGCGTGTTGTTGCAATTCTTACCTACGCCTGTCGTCCGCGCCGGGGGCCAGCTAGAAAAGCATCTAAATTCTAAACGCTGAGTTCAAGCCCACCGCCAGACGACAAGCTGGTAGGTGGGTTTTTTGTTTTTGGGATCTTATGGACACCAAAGAAACCAAAGCACAGAAAGTTGAGCGGCTGAAACGGTCGCTGAATCCCTGGCAATGTCTCGAGGAAGTCCGCCGTTTCGCGCGTGAAGGGTACGGCGCGATTCCGCCGGAATGGCTCGGGACGTATTTTCGATGGTGGGGTGTTTATCCCCAGGGAGACGGTGCCGGAGCTGTGGGCGGCAGCGGCGGGGAAGGTAAAGCCGTTCCGTTTTTCATGGTACGCATTCGCATTCCGAATGGGTTGCTCAATTCGAACCAGCTTCGAACGATTGCGGACCTCGCCGACAGGTATGGCTTCGGCGTGGCAGACCTCACCGTGCGCCAAAACGTCCAGCTTCACTGGGTTACCATTCAGGACTTGCCCGAGGTGCTCGACGGTCTTGAACGCTGCGGCTTGTCTTCACTCGCCGCTTGCGGCGATGTCGCGCGCAACATAACCGGCTGCCCGTTGGCCGGCGTGCATGCCGATGAGGTCTGCGATGCTTCTCCGCTCGTGGAACAGGCCACCGGTCTGCTCGCGGGCAATCCCGAGTTCTACAATCTTCCGCGCAAGTTCAAGATCTCCATCACCGGCTGCCGGCTCTGGTGCACCTACCCTGAGATCAATGATGTGGGTCTTACGGCAGTCGTGCGCAAACGCATCACGGGTTCAGAAACTGGCTTCTCAATTCGCTTAGGCGGCGGGCTCTCGACCAAGCCTCATCTGGCGGTCCGTTTAAACGTGTTTATCCGGTGGGATCAGGTGCTTCCGGTAATCCAGAGTGTCGCGGAAATTTTCCGCAGCGCAGACGTTCTGCGCGAGAGTCGCGAGCTTGCGCGATTGAAGTTCTTATTTCTTGAGCGCGGTTGGACGGCGGAACAATTTCAGGAAGAAATCGAGCGCCGCATCGGATTCAGCTTGGATCCGGCCGGGCCGGAAGATCCGCCGGCTGACCTCTACCGCGATCACACGGGCATCCATCCGCAAAAGCAGGATGATTATTGCTACGTGGGGGCTACCGTGCTGCGAGGCCGCATCGAGCCGCAGCAGATGCGCGCAGCCGCGGATTTAGCGGAACGCTTCGGGTCCAGCGAATTGCGCACCACCACCACGCAGAACCTTCTGATCGTCAACGTCCCGAAGCAGAAAGCCAGCTTGCTTGCCGATCGACTCACCTCAGTTGGGTTGCCCGTGAACGCTTCGTCGTTTCGGCGCGGTGTTGTCGCTTGCACCGGCACAGAATTTTGCAAACTCGCTATCACCGAGACGAAAGCGTTCTCGCGTTGGCTGGTGGAAGAGTTGGAAGAACGAATTCCCGGTTTCGACCAACATTTGAAGCTGCACGTTACCGGTTGCCCGAACAGTTGCGGCCAACATTGGATCGCCGATATCGGAATCGAAGGCAAGAAACAGCGCGTGGATGGAGAAATGGTCGACGCCTATTATTTCTGCGTGGGTGGCGCGGTCGGACAATTTGCATCCATCGCCCGCCCGATCGGCTACCGCTGCCCGGCAACGGAAGTCCCAGCGGCCATCGAGCGGCTATTACGTTCTTATATGGACCTTCGACAGAGCCAGGAAAATCTTCGCCAGTTCTTTTCGCGCCATTCCGACCAGACGCTACGCGCTTTTCTAGCGGGGCAGGAAGCGGAAGCTGTGGCCCGCGATGTCGCTTCCGGACCCGTACCTCGCGGAGCGGAAGGCTGAACGATGAACCAAGTTGCTAAGCCTCCCGGGAGGCGCCAATGACAGATACTTTTCTCAGCTCACGGACTGCGCTGTGCAAACCCGCCAACATGCATTGCCTATGTTGCTGCTCGTGTTGTTGTCCTGCGGCGTCCCGCGTCCGAAGGAGCAGATCGATGTAGCAAACCACTCGATCCAAACTCCTGAGGCCCGCGACGCCATCCGTCGTGGGCCTTTTTTGTTGTACGCCGCGCATGTTCGGCAGCTAGCGGGTGAAAGTCCCGTCCCAACCTGATGGAGGTGAAGGGTAGCGAAGCGCAAGGGCGTCACCGTGAGGTGGGGTCTGAAGAAAGCCTATGCCGATTTTGAACCACCGATTGCGCAACTCGAAGAGAAGGGAAGAAGACGCGAATTACAAGGAGGCTGCGATGACTGACTTGCTGCAGGAAATCGAAGTTCAGCAGGATGAAGCGGAACGCTCCACCGCGGAAGAATTGTTCCGTTGGGCGAGCGACCGGTTCTGTTCTCGCATGGCAATAGCGTCCAGTTTCGGCGGAGACGCCGTCGTGCTTATCGATATCGCGGCGCGAAGCGTCAAGAACTTGCGTGTGTTCACCCTGGACACTGGCTTTCTTTTTCCGGAGACCTACGAACTGATTGAACGAGTCGAGCACAAATACGGCATTCAAGTCGAACGCACCCGTCCATCGCTCTCCCCGGAAGAGCAGGCGGCTCGCCACGGCGAAGCTCTCTGGAGTCGGGAACCCAACCTATGCTGCCAGATCCGAAAAGTCGATCCGCTAAAAGCCAAGGTTGCAGAACTGGACGCATGGGTGTCGGGCATCCGCCGCGATCAAACGCCCGCTCGTGCGCAGGCAAAAAAACTCGAATGGGATGCTCACTTTGGCCTGGTCAAACTGAACCCACTAGTGGATTGGACGTCGGCGCAAATCTGGGATTACGTCCGGGCGCACAATTTGCCCTACAACGCTCTGCACATCCGAAACTACCCGAGTGTGGGCTGCACGCACTGCACCGGCCCCGTTCAACCCGGCGAAGATCCTCGCGCGGGTCGCTGGGCCGGATTCCAGAAGACTGAGTGCGGCCTGCACGCAAAGGAGTAGCGCACATGCCTCTTTTTCCGATGTTCGTCAAGCTCGACGGTCGTTCGTGCCTGGTCGTTGGCGCCTGCGAGATCGGCGAAGGCAAGATACGCAGCTTGCTTGAGGCGGGCGCTACGGTGTGCGTCGTCGCGCCGCAGGCGACCACGCGCGTCCAGGAGTGGGCTTCGACAGGCGCGATCAAGTGGCAGCGGCGAAAGTTCATACCAGACGATCTCGATGGGAAATTTCTCGTGGTTGCCGCAACATCTTCGCCCAAAGTGAACGCGCTCGTTTTCGAAGAAGCTCGAAGCAGGAAGGTATTGTGCAACTCGGTCGATGATCCGTCGCATTGCGACTTCTTTTACGCCGCGGTGGTCCGCCGTGGTGACTTGCAGATTGCCATCTCCACAAATGGAAAGAGTCCTGCGCTTGCGCAACGTTTGCGTAAACGGTTCGAGCGACAATTCGGCCCGGAGTATGCGGACAAGATCAACGAACTCGGCGCGATACGAGAGCGGCTGTTCTGTTCTTCAATGGAGCCGGCGCGTCGTCGAAAGGTGCTGTTAGGCGTGGCTGGAGAAGTTCGATTGCCCGGAGGAAGATGAGCGCAAAGGTATATCTAGTCGGCGCCGGACCCGGCGATCCCGACCTGCTGACCCGGAAGGCGCTGCGTGTGCTGAAGTGCGCCGACGTGGTGCTGCATGACGATCTGGTCTCAGCGGAGATCTTGCAGCTCATCGGTCCGTGCGCACTGGTGCAGAACGTTGGGAAGCGCTGCGGCCGAAAGCGGATCACGCAGGAGCAGATTCACACGCTTATGATTGACGCCGCTCTCGAAGGGAAGGCGGTCGTCCGGCTGAAGAGCGGGGATCCGCTGCTTTTTGGGCGCGCTGGCGAGGAGATGGACGCCCTGAGCAGCGCTGGAATTGATTTCGAAGTCGTGCCGGGAGTGACCGCTGCCTTCGCTGCAGCTGCCTCCGCCAAATTCTCTTTGACTGACAGACGCTTTGCATCAAGAGTTATTTTTCTCACGGCTCATAGCTGTAAGGGAGACGCCTTGGTTGACTTCGGAACGGAGATTTCTTCCGGATGCACTCTGGCCATTTACATGCCCGGGCAAGATTATTCCCGGCTCCAGGAGCAGTTGCTGGATAGCGGCATTGGCCCAAAGACTCGCTGCCTTCTAGTCTCACATGCGACACGACGCGACGAGTCTTGTCATGCCACCGAAGTCGGAAAGTTCTCGCTTGCACCTCGCCTGGCAGCTCCCGCGATTCTTTTGGTGGGACCGGCGAGTGCTCTTTGCGAAATGGATAGTGAGAATGAATGTCCCGGGATATGAAACATCGCGAGACTAAAAAACATCCTGTCCGCTGGAAGCCACCGATTCTCGTTCGTAGCTAGGCGACTCGAATCTGGTGTGAGAGCTCAAACTCTTTCTAATTTCCATTGGACTAGGGCAAACTCTCAAACGACAATGGCGCTCCAGTCCCTGATCGGGTATTTCTCCCAGTACGCCGACCGGCAAAACGAACCCGCCGTCGCGTTTTCCCGCGGCTACCGCGTCGAACGTTGGACCTACGGGCGAATTAGCGAAGAAGCTTGCAGGTTTGCGCGGGAGCTGGAAACACGCAATGTTGGTCGGGGCGACGCCGTTCTGCTCTGGTCCGAGAATTGTCCTGAATGGCTCGCCGTGTTCTGGGGCTGCCTGTTGCGCGGTGCCGTGGTGGTCCCCATCGACCAGATCTCTACGGCGGAGTTTGCTTCGCGCGTGGCGAAGCAGGTCAATGCCAAGCTCCTGGTTTGTTCTCGCGCGGTTCTAGCTGGGCGTGTCTCCATACCGACCCTGGCAATCGAGTCTCTTTCCGAAACGATCGCGCAGCACTCCGCGGCCGCTTATGCTTCACCGCCGCTCTCTCGCAAGGATGCTCTGGAGATTGTCTTCACGTCCGGAACGACTGCGGAACCTCGCGGTGTTGTAATCTCCCACGGGAATGTCCTCGCGAATATCGAGCCCATAGAAACTGAAATCCGGAAGTATCTGCGGTACGAACGTCTCTTCCATCCAGTGCGATTTCTCAATCTGCTTCCGTTAAGCCATGTTTTCGGCCAAATGCTGGCAATATTCATTCCGCCGATCCTGGGAGCAACGACGATCTTTATGGAATCTCTCAATCCCGCGGATTTGCTCGAGACCATTCGAAAAGAACGGGTATCCGTGCTCGTGGCTGTTCCGCGATTGATAGAGTCGCTCCAAAGGGAAGTCGAGCGCGGGTTAGAGCGAGAAGGCAGGCTCGAACTATTCAGGAGGGATTTTGAAGCCGCCGATGGCCAGCACTTTCTCAAGCGCTGGTGGCGATTCCAAAAAATCCATCGCCGGCTGGGATGGAAATTTTGGGCATTCATCTCGGGTGGCGCAGCGCTGCCGGGAGCTGTCGAGACTTTCTGGAATCGTCTGGGGTATGCGGTGATTCAAGGTTATGGAATGACTGAAACAACGGCGCTCATCAGCCTGAATCATCCCTTCCGGTTGGGAAAAGGTTCGATCGGTAAGCTATTCCCGGGACTTGAGATGAAGGTCAGCACCGCGGGGGAAATCCTGGTCCGCGGCGAGAATATCGCAAGTGGCTACTGGAGCGGACAACGACTGGAGCCTGTCGTGGGAGAGGACGGCTGGTTCCACACCGGCGATCTGGCGGAGGTGGGCGAAGAAGGGCGTCTTTATTTTAAGGGTCGGCAGAAAAACGTCATCGTCACGCCGGCGGGCATGAACATCTACCCGGATGATCTCGAACGCGCACTGAGGGGACAGCAGGGCGTGAGGGATTGTGTGGTTCTGGGGCTGGAACGTGACGGAAATGCCGAGCCGTGCGCGGTCCTTCTACTGGAGGACCCGGCGAGTGATCCGGCTCCGGTCGTTGCGGCAGCCAACAACAATCTGGCGGATTTTCAGCGGATTCGGCGCTGGGTTGTTTGGCCGGATCCGGATTTCCCGCGCACACCAACGCAGAAACCGATTTTGCCTCGCATCCGCGCGCTCCTGGACGCAAGGTTTGGAGGCGGGAACGAGTTGCCGGACAGAGATTCTCTGGCCCACTTTGTGGCACGGATCGCGGGATTGGCTGCAAAACCTCTCTCGAATTCCGCCGCGCTCGACGAACGATTGGATATGAGTTCGCTCGACCGCGTTGAGCTTATGAGCGCACTCGAAGAACGTTATCAGGTGGATTTGAGCGAAGTGAAGTTTTCAGAAGCGACTACGATTGGTCAGCTCGAGGAAATGCTCCGAAAGCCGCCGAAAGCGCCGGTCGAGGTCAGGTATCCACGGTGGCCACAGAATTGGTTCATTACGGCAGTTCGCGTCGCCATCTATTACTTGCTGGTTTGGCCCACCACCTACATCTTGGCAGCTCCTCGAATCAGCGGACGCGAAAATCTGCTTGGGCTTGACGGTCCCGTACTGTTCGTTTCCAATCACGTCACCTATATTGATATCGGATTCGTTCTGGCCGCGCTGCCGGCCCGCTTTCGGCATCGACTTGCGACGGCCATGAGAGGCGAGCGCATTGCGACTATGCTTCACCCGCCGCCTGAGATGAACTTCGGCGAACGCTGGAGTGAGCGGTGGAGCTATTTTCTTGTCTTCGCGCTTTTCAATGTCTTTCCGTTGCCGAGAGAATCGGGTTTTCGACGGAGTTTCTCCTTCGCCGGAGATCTAGCGGATCGTCGATGGAGCATCCTCATCTTTCCGGAGGGGAAAACGACCGAGGACGGCCAGATGTCCCGTTTTCGGTCGGGAATTGGTTTACTGGCTCAGCATCTCAGACTTCCCGTTGTACCCATCCGAATCAAAGGCCTTTTCGAATTGAAGCGAGCGAATCGAATCCTGGCGAGGCCCGGCCAGGTGACAGTGACCGTTGGGCAACCAGTTTCTTTCCCAATGGATCAGGACCCGAATGAAATCGCCCGCGAGCTTGAAAGTAGGGTGGCAGGACTTTAGATTGCGACTATTCGGTGTACAACATGAGGAGCACGCCAAGCACGATGAGCAGTAGGGGCCAGATTTTATCGAAGGTCTCTCGCCAGCTCCACTGAATCTCGGAAAGTCCCTTGGTCAACGCGATTCCGCCGCCCGCAATGGCGAAGCCCCGGTGTTCTTTCTGAATATGTTGCATGAGGGCCATATGATTAGGACCGTGCATGCCAGCCTGATGGTGGTGAAACAGTAGCATAATCGCACCCAACATGCCGGCCAGCGGAAATACCCATGCGCTCCACGCATTCCGCAGCTTTCCGCGCGTCCTTTGAAGCTCTATGAATCCTATGGCGAGCAGGATCAAAGAGAATACTTTATGTTGAAGATCCTCGGGATCATCCCTTAGGGCTACCCATAAAGCCTTATGGCCGAACGGCCATATTTCCGTGTCGCTGAAGACTAGCAAATAAATTCCAGCAGCGAGAAAACAAGCTGGCCAGACATAGCGGGTCGATGGCCACCGCTTTCCGAGCTTGCCCTGCGCGAACAAAAACGCACCGGCGAGAATCAACAGAAACCCAGCAAGATGATGGTTGAATTCACTCTCGCGTTTATCCGCCGCAAGCTTCGCTTTTAGACGAGGACTTTCTTCTTCGTGCTCGTGCTGCATGTCCATGCCGGGCATGTCTTGCAGGTCCTGTTGCCAGGCCAGTAGGTAAGGATTCCACGCGCATAACAGCACCAGTACGGCCGCCGTAGCAGCGCACGCCCGAGTTCGCAATACCACCTTCCTGCTTTCCAAATCCCTGCGCTCCTTCCCTACCCTCGGCCATCCCTCAGAATGCAATTCCGATCGTGGGCGTCCCTAAGGGTCTCACATTTAGGCAGTTCCCGGGCCACGACTTGGCATTTTGCGATGTTTCGTGATCACAGCAACGATTACACTTCTTCATTACCTAGCCTGATTGGTAGAATCTTGGACCCCATGTCAACCACTAAGGACATCCATTTTGCCGTTCAAAATGGAGGCGGCGTGTCGGCGATTTTCTTGCGGCCGCGGAACGCAGAATGCCTGTTGGTGCTGGCGCACGGCGCAGGTGCCGGGATGCTGCATCCGTTCATGCAATCGCTCGCAAGCGAACTCGAGGCCGCCCGAATTGCTACCTTACGTTTCCAATTTCCGTACATGGAACAGCGGCGGAAGATTCCGGACAGGCCACCGCTTCTCATGTCTGCGGTTCTGGCCGCAATACATGTTGCGTCGGAGGTGGGGCCGGATTTGCCTCTATTCGCAGGCGGAAAATCGCTTGGCGGGCGAATGACTTCACTCGCTGCCGCGCAAAACAACCTCGGAGTTCGGGGGCTGGTGTTGTTCGGTTTCCCACTACATCCGCCGAATCAGTCAGGAATAAAGCGTGCGGAACATTTACATGAGGTGAACCTGCCCATGTTGTTTTTTCAGGGAACGCGCGACCCTTTCGCTGATCTCAACCTCTTGCGGCCGGTCTGCGCCCAACTCGGCGCACGAGCGATGCTGCAAGTGATCGAGACAGCCGATCACTCATTTCATGTGCTGAAAAGCTCGGGCAAAACCGATAAGAACGTTCTAGAGGAAATAGCTCAGACCACCAGCGTTTGGATACAGAACTTCCGCTGACAATACAGTACACGGATTACCGACGGTTATTCCCGCCCAACATTTTCGCGAAACGCTCACCTACATCGAGCTAATCTTGATGTAGCGGATTGAGTCTGGAGCCAGGGTAACGTTTGCAACTACGACAACTGCCGCAATCGCGGCTATAACCGCGCACTCCGCGCCAACGGTTTCGTGAATCGGTGACGGAAGGCGAAGACAAGCCCTTAAAATATCCTGCAATCTAATGCTGCCACAGCAAATTGCAGCCATCCAGGCCGGCGATGGCAGTCCTCGATGTTTCCGCGCAAGCTGCCGGCGCTTTTGCGACCTCCGGTAAATTCGCAAAGTAGCGATCCTCGCCTTCAGCTTTCGCAGTTATTTATTAGAATGCTTTGCTGAACTTGGCCGCCGGTCTCGATCCGCCTACGATAGAATCAAGTCGGGCGTTATCTTAATGAAATCCTCTCGGTTTTCCGTCCTCATTTTGGGCGTTTGGGTGTTTTTCGTCGGTGGCTACGCCATCGTGGGTCTATTGGTGCCGCGCGGCTCAACCCAAACGGCAATGAGCTATCTCTTCGCGTGTTTGACTCCTCTTTTTGCCAATACCGCATTGCTCTGGAACGCTGCCACGCCGTACCGGCGGCGCAATGCCTTTTGGATGCTTCTCGCTCTCGGCTGCACGCTGTGGCTTGCTGGCATCCTTGTGCTCAGCTACTCGCAACTTGTCGTCGGTCGGGTCGGCTATGTTCCGTTTTACATAGACCTTCTGTTCTTCCTTCACACCGTGCCTTTCATGGCCGCTTTGGCTTTGGCGCCTCATGCCAGAAAAATGCGCGAGACGCTTCGTTTCGGTCTGCTCGATTTGCTCCTCCTTTCGATTCTTTGGCTTTACGTTTACCTTTTTGCCGCGATGCCATGGAAAACGGTATGGCCCGATTTCCTATTGTTCAACTCGCGCGATGTTTCCAGTTATATGGTCGAAAATCTCGTTGTGGTGATCGGGTTCGGATTGCTGTTCTTTCGCTCCCACGGGACCTGGCGACGGATTTACGGCCACTTGTTCGGCGCGACTTCTCTCTATATCGTCGGATTCGTCTTGACCGCTGTGGCCGTGCGCCACAAGACCATTTACAGCGGTTCGCTGGTTAGGCTCCCCGGTCTGGCAGCGTTTGTGTGGCTGGGGACCACCGGAATTGTCGCTCACGATCTGAGTTTTGAACCCGAATCTGCGCCTACGCCGACTCGTCGCGATACGCAATGGCCTGTGCGTCTTGCCATGCTCGGCGTGCTGGCAGCGTTGGTGTTGGCGGGATGGGACGTTTTCGTCAGCGACGCGCCGGTGCCGGTCCAGAGATTTCGGCTAATCGTTACCCTGATTACTCTTTTCGTGGGTACCTCCTTGGTTTTCTTTCGGCAACATTTGGTTTACCAGGAGCGCACTAGCTTGGTGCACGATCTTTGGGAATCTCTCGAAAATGTAAAGCGGTTGCAAACTCATTTTGTGCAATCCGAAAAACTTGCTTCGCTTGGGCAGCTCGCCGCGGGAGCAGCGCACGAAATAAATAATCCGCTCACCGCCATCCTCGGTTACGCGGACGTTCTGACCGTCGAGAATCCCCAAAACACGCGAGCGCACTCGTTGGGAGAAAAAATTCGCGACCAAGCCCGGCGCACAAAAGACCTTGTTAACAACCTTCTTAGCTTCGCGCGGCAAGTACCAGCCGAAAAGCAATTGCTCGACCTCAACACTGTTCTCACCGGTGCAGTACAGCTCCGCAATCTTGATCTACGCGAAAAAAATATTCGCATCGAGTTAGAAAGCCGTAGCGTGTTGCCTGCCGTTCGCGGCGATCCGAACCAGCTCCTTCAGGTTTTCTATCACTTAATAAGCAACGCGGTGGATGCCATGGAAACCGGCGGCGGCGGCGTACTCATGATCCGCACGCTCCGCGAGAGAAGTAACGTAATTGTCGAGTTTTCAGACACCGGCCCGGGCATGCAGGACCCCGAAAAAGTGTTTGACCCGTTTTACACCACCAAGCCGGTCGGCAAAGGCACCGGCCTCGGCCTCAGCATTTGTTACGGCGTCATGCAGGAACATGGCGGAACGATTTCGGGCTTCAATCGTTCGGAAGGTGGCTGCACGTTCCGTTTGGAGTTGCCCGCCGTCCTCGCCGTTTTTCCGCAAGCCTCTGCTTTGCCAGTCGCACCCATCAACACTCGCTAAATCGAGGGGCCGAAAAAAGTCGCTTCTGCGTTCTCCAGTTTCCCGGTGACCTCGCATTCGGCGATTTCGACGAATGTGCTAGAGTCGAAAATCCATGAACGCTCCGGCCATCGCAACCCAAGGGTTGACTCGCCGCTTTGGCCAGCTGGTGGCCGTGCAGGATGTAAACCTTTCTGTCGCTCCCGGCCAGTTCTTCGGATTTCTCGGCCCCAATGGCGCCGGTAAATCCACCACCATCAAAATGCTCACGGGACTGCTCGCGGCAAGTTCAGGCCGTATTCAAGTCCTCGGCCTCGATCTGGCGCAGAATCCAGTAGAAGTAAAACGCCAAATCGGCGTTGTCCCAGAAGGCATGGCTCTGTTCGGGCGGCTTACGGGAGCTGAATATTTGAATTTTGCCGGCGGCATGTACGGTCTTGATCGCAAGACCGCTGGCAAACGCACAGCCGAGCTTCTCGATTTCATGCAGCTCGCCGATCAGCCAAAAACTCTCGTCACCGACTACTCTCATGGCATGCAGAAAAAGCTTGCGCTCGCAGCCGCCGTAATTCATAGCCCCAGGATTCTCTTTCTTGACGAACCCTTCGAAGGCGTGGATGCCATTGCGTCAGGCACGCTCAAGGCCATGCTCCAGCGCATGATCACCCGCGGCGCCACGATTTTCCTCACTTCGCACGTTCTTGAGATCGTCGAGCGCCTTTGCAGCCACCTGGCCATCATTCATCGAGGGCGTTTGGTTGCTCAAGGCTCGCTCGAGGAACTCCGCGCCGGTGTCGAGGCGCAAGCCGCCGCTGCTTCGGCCGGTTCGCCGGCCAGCGACTCTGTCGGGTCCGCTCCGGGAGGGAAGCTCACCCTCGAAGAGATTTTCCTCCGAATCGTTGGAGGCACTCGGCACACCGAGCAGGAACTTTCATGGCTGGGATGACTTTCTCGCCCGGAATGCGCGGACAGTTTGCGGCCATTGCACGCGTTCGCTGGCAGCTTTTCATCAACGGCCTGCGCACGATTCGCGGTCGCTTGGAAGCGGTCGCTCGCGGAATGATGTTTTTGACGTTTGGTGTCGCCGGCCTCGGAGGTTCTTTCGCGCTTGGTGTGGCCGCTTGGTATTTTATCTCGCGCGGAAATACTGAATGGATCGCGATTCTTCTTTGGCTGGTATTTTTGTTCTGGCAACTTTCCCCTGTGATGGCCTCCGCATTCACGGAAAATGTGGATTCGTCAAACCTGCTCCGCTTTCCCTTGTCATTTCCGTCCTATTTCATAATCCGCCTGGCGTACGGATCCCTCGATCCATCCACGGTCATAGGGTGCTTATGGCTGCTCGGGCTGACCATGGGGATTGGTATCGCCCGGCCCGGCCTTTTCTTGTGGGCGGCTGTCCTGTTGGTGACCTTCGCGCTATTGAATATCCTGCTGGCGCGCATGATTTTCGCCTGGGTCGAACGTTGGCTGGCTCAGCGCCGCACACGCGAGATTCTCGGCGCCGTTTTTTTTATCTTCATCATCTGCTTCCAATTCATTGGCCCGCTCATGTCTCGATATGGCGAGCGGCGCCATCCGGAAGCCTTCCGAATCAGCGCAAGAGCTTTGCCTTACGAGCGACTTCTCCCACCTGGCTTGGCCGCAACCGCGATTGCCAGTGCGGCCGAGGGAACTTTCGCGCCCGCGCTTGCCGCGTTCGCTCTCGAATGCGCTTACGCCCTCTCAATTCTCTGGCTGCTGAACATTCGCCTTCGAACCCAATATCATGGAGAGAATCTCAGCGAAGCGGTGGGGCGCAGCAGTGTACCCAGGGAAAAACCCACCGTACGCCTGAGTTGGAACGTACCCGGCCTCTCCGGTCCCCTCGCGGCGATTCTGGAAAAGGAAATCCGCTATCTGTCACGCAGCGGGCCCATGTTATTTACCTTGGTCATGCCCGTGGTTGTTCTTCTGGTCTTTCGTCTGGGACCAGCGGGATCCCCGGTGCGGCAGGGCGGTTTTTTGTCGCACGCGCCAGACTTGGCTTTTCCCGTTGGTGCGGCATACGCGGTGCTGATCCTGACGAATCTCGTTTACAACTGTTTTGGAGCAGATGCGGTCGGCATGCAGTTCTATTATGTTAGCCCGGTCAGATTCCGCGAGATCGTCCTGGGGAAAAATCTCACCCACGCTCTGTTGCTCGCATGTGAGACTGTCACGGTCTGGCTTGCGGTATGTTTCATGTTTCATCCGCCGGCCGCGGATGTAACGTTTGCCACAGTTACAGGAGTCGCCTTCGCGCTTCTTCTGAATTTAACTGCGGGCAACCTGCTTTCCGTTTACACCCCTAAAAAGATCGACTATGGAGCATTCGGCAAGCAGCGCGCCTCTACTACCACCGTATTTGCCAGCTTAGGCATTCAGGCTGTGGTTTTCGGATTGGCAGGCGTGACACTTCTGATCGCTCGCGCATATGGACAGGTCTGGCTGGCCGCCCTCATCTTTCTGAGTCTTGCTGGCCTTAGCTCTATTGCCTTCATTCTCGTCTTAAATCAACTTGACCGCATCGCGCTAGACCGCCGCGACGCAATCCTGAGCGAACTCTGCCGAGCATAGGGCAGTCACACACGACTTTTCGGCCAATCCGGATTTCGGAGCTGCCTTGATTTGTGCCTTAACGATCTCTACCATACAGTCGCGTCGCGGCGCGATCGCTCGTTGGCGTCGCAGAGGACATGTATGAACCGTGCGTTTGTTGCAGCCTACTGTATTTCACTGCTCGTTTTAGGCGTCGCTAATCCTGCGCCGATCCTCGCGCAGACGCCCCCGTTTTCGGATACCGGCATCCCGCGCGACAAGCTGGCAGTTAGCGTTAAGCAATTTGCGGAAATTCCAGCCATTTCCGGTTATGAAAATAAGCTCGCCGAAAAAATTAGTTCCGAGATTTCATCTCTCGGTCCGAAAACGGACAACCTTGGCAACGTAATGGTGACCATTGGCACCGGCGCGCCCAGCCGTCTACTCATTGCTCCCATGGACGAACCCGGTTTCGTTGTTAGCGGGATTACCGAGGACGGCTACTTGCGCTTGCAGCGTCTTCCGCAATCTGGTCTGCCCCCGATTTTCAACCAGCTCTACTCTGCCCAGCCAGTGAAGGTGCGCACTGCGACCGGGAATTGGATTGATGGCCTAGTGGCCGGCCTGTCGGTCCATTTGCAGGGTGCTCGAGCGGACACTCCGAAATCCGGCGACCTCGAGAATATGTACGTTGACCTCGGCGCCGCTTCCGCATGGCAGGTTCGAAAGGCCGGTGTTGACGTTCTGAGCCCGGTTGCCATAAATCGTCAGCCAAGCGAACTCGGCTACAACAAAATGGCGGGTGCATCGATCGGCGATCGCTTCGGCGCCGCCGCGCTAGTGGACTTGCTGCGTGCGATCGATCCCGCAAAGGTGAAAGGCACGCTGACGGTTGCCTTTGTCGCGCAACAGTGGACCGGCGCTCGTGGACTTCAGCGCATTTTGAGCGCGATGAAGCCTGACGAAATGATTTACGTCGGCAGGCTCCTTCCCGGCGGACCTGTGCCCGGCACGGAAACCATGCGACACGCACCGCGCCGCGAGCCGGGTAGTGGCGTTCTCCTCGGTCTGGAGGAAGCCAACGGCACACCGGCTGGTCTCGCTGCTGACTTGAAACGACTCGCGGATGCCAACAAAATTGAAATCAGCACTGATTTTTCCGCTTTTCCGGTTCCGCGAAGCTATATTCCCCCTCCCGCTATGCCGGCGAAATGGGCGCATCTAGGAATTGCGACGGACTGGTCGAACACGCCCGCCGAATTGATGGACACCTCGGACCTCGCGAATCTGGAGAATCTCCTCGCGCTTTATGTGCAGGGAAGCATCCCGCCATCTCCGGCTTCAAACCTCGCACACAGCTCCTCGCCGGGAGAGGGGGGGCCGGTTTCCAATCCGCCGTCCAGTGGTGAGATTCTCCGCCGCCTGGTGGTGAGCTACGGCGTCAGCTATCACGAGGGGCCCGTTCGCGAATGCGTCAAAAAGCTGTTGCCTGCTTGGGCCAAACCCGACACGGACTCCGCAGGGAATTTAATCCTGCAAGTTGGCACTGCCGCGGCCGGCAGTAAGTCGCCGCGGATCCTGGTGATCGCGCACATGGATGAAATCGGTTTTGAAGTGAAATCGATTTCCAACGATGGCCGGCTCGAAGTGGAATGGCGGGGTAGCGGAGAACTGAGCTTTTTTGCCGGGCACCCGGCGTTAGTACACACCGCCACTGGAGACTCTGCCGCGATCGTCGAACTCCCAAATGGCTGGGACGAACCGAAATTTGAATGGCCACGCGAACCGGAAAAAGCCATCCGGGTCGACGTTGGTGCGCGCACCCCTGGCGAACTCGAAAAACTTGGCATCCAAGTCGGCGACTCGGTCACCATTCCGAAAGCGTATCGCCCGCTCCTCGGCACGCGTGCAAACGGCCGCAGCTTCGATGACCGCGTTGGCGACACTGCGCTACTCTCCGCCGTGTGGGCGCTGGGCGGTCCGCTGAAAGGCCGGGACGTGACATTTGTATGGTCCACCGGAGAGGAACAGGGCCTGGTTGGCGCAGCCGCCCTTGCAAAACGTCTCGCTGCCGAAGGCCACCCGCCAGATTATGTATTTGCCGTGGATACCTTCGTAAGCTCGGATTCACCACTCGAATCAAAACGCTTTGCCGATGCCCAACTCGGTAAAGGTTTCGTCATTCGCGCGGTGGATAACTCCAACGTCGTCCGCTCCGATTTAGTGCAGAAAGTCATCAGGATGGCACACGGAGTTCAGATTCCCGTGCAATATGGAGTAACGGGTGGCGGCAACGACGGCTCGGCATTTGTCCGGTACGGTTCCGTTGACATCGCGCTCGGCTGGCCCTTGCGCTATTCGCATTCGCCCACGGAGGTGGTTGACACGCGCGATGTGGATTCTCTCGCTCGTATCATCACGGTAATCGCAAAATCCTGGTAGTGACGATGTAGCGAAAATGCATCAGGCCTGCTAAGCGTCCAAAGCCGCGCCGGACAATTTGTCGCCTCTGTTATAATTCCGCCCGTGAGCGCGCACAGCCCAAGCTTTAAATCGCCTCGCCACATAGTAGTCGAAGGGCCGATACGCGTCGGCAAATCAACGCTTGCGAAGGTGCTCGCGGAGCAACTTCACGCTCGCCGTATCTTCGACTGCGATGACAACCCTTTCCTCACCGATTTCTATAACGAGAAAAGTGGCGCTGCCTTTCGTGCGCAAATGTATTTTCTCTACGAACGCCATCGCCGGCTCGCTCAAATTCAATCCCAGGACGATGGCGCGCCCGTGGTCAGCGATTTTCTGTTCGAGCGCGACAAGATTTTCGCTTATCTCAACCTGGACAATGAAGAGCTCAAGCTTTACGAACGCTATTTCGATATGCTCGCGTCCTCCCTTCCTGCGCCGGACCTCGTGATTTATTTGCAAGCCAAGCCCGAGGTTCTGTTGAAACGCGTTTCGAAGAAGGGGGATCCTGCCGAGACGCAAATCTCATCGGAATATTTGGAGGCCGTGGCCAACGCTTACGAACATTTCTTTTTCCGCTATTCAGCTTCCAATCTGCTCGTTGTGGATACCTCAGAGATCGATTTCGTCGAACGTAACCAGGACTTGCAGGAACTTCTTCGTCGGCTCCGTCAGCCCGTGAAAGGCACGCAATACTTCCTTCCACTCGGCCAAAGCTAGAGTTAGTGCCACCTCGATTTCTGCAGGCTCTGAGGAGAAAAGGGGGCCGGGACAGGATCACCCGCCAGTGACCCCGTCCCGGGTACGGCAAGGAGGAGAGCAGTAGTCGCCGAAATCCTGAAGCTCAGGCTGCCTTATGCGGACCGGTCATTCGGTGCCGCCATTTCCCCAGCGTTGCATTCAGCGGGTGGCTGCGGTGCAGGAAGGTGAGTACCGGCGGCCGGCGCATTCCAATTTTTTCCAGCGCCCGGCGAATCCGGAAATCACGCCCCGCCGATACCAGCCCTTTTTCCAGAGTTTGGATCGCTTCAGGAGTTCTTCCGGCCTGGTAATACACTTCCGCTAGGTTCAAATACAACTGCGCGTGGTTATGCTTCATTCCCAACGCTTCCCGGCACAGACTTTCCCCGTCTCCGAACCGTTTCTCGGAAAGCGCGGCCAGCAAGCCTGTGTAGGAAAGATAAAACGGGTTCTTGGGTGCGATGCCAAGCGCGCGCCTCGCGTGTTGCAGGGCTTCATCCGCATGGCCGTCGCGAAGATTTTTCAAGCATTCTTTGAAGTCGTTCATTCCAGCATCTGCGGGGGAGGTCGTTCCGATCCAGTGGGACATAGGCTCCTTCTTCGCCCCGTTGGACACCTACGAGGCAATGATTAGAGACTACCCGCAGCAACTACCGATAGAAATAGAACGCGCGAACAGTTTTAGGGCTAGAACCCGCACTGTCCGGATAGACAGGCAAAAAAAAGGCAATCCGCCGCGGCGCGAAAATTCAGCGAGAAATCGATGACTCTAGGCTGGATTTCAGCCTTTCTATTTAAGGAGTTTGAAGGTATTGATTGAACCAGTTCACGACGCGCTCCATAACGTCGCGGCTGTGCGCGGGATCGGCAAACTCGTGGCCCTCGTGCGGATAAATGACGAATTGGGTGGGCACTCCGAGCGTCTTCAGCGCGTGCCAAAATTCGTACGACTGTGGCGCCGGGCATTCTCCGTCGCTATCGCCCACCACCACTAGTGTAGGTGTCTTCACATTCTTAATAAACGTGATCGGGGAGCTTTTGGCATACACGGCCGGTTCGTCGTAAACACTCGCGCCGAAAAACGGTGGCATCCATTGATCGATTTTGTTCTCCCCGTAATAGCTGAGCCAGTCTGAAAGACCGGCTCCCGCCACTGCGGCGCGGAAACGGTTCGTCTGCGTGACTCCCCACATAGTCATATAGCCGCCGTAGCTCCAGCCCGTAACACCGATTCGCTGCGGATCGATTGGCGCGGATTTTATTGCTTGGTCCACTCCGGCCATGATGTCGCGAAAATCGCCATACCCGAAATCCTTAGCGTTCGCCGCTGTAAACCTTTCGCCCTGACCATAGCTCCCGCGCGGGTTTGGCTGCAACACGAAGTAGCCTTGTGAAGGCAGTGCGAATGAGTAGTCCCAGCGAGTGGGCCATGCCGGACTGACCGCCCAAGAAGGCCCACCGTGCACCCGCACGACTAAAGGATACGTTTTTGCCGGATCGAAATCGGTTGGGTAGGTCAGCCAGCCCTGCACTTTACCGATGTCGGTGGTCCAGTGCAGGCTAACGGACTTGCCCCACGCCGGATGCAACCCGTTATTTTTATGGGTGATCTGCTTCCAATCACCGAATTTTCCCGCCCACACTTCCGGTGGTTTCTCAAACGACTGTTGAATGAATCCTATGGTTTCGCCGTCATGTGAGATGGAGAACTGCATTCCAAAATCCCCTGAGAAGATCGAGCTTTCCCTAAAGAATGTGTCGTGTGCGTCGCCGATGCTTCCTTCAGAATTCATTTCATGGATGGCGCTCGAGCCGTCCAGGTATTCCGCCACTAAAATCCTCTTGGAATTCCCTACCCATGTCAGCCAGCTGGCGGTTGCGTGCATGTTGGAGGTCAAGTTCTGAAGGTTGGCCCCGGTCTCCGTCACTAGGTAAACGTCGCCTCCCACAATTGGCTCATCACTCATCAGGCCGCCGATAAACGCGATTGTTTTTCCGTCCGGCGACCACTTGGGAACGCCGATTTGCATAGCGGGTTTCGCGAGGATGTCGCTAATCGCGCCGGACGCCGCATCGATTTTGAACAACCCAGCGATGTACCAGTTGTTGTCTCCATTCCCGTGTGCGGCGGTGACTACCAAGCGTTTGCCGTCGGGAGCCCAGTCGAATTCGTACACATACATGTCTGGCGGCGAAATCTGCCGCACGCTTGCCGTAGCAGGATCCACGAGCGTTAGCCTCTGCTCGAAAAACTCCTCGGAGACTACGCCTTCGTCCGGTGTTTCGGCCACCAATGGTCCGGCTGCGCGCGTCGCATTTTCGGTAAAAAGAAGCGCAACCGTCTTACCGTCCGGCGACCAGCCCGGGCTCGCAAGAAAACCATTTAGGTGTGTCAATTGTTTCGCGCCGCCGCTCTCGACACTAGCGACGAAGAGTTGGAGTTGCCCGCTTGTTGCGGAGTCAGACAAGAACGCAATCCTCTCGCCGTCCGGCGACCAGGCGAGGTCATGTTCTTCGTGCGCCGCCTTGCCATCCCCTGCAGTAATTCGCCGGGGGGCTTCTGGCGCGGCTAGTTCCACCATGTAAATCGCTGAATTCGCCGACGGCATCCCGCCGGTGCCAGGAAGGGACTCCACCCACGCCACCCGTTTTCCATCTGGAGAAATCTCCGCCTGCTGAAATGTTCGCAATTCGAACATCGCTCTCATGGCCTCATCGAGCGCCGAATTGTTCTTCGAAGCGACACCGCTGCTTGAAGCTTGCTGCGCACCGGCGTTCGCCGTTCCGAATCCCAGTAATCCTAAAAATAGAATTGAAAGAAAAGCCGTCCGTTGAACTCTCGCTTGGGGGCCACTCTGGCGTCGTCGCAATCGGTATTCGCTCATGGTTGCTGTTTTCCCACGCGCCATGTTGCGCGGTCGCAGCCTCAAAATCAAGGCTGATGCACGAGGGGAGGTTTCTTTCCTTGCGAACGCGGCGCGCTGCGGCTATTCTCCGCGGTTGGTCTGGAGGCAATCGATGGGCTTTCCCGGCGCGAGAAGAACTAATTGCAATTTAATTTTGACAGCCGGTTTGTTCTTCCTTACATTGCTGTTTTGTACTCCAGCGTCATCGCAAGATGGGGAGCCCAGTCCTCCCCAAGCACAAGCCGCCAAATCAATACAGGTCGTCGAGCAGGGCAGATTCATTCTTCACAAATTTGAAAATCCTATCGGAGAAGAGACCTACCAGATCTCTGGAGATGGAGACTCTCTCGCGGTCAAAATGGATTTCAAGTTTACCGATCGTGGCACGCTCGTGCCGCTATCGGCCACGTTTCGAGCCGCAAAGGACTGGACTCCGGAAGCTTTCGAAATCAAGGGCCGGAATTCCCGATCGACGGCCATCGACCGAGCGGTAGAAGTCAATGCCACCCAAGTCCGGCTGCGCGACCGCGACAAGTGGACGCAGGTTGCCCGCCCTTCGATGTTCTTCACGATTTCCGGCTATGCCCCCACAACCCTGCAAATGCTGATGGTTCGATATTGGTCCAGTCATGGTTCGCCTGCCGAGCTCGGTACTCTTCCGACTGGCCGGGTGAAAATTGAGCCTCGCGGGCAGGACCAGTTCAACATCGACGGCCGGGAAGAAACGCTGGACCGTTTCACCATCGAGGGTTTGATCTGGGGCCGTGAAACCTTGTGGTTCGATTCCAAAAAAAATCTGATTGCCTCGGTCACCACGGACGCCGAGTTCGATCATTTCGAGGCCATCCGCGACGGATACGAAAGCGCCCTCGGCGCATTCGTAGGAAAAGCCGGCTCCGACGGCATGGCTGCGCTGGCGGATATTTCCAAAGGAATCTCAGGAAGTCGCGCTGACGCTCTGGCCCTAATCGGCGGAACTCTGATTGACGGCACGGGCAAAGATCCGGTCTCCGATTCGATCGTGGTGATCGAAAAGGGGCAGATCGTTGCCGCCGGTCCGCGCAAAGAAGTAAAAATTCCCAGGGGCGCCACGAAAATTGATACGCGCGGCAAAACCATGCTTCCCGGTCTCTGGGACATGCACGCCCATTTCGAGCAAGTCGAGTGGGGCCCCATCTACCTCGCCGCGGGTGCCACCACTGTCCGTGATTGTGGCAACGAATTTGAATTCATCACGGCTGTGCGTGATGCGGTTGCGCAAGGTCGCGGCCTCGGTCCTCGCTTGCTGCTTGCCGGGATCGTCGATGGCACGGGTCCGCTTGCTCTCGGCGTCGAACGTGTGGATACGCCTGAACAAGCCAAAATGTGGACCGATAAGTATCACGCTGCCGGTTTCCAGCAGATCAAGATTTACAGCTCGGTGAAGCTCGAAGAATTGAGGGTAGTCGCCGAGGAGGCGCACCGGCTGGGCATGACGATCACTGGACACGTTCCCGAAGGCCTCAATGCTTATCAGACGATCGAGGCCGGGCAGGATCAGATTAATCATATCGAATACATCGCCGACATGATGCTTCCTGCGCTTCCCGCAAATGCAAGTCTCCTGGACCGTCTAAAAGCCGCTGGCGATATCGACCTGAATTCACCCGAAGTTCAGAAAGCGATTACGTTTCTCGTCCAGCATGGCACGGTGGTAGATCCGACCTTGGCTCTTTTTGAATTCTTTACAGCAAACACGTCGAAGCCTCCTGTAAGCATCGAGCCCGGAGTTGCGAAAGTGGCACCGGAGCTTGCGGCAATTCTTGCCGAGACTGGGCCGCCGTCGCCTGCGGCGCCCATACTTGATAAAACCGTTCAGAAAGATATCGCGATCGTAGGCGTTCTCCACCGCGCGGGAGTTCCCATTGTGGCCGGTACGGATCAAACGGTTCCGGGCTACAGCCTTTACCGCGAAATCGAGCTGTACGTTCAAGCCGGATTCACCCCCATGGAAGCAATCCAGGCCGCCACCATCGTGCCGGCTCGGGTGATGAGTCTCGACAAAGAAGTCGGAACGGTAGAAACAGGAAAGCGAGCGGATTTGATTATTCTGGACGCCAATCCGCTGGAATCCATTCACAATATCCGCAAGGTCGAGTTCGTGATCACCAACGGCATCATGTACAACTGCGCCGAGCTGTGGCGCAGCGTGGGGTTCAAGCCCTAGGTGAAGGATATTCTCATCCGGACGATTCCGCTTGTTCCCGCGCTTCGTTGGAATTATGCTGCGCTCGCATCCATCGTCTATCGAGGTACCTGAATGGAAAAATGGACCCGCAGGAAGTTCTTCTTCTCCACTTTGGCAGGCAGCCTGGCGGCCGGCTCTCGACGGTTATTCGGAGCATCCCTATCCGAAGTGGGCGTCTCTTTGCGCGAAACGAGCCCGCAAACTCCTGCCAAGGGTGTTCGTCCGCTGATTGTCTCGGCAGCCAATGGCGTTCAACATCTGAATGACGGCATGGAAATCCTGAAATCTGGCGGCGACACGCTCGACGCCGTTTTGGCCGTGGTTACCAAGGTGGAAGACGATCCCAACGATGATTCCGTGGGCTACGGCGGTTTGCCCAACGAAGACGGTGTAGTCGAGCTAGACGCGTCGGTGATGCACGGCCCTTCACGCCGTGCCGGCGCTGTCGCGTCCATCCAAAAAATCAAGAATCCCTCGCTCGTGGCAAAAACTGTGATGGAGAAAACAAATCACGTTTTGATCGTGGGCAGTGCAGCGGAAAAATTCGCGGTCGATGAAGGCTTTAAGACCATGGATCTTCTCACCGACCGGTCGCGAATTGCCTGGTTGGCCTGGAAAGCATCTTCCTCGGAGAATTGGCGCCCCGGCCTCGATAGCCCGGAGTGGAAGGAAAAACTCGCGCAGCTACTCGACACTCCCGAAAAAATGGCTTGGCGCGAGCATATCGAAGATGTCGTCATGCATCCTCCAACTGGAACGATCAATTGTCTGGCGGTGGACGCCAAGGGAGATATTTCCGGCACAACTACTACATCCGGGCTTGCGTGGAAAATCGCTGGACGAGTCGGCGATTCTCCCATCATCGGCGCGGGATTATGTGTGGATAACGATATCGGCGCCGCCGGCTCCACCGGACGTGGCGAGGAAAACATCAAAATCTCCGGCGGCCATACCATCGTGGAAATGATGCGCAAGGGAATGTCGCCCACCGACGCATGTCTTGAAGCCCTACACCGCGTAGCGCGCAACTACAAACCATTCCCCGACCGGCTGAAGCAATTCCACATTCAGTTTTACGCGTTGAACAAGAACGGAGATTACGGCGCGGGAAGCTTGTGGGGGATGCATCCGGGCGGACGTCGCGTCCAATTCGCCGTTCACGACGGCGCGAAAGCGAAGCTCGTTCCGTGCACTCCTCTTTTCGATAAAGAAGGCGGCGACTACTAAAATCTACTGTACCAATTCCGACACAAATACCAAGCGAATTCCCTTGGATTCTGTGCGCGGCAAGCCTTCCGCAAGCGCCGCGATGGTATCCGGCCTGGGGTGTCCGATTGCGATAGCTGTTCCATCGCGTTCCGCGTCGCGCGCGGCAAGGTCGAGCTGCTTCAGAATTGCTTCGTGACTCGGAAGGTCATCCAGAAAAACTTTCCGCGATGCCGCGCGCACTCCGAATCGCTCCGCTGTGTCATAAGCCACGGTGGAAGCGAGCGTGCGGCTATCCACAAAAAATAATCCTCGCCGACGCAGTTCGGGCATCAGCGCGGCCATCAACGCAGGGTCTGCCGTTGCCCGCGAGCCCTGATGGTTGTTTACCCCCGCCACATGCGGCACCGTCTCCAGCATTCCGGCCAATGCCGAATCCACTTGCTTGGCATCCATTCCTACGCGTAACTCTACTTCCTCCGTTTTTGCGGTCTCGCTTTCTGACTGCATTGGAATATGTAGCATCACTTCGTCGCCCCGCCTGTATGCTTCTTCAGCCACTTCCGACGACAACGGCAAATGTGGTAGGACAGAAACGGTGAGTGGGAAACCAAGCGAAAGCAACGCATCTGCCGCGGATCGGTCATACCCTAAATCATCGATGATAATTGCAAGCCGCGCATTTTCGCGGCGGTGGATTGCCGGTAGGCGAGATCGCGCACTCAGAGGCGTAACCACGTGGATTGTATGCGTGCGAACTCCGCCGAACGCATAGTCGAAACGCACGAGGCCCCTCGACCTAGCTTCATGCATGGAAAGCTTGTGGCGGTCCGCGATTTCTGCGAGCGCTTTTCTGATCGCATTTGTCTCAGAATCGTCGGAAAGCGAGACGTAGATGTTGTCCGCAACCGATGCTCCCCCCGCGCCTATTTTGGACGGCTGAACTTCCGGACGAATCGTCACCTCTGACTTGTGTCCGGAAATCCTTTGCGCCGCGGCGGCAATCTCACTGGTAACCGCGCGAATCTCGGTCTTTGAGATTTTCTTAGTCCCGCAGCTAGAGGCTAGAAGAATGACTATGGTGGCGAGAGGGAACAAAATCCCCCGGACTTTGAGACTCCGTTTTCGCGGCCCGGTAGACGTGTTGATCGCAGAGGTTGAAGGTAGAAGCTCGCCGCAATGCCAATTCCGTCGCACTGTTCCGCGCGGCAACCAAGGCCCGCGCGACCGCTTCACAACCTGCTACGCAGCCTTTCGCGCGGGAGCGGGAGCTCCCTGCAGAATTTCAATGGCTCTCTTCATTACCGGATCGTCTGCGGAAACCGGTTTTTCAGATGGCACCGGCTGGCTTTCATCGTTTGCCGCGATCGCTTCATCGATCGAGGGATGGACTTCGGCTGTGGCGGCAACTCCATTGGCGGGAATTTCTTTGTTGTCCGGAGTGTAGTAATTTGCCACCGTCAAAATCAGCGCCGAGCCGTTGTCCATTTCAATCAGCTTTTGCATCGATGCGGTTCCGTAGGTGCGGTCACCCACCGTCTCTCCGCGATGATTGCCGGAAATCGCGCCCGCCACAATTTCCGCCGGCCCGGCAGTCCCCACTCCAATCAGCACGGTCACTGGATCGGTCCAAGCCACCTTCGAAGGCTCCGCTGAGGACACCACCGGGCTGATCGTTTGCCCCTTGAGTGTCGTAATCGTTCCGGAGCTAACAAACAGCTGCGCGGTCGATACTCCTTCAGCGTCTTCGCCCGAGGGGCAATCACGCAGGTCCAGAATCAATTTCTTCACGCCCTGCCGTTGAATTTGCCCGAGCTTTTCGCGAATCTGTTTTGTCGTGCCCGCGCTAAATTGCGTGACGCGCAGATAGGCGATATCGCCCTGAAGTTTATCTTCAAGGACGCGCGGAGCGGGAAGTTTTGCTAGTGAAAGCTCCACATCCTGCGGTTCTGCTTTTCCGCGGCGAATTACCGAGAGCTTCACCACCGTGCCCGGCGCGCCGCGAAGCAGTAGTTCGGCTTGTCCGATAGCCATTTGAGCAGTGCTGAATCCTGCGATTTTTTCCACGATGTCGCCAATGCGTAGGCCGGCCTTCGCGGCCGGGCTATCCGGTAGGGATCCGAGTACGCCGATGTAGCCGCGCCGGATCAGCACGAGCCCTGTTTCACCCGCGGCGGTGTTGGCGCTCTTCTCTTTGAAATCTTTGTATTCCAGCGGGCTCAAGTACGCCGATTCCGCGTCCAAGGAGTCCAGCAATCCGTGCAGGGCGCCGCTCGTGACCTGGCCCATGTTGGGATCATCCACGTAGTCGTTCTGAACTTTATCCAGCACTTCGCTGTAAACCGTGAGCGCGCGATAGGTCTTCTCGTCGTTCGAGCGCGCGCGAACGTAGCCAGTGGCCACGAACGCCAAGACAACCAAGGACAGTAGGATGACGATTTTCTTCGATAGTGGACTCATCGGTTTTCTCTTCTCTCTGCCCCAGTCTGCGGCGGTATTTGATTAGACGCTTGCTCGCACCACAGGTTTGCATCCGGCCGCCCGCATTGCAAACAATCATTATACCATTTGCCCACAATTGAAGGCGTCAGAATCAGCCGAGTATGGATTTCCTACTGGTCAAGAATGCGATTTTCGAAAGAGCCAAGCCTTCACTTTTGTTGCGATTAGGAATGCGTACCAGCCTTTGTTTTAAATGACATACGGCGATTTGCAAGTCCGACACGATTGCGGTAGAGACCGCCTCGCTCCCTAGAGGGCGAGTCGCCTGCCGGCCAGCCCTGCGCTTTCTTACCTGCGGGCAAAGGTGTTGCGTCCGGCGGAGAGCTCGATTGCGTCGGGTTCGATCAGCGGCATCGCGGCTGTTATGTATGTCTGCGAAATGCGGTCTTGCCAGGTGAAATGATCCTCATCCCACAAAGCCCACAGGAAACCAAGCATCAGTGTGCCCCCGGAAAGCAGGTAACCGAAGCTGCGCCATAGGAGTTGCCGGGTATCCGGGAGAGTTCCATCTAGACGCACGGTAGTAAGACAGAGAAGCTGCATGCCGGGCGTAGCCTCTGCACTGGTGGTGAACAGAAAGAAATATAGTGCATAGAAAAGAAAAAATACGGCGACGTAAACGATGGCATCCGCTTTGTCTACCACGAGGTCCCCGCCCAGCGAGCGGAACAGCCCGAGAAATCCGGCATAGGTGAGCGCAAGGAAGATAGCGTCCAGGAACCCGGCTTTACGACGGTCGAGCAGGCTCGCCACTGGAACCAGCGCCGTCTGCGGGTGCGCCCGTTCGTGCGGAGCATTCGAGAAATCCAGCTCCGGTTGAATGCAAATTTCCAGGTGTTCGGTTTGGCACTGGATTGGACGGGATCGCTGGCGTTCCGCTTGCCGCAGGTGCTCGGCTTCGCGTTGACGTTCACGAGCGGCTTCTTCCTCGTCGATCCGCGACTGCCGCGAAAAGGGAAGGCCGGATTGCGAATCGTCGGGACGCACCTGCCGGCGGCGCGCGCGGTAGTCTTCTAAGCGCCGTGAAACTTCACGCCGCCATTCGGGTTCGGCGAATTGCTCGTCAGCTGAGGACGATGGCGACGAGGCCGTGCGGACCGACGAAGCAGTCCCGACGGCTACCGGTTCGCCATTCTCGCCGGTTTCGGCGAGAGGTGCATCACAGAAAGAGCAGGTATCGGCGTCCTCGAGCAGGAGGGCGCCACACTCCGTGCATATTCTTATCACTGGTCCGTTTTGCGCTGCGGAAGCTCCAGTGGCGGAACGGCAGCAATGTTAGCAGCCCAGGACCAAGACGGCGGGGAGTGGATCGAAGGATGTCGCTTATGAGGCAACCCGTGCGCGTGGCCGGTTGCTCTGAGTAGATTGTTGCGACGCGATTGGTGCGATTGCGGCTGCGGGAGGCGCGTGTTAGTCTCAACCTTCTTTTTTTCGCGTTTTTCGAGGACTAACCCTTTCTTCTGATGCTACACGCGACAATCCCGCTAGTAGTTCGGAAACCGGGTTTTCTTATCGTTTTCTTGGCGTTTTTTGTTGCGGCCTCAAGTAATAGCCGGGCCCAGGACACGTCGAATCCCAGCACTCACAACCCTGCCAAAAAACAAGCAACAAGGACGGTTACCCCTGCGCCGCAAGCAGGGACAACCGGCGACCAGACCGCCACGCTCGAAGCGGACCAGCAGCGCCAGGTGGGAAGGATTTACTACGCCGACGGGAACGTGGATGTGCATTATCAAAACACCCGGCTGCGAGCCGATCACGTGGAATACGACGAGGATACCTACGTGGCGACCGCTCATGGGCACGTCCAACTGGACTACATGACGCAGCATGTGGAAGCCGACGATGCGCGCTATGAAGTTCGCACTGGCCACGGCACTTTTCATCGCGTGCGCGCCACGTTTTCGATTGAGCGCCACCCTACACCCACCCTGTTAGTCAGCTCGAACCCGCTCTATTTCGAGGCGGACGAAGCCGAGCGGTTGGACGAACACACATATCGCATTAAGAAGGCGTGGATGACGGTGTGCGATCCAGACAAGCCGACATGGAAGTTCTATGCTCCGGAGGCCACCGTCTATTTGCAAAAATCCGTGCATTTGGAGAACGGGGACTTTCGAATCTTTTCAGTTCCAGTTTTGTATCTTCCCTACGCCACATTTCCCGCGGGGAAGGAGCGCGAATCCGGTTTCATGATTCCCAATGTCGGAGACAGCTCGAACAAGGGATACATTATGGGTGAGTCCTACTATTGGGCTCCGATGGATTGGATGGACGCAAGCCTTGGTGGAACGTATTACAGCCGAAGAGGCTGGGGACAGCGAGCAGACCTGCGAATGCGCCCGTGGGAGAATGCGAAACTCGAAGCGACTTATACTGGAGTCATAGATCGCGGACTGGAGCAGCCGCAAATCGCGGGGGAGCCGCCCGTACCTGCCATTAACCAGGGCGGGCACGAGGCGCGGTTACTCTTTACTGCTCTGCTGCCGGATGGCTGGCGCGCGGTAGCCGATTTGGACAATTTGACTTCTCTAACCTATCGGCTAGCCTGGAGCGAGACCTATACGCAAGCGGTGAACTCGGAGGTGCGCAACTCCGCTTTCCTGACGAATAATTTTCGAGGCTTCAGTCTGAACTTCGCTGCGCTTAGCTATCAGAACTATTTGAGCGCGACGCCGGATACGTATGTTTCACTCCGGGCCGCGCCGGAAGTGCGCTTCAGCTCAGTTGACCAGGCGCCCTTCCAACAGCTTCCTATTTATTTTTCTTTCGAAGGTTTTTCGGATGCGGTACATCGCAGCGATACGGTTACCGCAACGCCACTCGACACGAGCAATTTTGTCCCGCGAAGCGAACTGGCCCCCACCGTGACCCTGCCTCTTCATTTGGGAAACTGGCTGGATGTGACCCCAACTTTTACGCTGAGGTCCACGTATTACGGCGGGCAACAGGAAAATGACGTTTACGTTGCTCGAGGGTTCTTCCGCATCACCGAAGAATTCTCGCTGGACTTCCGCCCTCCCTCATTCGACCGCATTTGGGAAAAATCCGGCACAAAATGGAAACACGTGATCGAGCCGGACATTGTCTACAACTACGTGAACGGAGTGAACAATTATGGGCGATTCCTGCGTTTTGATGAAGACGAAACCCTGACCGACACGAACGAAATCCGATATGGAGTTACTCAGCGGATTTACCGGCGCAAAAAGGATGGCGATGCTGAAGAACTGGTGCGCTGGCGCTTGTTGCAAAAATATTATTTCGATCCCACTTTTGGTGGAGCTTTGATCAACGGACAGCGCAACGTTTTTCAAGCGCTGGACGAAGTCACACCCTTCGCATTTGCCGACTCGCCGCGCCACTTCTCTCCAATCGTCAGCGACCTGGTCATCGAACCGGGCAAGCATTTCGACACGGAGTTCATTTTGAATTTTGACCCGCAACGAAATCGATTGACCGCCATCGGAACGCTGCTGAAACTGAAGCCTTACAAGCAATCCTTCTTGACGCTGGCGCACTTTTCGACCACCAATATCCCCACGCCACCCGATCAGAATCCTCCCAATTTCGTCTTTCAGTCCCGCTCGAACCAGGTACGCGCCTTGGTGGGTTATGGCGACTTGACGCGAATTGGCTTCAACGCCACGGCGGGCCTGAGCTACGATTTTACCCAGTCGGCGTTTCAAAACCAGATCCTCGAGGCGAGTTACAACGGTTCTTGCTGCGGATTTGGCTTTGAATACCGGCGTTTTTCATTCGGCACCATCCGCAACGAAAACCAATATCTTGTGGTTTTTCGCATTGCCAACCTGGGCTCGGCCGGAACGCTGCGGCGGGCCGAGAAGATTTTTTGAAGCGAGCCGCGTGACATCGAAATCTGAATCCGAGCTGGCATTTTTATCCATCGAGCAGGCTGCGCGCTTGCTCCGGCGGAAGGAAATGTCCCCGGTGGATCTTGTGAACGCGGCGCTCGCACGCATCGAGCAACTGAACCCATCCATAAACGCGTTTACCATTGTGCTTGCCGACCGCGCAAGAAGACAGGCCCGATTGGCCGAGCGCGAACTCGCCCGCAAAAGGCGTGGTAGCCGAACGAACATAACCAGCCCGCTATACGGTATTCCCATCACGCTGAAGGATAATTTCTATACACGCGGAATCCGCACCACAGCCGGATCGAAGATTCTCGCGGATTTCATTCCAAAAGAAAACAGCGAGGTGGCCACCCGTCTTAACAATGCAGGTGCCATTCTTCTCGGCAAAACAAATATGCACGAGTTTGCCTACGGCATCACGAGCGAAAACCCCCATTACGGGCCGGTGCACAATCCCTGGGCGCTTGATCGTATCTCTGGCGGCTCCAGCGGTGGTTCGGCCGCAGCGACAGCGGCGGGAATGTGTTTTGGTTCAGTGGGCACCGATACCGGAGGATCGATCCGTATTCCAGCGGCGCTCTGCGGCATTGTAGGGCTGAAACCCACCTATGGATTGGTCAGCGTGGCCGGTGTGATTCCACTTGCGCCAAGCCTTGATCACGCCGGACCTCTCGCGCGCACCGTTGTGGATGCAAGCATTCTGCTGCAGGCCATCGCTGGAAAATATCCCAAGGGCGCAAGGTTGCCGGATTTTCGGATGCTGAAGCGAGCCCGCCCGCGCCGACTTCGCCTCGGATGGCCCGAGCAATATCTCTTCGAGCGGGTGGATCCCGAAGTGCAGCGCGCTATCGATGCTGCGGCAAAGGTATTTCAACAGCTGGGCGCCCAAATTCAGGAAGTACAGCTTCCCCATCTCGCCGATTCCCAGAAACCCTCTACGAATATTGCTCTGGCTGAGGCCACGCATTACCATCAAACCCAAGGCTTTTATCCCGCAAGAGCCGCGGAATACGGCGAGGATGTAAGCGGCCGGCTCGAAATGGGCACGCAAGTGTCCGCGCTGCATTACCTTCAGGCGCTAGAAGTCAAACGGCAAGTGGAGCAAGATTTTGACCAGGCATTCCACCGCGTCGATGTGGTACTTGCGCCAGCGGTTCCCATTGGCGCACCGCGAATCGGCTGTAACGATATAAAGGTCGACGGCGAGAAAGAGACAGTTCGTTCAGCTCTCGTGCGCCTGAACCGTCCCGCAAACTTCACCGGGCACCCGGCCATCGCCGTTCCTTGTGGCTTCACTAGCGATGGATTGCCCATCGGATTGCAGCTGATAGGGCCGAGGTGGGGGGAAGCGAGTTTGCTCGCGATCGCCCGTGCTTTTGAGGAGGCCACGGTTTGGCACAGCCGCCATCCTGAGTTTCCTGTCGCGTCCGCCGCAGCGTCAAAAAGCGCAGGCGCACGTCTAATGAATGTGTGAAAATACACGTTTGAGCTGCGCTCGGCGCCCTTGCGGGGTGCCCGAGGAATTCCAAAAAGGCTGACAAGATCCAATGGGCGTTTCCGCATTCGCCGCGTTTGTCGCGGGACTGGTATCGTTCCTTTCTCCCTGCGTGCTACCGCTGGTCCCCGGATATATTTCGATGCTGTCCGGAATTGGCGTCGAGCAGCTCAAGGAAGGGCAGGCTCCGCGCGGCGGATTACTGACATCCGCTTTGGCCTTCGTTTTTGGGTTTTCCATCGTCTTCATCACATTTGGCGCGTCTGCCAGCGCAGTCGGATCGTTTCTGGTGCGCAACCGCAGCCTGCTTGCGCCGTTAGCGGGGGCGCTCATCGTGTTATTTGGGCTGCATCTGGTCGGATGGCTGGCGAAAATTTCATTGCGTGTTGGATTTGTGATTGGGATTGCCTTGATCGCCGCTGGCTTGGTCTTGAATCTGCGGCCGGGAATGGCCGGCGCCACGCTGAAAGCTATTCATTTCTATTCCGTCGCCATCATTTTTCTTTTGGGGCCGGCCATGACGCGGTGGCTGAATCGCGACGTCCATTTTCGAAACCTGGGCGGACAGCCGGGCATCCTCAGCGGCTTTTTGATGGGTTTTGCCTTCGCGTTTGGATGGACGCCTTGTATCGGGCCCATTCTGGCAGGCGTCCTCGCCATCGCGGCGACGCGAGAAACCATTGGCCAAGGAATTTTTTTGCTGGCTTGCTACTCGGCGGGGCTTGCGATTCCGTTTCTTGTAACCGCGCTGGGCATTGGACGCTTTTTGAAATTTTACCAGCGCTTTCGGCGTCACTTGCATACCGTGGAGGTGTTCAGCGGCGCGCTGTTGCTCGCCGTTGGCGGACTGGTGTTCATGAACCGGCTGACCTGGCTTTCAGGTAAACTTGCATTCTTAAACCGGTTTTCGTGGTGAGGGGAGCGGAACAAATGCGAAGGATGCCGAATTTTTTCGTGCTGCTTTTGCTGGTCACTCTCATTGTCACCACGAATTTTTCAGGCTGCAATTCCCACGATTGGTTCAAGGTTTCCGGCATTGGCACGACGAACTCGGCGGCAAGCGGGCCTCGGCCGGATGAACCGGCGGTAACTTTCAAAGATCTGCAAGGCCAGGAGGTGCCGCTGGCTAGCTTGAAGGGAAAAGTGGTAATCGTGAATTTTTGGGCTACCTGGTGCGAGCCTTGCCGCGTGGAAATTCCCTGGATGATTGGTTTCCAACAGAAATATGCGGACAAAGGATTCACGATACTTGGCGTGGCCATGGACGATGAAGGAAAAAGCGTGGTCGCACCCTACGTTCAATCAACGCAGTTCGACGTCAATGGCCATTCGATGACCATGAATTATCCGATCGTGCTCGGCAACGACGACATCGCGGAGAAATTCGGAGGCCTCCTTGGGTTTCCGACGACGATTGTGATTTCTCGCGACGGGAAAATTCAAAAGCGATTCATCGGTCTAGCGGACGAGGCAGAACTCGACAAGGAAATTAAAGCTCTGCTCTAGCGGGTCATCAAACATCACCAAAGAGCTTTTCAATCCGGCGCGATAGGAGTAAGTTGGCGCAGAGATGATGGACGAGCAGGAATTCCAAAAGAAATGTGACGCGGCGTTTGAAACTTTGCGCAAGCGCCTGCTTGCATTGGGCGAACAGCATGAATTTGAAGTGGAAGGCGGCAGCGGGAAGCTGGAGGTTGAATTCGAGGACGAAGAGGAAACCCGCTTCGTAATCAGCCCCAACGCGCCTGTCCGGCAAATCTGGATTTCCGCGCTCACCACCAGTTTCAAACTTGGATGGTCCGACACCGCCCAGGCTTTCGTACTAGAGAAGACCGGTGAGACGTTGAGCCAGCTGATGAGCCGGATTTTGAGCGAGAAAACGGGATCCACGGTTCAGGTCTGACGATGAAGCGCTTTCAACTGGGCTTTGTTTCTTGCGTTTTGCTGCTGGTTTGCACCCGTTCAGCGCCCATCGCGCGCGGAGATGCGGCTGCGCTGGGATTTTCCCTTCAGACCTCCTTGCCCAGCGCATCCACGATCGTTAAGCCACGCCTATTTGTTTCGCTCGATCCTGTTCCGCGCGGAAAGGAATTCAAGATTGCCGTGGTGGGGGATATCGCGTCCGGCTTTCACATGAATTCGCACAAACCTACGGACGAATATCTAATCGCTACGACGCTGACGCCTCAGCTTCCTGCCGGTTTTGAACTGATCGATACGATCTACCCGAAGGGCAAGCTTGCAAAATTCAGTTTCTCGCCGGATCACCCGCTCGACGTGTACAGCGAAAGTGTCACGTTGGTGCTGCGATTGTCCGCCAAATCCACTGCGGCCCTCGGTCCCACGGAGATTCCCATGACGTTGCGTTATCAGGCATGCAACGACAGCGCTTGTCTACCACCGGTAAAACTCCCGCTCACTGCCAAATTCAATTTGGCCGAAGAAGGCGCCACCCCGCGCGAAGTCCATCCGGAGATTTTTTCCAGGCTCGTTCCGGCCCGCTGAGACCGTCGCGCTTTTCTCGGTTTATTGAATTCAGGCCATTCTTGGAACCGCAGCCGTCCGTCTAGCGGGCGGATATGGCAGGCAGGGCGCGGCGCAGGCGCGCCATCACTCGATCCTTCCCCAGCACGACCATGGTTTCGAAAAGCGGCGGCGCGACGGCGCGGCCCACAATTGCGACACGCGTCGCATTTATCAGCAGGCCGGCTTTGACGCCCTCCGAAGTAGCGATGCCGCGCAGGGCCGCATCACAAGCATCGTGGTTCCAGTCCATCACCGCCTCGAGCGCTGCAATTAATTGGGGCATCAGCGCAGGAAGTTTTTCATCTTTCCAAAATTTTGCGCGGGCTTCCGGCTCATACTCGAAATCGTCAGTGAAAAATGCGCGGGCCCAACTGCTGAAATCCCGCAACAGGCGCGTCCTGGGGCGAATCAAATCTACGGTGTGTGCAAACCAGGCGCGTTCCGTCGTGGCCCAGGTCTGTTGCCACAGACCTGCGCGCTTTAGTTCCGCTTCTACGTAAGGCAAAACTTCTTCAACGGGCGGTTTTTGCAAGTATTGAGTGTTGTACCATTCGAGCTTGGCGCGGTCGAAAATCGCATTTGTGCGGCTTACGCCCGAAAGGGCGAATCGCTCGATGAGCTCGTTCGTGCGCAGGTATTCAGAATCATCGCCGGGTGACCATCCAAGAAGCGCCAGAAAATTGCGGAACGCTTCCGGAAGAAACCCTTCGTCGGCATACGAGCCCACACTGGTAGCGCCATGACGTTTGGAGAGGCGCGTGCGATCGGGCCCGAGGATAAGAGGGACGTGAGCGAAAATGGGAGGCTCGGCGCCGAGTGCTTGGTAGATCAACACTTGCTTCGGAGTGTTAGACAGGTGATCGGCACCGCGAATAACATGGGTGATGCGCATGTCGATGTCGTCCACTACCACGCTGAGCTGATAAGTAGGCAACCCGGAAGAGCGCAGAAGCACAAAATCTTCAATCTCCGCATTTTGAACATCTCGTGGACCGAACACCGCGTCTTCAAAATGTGTAGCGCCTGTGCGCGGTGTGCCAAAACGGATGGCCGGGCGGATGCCTTCGCTCTGCTTGGCGGCGCGCTGTTCCGGGCTCAAATCGCGGCAGCAGCAAGCGACCGCTTTCGCCGCCTTTCCTTCGTCGTCACCTTCGCCTTCATGGTCTCCGGCAGCGTCGCCGCCGGTGTAAGCGGCCGCCTTGCAATAGCAGGCGTATCCCACACCGCTTGCGAGAATGCGCTCGGCCGCTGCGCGGTACATTTCGATGCGCTGTGACTGAAAAAATGGCCCTTCGTCCCATTCGATGCCGAGCCAACGCAGAGCGACCAGTATGCCGTCGACCAATTCCGGCTTATTGCGTTCGACATCGGTGTCTTCGATGCGCAGCAGAAGAGTGCCACCTTCGCGCTTCGCAAAAAGCCAGTTAAATAAAGCCGTGCGCGCTCCGCCGACGTGCAGAAACCCTGTTGGAGATGGCGCAAATCGCACACGCGGCTTCTCTGTGGGTGCCATGGTCCTGGTTGTGTCCTTCCCCAGTTCGTAAACGATTCATCTTAGCGGAATGAGTGTGCAAAATCGAGCGCTCGCGGCAGGGCAAAGTGACCGCCGGGTCCGGATGGTCCTGAGGTACCCTTGACGCGTTCAGAGCCAAACCTCATAGTTGGATGAGCCCCCCATCTGTTTGATTCCGGGTGTCTGGTCGGTAGGGGCCTGTCTTGTATCGAATTTGACGGGAGTTGAACGCCAAGAAACTTCCCTGGATCCGTAGATAAACGTCCCGCAATTCTCTGCTATTCTCGACGGAAGCGGCAGTATGGGTTGGAGCGGCAACTTGCTGAATCATATCAATATGACTGCGGCCGTTCTGCTGGCAGGAGCCTTCCTGCTGGCGCTGTTCTTTTCCTACGTTTACCAACAAAAGCGTCAACAGTACATGCTCGTTTGGGCGGCGGGATGGCTGCTGGTCTCGCTCCACTTCTTAGGCCCGGCGCTGGGTACTCAGTGGAAGGTTTGGCCCTGGGCTGATCCGGTCGTCGAATGGTTGTTGGCTGCCGCCGCGCTGCTATTTTATGGTGCCGCACAGATGTACGCGCGCCTCCCTGTACCCTGGCGGCCGATAGTGGGCCTCGCTCTTGTGGCTGCAATCTGGGCATCGGGCTATTCGCGCGGATGGGTGAACGTGCCCGTGGGATTGGGCGTGGGACTGTTATTTTTCTTTATCGCGCGAACCTTTTGGGAAGAGGGACGCAAACAGGAATCCCGCGCGGACCAATTCCTCGCAATTACTTTCGTAGCCTGGGGATGCCTGCGCCTCACGACCATCTTTCAGGACAGATTGGGGCCATTGGCCGGGCATGACCTGCTCCCGCTGGTTCTGTTGCCCGAGCTTTTCGGCGGCGTACTGATGGTGATGGCGGTCTATGAGGAAGAACGGCGTCGGGTCGAGCGCAACATGCTGGCGCTCTCGAATCTGAACCTGGCGACCTCGAGCTTTGCGGGTGGCGAGATTCAAAAGATGCTGGCGCAGGCGCTCGACCGTGTTCTAAACGTCGTGCGCATTCCTGCCGGCGCACTCTGCCTGCATTACGGCGAAGAAAACGGTCCCACTTCGGTCGTAGTCACCGGTTTGGGCGACACTTTTTGCGCCGCGATACAAGACAACAACCTGGATGATTATGTCGTCCGGCTGGTGGCGCGGCTCGGTGGGCTCGTGGTGCTGCGCGATCTGGAAACCGACTCGAAGTGGGAGGCGCTGGAGAAAGAAGAGGCTTTCCGGCACGTTCGAAAGCTTCTCCTCGGTCAAAGATTGCGTACGGTGGTGGGGATCAGTCTGCAGGCAAAAGAGCGCGTGTTTGGCGTGCTACTGCTGGGAACACCCGACAATCGTAATTTCACGCCGGCAGAGTTGCGGCTGCTCCTGGCGCTGGGCCATCAAATCGGCATGGCGGTGGAGAATAGTTACCTGGTTCAGCAAACATCGCGGCGCAGTGAAGAGCTGCACATCCTGAATGAAATTGGCCGGGCGCTCAGCTCGACACTCGAGCCAGACGCGCTATTCGACCGCATATACTCCGAAATGAAACGCCTGCTCGACGTGAGTAGTCTCTTCATCGCGTTCTACGACCACAAGAGTCAGCAGGTACGATTTGAAATCGATGTCTTAGAGGGCGATCGGCTGCCCAAGCGAACTCGCGCTGCTGGAAATCACTTGACCGAATACGTGGTCAGAACGTGTCAGCCGTTGCTGATTCGAGACCACTACGCCGAAGAGGCTGAGAGGCTGGGTTTCAAGCCCACTCGTCTGGCCGGATGTATCTGCGCGGTGCCCTTGATTCTTTACGACCGCGCCATCGGCGTGATGGCGGTGCATAGCAAGCAAGAGCGTGTATTTGACGAAGGGCACGTGGAACTGATGCGCGTGCTGGCCAGCGAAGCGGCCGTGGCGCTCGAAAACGCACGGCTGTTTTCCGAGGAGCAAAAAAAGTCGCGGCACCTGATGCTAATCAACAACGTGTCCAGCCGCGCCATCACTACACTGGATCCGGAGGAGATGCTCGGGAAGATCGCTGCCGAGATTGAAAATGGTTTGAAATACGACCACATCGGCATTGCCATCGTCGATTATCCGGCCAAGGAATTGGTTATTCAGGCGGAAGCCGGAGCGCGCCGGGATGCTGTCGGACGGCGAATCCCGCTGGGAGAAGGCATCGTGGGGCAAGTGGGACGCACGGGACAGATGGCCATTGTGCGTGAAGTCAGCGTCTCTACTCCGTGTCCGGTATTGGCGTCCTCCGTCTCCGCCATTGCACTGCCTGTCAGTTACGCCGAACATGTGCTCGGTGTGCTGTATGTGGAGTCCTCAGAGCCATGCGAATTCGGAGAAGAGGAAGTGCTTTTGCTTCGCACCCTCGCCGATCTTTTTGCGGGCGGCTTGAATAACGCACTCACCTTCCAGAAAGCGCAGGAGCAGGCCATTACCGATGGTTTGACCGGCGTCAAGACGCACCGCTACTTGATGGAAGCGCTATCTTCGGAATGGAAGCGCTCGACACGCGCGAATCGGCCATTCTCATTAGTTTTGATGGACCTTGACCGGTTCAAGTTCGTGAACGATTTTTACGGCCATTTGGAAGGCGACGTCGTGTTGCAGCGCGTGGGACACATACTGGAGCAGAATTGCCGCCGCTCGGATGTGGTGGCCCGCTACGGGGGAGATGAATTTGTTATCTTGATGCCGGAGACGACCGTAGAGCAGGCCCGTCAACTTGCAAGCAAACTGCGCGGCTGGGTGGCTTCCGATGCGCTCCTGCGCGACAAGAATATTACAGCAAGTTTCGGCATCGCCGGCTTTCCCATTCACGGTTCCACGCCACAAGAGCTTATCCAGGTGGCGGACTCTTCGATGTACCTCTCCAAACATCAGGGCGGCAACTCGGTATCGAGTGCGGAGGAAGGCGGCCCGAACGACACAAAGAAGTGGAAAAAGGACGTGTTGGAAGCTTATCTCGGCGTGACGCTGAAGCGGCTGTTCTCCACCGGGCCCGAAGCTTTCGAGGAAGTGTATCGCCGACTCGAACAATTCACGCGGTCGCTGGCCGAACAGAGCGGAGGCCTGGCGCCCGACACGTTGCCAGCGGCTGTGGTCGAGACGGTGACCTCACTGGCTCTTGCGATTGACGCAAAAGATCATTACACGCAGGGGCATTCGCAAAAGGTCTCCGCGTATGCGGTGGTGATTGCCAAAGCGCTGGGCATGACCGAGCCGGAAGTGGAGGAAATTCGCCTGGCGGCGCTCTTGCACGACATCGGTAAGGTCGGGATTCCGGAAACGATTCTGAACAAGTCAGGGCCGCTGGACGCATCCGAGTGGGAAACAATGAAGACCCACACGGAGCTGGGGGCGAAGATCCTGGAGCCGCTGCAAGCCATGGATCGAATCCGTATGATGGTTCGCCATCATCACGAATTTTATGACGGAACAGGCTATCCGGACCGGCTGGAAGGGGAGAATATCCCATACGGCGCGCGCCTGATCGCCATCGCCGACGCGTACGATACCATCACATCTGAGCGGACCTACAAGAAAGCGCGCACCTCGGAAGACGCTTTCAGCGAGCTAGAACGCTGCGCCGCGAATCAGTTTGATCCGGAACTCGTTCAGCTCTTCATCGAAGCCATGCGGCGGTCACCGCGGGTTCGGATTGAGGCAAATGTAGGTGCGCCGGATCTGTCGGAAAGTTCCTCGCTATAGCCGAGCTGTCGATTCACGCTGATTCCCTAGCTCTTGATGTTCTTCCTTCGACAGATGGCGGTCACGCTGAATTGCTGGACGCCTTGCTTGAACCTCGTATAAAGTTTCAGCGTCATTTTATTTGCGACCTTAGGCGGAGGAGATCTTGCAAACGGCACTGGTTAAGTGGATTGCAGGCGAAGAGTTTGTAGCCAAGATGCCCTCGGGCCATTCAGTCCCATTTGACGCGGACCGCAAGCACAACGCCGCGCCGGGGCCGATGGAAATGCTGCTGGGCGCTCTGGGAGCGTGCACGTCTGTGGATGTGGTGATGATTCTGGCCAAGAAGCGCCAGAGACTTACTTCGCTGGAGGTCGTGGTTTCCGGCGAGCGTGCCAGCGAGCCTCCCACCGTATGGACGAAAATCGACATGGTTTACCGGCTGTCGGGAAGCGTCGAGGAGAAAGCGGCTCGCGATGCCATCGAGTTGAGCCAGATGAAATATTGTTCCGTGGCGGCGATGTTGCGGAAAACTGCTGAGATCACCTACCGTTTTGAAATTTTGTCTTAGCCCGGACATAGCGTAGAACACCAGCTTGTTTTGCTTGTCCGCATGCGAGCGATTGCATACAATCCCCAGCTATTCCTTTCTTCCTGGAGAAAATGAATGGGCAGGCGCATCGCCGCAAAGATTACCGGAGTCGCCGGGTACGTCCCGCCGCGCGTGGTCACCAATTCCGATCTCGAAAGAATGGTGGACACGAACGACGAATGGATCCGCACGCGTACCGGAATCCGTGAACGGCACTATGCCGAGCCGGGCGTGGGATCTTCACATCTCGGTGCCGAAGCTGCCAAAAAATTGCTGGCTGATAAGCGCGTGGACCCCCAAGAGATCGATCTCATCGTGGTGGCAACGGTTACCCCGGACATGTTGTTCCCCGCCACGGCCTGCTTGATTCAGGATCGCTTGGGCGCAAAAAACGCTTGGGGTTTCGATCTCTCCGCTGCGTGTTCCGGGTTTGCTTACGCGCTCACCGTGGGGGCGCAGTTTGTCGGCGCCGGAACGCACAAAAAGGCTTTGGTTATCGGTAGCGATGCAATGACCTCCATCCTCGATTACCAGGACCGCGCCACCTGCGTCCTATTTGGCGACGGCGCTGGCGCGGTCCTGGTGGAACCTGCCGCTTCCGACAACGAAGGCATTCTGGATTTTGCTCACGATGTCGATGGCTCGGGAGGATGCAATCTTTACATGCCGGCAGGTGGCTCGCTGAAGCCTGCCTCGCTAGAGACAGTCGAAAAACGGATGCATTACGTGCACCAGGAAGGCGCGCAAGTTTTCAAATATGCGGTGCGCCGGATGAGTGAGCTAGCCGTGCAGGTGCTCGAACGAAACGGATTCACGAGTCGCGACCTCACGCTGGTAGTTCCGCACCAGGCGAATCTGCGAATTATCCGGGCCATGCAGGAGCGGCTGGGCGTGGATGATTCAAAGGTGCTCGTGAATATAGATCGCTTCGGGAACACTACCGCCGCCACAATCCCGCTGGCACTCATGGACGCCTTGGAAGAAAAGCGCTTGGCTAAGGGTGATCTGGTGTTGGTGATCACGGTTGGAGCAGGCTACACGACCGGAGCAATTCTGATGCGTTGGGCCTACTAGCTCGAGAGAAGGATTTCCCGCGAAGCATCGAAGGGGATTCCCTTGGTCTGCACCGTCCCTCCGTCCTCGATGTTGTGAGTTAATGCCCGATAATGAGCAAGACGGGATTCGCATTCCCGGTCGTGGTCGTAATCATCACAATTTTAGTCGGCGAAACGATGAAGAAATCGCCGGTAAAGACAGGAGAAGTGTAGGTCATCACTCCGCTGCCGTCGGTTGAGCCTGTAGCAGTGAACACGTAACTGCCCGTCACGGTCTGGGCTGAAGTGTTTGCTGATGTCGTGCTTACATCCTGTGTTCCGGTCACGCCAGAAGTGTTGCTCAGCGTCAGGAATCCGGAAATGTCCGGGTCAGCGCTGACGGCCGGAGCAGAAGTGCCTTCCACAAATGTATTGGCCATCTCTAGCGCTGTGTAGGGAGATCCGGTTTGTGACTCGAAATGCCCAAAAATCGGGCCGCCGTTCAACGTACCCACGCAGAAAGCTTCGCTCGAACTGACCAGGTAAAGAACCGGCCCGAACGGATTAGCCAGGGCCGGCTGAACGCGGCCAAGGCTGTCAGCGGTATACGATACGGTGAAAGGACTTGTCCAGTTAGATACAGTTCCGAATTGATTGTCCTCTACGAGGAACTGAATGCTGCCGCTGCCCTGCGGTGTGATTTGCAGCACGGCGACGTCTGGCAGGTAAACGCCGCCGTTTAAGAACTGACCGCTGAGCCCACCGGCAATGGGTCCGGAGAGCACATTTTGCGTCGGGAAAGATCCGCCAGGAACTGCCTGCTGAATCATTTCTCCTGCCACTAGATACGGCGTGAGAGCGTTACTCGCCGGGTCTGTCTCCACTAAAAAGGCTTCGCTTGGCGAGACCGGATAGATGCTGAAGTTCTGACTTCCTAAGTTCCCGGAATTTATCCCCATCGTGCAATGACTCGTGTCTGGTCCGGACTGATAGAGACCGGTGACGGAGGGATTAAAAGCCTGGGCCTGGTTCGGCACATTGGTGTCCATTTCGCCCTGTCCCAAGCTTCCTTGCGTGGAAGGAGCAATCGGCGGTATCGCTGTAAATGCTCCGGCAAACGCGATGGGGCCTGAGCTAGCCGCGGCGGAAAATCCTGCACCGCCGAACGCGAAAGATCCTGCGTAGGTGGTGGTGGTGCCCACCACGCAAGTGCTGACGGTTTGGAGTTCCATTTTTCCGGAACCACGCGTGCCGGAACTGTCGAATTCAATGAATCTGCCGTTCCCGAATGCGTCAATCGAAAATGCGTAGGTGAACTGTGGCGTTGGTTGGGCAGGAGTGCTTCCGGTGAACGTAAAAGTCCCGCGGCCATCCGTTCCCAAAGTGTAGGAGCCCACAAGATTCGTGTAGGTGATGGGTGGACCGGAAATGGTGTTGTAATCTTCCTCGCCGGCGGTAATGCCTCCACTTCCGTTTGCCGTGAAGGTCCCAGCGAAGGCCACAAATCCCGTGCTGTTATAGCCGCTGAATTCAAATGCATACGAGCCGTTTAACCCAGTAAGGTTTTGGGTCCCGTTAACGACGAGAGTGAAATTCACCGTGACGGAAACAGGAGGGATCTCATTATCCGTTACGGTGATTCCAAAACTGTAGCTACCTGCAGTTATCGGTGTGCCGGAAAGAAGCCCGGTGGTGGGATCTAAGGTGAGGCCCGCCGGAAGTGATGTTCCGCTTGCGACCGACCAGGTGTAGGGAGCAACGCCGCCTGTAGCGGCGAATTGCAGCCCGGGAGAATCATAGACCGAGCCGACGGTGCCGGGGGGCAGCGGGGATGTAGTCGTAATCGCGAGCGAGCTTACCGCCAGTGTGAATTGCTCAGAGCTGCTGAAGCCCGCCGCATCTGTTACTGTGATCGTAAATGCATAGGTTCCCGCCACTGTTGCCTTGCCAGTGATTTGCACATTGTCTGAACTACTCGGCGCCAAGGAAAGTCCGGTGGGCAAAGCGCCGGAGGTGATCGACCAGGAAAGAGGTAGCAGTCCGCCGGTTGCAGTCACCGTGGCGCTATACGCCGCGTTTAGCATGGCGGTCGACAGGGATGTGGTTGTGATCGTTGGCGGTGGCACCACTGTGATTGCGACCGTTGCCGACTGATTCGGGAAATCCACCGAAGTAACTATGATTTTCACCAACGTTTGGGTTGTAACCGGGTTCGGCGCGGTATATGTGGCAGACGTGCTGCTGGTTTGATTCAGAGTGCCAAATCCAGGCGCACTACTGAACGCATAGGTCACACCTCCCGCGTTGGGATCGTTCAATACGCTGGCCTGCATCGAAACGGATTGGTTCTGCGCGATGGTTTGCGCGCCTTTCGGGGTGAGTATCTCCACTTTATTGAAGGCGGGCGGTTTCTGAGCGCAGCCGGCGAACTGGATCAGCGCCAGTAAGACACCCGCAAGCAAAAGAGAATTTTCGGCGCGCTTCATCGTGGCGCCTCCTTCAATCGGGACAATTCATGCCCCTCAGGTTCGTCGCGAGATTTAATTTGGCCACAAAACCGGCTGAATGATTAAGAAATGACGTGTCGGAATGGCGTATCAGGCAACCAGTCTGACGAACAGGCGAAAGTACGGCGCAGGAGGGCGGACAAATTTTTTTGGAATACGCAAGAAAGAGACAACCATAAGAGATTTAGATGGAGCGGGCTTCGTTGATTAGGCTGACGTTCCGTTCCAGCCGCTGTGACAGCCGCACGGTTGCATACTGGGTGCAAAGGGCCATTTCGCGCTGGGTCCAGCTGAAGCCCTCTGCCGGAACTATCAGACCGCCCAGGCGGCTCAGCAAGCCCATCAGGGCGTAGTAGACGGTCACGGCACGCAGGTTCGGGGCTGAACTGGATTCAAGCTCAGGACAGAGTTCGTGGTAAACAGCCACGACTTCCTGGAAACTACTGGAACTTAATAGGTTAGGATAGGGTTGCAGGCTCGCATCGGCTTCGCTCGCGAGCGGCTCTGAAACCGTCCGAAGCAGGGAAGCCCGCCAGCTGAATAGAGCGAACTGCATCAGCGCTGCGGTGGAGATCACGAGAATGAAGGCTGCGATTAACATTTTCGACCAACGACAGTTTCTCGTTTTCCGCTGCCGGAGACAATAGAACGTCGGTACCATCCAAATGAAACGGAACCGCAAACCGCTTTGCCTTACGACGTGATAGAAAGGCAAGCAAGGTGAACTTCTTCAGGTGAAGCGAAGCAGGATGGAAGTCTTCTGGAGGGATGAATGCCGCCTAAATTGCAATTGAGCTGGATTCTATGGTTTGGCATTGCCGCTCTGGCTGCGCTGTTTGTTAGCACCCATGCGAAGGCAGCTCCGGATGGTTCGGCCGAAGAGCAGATTCGGTCCCTGCTCGACATGCAATCGGCTGCATGGAATCGCGGAGACATCGCTGCATTCATGGAAGGATATTGGAAATCGGAAGAAACTGAATTCGTCGGTGCGAGCGGGGTTACGCGAGGCTGGCAAGCCGTGCTCGATCGCTATCGCAAGAACTATGCGGATGGGAAAGCCATGGGCCGGCTGACGTTTTCAAATCTCGAGCTTCACATGGTCTGTCCGGACGCGGCATTTGCGATCGGGAATTTTCAGCTCGAACGGGAAAAGGACCGGCCCACGGGAGTCTTTACGCTCAATTTCCGGAAGTTCAAAGAAGGGTGGCGAATCGTTGCGGACCATACCACGGGATTTGCTGCACCTTCTTCTACGCACCCGAACTAGAAGCGAAGCACTGCCTGGCTCTCCAGCAATCTGTAAGAGTGATGAGGAAGCATCGGCTCAAGCGGAATAGTTTCTGCGGAACACTTTTTCAGAGATAATGACGGTGTAATGACACATTCTCACCGAGGGAGAAACCGAATTTGCGCGCGGTAATCACGGGCGGAGCCGGATTTCTGGGATCACATCTCTGCGAATTGATGCTCGAAAAGGGCTGGGACGTACTGTGCCTGGACAACCTCGTCACCGGAAACGACTCGAATATCGCTCACCTCTTATCGCACTCTCGGTTCCGGTTCGCCCATCAGGACGTCTCGCGTTACATCGAGGTGCAGGGCCCGGTGGAGGCCGTGCTTCATTTTGCTTCTCCCGCTAGCCCGCCCGATTATCTGAAGTTTCCTATACAGACGCTGAAGGTTGGCGCGCTGGGGACGCACAATACTCTTGGTTTGGCCATGGCGAAGAAGGCCAAATTCTTTCTCGCCTCCACTTCGGAATGTTACGGCGATCCTCAAGTCAGCCCGCAGCCGGAAACGTATTGGGGACACGTCAATCCGGTTGGACCGCGCGGCGTATATGATGAAGCCAAGCGTTACGCGGAAGCCATGACCATGGCGTATCACCGCTATCACGGCTTGGACACACGCATCGTGCGAATCTTCAACACCTACGGACCGCGCATGCGGCTGAACGATGGCCGCGCTCTTCCAAATTTCTTGTACCAAGCGCTCAGCGGCGAACCAATCACGGTGTATGGCGACGGTAAACAGACGCGAAGCTTTTGTTATGTCTCGGATTTACTGGATGGCATTTACAAGCTTCTGGGGTCCGAGGAACACGAGCCGACCAATATCGGCAATCCACAGGAAATCACGATTCTGGAATTTGCCGAACGCGTTCGGGCCTTGGTCGGCGCTGACGTTCCGATCATCTTTCATCCGTTGCCGCAAGACGATCCCAAGCAGCGCTGTCCCGATATCAGCAAGGCGCGCCGCGTTTTAGGCTGGGAGCCGAAAGTAAAGCTGGAAGATGGATTGCGGCTGACGTATGAATATTTCCGGCAGCGGGTCGCACAGGCCAGCAAATAAGCCCGCCGTCGGTATTCTGAAAGCTTCGTAGCAAGCCGAAATCATCCGTAGTAGAATCCCGCCACAATAGAGCCGTTTCGGCGGCAGTGCACGCAGGCGTCGCGAAATTTATCATGGAAATTCTCTGGCCAACGCTCGGTATTTGCGTTCTCGTCGGTTTTGTGTTTTTTGTGCTGGCGCAGCACTGGCAGCGCATTCTGCGGCACCAAAACTGGACGATTCGGCGGCTGACCGAGCGCGTGCGCGTTCTTGAAGAAGTGGATGACCCCGAATTTCGCCGCAAGCTTGGCGAATCATCTCCCTCTCCTCTCGAGCAAGTATTCACCTTCTCCTTTCGCTTGAGTGAACGTTTTTGGCATGAAACGTTGCATATCACCGAAGAAAATCTACCCTTCATTCTAGCCTTCGGAAGTTTCCCGGGTTCCGTGAAGATCGAGCGCTGGCGCGGCCATAGCGCGGCGACGATCACCGAGGTGCTGCCAAATCGCCAATCCGCGGCATGGCAGACTCGCTCGCTGGATTGTTACTTTGAGAAAGCATCCGGCTACGACCGCACGACGCTGTGGGAACTCCCGCTCGCGCGGCCGCACGCTTCAGCCGAAGGTCCACCCTCGCTTGAACTCGTGCTAGAGGAAAGCTCTGTAGAGCTGTGTGCCCGCATCGCTCCATCGTCCGGGAATCACGGCGATGGGAAAAACTGCGCCCAGGACAAAATTGTATTCTTTCGAGTTCCGCTCGATTCCACAAAGCTTGTGGAATTTCGCAGTCAGGATCCGCTCGAAAGCTTTGGAAACGGCGAGCCCTCCGAAGCTCCTCTCGATCGCAATTTCTGGCGGGCATTTTATTCCCACAGCGATGAAGACGCCGGATTCGAATGGCAACTCTGGATTCGCGACCTAACCAAGAAAACAGAATGGGACCGGTGGAAGATTCTGGAATCCGCAGGTCATCCGCCAACGCAGAAAGCGCAAAAATACAACTGAAGAGTCACTCTTAGCGAGCGTGCGGCCGAACCGGAAGTCCGCACCAGACATTCAGCAAGCCCAAAACCTCTCGCACCACAGAGAGTGCGTCGCGTGTGTCGCGCCACCAATGGTCCGCATCGAATGGATCGTCTGGCGCCCCTCTCACGATCGCGACAAGATTTTCACCAGCCAGTTTCTTCCATAGCGCTTTTACCCTGCGAGTGTGTTGTGGGGAAGTTACGATGATCACGCTGGTCTTGCGTTGATTGTGTAACTCTCGAACGATCTCTTCTACTTCCTGTTCCGTGTTGCTTGTCGAGCCCGGAAGAATGAAAACGTCGCTTTCGGGAACAAGAAGGCGGATCACCACCATCCGGCTATATTCGTCCTCGCCGACGTACCGGATTCCCAGTTCTTTCAACTCCTCGGCAGGACCTTCGGGATGCGTGATCCATATAGCGCTCGCGTAGCCCAATTCGAAACAACGCGCGGCGCCTTCCGCGCGGTAGGGCATGCCGCCGCTTAGCACGACAACGGCATCCGCATGAGCCAGCGGATCCTCACGCACCAGCCAGCGTCCCACTCCACGAACCGCAACAATCGTGGAAGCAACAAGCGCCAGCAAGACGATTACTAGGAGGAAACGCAGATTCCGTTTGCGGCTATTGGGCGGTTTTTCAATACTCGTCATTCCGTATTATCGTTTCTTCAACAGAAAGTTTCCCGCGACCAGGGCATCCGCACCGGAACAAAAAAAGCTTCGGACCGCGTCGCGCGGCTTGATCACCAGGGGCTCGCCGAACAAATTGAATGATGTATTTACCAGCAGGGGAGCCGGAGCATTCTCTCCCGATCGCTTCAGCAGCTTCCAAAATAAAGGATTGTCTGCGGAACTTACTGCGTGCAGCCGCACCAGATGATTCTTCAATAGGAATCCGGGCGGAAGTGCGGCCAGCAACTTCTGTCCCTTTTCCTTTGCCTTAGCCATGGTGGTCAGAAAACGCGCATTCGGAGTATAGTCAAAATACTCATGGCAATCTTCTTCTGGCATAGCCAGCGCGAAAGGGCGAAAAGACTCGCGATGCTTGACGTAGTCGTTCAGGTTTTCCTTCACATAGGGCGACCAAGGGGAAGCCAGCAAGCTGCGATCCCCTAGTGCCCGCGGCCCGAACTCCGCTGCTCCCTGATACCAGGCGACAATTTTCCCGGCATGAAGCAGACGCAGGGTCTCACTGACCTTCTCTTCCTCCGAATCGCACCAATGGTAGGTCGCTTTACAATTGTCCAGCACACTCTTGACCGCCTCATTGGAAAACGCAGGCCCCCAGTAGGGGCTTGCCATGGGAGCCATCCGCGTTCGGCCTGGTTTCTGATGCCAGGCAAGCCACGCTGCGCCGAGCGCGGTGCCTTCATTTCCGGCGGCGGGCTGCACGAATACATTTTCAAAACCGGTGTTCGATTCTATGGCCGCGACCAGCAACGGATTCAAAAACAGGCCTCCGGCAAGGCATAGTGAATGCAGATCTGTCTTCTGCCGCAGCGACTCGAACCACTCGCACAGGATCACCGCGCACGCTTCGTTCACACTCGACGCAATATTTGCGCGCAATGAATCGTCCATAAGCGAAGGTGCCTCCGGTTCCAGGCCGAGCGACCGATAGAATTCGTCATGGAATGAAAGTTCTCCGGCGTAACTTCGCCGGAAGTATTTTTGATTCAGATGCGGTGGGCCCTTGGCCGCATTCCGCAGCGCATCGAGAAACAGGTTCAGGAATAGGGGCTCGCCAGCCAGGCTCAGCCATTGAGTCTTGTGTTCTTCGCCATGCGGCTGAAAGTCGAGAAGTCTGGTAACCTGCGAATAAACCCACGAAAGGGAGTTGGGGAAGGCAAGCGACTCGGTTTCGCGAAGGCGCGTGCCTTCTCCCAGAGTCACCGATCCCGAGCGGCCATCTCCTTGCTCGTCGAGCGTTACTACAAGAGCGTGATCATAAGAAGATCCAAAGAACGCGCTGGCAGCGTGACAAAGATGATGATCAAAGTTCTGCACTCGGCCAGTTGGATTTCCAGCCATTTCCTTAATCAGCCGGAAATTGTTCAACTCGCGGCTCAATTCGCCAAACGCCTTGCTTAGGAAGTAGCCACTGGACGCCGGTGCGAATGGCGCGAGACGGGCGCGGAACAGTGTTTGCCGCCTCCAGGACCGAGCCGGGAGGCTGCCGACCGCAATGCTCTCTACCGCGTTTATGTCTACTCCGGCGCGCTCCAAACAGAATTGGATTGCCGCACGAGGGATTCCTTCGGCTGTGCGCGTTCGAGTGAGTTTTCCTTCTTCAATCGCCGCAAGGACGCCCTGCTCGCCGATCAACGCGGCAGCAGGGTCATGTGTCATCGCCGAAAGCCCGAGAGTATACATTTCAACCGTGATTGTTGGCGCGAGCCCAGCAGAGTTCTGGCCCGCCAAGACAAACCGCGAAGTTCTATTTTAGAAGTCTGTACCGCGCGGCGAGCGGCTGCGCGATAGCAACCCGCGCAAACCGAGCAGAACCAAGCGAGGCTGGCTCAAACACACGCGCCAGAGAATCTTCCATGCTTCGTCGCGGGAATACTCAGCCAATGACTGCTTGGCGGGATCGTTCAACAGGTCCACCAGCTGGCTGTAGTCCGCTTGCTGAAAGTCGTGCAGGGAACGCCGCAACAAAAGATGAAGATCGAGTTCCCGCCGCAGGGTTCGCAGTTCACCTGAGCTTCTGTTCAGAATCGCTTGAGCCACACCTAGCGCGCCACGAAAACCGGTGACGATGCCGCCTACCGTAGTGACCTTTACCTGGCCGGCCGCGTCGCCCACCAAGTAAACAGATCCTTGGCCCACTTGTCGATGCACCGGCACCCAACGCTTGTAGACCGGAATGCGCGCAGCCTGAAAACTGATTGGATCCAGATTTCTTTTTGCGAGGAATTTCTCCAGGTGCTGCCGCGTTTCCGACCCCGCTTCACCGATGAGTCCCAAAGCTCCGCGAGTCGGCGATTCCGGAATGAGCCAATAAAAATAAGGCGTGTCTTGCGGCACGAACCAGACGCGCGCCGTATCGGGCGGCATATCCTTCGGCAACTGCACAATTGCCTGCACCAACGGGACGGTCTCCAGAGGTGCCCATCCCGCTGCGTGCGCCACGCGGCTGGAAGCGCCATCGCCGCCAATGATGGTGTCCGCGTGAACTTCTTCACGGACTCCGTCATTGCATCGATCAACTTCCAGTACCATCCCCCGAGCATTGGGGTGCAAGGCGTGAAAACGGCGCCCCAACTCGATACTGGCGCCGGCACGTTGAGCTTCCTCCGCCAGACCTTGAATCAAACTGCGGCGCTCTATGATCAAGTCGGGGTGTTTCAGAGTAACAGTGGCAGCGCGGCCATCGGTAAAAAGCTCGAATCGACGAATTTCGTTGACCACGCTTCTTTCGGCGGCACGCCCGAGCAATCGTCGCATGCGATCTGTGACGATCAGCGTCCGTTCCTCAGGCTCCAGCGTCTCAATGCGTTCGAATACGCGAACCGAGACACCCTCACGCGCTAGCAGTGAGGCGGTAAACAATCCTGCGGCAGATCCGCCGACAACTGCAGCACTTTGGATATTTGCGCGGGAATTATTTCTCGCGTCGCGTAGTTCGGGCGCCTTATTCGTCACTTCAGTTTTGCCTTTGCTTAAGATACCGGAGTCCAGGGAAGCTATTTTGCCGGGACTATCAGCCTCCAGCGGTCCCGGCGGTCTTCGATACCCGTAAAGACCGAGGGAGAAGTATATATCTTACTGGCATGCAAGCAAGACAGAGAGGCTCTCTCAAGCGTCGTTATGCAGAGAATGTCTTGGGCAGTTTCGACTGGCGTTCATAAGGTGCGCCTTCCAGAAGAAAAATAGCCACCAGGCTGGCCGCAATCAGCAACCCGGACAATGCATATGCTGTCGCCGGCGAAGAACCGGGAATAAATAGTGCGGCCACGCCGAAAATCAGCGCAAAGAAATACATCACGAGCACCGCACCGCGATGGCCCAGTCCCAGATTTGACAGTCGATGCGCCGTATGGTCCTTACCCGGTGAAGTAAAAGGCAAAAGGCCGCGGCGCGCTCGCGAAATGGATACAAGCGTGGTATCGAATATGGGGACACCCAGGATCAGCACCGGGATCAGCCAAGTGATCGGGAACGGAGCTTCATCCGGCCGGATCTTTAGCCCCAGTGTTGCCATCAAAAACCCCAGGAACATCGCACCGCCGTCGCCCATAAAAATCTTTGCCGGATTGAAATTCCAGCGCAGGAATCCCAGGGATGCTCCTAATGTCGCAGCACCCAGGCTGCGAACGAGCGTTTGTCCGTTCATGCTGGCCGAAATTGTGAAAAACGCCGCCGCCACAGCCGCGATACCAGCGCAGAGGCCGTCCATATGGTCGAGAATACTGAAGGAGGCAGTGATTCCAACCACCCAGAGAACGGTGAAAAGTCCGTCCAGAATTCTGCCTGTCATTCCCGGAACGAACTGGGAAAAAAGCTGCGCGTGAATTCCGCTGGCAATCAGCATCAACGCAGCGACAGGCATCCCGATAAAAAGCTTTACCTGATGATGCAGAAGCTTGCCGTCATCCAGGAAACCAACAATCGCTAGTAAAGTAGCTCCCGACAAAATCCCTGCGATTTGCTGCTGAGGCGCCCCATGAACCGTGATCAGCATGGCCAGGGCGAAAGCCAGATAAATGGCGATACCGCCTAAAAGAGGAATCGGTTTCAGATGAACTTTGCGCGGGCCGGGGCGGTCCACCATTCCAAGACGTAATGCCAGATGACGCACTGGAATCGTAAGGCCCAGCGATGCGAGCAGCGCCACCGCAAAGGCAATTAAGTCTGCATGTGTCGACATCATTGCAGCCACTCCGGTCAACGCGCCGTAAGCATCTTTTCCAGGACGTTGCGCACTTGTTCCTTCTGTTTGCTGGCAAAATACCAGTCCATCGTCTTCCGCAATCCTTCGCGAAAAGGCGTTTGCGGCTCCCAGCCCATGAGTTTCTTGGCCAAGGCGTTATCCGCTACGCGATTCGCGGGTCCCGTGGGCATGTCCGGACACAAACGGATCTCCGCCTTCCGCCCGGCAAATTCAAGCACCATTTTCGCGGCATCGATCACGCGTATGCGCTCCATGGTCCCAAGATTGACTGCCGTGCCATCATCGATTTTTTCAGCAGCAAGAATTGTTCCGCTGACGATGTCGTCCACATACGTCCAGTTACGTATCTGCGTGCCATCGCCCCAAACATCGAATGGGTTTTGTCCGATGAAAGCACGCGCGATCATGGCTATTACCGCGTGATTTTCCACGCCCCGCGGCCCGTACACCGTGAAGTACCGGCACGACGCCGCTTTCAGTCCGAGCTCACGATGATAAGCCCGCAGCGTAAGCTCCGCCATCAGCTTGGCCCAGCCGTACATATTGTCCGCATCGTGCGGAGGTTTGACGTCCTGTTCACGCAGATAAAGCTCCTGCTTCGTGTCGGTCTGCAGGTTGTTCGGATAAACGCAGCCCGATGAAGCGTAAACAACTTTTTCGACGCCCGCTTTGACCGCTTCCCAGAAAACGAGCCCGTCAAGAAAGAGATTCGATGCGGGGCCTGCTTGGTGTAAATCTACATACCCTCGCCCGCCATGGTCGGCGGCTAGGTGAAAAACAACTTGTATCCCGTTCATGGCCGCGCGCGTGACGCCCGGTTCGCGCAAATCCGCTTCGACAAACTTGACGCGGCCATCCTTCAGGTAATGCTCAATGTTTGAAAGTCTGCCGCTCGTCAAGTCATCTATCACGCGCACCTGCGCGCCGCGCTCGACCAACGCGTCCACCAGATGCGACCCAATAAAGGACGCCCCTCCTGTTACCAGTACCTTCTTGCGAGTCCAGATGGCTGCCTCCGTTGGCAAACTAGCGCCTAGATAGTAGAGTGATTTGCTGCCTCTTCCATTACATTCACAAACCTTTTGAGCTCATTGACTCTAGCATAGTTGCCCGCTGTTTCCCTGGCGCGCAGGGCCATCTGCGCCAGCCGTGTCGGGTCATTGCGCAGGGCACGGATGGCCGATGCAACTGCGGACGGATCGTCTGGATCGGCAGACATTCCGCAGCGGGATTCCCGCACGATGCGCGCGGCGTCAGTCGTCTCCGCTGCTACCACTAACACGGGGCGGCCAGCCGCAAGAATCGAATAAAGCTTGCTTGGCACGACGACCCCCTCCAGGCCCCGTCGCACGGTCACAATATGGACGTCGCCGGCCATCATCACCTGGGGTACCTGCTCGAACGGGAAAAACGGCCAGAAGCGAACGTTCGGCAAAGACTTCGCGGAACCCTCTAGAGCCGCGCGGTTTGCCCCATCGCCTACAAACACAAGCCCTATATTTTCGTTGTGCAGAATCTGGGCGGCCTTTACAAGAGTGTCCCACGCGCCGTAAAAGCCCAGATTCCCCGCATGCAAAGCGACGAAGGGAAAGCCACTGCGGATCTTCCGCACGAGCGGGTCGCTCGGTTCCGGCAATGACGGCGGACACGTGCTCCCGTCTCGAACGATGACCACCCGCTCCGGAGATACACCCTTGGCGATAATGCGATCACGCATATCATCGCCGAGAACCACCACGCGCGCGGCCTGCCGAAGCGCGCGGCGATGCATCTCCTCCCAGCGTTCGACCCAATAACTCGGCTGCACGATGTTTCCGCCGACGGCCATGTCCGGATACAGATCGCGGATGTTGTAAACGAACGGCCGGCCCGCCATGCGTGCAACAAATGCTCCGGCAATACCCGCCACGGGCGGATCGGTCATGGCAAGTATGATGTCGGGACGAATGTCCAGGGCGCGAGGTACGGCAAGAGCGAGATATGACAAATAATTTGAAACGCGGCGCCTCATTTGATGGCGCGGATAGGCCGTGGAACCAACCCGCTCCACCGTCACATTGTTTCGAACGTCACTCCGGCGGAATGAGAATGGATAATACTCGTCGGGATCATAAGAGGGCCGCCCAGCGACGACTGTGACGCGGTGACGTTCTGCCAATTTCTCGGCGATTTGAACCGCCATCTTGGCCGTGGCGGATGTGTCCGGCGGATAATATTGATTCAGAAGAAGAATATGCATGTTGTGCGATATCGGCGCGGGTTTGGAACCTTATAGCGACGAGCCCACTTTGGCCTGCTGCAACTCCCTATTTTTCGCGCTTCGCGAAATCATCCGCCGTTTCTTCCTGCGATGCTACCGAGAGTTTCTTCTCCAGAATGCAATTTCCCATCACCAGTACATCCATTTGCGTTCGACCGAAACAATCCAGTGCTTCCTCTGGCCTGCAGACAATCGGCTCGTTGTCATTGAAGGACGTATTCAACAGGACCGGGACGCCGGTTTGTTCACCGAAGGCATGCAAAAGATTCCAGTAGAGCGGATTGGTCTTGCGGTTTACGGTCTGCAGCCGTGCGGTGCCGTCCACATGTGTAGGCGCCGGGATCACAGTGCGTTTTTCCGGACGTACGCTATAGGCGAAGGTCATGAATGGCGAAGGATGCGTCTTCTCGAAAAATTCGCCGGTGGCTTCTTCCAAAATCGACGGAGCGAATGGCCTGAATATTTCGCGGTGCTTGATGCGGCGATTTAGTATGTCTTTCATCTCAGGCCGCCGCGGGTCGGCCAGGATGCTCCGCTGGCCCAGAGCGCGAGGTCCCCACTCCACGCGTCCTTGAAACCAACCCACGATCTTTCCGCTGGCGATGCGTTTTGCCGCCGTTTCCAGCAGCGGCGCTTCGTCCATCTCGGTGACGCTCGCTTCTTCTCTGGAACAGCGCCATGTCCTGACCGCGTTCGCGATTTCCTGGCGTGAGAATTCTGGGCCCCATGCGGCATGATCCATCACGAACTCACGCGGGCGTCCTAGAACTTGATGATTCACCGCGAACGCCGCCCCTACGGACAGCCCTGCGTCTCCCGCGGCCGGCTGAACATACACGCGTTCGAAACCCGAACGATCAAAAATCTTTCCGTTTGCAAGACAATTGAAGGCAACTCCGCCCGCCAGGCACAGAGACTTCTGCTTGGTTTTCTTTGCCAGTTCGCTCCAATGAGCAGCGAGAACTTCTTCCAGTGCGGCTTGCATGCTTGCGGCTATGTTCCGGTGCCGTTGTTCGAGCGGCTCTGCTTCTTTGCGCGCGGGACCCAGGCGCTTCTCGATGTACGGAGAAAACAGCCTGCCGAGTACGGGCGTACGATTCGCTTCCCGCCAGGTCATATCCGCTCCCTGGCTTTGATGCGTGAAATATTCAAGGGCCAAGCGGAACGAAAGCGGGCCATCGGCATGCACGATGCGGCGGAATTCGTGGAGAAATTCCGGTTCGCCATAGGCTGCCAGGCCCATCACTTTGTACTCATCGCCGAATTTCCAGAAGCCGATGTATTGCGTTAGGGCCGTGTAATACATGCCCAGCGAGTGAGGGAACCGGATCTCACCGAGAGGGCGCATCTTTGGCCCTTCCCCCAGCGCCCACATGCAGCTTGCAAAATCACCCAGGCCATCCGCCGAAAGAACTGCGGAACCCTCGAACGGAGAAACGAAATACGCGCTGGCGAGATGCGCGGTGTGGTGCTCGATGCGATGGAATTGCGCCCGGATGTTTTCCGCGGGCATCTCGAAGGCCATTGCGAGATCGTCTCGCACGCCTGCAAAGCGTCGCATCACGCGCGCACGATCGATGGCGAAGCGGGGCATGCGCATCGCGAATCGAAGCTTGGTTCCCAGCCGCGCCCACGGATTGCGAGGAACCGCGATGTGATCCACTTCGGAAAGCTTGGTGCCGGCCTGGTCCAAACAGTACTGAATCGCGCGCGCTGGCAAGCCCGCGGCGTATTTCACGCGATTGAGTCGCTCTTCTTCGACCGCCGCGAGCAGACGTCCGTCCACGACAATGGCCGCCGAAGCGTTTGCGTGATAGGCGTTAATGCCCAGGATGATCATTTTATGAGGCTGCCATGCGCGATACGGATCCTTGTCACTCAGTTGACGTGAACCGCTGAGGAAACGCGTTGCTCCTGGTTCGTCGCGGTTGGTACGGTTGAATTGCGTTTGATCCATTCGTTCAACACGTACAGGCTCCAGGGCCGCGACCAGGTTCGTCTGCCCAGCAGGAAATTCCTCCAAACCGATTGTCCAAATTTCACGTCCAAAACTTCTCCAAGCGCCGGCGCCCAATCGCCGAGTCCCACGGCTACTCGCTCTCCCAGTTTTCCACGCATCCAATATTCCCACGGAAAGGTAAACGTGCGCTTGGGCTGCTTCAGCACCTCTCCGGGCAACAAGCTTCCGAGCGCTTCGATGAGTAAAGCCTTTGGCCGCCCGGATCCGCGCTTGGCCGACTCCGGGAGCGCGAGAACGTATTCGACCAGAGGAGTGTCGAGAAATGGCACGCGCACTTCAAGCGAATGGCGCATGCTCATGGCGTCGGTATCCCGCAATAGCGTGTTCACCATGTACGAGCGCAGCTCAAGCCAGGAGACTTGTGTAAACCGGTCCATTGATCGCGACTGCTTTACCGCGCTCGCAAGCCACCGGAACCAGGGCATGCAGTCCCACTGGACCGTGCTCTCACGCATGCGAGATGTAAATGCCTGAGGCGCAAAAAGCGCGCGTGTGAAAAAGTACGGATGCGGAAACAAATTCGGTTGAAGCCAGGCGGCCAGCGCCTTGCGGAATGCGTCCGGAGAAGATTCAAAAAAGTTCGTGCGTCGTATTCCAGAGCCGATGAACTTCCGAAGTGCTTGAGGAACGACGGCGGCCGCCAAGGCTAAGCGCCTAATTTGTGTGGTCGCTCGAAACGAGGAATAGCCGCCAAAGATCTCGTCGCTTCCAAGTCCGGAGAGCGCCACTTTCAAACCAGCTTGGCGCGCCGCCCAACAGACGAAATACGTGTTGATCCCGTCCATGGACGGCTGGTCCAGCGCCGAGATGGCTTCCCCGAGGCGGCTCGCCATTTCATCGCCCGATATCACGGTTTCGCAATGCTGGGTGCCCAGGAGGTCCGCAGTCTGCCGGGCAATTTTAGCTTCGCTGAATGCTGTGTCGGGGAAAGCGACGGTGAAAGTTTGAATCCCTCCTTGTATGCTGGTCGCAAGCGCGGCAATCGCCGTGGAATCGATTCCGCTGCTCAAGAACACCCCGATCGGAACGTCGGCGATTAGATGGCGCCGCACCGAGTCTTCGAGCAAACAGCGCACTTGTGAGGCGGGAGAAGCAGCTCTGCCCCCCGAGGTGCGCACCACAGGTTTGGTTTCCGCCATCGTCTCGAACGGCTGCGGGGCTTCCCAATAGGCTTTCGGCTCAGGAGCGCAACCCGGATCGTCGGAACGAACAGAAAGGCAGTGCCCCGGCGGGAGCGAAAAAACACCTTGTACCAGGGTGGTTGGCTCGCCGGTGGAACCAAACAGCAGATATCCTGTGACTGCGTCAGGGGAAAGACGCATCGAGACTAAGCCGCTTGCAAGAAGCGCTCTTACTTCCGACGCAAATAGTAACACGCCATCGGTTCGGGTGTAATAGAGCGGTTTGATTCCCAATCGATCGCGGGCCAGGAATACGCGCGTGGCGCGAGAGTTCCGTCCCTGCGGTAATTCGACAACCGCGAATGCAAACATTCCGCGCAATCGCTTCACGCTATCATCGCCCCACTCCTCGTAAGCGTGAACGATGACTTCGGTGTCGGATTGAGAGCGAAACCTGTGCGCCCGCCCCTCCAACTCCTCGCGGAGCTCCCGGAAGTTATAGATCTCCCCATTGAAGACCACCGCGAGCGTCCCAGTTTCATTCCATACAGGTTGGCTGCCGCCGGGAAGATCTATAATACTGAGCCTGCGCGCACCCACCGCTATAGGCGCCGCCACCAGGATTCCTTCTTCGTCGGGCCCGCGATGAACAATCGCAGCAAGCATCCGGCGGGTGACAGCCTCGCCGGTCTCCTTTGAGCCTAATCCGATCGTGCCGCAGATTCCGCACATGAAGGCTAGGTTGCGTCCAGAAAGGCGTGGCAAGCTCTCCGAAGCTGCTGCCGAATGCGAACAGATTGCACTCCAAGCCGCTTTTCACCATACCAACGCAGGGACACACGCAGAAGGATTAGAAAAATTAGCAACAGAAGCGACGCCACCATAGCAGCGAAGGATTCGCGTTCGACAAGTAGCGTCATCGTTGGCGTGTCTTCCCACCCGGGAAACAACCGGTCGAGAATTCGCCGAACGAGCAGGCCGAACACACGAACACGTGCGAGGCGGATATGCACAACATGGTCGAATGTATAACGCGGATCGTAGCCGGCAATGTTGCGAGTAGCGGCTGCAAATGTGGCCGGATCCGCCAATTCTTCGCGGGTCAGCGCCCTTCCGTCCGCTCCACGCATCACCACGCGGAAACTTGGATCCGCGATGATCCAGCGGCCATCCACCAGAACTTCCGCCACAACGTGCTTGGTCATCTGGCGTGAATCGACCAAAAGCAGCCGGCGGACTTGCATGTGTCCGGTATCAACGAGATTGATAAAGGCGTTCGTGGCCGTTCCGCACACTCGCAGTAGAGCATCATAATTTAGCGTGTCGGTCGGATCGCGGTAGGCCTGGGCTGCATTGGGATCCGAGGCTCGGCGGGCAGGGCCATGAGCCATCCAATTCAATATGGCTTCCACTTTTTCGTCGCCCGGAGAGGTAGCCGGCACAATCGCGTCGGAAAATCCTTCTAAGTACCGGCGCGTCGAAAATTCCCACCCTGTGGAATATCCGGTCAAAATAACGGAGACCACCAACAAGACATTTACCGTGAGCCAGGCGGCGCGAAAGAAGGGATGACGCCGATGATCGGACTTTTGGACGGGGGCCGGCCAGTGCGGCGAGCTTCCGGCGGAATTCGGTTGTGGCTCGGGATCCATCACGGAGCTGGAGAGCATTGGCCGATCTTCACTCATGCGGGTGTCCTGCTTTTCTTGCGACAACGTTTCCCCATTCATTTCTAACAGATCGCGCTTCTTTTGCGCAGGTCCTTCTTTTTCCACAACGAACGAGTGCACATTCTGTCCGCGATTTTCGTCGTATCGCACGATGCGAGCCTTCTGTCGCGCGCACCATTCTTCCACTACCTGGCGCGGAAGAAAAGCCACTCGCGGTGTGACGAAATAATCGTAGAAAAGGTTCCGCGCGCCGGACCAAGTACGCTTCCCCTTGGACCGCACGAAATGAATCAAATAGTACGGCACCTGGAAAGACAAAGTCACCCACGCCTGCGCCCACTTGCGGGCCTGCGCCCATCGAATCAATCCGCCAGGAAACTTGTACAGCGACGGATAATGGCCGCTGGGTTTGTAAACAGCCAGGTACATTCGTCCGCCCGCCTTCAATATTCGGAAATTCTCGGTGAACGCCGCCAGCGGATCCTCCGTATGATGGATCACGCCATCGGAAATAACCACGTCCGCCGTCCCATCCGCAAACGGGAGATGCAAATTGTCACCCACCGCGCCCGGTCTGGCATAGCGTTGTATCGCCAACCCAAGCGACACGCGACTGCGGTCCAGTCCCACACAGCGAATCCCCCGTCGTGCAAGAAAACCAAGAACGCGCCCCGGACCGCAACCGATATCCAGCACCAGCGAGTTTGTATCCAGACTCTCAATAAGGTCGGCGAGGAGCTTGGACACCACCGAGTTCATTTCCGCTGAGTCGTCAGCCGGAGTCCAATCAAACGGGTGGCGATCGTAGAAGGTGACCGATTCCGTGGTGAGCATCAGGCGTTCCTATTCGGCACGCTCAAAACCTGCGCGTAATATCCTTCCATCTGCGTCGTCAAGCGATCCCAGCTCAACTGAGCAACCACTTCACTGCAGCCGGCCTTCAGCTTCGCGTAAAGAGTGCGATCAGAGATCAGTCTATGTATCGCCGCGGCCAGCGCCCGCTTTTCTGGCGCAACCACTAGTCCGGCACGGCCCTCCACCAGCGAGCGAATGCCACAAAAGGGAGTAATAATCACCGGAACGCCGCAAGCGATGGCTTCCGCGGCAACGTTCGCGAAATTTTCATAGCGGGAAGGAAGCGCGAAGATGTCCGCGTCTTCCAACGCCGAGTGTTTGTCTCCATCGTACAGGGGCCCGGTGAATAGCACGCGCGCCTCGACTCCAGAATCCCGCGCGCATTTTTCAAGGTTGGCCCGGTATCCTAGCTCGCCTTCGGGCCCCGCGATTACCAGGCGGCCTGAATCGGGACACGCCTGCGCGAACGCTTCGATCAATAAATCGGCGCCTTTTCGAGGGATCAGGCGGCTCAAAAAAAGGATAAGCGGCTCGTCTCGGGATACGCCCCACTTGGAACGGAACTCGCCGCGCGCCGGCGCATTCGCCCCCAAGTCGTCGCCGATTCCATTGTAGCGCATAGCAATCTTCTTCTTTGGTACGTCGTCGTCGGCAAGCTCCTGCTCTTCCAGTTCTGACGTAGCGATAATCATCGCGGCATTTCCCCAGAAAGCGCTGCCTACGGTTCGCATCCAGGCGGACTTCATCCCGATGTTTCGATCAATTGGGCGGTGCATTCCCATCGGCTCGATCACGTACGGGATTGCTTTTCGCCTGCAAAAATAGCCGACCACCGGTCCAAGCATATCGTAAAGGCCGTAGAAGTGAACCAGGTCAAACCCGGCGAGCGATCCCCGGCAGAATCCTATCAGACGCGGGTTTATGGTCAGAACGCGATAACGCGCCAGGGTCGGTAAATAAATTGCTGCCACGCCGCCTTCGGTCGCTTCCATGCCCAACGCAGTTTCTCTGCGCGCGCACGCGACATTTGACCATTCGGCCACTCCCAGATTTGCGGTGAGCACCGTAACGCTGTGACCATGCTCGACAAGCTTCTGCGAGAGAGCGCGAACTTTTGCCGGACGTCCGCCTTCTGCGAGATAGGGGAAATAGGTCTGCGACACATTGAGGATGCGCACTGCTAGCTCCGGCCCGTGTGCCAGTGCACCATCGGCTGCGATTTCTTAACGTATTTTCGCCACCAAACGTCGAATACGATGCAAGCGAACAACTCATGGGCATTGTCGCGCTTCCCCTGGCGGTGCTGTAGCCGAAGCCGCTGAACGAAATTCAGATCGAGGATTCCATCGTTCCATGCTGCGCCGACATCATCGCCCAGCTTTTTTCTCAGCGGGTGGGCAGCCGTAAGGCTGGCCTCGAAATAAGGATCGAAGAGTTTTCCGGCCCAGAGTGCCAGCGGCGCGTTGAAGCCGCGCTTGGGGGCATGGCGTGTTTCCGGCGGGAAGAATTCCCTGAAAGCATCGACCAGTGCGGCTTTCGATTCACCCTTTCGAATTTTGTACGCGAACGGCGCATTTATGCTCAATTCTACGAATGCTCGATCGAGCAGCGGAACGCGGACTTCCAGCGCCGTGGCCATGCTCATGCGATCGGTATAGTCCAGAATGTTATCGACCAGAAAGGTGCTCAAGTCCATTTCGAGGATGCGGTTATCTTCATCGCGGAGGGAGGATTGAGCGTAAGCGGAACGCAGAACATCCACGGACGGTCGCAATTGGTTACCGGTGGAATGATTCCCTATACCTCCATGGAGGAGATGACGCTTACGATCCTCGTCCATAAAGTATGTCCAGTTGGCGTACTCAACGAAGAAGTCGGAATCCAGGCCGCCCAGGAATTTTCGAGCGCGCCGCAGATAGGGCGCTTCATGGGAGTCGCGCAAAGCCGACAGTGCCTTCGCGCCCAAGCGCAGCAGCGGGCGGGGCATCCAGGCAATGCGCCGAGCGAGCCGGACAGCGGACGACCGAGGGTAGCCCGCAAAAAGTTCGTCACCTCCAGCCCCGCATAATGCCACGGTGATATGCTCGCGGGCTTTTTGCGACAACTGGTGCATTAGATAGCAAGTCGGATTGGCAAAGGGCTGGTCGAAAAACTCCACTAAATCAAGCATTTCGAGAAGGTCGGGAAATTCAAGAGGGAGTTCGCAATGCTCGGTTTTCAGGTGGAGGCTGACGGCGCGGGCTTTTTCAGCCTCGTCGAAGAACCGATACTCACTTCCGTCAAGAGCCAACGTATAGGTTTGAATGTCCCTTTTTTCTCTTCTCGCAAGACCGGTGACGATTGTCGAATCGATTCCACCACTGAGAAAAACGCCGAGCGGAACGTCGCTGACGAGCTGTCTTTTAACCGCCGCTGCAAGAGTTTCCTGAATTCTAAATTTCAGCTTCTCATACGAAATCGATTCGACGCCCTCGCTGCGGGAAACCTGCCAGTAGCGCTCGAGCGACATCGAATTATCTTTCAGCCGCAGAGTGAGGCTATGGCCCGGCGCAAGCTGTTGAACACCGTCGAATGCGGTCTGCGGCCCCGGCACATATAGGTAGGTAAAAAAATCGGAGACGGCTTGCCAGTTTGGCGCTGCGGTGACCACCGACGAAGCCAGCAGCGCTTTAATTTCCGAACCAAAAACAAAGTGCCCCGGCGTGGCAGCATAGAAAAGCGGCTTCACGCCGAGAGGATCGCGCGCCAGAAATAGAAGATTGCCTTTTAGATCCAGAATGGAGAAAGCGAAAATCCCTTCGAGTTTCTTTACGCAGGCCGGGCCATCTTCCTCATATAAATGGATGATAACCTCGGCATCGGTGCGGGAATGAAACCGATGCCCGCGGGATTCCAGGCGCGGCCGCAGCTCCTTGAAATTATATATCTCGCCGTTGAAGACCAGCCAAACGGTGCCATCTTCATTCGACATCGGCTCGCACCCGGCCTCGGAAACGTCGATAATGGCCAGGCGGTTGTGCGCCAGAGCGACGCTTTCAGAAATCGCGGGCGGAACAAAGCAGCGGAATTGTAAACCGTCGGGCCCGCGGTGGCGGATGGTATTCGCCATCCGTTCAATCGAGCGCGTAAGCTCATCTCGATCGAAGCGTTTAGTCGCGATTCCGGAGATTCCGCACATACGCTCAGGCCGTTGGGGAAGGTAGCTGGCTAACAAGCAGGTCCATCACGCGGACTGCTTCTCTTCCTTCTTCAGGGGGCACCGGTGTGGGCGAACCGTTGCGCAGGCTATCGACAAAGTCCCGGATCAGCCGTTCGTGTGTGTTTTCGAATTTTCCAGTGACGTAACTCAAACTGGTCCCAATGGTGTCGCCCAGCATCTGACCGACTTCTTTGACCGTGGAAAGCCCCAGCGTCATGGGCTTCAGATCCACCCGCCCGTGAACGACCACGGTCTGCGTTTCGAGATCGAATTTCATGTGGCCTTCGCTGCCCCATAGGTCTAGCTGCACGGCCCAGCGGTTGGTAGCGTAGGTTAGAGCCACACTGCACGAGGCGGAATCGCCGATCAGGTCCAGGCGATAGTCTTCCGACGGCGACCATGGAAATTGCTGCAGTTGTTTGCGAGCATCGATACGAACTGCGCGAATCGGATTGATAAATGCCAGAGTCATGTAAATCACGTGCGGGCCTGTCTCGCCGATCACGCCGCCCGGAAGCTTGTGGGCCCAGTGGTCCGGCTTGGATGTGATGTAGTCCACCGGAGTGGAAAGGAAGATACGCATCCCGCGGAATTCACCAATGGTTCCGGCTTTCACCATTTCACGCGCTTTCAGGAACGATGGATAAAAAAGGTCCGAATGGGCCACGCAAATCTTTCGGCCGCTCTCACGGGCGGCATCGAGAATGCGGTCGCATTCCTCGGTACTGATCGCCATTGGCTTTTCGATGAGTGCGTGCAGGCCGGCCCTTAGCGATCGTACCGCCAAGTCCGCGTGAGTGCGGGGCGGGGAACAGATGTCCACGGCATCGAGCCGCTCGGCCTCAAGCATCGGCTGAAAATCTTTGTACACTTTGGGAATTCCGTATACTCGAGCGAGTTCTTCCGCCTGCGCCACATTCGGATCGCACAAAGCGACCACTTGGGCGTTCTTCGCGGCCTTTTTCCAAGCCGGCAGATGCTTCTGCTTTGCGATAAAACCCGAGCCGATCAAAGCCACCCTGAGATCATCCAAGCGCTCGATCCTCCGTCGAAAACAATACTACACGTCCCGAGCCGTTCGCCTCTCGCCAAGTTTCAGGCTACACTCCTCGAGGATTTTTTCCAGCTCGGACTGAAAAGTGCGGAATTGGAATTTCCGCCGAACGATCTCCGCGCTGCGGCGGCCCAAGTCCGCGCGCCGCGACTCGTTTTCAAGCAATCGCTCCAGAGCCGCAATCAGGCTCTTCAAATCGTTGGGCGGGACAAGCAAGCCGTTCACATTATCTTCCACGATGTCCATCGTCCCGCCACAGGCTGCGCCCACTAAAGGTTTGCCGAAGGCCATCGCTTCTAAAAACACCAAACCGAAACCTTCACCGGTACTGGGAAGCGCGAATATTTCGGAGTGAGCGTAACAAGCAGCAATCTCTTCCCGCGAGAGGCCAGTAAGAAATCGCACCGAGCCGGAAACTCCCCGATCGGCGGCAATTTTCTGCAGCCTGGGGAGATCATCGCCTTCACCCACGGCCACCAGGTGCACACCCGGAAACGGTCCACGAAGTTGCTGCATCCCTCGAATCAAGTCATCGACGCCCTTATAGCGTTCAGAGGCTGCCCAGCGGCCTACCGTCAGGATCACACGACCGGTCGGAAACCCTTTGGGTAAAGCGAGATTGATTGCGGTGTCGGCCATTTGCAGAAAGTTCGGATTCAACGGCCAAGCCAGCTTTCGTATTCTTGCAGGCGACACACCCTGGACTTCTGCGAGCTTTTGCGCCGTGTCGGTGCTGGGCGCCAGCGCAAGGTCTGCCGACAAAAGAGCTCGGCACCGCAGAGCAGGCAGCCGCTCCCACACTTCCACACCGTGCGACATCACAATCGTCTTGAGCTGCGGCGAAACCCATTTCATCCAGGCTGCGGGCAAGGCCAGATTTGGATGGGCCGCTAGAACCACTCGCGCACCTTTCCTGGCTTGGCCAACGGCCGATGCGACAAATTGCACTTTGGAACGGCCGAAGCCGCGCAAAGACACTCGCTGCTGCGCGACTTCAAATTGATGTTCGCCTGGCGCGTCTCCAAGACTTAAGAAAGACGTTTGCCAGTGATCGCGGAGACCGGCAATGGCGTCCAGGGCCGCTGCCGTCAATCGCCCGGCTTCCTGAATTCCGCCCACGCTGAGTAACTCGGGAAACAGACCGATAATTCTTTTCGCCGGCCCGTTGGATTCTTTTGCTGTCATACAACTACGATTCGCTCCATTCCATTGCTCTTGTCGAGAAATGGCGACACAACCGCGAGCCGTACGTTAGGCTTGGTCGGGCTCATGGGATGATTCCGGCAGATGGATCAAGCGCGCGTCGGTTATGGAGGGGATAGAGCGGATATGTTTCAAGATTGACGGATCTACCTTGCCGTCGAGCCGCACCAGCGCGACCGCTTCGGCTCCGTGCACCGGACTGCGGCGGCCGAGCGCGAAGGTGGCGATATTTACACCCAGGTTCCCGAGCGCTGTGCCGATCATTCCGATTACGCCGGGCACGTCGCGATTTCGCGTTAGTAGCAGGGTCCCTTCGAGCGGAGCTTCGAGCGGGATTCCATCGAGCGAAAGGATTCGCGGCGAGCCGTCCTGAACCACGGTGCCTTCGACGGTAAGCTCGGGGCCGCCATCGGCTGCGGCTACCTCAAGAGTATTTGGAAAACCGCGCTCGCGGCGGCGCGTGGTTTCTTCCACGATCAAGCCGCGGGTGGCAGCAGCTTGCGAGGCGTTTACCAGATTCACTTTTTCGTCGAGAACGCGATTCAGCAAGCCAATCAGCACAGCGCTGCGGATCACGTGCGAGCCCAGGTCGGCCGGCTCTCCTGCGTAACGAATGCGGATGCGGCTGAAGCTGAGGGAGGGCGCGGCCTGCGCCACGAGCGACCCGAGACGCTCGCCAAGCTCGAGATAAGGGCGCAAGAGCCGATACTGTTCGGCGGAGAGCGCGGGCATGTTCACGGCGTTGCGAATCAGGCCCTCGCTGAGATAGTCGCGAACTTGCTGCGCGATCAGCGTTCCCACTTCTTCCTGCGCTTCGGCTGTGGAGCCGGCGATATGCGGAGTGGCAATCAGATTGGGTAAGCCGATGAGCGGGGAATTTTTCGGCGGCTCCTGTGCGAAGGTATCCACGGCGGCGCCGGCCAAATGTCCGGAGCGCAACGATTCGGCGAGCGCGGCTTCGTCGATCAGTTCGCCGCGAGCGCAGTTGATTAATCGCGCAGCCCGTTTCATTTTCGCCAGCGCCTCCGCATCGATGATTTTTTCCGTGGCGGGGCTGAGCGCGGTATGCAGGGAGATGACGTCCGAGCGGCGCAGCAGATCTTCGAAGGGGATTAGCTCGACGTCAAGCTCGCGCGCGGCCGCTTGCGTGACGTAGGGATCGTAGGCCAGCACTTTCATTTCGAGCGCGCGGCCACGCCGGGCTACTTCCGTTCCCACGCGGCCAAGACCGACCAGGCCCAGCGTCTTGCCGCGTAACTCCATTCCAGCGGAAGATTTTTCCCAGCGTCCGGCCTGGATCGCGGCGTTGGATTGCGGTATGGAGCGCGCTAGCGCGAGCATCAGCGCGAAAGTATGCTCGGCCACGCTCACCGCGTTGCCGCCGGGCGTGTTCATTACCAGGACGCCGCGGCGAGTGGCTGCGTCCATGTCCACATTGTCCACGCCAACTCCGGCGCGGCCCACCACACGCAGGCGCCCGGCTTTGTCGAGAAGTTCTGCGGTGACGCGTGTGGCGCTGCGAACAATCAAGCCGTCGGCGGAGACGATTTCGGTGGCCAGCGCTCCCGCTGCTGGGAGGACTACTTGCCAACCCGATTCGCGCAGAAGTTCGATTCCGCGCTCGCTGATTTTGTCCGCGACGATAATTTTCATTCTGGGAGACCTTGCCGCGAGGCGTCGCAATGTTGTGCGGAACGAGTTTCCCTAATCGCTGTTCTGGCCCCGGTTAGAAATTCTTCCGTCTTTTGTTTTGAGTGAGTTCGATCGATCTCTGTTTGTGGGCCAGAACCGGTTAGAACTGGTCTAGACCACTTGTCTCGAGAGGATGAAAAACAGAGCCCTCGCATCGCGCTGCTCACGCGGGATGCCGACGCTCGACGCATCGGCAGTACGCGATTAGAACGGGGCGCAGTTGCTCGGCTTCGATGGGTAAGAACCGGCACCGGAAGAGTCCAGAGATCGCGCTGGCAGGTCGGAGATGCCCGGGTATCTTTGCGTCTAGGTGAGGCGACCAATGCTGCTGTATTTTAATCACGAGCGACGCTAGCACGGCGTTTTGTGAAATTCAAGGACGGTCTAGTGTGCTGTCCCGTAAATACGTTCACATAGTCGTTCAACTTTAGCGAAGATGGAATCTGCTGTGGCGGTCCAGGCGAAGGGCTGCGCATGGCGGTTCGAATTCTGGACGTAGTGATCGATTTTCTCAACCAGTTCCTTCACGCTGCGAAAGGTTCCCCGGCGAAGAGCCTGTTGCGTGATGCGATTGAACCAGATCTCCACCTGATTGAGCCAGGAGGCATAGGTCGGAGTGAAGTGCACGTGGAACCGTGGCCGTGCGGCAAACCATCGTTTAACTCGCAGATGCTTGTGCGTGGCGTAATTATCCACGATGATGTGCACCTCCAAGTTCTTCGGTACGTTCTTCTCAATCTCCCGGAGAAAACCCAGATACTCCTGATGCCGGTGGCGCTGTCGACATTTCGTGAGCACCTTGCCGTTCGCCGTGTCCAGCGCGGCAAACAGCGTGGTGGTTCCGTGGCGTCGATAATCATGGGTCACTCCTTCGACATAACCCAATCCCAGCGGCAACATCGGCTGGGTGCGTTCCAGCGCCTGAATTCCGCTCTTCTCATCCACGCACAGAACGGCCGCATTTTCCGGGGGATTCAAATACAGCCCTACAATATCCCGTACTTTTTCTACAAAAAATGGATCGCTCGAGAGCTTGAACTGTTTCTGCCGATGGGGCTGCAAGCCAAACGCTTGCCAGATGCGGTGCACCGTCGATTTCGATACTTCCGTCTCGGCGGCAATTTGCCGGATACTCCAGTGCGTTCCGGCTTTGGGTTTCGTCTTCAGCGTCTTGCGAACTAATTGTGCCACTCGCTCGTCGCTAATCGGGCGTGGCCGACCCGAGCGTAGCTCGTCATAGAGTCCGGACATCCCGTGCTGGAGGAAGCGTCGCCGCCACAGGCCTACCGTAACCTTGGTCGTCTCCAGTTGCCGCGCAATCTCCACGTTCGTCTTCCCAGAAGCACTCAGCAAAATAATCTTGGCCCGGCGCACCAGCCCCGCCGGAAGAGAACGCGAGTTGGCCAAGCTTTCCAGCTGTTCGCGCCGTTCCGTATCTAAAACCAACGCCGCTTTCGGCCGTCCCATCGCCATAGGCACCTCCATTGTGCACAGGAGATGCCTATATTCCCAGCAATACTAATGCCAGTTATTTATGGGACAGTACACTAGTACTCCCGGACACTATTTTTCTTCGGAGTGCCGAGTGTCACGGTTTCACTTCCGGGTATTTGAACTTGGCCTTGCGCGGAGCCTCCCAGCCGGAAACTCTAACCTCAGCTGTAAAGGATCTCTTGGCAACGACTGCAAAGAATGTCACCAAAAGGCGGTCTACAAGAGCGCGAACTTCACCAGGCTGGCACGACTACTGGTTTCTGAAAATACTGGTATTACCCGATGCACAGCAAGTGAAGAAAAGTGCACCCTTGCGCGTTGGAAGAATGTAGAGATGACGCGGAATCTTCCAGTGCAAGAAATGGCACAAACGCACTAGGGCCCCGACTAAAAAAACGATCCGAAGAGGACTTGTGGCCAAGCGCATATTATTGGCGGACGATCATGGGAGCGTACGCCAGTTGATGCGAACGCTGATCACGCAGCGACAGGACTTGCAGGTGTGCGCGGAAGCGGCCGATGGCGTGGAGGCGGTCGAAAGAGTGAAGTTGACCTCACCAGACGTGGTGGTGCTCGACCTGGCTATGGGAGGCTTGAACGGACTGGACGCGGCGGAGGAGATTCGGGCCCGATGCCCGGCGGTGCAGGTGCTGGCAATCAGTTTGCATGATGCAGAGCCGTTCTACCCCAGGCTCCAAGCGATTGGTGTGAGAGGGTTTGTAGCCAAGGATTGCCTTGGTACCGAACTTTTGCCCGCGATCGACGCGGTTCTAAACGGCCGGAAATGGTTTCCGACTCCGCGCGGGAGTTCGCGGCTGGCGTCGTAGCAAAGATCTAGAGGCAAAGTCGAAAGCTCACCTTTAGGTAAGTGAGCAGCGGGGGAGTTCGATGTGGACGCGACGGACTTTTTCGATGCCTGGCCAAAGAATTGGTCAGCTAACGCTGGGGCGGCTCAGGTTCATGGCTTGAGATGTGACGTCGGTGTACTTCAGGCCGGCGCCGGTGTTGAACACCACGACGTTTTCTTCGGGCTTCAGAAAACCGGCGGCGAGGAGATTCTTGTACGCCGCGGTTGCGCTGGCGCCTTCTGGAGAGAGAAAGATGCCTTCGTGGCGGGCCCAGTCCTTCAGCGAAGCTAGGATCTGTTCGTCGGGAACGGCGATGGCGGTGCCCGCCGAGCCGCGCAGAATTTCCAGCAGGATGTAGTCTCCGTAAGGTTTTGGCACGCGCAAACCGGCGGCGAAAGTTTCGGCGTTCGGCCACACGTCGGCGGCGCTTGATTTGTTTTCAAAAGCGCGAACAATCGGAGCGCAGCCGGAAGATTGCACCGCGATCATTTTCGGGCGCTTGCCGGGTTTCACCCAACCCAGTTCTTCCAATTCTGCGAAGGCTTTCCACATGCCAATGAGTCCCACACCGCCGCCCGCGGGATAAATCACCGCGTCGGGATATTTCCAGCCGAGTTGTTCGACCAGTTCGTAGCCCATGGTTTTCTTGCCTTCGACGCGGAACGGCTCCTTGAGCGTAGAGACGTCGAACCAGCGCTCTTTTTCTTTTCGCTCCGCGACCATGCGGCCACAGTCGGAAATTAGGCCGTTGACCAGGGTGACGTTTGCACCGTAGGCTACGGCCTCGACGTAATTGGCGAAGGGGACGTCGCGCGGCATGAAGATGTGGGCTTCGATTCCGGCAGCGGCTGCGTAAGCGGCGAGAGCGCCGGCTGCGTTTCCGGCGGAGGGAATCGCGAGTTTGCGCAAGCCGTAATGGCGAGCCATGGTGACGGCGAGTGCGAGTCCGCGGGCTTTGAAAGTGCCGGTGGGATTGGCGCCTTCCTCTTTGAGAAAAATTCCGGGATCGCGGCGGCTAGGAAGCATGGGCGTCCAACCTTCTCCCAATGTGACCGGCTCGACGGCGGGGAGAACCGAGCGATACCGCCACATGCCGGACCAAGGCGATGCGGAGTCCTGGGCGATGAATGTGTCTCGTGCCGCGGAGCCATAGAGCGGCTGGAGATCGTAGCGAACGTAGAGCGCGCCCTGACATTCTGTGCAGAGCGTTTGCGGTTGGTCAGCAGAGAAAGTAGATTTACAGCGCGAGCATTCGAGATTTTTGATCGATGGCATATTCGGAACGATAGCAGATGACTAGCCCCGTCAAAAAGCTTTCGCCGAGCGAACCGGGTCCGGCCGGCTTGCGAATGTTCACGGTTGCGGGCGTTTTTTTGTTTCTGCTGGGCGCGGTGCTGGCGGTTGCGCTCGGCCCCCACTTTTGGTTGACCGCGGTGCGTTGGATTGGGCTGGCCTCGATTGCGGCGCCGGGATTGCGCGGACGCGCGCTGACTTACTGGATTTTCTTCGCCATGCTTCTGGGCGGAGAAATTGGGCTGGACCGGCCTCAGCTTGCCGAACAGCTGCGCGTACTAAGCGACATTTTCCTGCGCTTGATCAAGGTAATTGTCGCGCCGCTGATCATCGGCACGCTGGTGACCGGGATCGCCGGACACGGGAATCTGCGCAGCGTGGGACGGATTGGGGTAAAAAGCCTGGTGTACTTCGAAATCGTGACGACGCTGGCGCTTTTGATCGGTGTGGGAGCGATCAACATCAGCCGCGCGGGAGAGGGCTTGACGATGTCCGCTGAGCCGGGCGTCGCCGCGGCACAAAGTGCGGAGCCGCTGCGCTGGCAGGATTTTGTTCTGCATATTTTCCCGGAGAACATCGCCAAGTCCATCGCCGAAAACCAAATTCTGCAGGTTGCGGTGTTCGCGCTGCTCTTCGGGATTGCACTGGCGTTTGTGCCCCAGGCCAAGCGCGAGCTGATGCTCAAGTTTTGCGAGTCGCTCACCGCAACGATGTTTTCGTTCACGAATCTGGTGATGTATTTCGCCCCGATTGGCGTGGGGGCGGCGATGGCTTATACCGTCGGCCACATGGGAATTGGAGTTTTGTTGCCGCTGGGAAAGTTGTTGGCTACTGGATACGCGGCGCTCCTCGCTTTTCTTTTGCTCGTGCTGGTTCCGATCGCAGTGCTGACGCAGGTTCCGCTTGCAAAATTTCTTCGCGCGGTGGCCGAGCCGGCCACAATTGCGTTTGCCACCAGCACTTCTGAAGCGGCGCTTCCGCGCGCGATGGAGGCCATGGAGGCGTTTGGCGTTCCGCGGAGGATTGTGGCGTTCGTGATTCCTGCGGGATACAGCTTCAACATGGACGGCTCTTCGGTTTATTTAGCGCTGGCGTCGATTTTCGTGGCGCAGGCGGCGGGGATGCCGATGTCCTGGCCGCACCAACTCGTGATGGTTTTCACGCTGATGCTGACCAGCAAAGGCGTGGCTGGAGTGCCTCGCGCAACACTGGTCGTTTTGCTGGCCACCGCGTCCATGTTCCATTTGCCGACCGAGCCGATTTTTATTATTTTGGGTATTGACGCGCTGATGGATATGGCGCGGACAGCGGTGAACGTTATCGGGAATTGCCTGGCTTGCGCAGTCATCGCGCGCTCGGAAGGCGAACTTCCAGTGAACGCCTGATTTTCCCGCGCCGATGAAACGGACTCGCCAGCTAATTCAGAAAGAGACGTCGCAACCACACCGCTAACGGTCACTTGCTGGAAAGTACGAATTTGTTGCCGTCGGCATCTTTGAATATCGCCGACGAACCCCAGGATTCTTTTTGGGGGTCCTTGGCAAACTCCACGCCTTTCGACTTCATACTCTTGGCGGTAGCAAAAACATCGTCACACCAAAACGATATCGGTTGAAAATCGCCGATACGATTCTCGTGCCCGTCGGGTGTGAACAGGACCAAGCCAGTGTCCGCGCCCGGAATCAGGAGCTCGATCCAGCGCTGCTTGTCGCTGAAGGGCTGGTCCGTGCCGACTTTGAACCCCAGCTTTTCGGTGAAGAACTTTAGAGAAGCGTCCTGATTGCGAACGGGAATGCTGACGAACTTAATTCCACGAATCATGATCGAGCCTCCGAAATGAATTTCCTGGCCGCAGGCGGGAGCATAGCTTGAGAAAGTTGGAGGTTGCAATCAGCTAACAATTCCTATACTAACCGTTGGTATAGCGATGCCAATTCTAGACGATTACCTGACCGACGTACTGATGCGTGACTTGGTGGGCCACGACAGGAGACCGGTGAGCTTTTTGGTGTACCTATGGCTGGCTGCCGAAGCGCAGCGCAGAAATGGATCGGTTCAGATCAGCTACCAGGAGCTTGCGGAGAACATCGGAGTATCGAAAAGCTCCGCACAGGATTCGGTAAAGTGGCTAGTCCGCAGGAAACTTCTGGCTGCAAGGAAGGAGAATGCGACGGCAACGCCAAGTTACACGGTGCTGAGTCCGTGGAAAGGTACAGCGCGCCACGGTAGCAACCGCCATGCCTGAAGAAATCCAGCCATTCCAGATTACCGCACCTGCCGCGGATCGCGGTTTGACCAAGGGCCTTGGCCTGATAGACGCGAGCATGATCGTGGCGGGGTCGATGGTTGGCTCAGGAATTTTTATCGTTTCGGCGGGCATTGCCAGGCAAGTCGGCAGCCCTGGCTTGCTTCTGATCGTGTGGCTGGCGACCGGGCTGATGACCATCCTGGCGGCCCTTTGCTACGCCGAGCTTGCCGCCGCCATGCCTCTTGCGGGTGGCGAATATATTTTCTTGCGCGAATCTCTCGGACCGATGTGGGGCTTTTTGTACGGCTGGGCCACGTTGCTGGTGATCCAAACTGCCACGATTGCGGCGGTGGCCATCGCGTTCGCAAACTTCACTGGGGTGCTGATTCCGTGGTTTTCATCGTCCGCATGGATTTGGAAATTGGGTGATTTCGGGCCCTACGAAACATGGTTCGGTTTCTTAGGTCCTTACCAGGTTGGGTTGAACACCCAAAACCTCCTGGCGATCTCTTCGATCGCGTTTCTTACCTGGACAAACACGCGTGGCCTGCGCATTGGATCCATCCTGCAGAACATTTTTACGGCTGCAAAAATCGCCGCTCTGGGAGGGCTGACGCTGCTCGGTTTTGTGTTTGCCACCAAGGCAGCACACAATGCAAATTTCACAAATTTTTGGCGAAACGCCAACGCCTTCGAACTGCATGCCTATCAAGCCGGCCAACATACTGTGTGGGTCAATACGCTGACATTGGTTGTGCTGGCCATGGTGGGCGCTTTGTTTTCGTCAAGCGCTTGGACCAACGTGACTTACGTCGCGGCTGAGGTGAAAAAACCGAAGCGCAATCTTCCGCTGGCGCTGGCGTTGGGAACTGGAATTGTGACGCTGCTCTATGTTCTGGCGAATTTTGCATATTTGAAGGTGCTGCCACTGGTTGGCACGGCGGGCGCGGGATCGGTTCTGGAGCGAGGAATTCAATTTGCCTCCGAAGATCGCGTGGGCACGGCCGTCGCCGAGGCGATCATCGGCTCAAGCGGCGCGGCCCTGGTAGCCATAGCCGTGATGATCTCCACTTTTGGGTGCAACAACGGCCTGATCCTGGCGGGACCGCGCGTTTACTATGCGATGGCCAAGGATGGCTTATTTTTCAGAAGTGTTGGAGCCGTGAACCGGCACAATACTCCTTGGGTTGCGCTCTGGGTTCAATGCGTGTGGGCCTGCGTTTTGTGCCTCTCGGGCACCTACGGGCAATTGCTCGAGTTTTTGGTTTTCGCTGTGGTGATGTTTTACATCCTGACGGTACTGGGTCTTTTTCTCCTGCGCTTGCGACGGCCGGACATGGAACGACCTTATCGGGTCTTTGGCTATCCGGCGCTACCGGGGTTCTATCTGCTGCTCGCATTGTTCATCGAAGTGCAATTGTTGCGCTACAAGCCGCAGTACACTTGGCCGGGATTGGCGATCATCTTGTCGGGGGTGCCGGTTTACTGGCTGTGGCAGAAATCGCAAAGCGCAGATTTGCGAAGGCGTCGGGATGGCCAAATCTAGAGTCTCACCCCATTTCGATTAGGGCAGCGCGGTGAGTTCGACGCCAGCTCGCTTTAGATTCTGCGCCACTGCTGCGGCTATCTTCGGAGCGCCCGGAGTGTCGCCATGAATACAGATGGTCTGGGCGTTCACCGCGACTTCGGCGCCGCCGCGGGCAATTACCGTACCGTGTTCGACGATTTGCAAAGCTTGGCGTCCGGCTTCGATGGGATCGCGTATCAGCGCGTCGTCAAATTTGCGCGAACGCAGAGTTCCATTAGGCTCGTAACGGCGGTCGGCAAAAGCTTCGGCGGCGACCGGGAATCCAGCATCTCGAAAGACATCCAGCATCGACGAGCCGGCCAAGCCCACCAGGATGACATCCCGGCTCCAGCGAGCAACTCCAGCTGCAATGGCCTGGGCCAGCACGCGATTGGCTACCGCCTGATTGTAAAGAGCGCCGTGTGGCTTAACCTGCGTGACACGAACTCCGCAACGGGCCGCAACTTCAGCGAGAACTGTCAATTGCTCGAACACAGAATCGGCGATTGCTTCCGACGGCAGATTTAGTTCCAGCCGGCCGAAATTGGCGCGATCCGGATAGCCGGGATGGGCTCCGATGGCCAGCTTCCAACGAAACGCCCGTTCCATGGTTGCTTTCATGATGCGCGCGTCGCCCGCATGTCCTCCGCAGGCGATGTTGACCGAGGTGAGCGAGGGCATCAACAATTCCTGGGAGCCGTCGTCTATGGCCTCCGGGAATTCGCCCATATCACAATTCAGATCGATGCGCTTCATTCCAGAATCGACTCCTCGGACGCCAGCAGTTTTTCTTGTTCGATGAGCAAGGCTCGCGCGGTTTCCAGGGTGACTTGTTCGAATCGAATCTCATCGCGAGGGCGAAGCTGCCCGATGCAGTGCAAATCGGCGGAGATGACATTGCAGATCTTCGGATAGCCACCGGTAGTCTGTTGCTCCACAAAGAGTAGGATGGGCGAGCCTCCGTGAGGCGCCTGAACGGCGCCAAGTGAAACGCCTTCGGTAATCATCTCTCCGCTGGAACTCTGTGTCACCGGCGCGCCTTCGAGTCGAAGGCCCATGCGATTGGATTGCTCACCGACGCGATAGGTGCCGGCATAGAAGGTGCGCAGCGAGGATTCCGCAAACCAATTCGATTGCGGGCCTGCGGTGACGCGCAGGACCTGACGCGCCGACAAACGAGCTTGTAGTTGTGGAGCGAGCTTTCTTTTGCGGAGAGACCTGATCGCGGACCCGGTGTGCACCACATCTCCTTTTCGCAACGGGCGGCCATCGAAGCCGCCGAGGCCACTCTGGAGGTGCGTCGATGCGCTTCCCAGAAAGGGCTTCACGGCGATTCCGCCCTGGACGCATAAGTAACAGCGCGCTCCCCAACGCGCGGAACCCACACGAAGCGTTTGGCCCGGCCGGACTTCAAACGAAGTCCATGGATCGACGGAGGCGTCGTCGAGAGTGGTGGGGAAATCAGCCCCTGCCAGCGCGAGAACCGCGCCATCGGGAAACGAGAATATTCCGCCGAGAAGAGTCATCTCCAGTCCCGCCGAGCCCTCCGGATTCGCGACCAGGCGATTTCCGAGGCGCAGCGATATCGGATCGGCGGCTCCCGACGGTGAAATGCCCAGGGGACCGAAGCCTTCTCGCCCCAGATCCTGCACAGTGGTGAGCAGCCCCGCAGCTTGAACCTGAATAACGCTCATGCACTCTCCAGCGCCGCGAACTGAGCTTTCGAAATCGGCATAAAGCGCACGCGATCTCCGATGGAGAGGAGGTTTGCGTTGTTTCGGTCGGGACGAAACATCGCGATGGGGCTGCGCCCGATCAATCGCCAGCCCCCCGGCGCGGCGAATGGATACACCCCGGTTTGTTTACCCGCGATCCCGACGCTTCCGGGCGGCACGTTTCGGCGAGGCCTGGCCAGACGAGGCGTGGCGAGTGCCTCGGGCAATTCACCGAGATATGCGAAGCCGGGCACGAAGCCAAGAAAGTACACGAGGTAGGTGACAGAGGAATGCAATTCGATTGCCTGAGCGGGCGTGATTGCGCAGATCGACGCGACCTCGTCCAAATCCGGACCAAATTCACCGCCGTAGGAAACTGGAATTTCCACCTGTCGTCCCTCTGTGAGACGCACGTCCTGTAGTCGATCGAGATAGCCTCGCAGAATTATTTCCAGGTCGTTATGGTTTAGCTTGACCGCGTCAAAATCGACCAGAACAGAGCAATAGGCAGGATGAAGATTTCGGATGCCGGTTACGGGTTGCGATTCAAGAAGGTGCAACAGCCGCCTAACTTGCTGATGGGCATCGATAGAGATCTCTTGGCCAAAGTAGATTAAAAGCGATTGGTCGCTCGCGGGTTGGAATCGCGCGCCTTCGGTCAAGGGTGTCAGCATGACACTGGATAGCGGAGAATGCAGTCCGCCAACAGTTCTCGGTCATTTTCTAATAACTTCGGTTCTAACAGACAAAAATAGCAAAGCAATACGGACTGAGTCGAGGCCTACAAGCTTGGCCTGCCGCGTTTCAACCGGACCCCTGGAACAACCGGCTATCGATTCGTTGACTTGTTTTTCGAAGCAACATAACATCAGCGCCACTGAGCGTCTGGGACTTAGGGCCAGACCTAGATGGCCCATAGGACGGTGCTACCACATGCACAAATCCCTCCCCTTTCCTTTTGTGTGGGTTTTGATTTTGTTCCTTGTTGTCCCCACTGCTCAGGCAGCCGGTGACAAGAACGACCCCGCTGCCGTGTCGCAGCTAATGGCGGAAGGGGACCGTCTGGTGGCGAAGAAACAGTTCGAAAAGGCCATGGAGGCCTTCAAGAAAGCAGACAAAGTTTCAAACCACACTTGCGCAGAGTGTTTTCTCCGCTTGGTCCGCGTAAACAGGTACATTGGCGATTTATCGGAGGCGCTGGACGATGCAAAGCATGCGGTGAAGGCGGCGGGAGATGATAAGAAGGAGGCGGCCAAGGCGCACATGGTTCGTGGCACGCTGTTGGCGCAGATGGCCGGGAAACCGAAAGATAAGAAGCTCAAGGAAGCGGAAGATGAATTCAGGCAGGCGCTCACGTCGGACCCCACGCAGCCGAATGGCCACTATTCCCTTGGATTTGTTTTGCTGAGGCAGGAGCGCGATGCGGAGGGGATTGCGGAGCTAAACGTTTACATTGCGTCGCCGGGAGCAGAGGCGAAGATAGTCCAGAAGGCGCGAGCGATCATCGCCGACCCCATCCGCGCGCGCGAACCCTTCGCTCCGGATTTTTCGTTTGTAACTATGGAGGGAGAGACGATTTCCAACGACGCGCTCCGCGGAAAAGTGGTGCTGCTGGATTTCTGGGGTACGTGGTGCCCTCCTTGTCGCGCATCCGTGCCGACGCTGATAAACCTGCATAAGAAATTTGGGGATCGTCCGTTCCAAATGGTGGGAGTGAGCTCGGACACGGACGAGGGAAAATGGAAAGCGTTCATCGCGACACAAAAGATGAACTGGTCCGAATATATAGACTTGTCCGGTTCGGTGGAGGCGCTGTTTGAGGTTCACGAATTTCCAACCTACATCGTCATCGACCGCAACGGCATCATTCAAATGCGCCAGTCCGGCCTGGACAACGCAACTGGATTGGAACTCGAAGATGCAATCAACAAAGCCCTGAAGAAGCCGTACAACGCGGAAACACCGAAAGCCATCGCCACGACCGGGCAGAACTGAGGGCGCATGTGTGAAAAGGATTCCGCAACGGATCTGTTCTCTTTTGAGCGGACGCCGAGAGCCTCCTCCGCGCCATTCGCTACGCAGCAATATTTTCCTTATGAAAGCGCATGGAAGGATTTTGACAAGTTACAAAAGGTAGTCCGAGGAGGCGGTCCGCTTCGGTGGGTGATGTGGGGTTTCGAAGTCTCGATGGCTGCCGTAGGAATTTATGGTTTTCGTCTAGCCAAAGGCTCCAAGCTGCTACTTGTTGTATGTTGGGGCGCGGCTGTTGTGGCCGAACTCTTTTACCAGTCGATCGGCAAGAATCGATTTCTTCATTGGAAGTGCCCGCGATGCCACAGCGAATGGCCGGGCGGTAAGACCGAGAAGGATCGAACGTGCAAAGGTTGCGGCCTCCGTCTCCATCAATTCTCCCCCTGATGGAGTGTTTCTAAACCCAAGCCGCTACCCGAGGAAGCATGCGGCCACTGCGGCGGGAGTTTCCCATTAGGAGTCTGTAAAAAGCTGGGCGCGAGGCTGTCCTTTGGCCAACGGCGCTGGAGCGCTGGTTTCGCTGAAATCCTTGGTCCAATGCCAATTGCGAATTTCGGGCATGTCTTGAAAATGCTCGCGGATATAAACGCTGTGCTCGTACAACTTGCGGTTGAACATATCGATCGCGTCGGAAGCTTGCAAACGCAATCGCGGGACATGCTTGAGCGCATCGATGGCCAGATGGAAACGGCTCATCTTGTTGAGCACAACCATGTCGAATGGAGTGGTGGTTGTGCCCACGTCGTTAAATCCGCGCACATGGAACCTGCCTTCGTTCGCGCGGCCATGCACCATGCTGTGAATCAGCCAGCGATAGCCATGGAACGCGAAGATAACGTCAACATCGCGCGTGAACAGCGAGTTGAAAGAGATATTGTCCAGGCCGTGAGGGTGATCGTCGGGACTCATTAGCGCGGTGAGATCGACAACGTTTACCACGCGCACTTTTATGCCAGGCACGTATTTTTGGAGCAGCCAGGACGTGGCGCAGGCTTCGATGGTGGGGACATCGCCGGCGCAGGCGAGGACGATGTCGGGGTCAGAGCCGCCGTCGTTGGTGGCAAATTTCCAGATCGATGCTCCCTGGGAGCAATGTGCGAGCGCTTCATCAAAAGTGAGCCATTGCAGTTCCAGCTGTTTTCCGCAGGTGACCACGTTGACGTAATTTCGGCTGCGCAAGCAGTGATCAAACACGTTGAGCAAACAGTTAGAATCGGGCGGATAGTAAACGCGAACTACTTCGCTGCGGCGTTGCAGCAGGTTATCGACGAAGCCGGGTGCCTGGTGGCTGAAACCGTTGTGGTCATTTCTCCAAGCGTGGCTAGTGAGCAAGACATTCAAAGAAGCGAGCGGCCTGCGCCAGGGATATTCCAGGCATTGCTCCATCCACTTCGCGTGCTGCGTGACCATGGAGTCAACCACCTGAGCGAACGCCTCGTAAGAAGACCACACACCATGTCTGCCAGTGAGCAGGTAGCCTTCGAGCCAGCCTTCGCAAAGATGTTCGCTGAGCACTTCCATCACGCGGCCATCGGGAGATAAATGATCGTCGATGGAGACGATCGGTTCCATGGTGCAACGGTCGGTTGCCTCAAACGCAGCGTTCAGGCGGTTCGAGTTTGTTTCGTCGGGACAGAACAGCCTAAAATTCGCTGGATTAAGCTTGATGACGTCGCGAAAATATTCTCCCAGCTTGCGCGGCGCTTCGGCCACCACTTCGCCGGGCCCGGGTATGGACAATGCGTATTGCGCGAAGTCGGGCAGATCGAGTGCTTTCAGCAATCGCCCGCCGTTTACATGGGGGTTTGCGCCCATGCGCAGATTTCCATCCGGAGCCAAAGCGGCAAGCTCCGCGATCAAATGTCCTTGCGTGTCAAACAACTCGTCGGGCCGATATTTACGCATCCAGGCTTCGAGCATTTTTAGGTGTTCCGGATTCTCGCAGACGGTAGAGAGTGGAACTTGGTGCGCGCGGAAGGTGCCTTCGATGGGCAAACCATCCACTTCTTTCGGGCAAGTCCAGCCCTTCGGAGTGCGCAGAATGATCATGGGCCAGCATGGTCGCGTATAAGCAGGCGCGTTTTTCGCTCGAGATTTTTTTTGGATTTCTCGTATGCGGCTGTAGCAGCGATCCAGAGCGCCCGCGAAAAGCTGGTGCACGATTTCCGGGTCGTCGCCTTCAACGAAATCGGGGACGTAGCCAAGACCTTCATACAGGGAGACAAGTTCTTCGTCGCTGGTGCGCGCTTGGACCGTGGGGCCGGAGATTTTGTAACCGTTCAAGTGCAGGATGGGGAGCACGGCGCCATCTCTCGACGGATTCAGAAACTTGATGCCCTTCCAACTTCCTTCGAGCGGGCAAGTCTCAGCTTCGCCATCGCCGACGACGCAAGCCACGATCAAATCAGGATTGTCGAACGCCGCTCCCAAAGCGTGGACCAGCGAATAGCCCAGTTCTCCGCCTTCATGCATGGAATTCGGCGCATGCGGCCCACAATGGCTAGGAACTCCTCCGGGCGTTGAAAAGGAACGAAAGAGAAGGCGCATGCCGGGGAGGTCCTGAGTGATTTCAGGATGGACATCGGTGTAAGTGCCTTCCAGGTACGCGCAGGCATTGAGCGTGGGGCCTCCGTGGCCGGGTCCCGAGATGTAAATAATATTTCCGTTTGTTTCACGGATCAGCCGGTTCAGATGCACGTAGATAAAATTCTGTCCGGCGGAAGTGCCCCAGTGGCCCAGCAAGCGCGGTTTAATGTTTTCTTTTGCGAGCGGCTCGCGGAGCAAGGCATTATCGAGAAGATAGATTTGCCCGACGCAAAGATAATTCGCGGCGCACCAATAGCGATTCATTTTGTCCAACAGCTCAGCGGAGAGCGGGCCTTTGGGCTCCACACGCGCAGCCACATTTTCGGTGCGCGGAGATTTTTCGCTGACTTCGTCTACAGTGGATAGAGCGGCGTTGAATTCGAGCATGGTTGCTCCTTAGGCGACAAAGGAGGTTTCGGCAACACAGCTTGGGCATCACATATAAGTTTATACCGAGCGGGTCGTAGCGAATGTGAACAGCAAAAGAAATCGTCGGCCGCGAAATGGTTAGTCCGTTGCCCATCCGAGAACGTGGCGGACGTGGCGCACGATCATCAGATCTTCGTTGGTCTTTATGACGCGCATTTTTACACGGCTTTCGGATGAGGATATCAGCGGCGCGTTAGCGCCATTAAGCGCTGCATCTAAACGAATACCGAGAAAATCCAAGCCGTCGCAGATGCGTTTGCGAACGAATGGAGCACGCTCTCCGATTCCCCCCGCAAAGACGAGCAGGTCCAGACCACCGAGAACTGCGGCATACGCTCCGATGTATTTCTTCGCTCGATAACAGAAGAGATTTACAGCTTCTTCGGCACGGACGTCGGTTTGCATTTCGCTCAGCAAAGCCCTCATGTCTCCGGATTTGGCCGAAACTCCCAGAAGTCCGGATTTTTTGTTCAAGATTACATCGAGTTCTTTTGCGGAGATTTTCTCTTGCTCGAGGAGATATAGCAGCGCGCCAGGATCGACGTCCCCAGAGCGGGTCGCCATCAGGAGTCCTTCGAGTGGGGTGAAGCCCATGGAAGTGTCCATGCTTTTTCCGTCTTTGACCGCGACCATGCTGGCGCCGCTGCCGAGGTGGGCAATGATCACGCGTCCATTGGCTAGTTTTCCTTCCAGTGTGCGCAGCTCACCCGCGATGTATTCGTAGGAAAGGCCATGAAAGCCGTAGCGAAGGATTCCCCGGTCATAGAGCTCACCAGGCAATGCATACATGCGCGCAACTTTTGGAAGCCCGCCGTGGAAGGCCGTATCGAAACACGCCACTTGCGGAAGTTCAGGAAATTTCCTGGCGATGAATTGAATTCCGCGGATCGCCGCGGGTAGGTGGTCGGGATCGAGCGGTACGAGCTGCCCGATCTCGGTTAGGAATTCCGGAGTGATCCGTTGCGGGTCCTTGTATCGAGGGCCGCCGTGGACCAGTCGGTGGCCTGCGGCTCCCAGTTGCGCGAGAAAGCCGTGTTCGGCCAGCCACGAAAACATCTGTTCTAAAGCGGCGGTTGATTCCTCATAATCGACGGCAGAATCCAACAACTTGGTTCCACCGGGATCTTCAATCGTCAAGCGGCTGTTTGACGCGTCGGCCCGGTCGATTCTTATCGACAGGAGAAGATTGTCATGATCTCCGGTTTCGTAGAGGGCCGATTTTAGAGTGGAAGACCCTCTATTCATCGTCAAGATTCGTCCTGGGTGAGGAGCCGTCACGAAATGATCCTACAGCATTAGCCGGACGCGGGGAATTTAGGTCTTGGCATTCCGATGGCTGGATGGGGGCGAGGCGGGCTCGCCCCCAATCTCTTCAGGGAAAATTTTAACTGGCTCCGGCAGGCATTTGCATAGGCTCATCGAAGCTGCCACCGTAAATATTGGGGACTTTGGATCCCATCGGCCGAAGATAAGTAGCGAGCTGTCCGCGGTGATGGACGCAGTGATTCGTCAAAAAGGAGAGATAGGCGGCTGCCGGCAAGTCGAACATACCGAAGAAAGGAATCGTCTTGGCTAGCTTGTCTGGCGAGAGAGCTTTCACTTTGGCCAGCGCGGCGGGGAACTCTCTCTCGTAATAGGCCACGATTTCGGCCACGCTGCGGAACTCCTTGTCGGGCTCGGGGACAAACTCCCCCTTCAAAATTGCATGCAAGAACCAGACATCGGAGCTGGCGATGTGCGAAGCGAGTGCGAATGCAGTGCGGGCGTCGGGGTCCGGACGATAGTCTTTCTTGCCTTCCGGGACCGCGGCAAGAACTCTTCGGGTGATGGCATATTCTCTTTCGAGGCCGTCGGTAAACATGTGAGCGGTAAATGCTGCTTGTTCGTGATTCATGGGTTTCTCCTTGTGCGCCGGCTAAACCGGCGAGGTGTAGTGAATTGAAAAGTCATACGGTAGCGGATGTGCGACCCACATCGGCCCCGAGTCATGCGGAGCCGCTTGCAAGGGCGGCGTCGAAGCGTTGACAGGGAACGTGCGGGCCGGGTATTCAGCCGCGTAATCATGATCCCTACTCCGTCTAGCTTTCGATCTGCTTCGACGCGGGAGCCGGAAACGCGAAACATCGAAAGTAAGACGAGGCAAAACCGAAAATGTTTCTCTGCTGCCGGAGCTCCGGGGAATTTGGCCGAAGTTGAGCGTCTAGTTCGACTTGGAAACGAGCACATTGTACACCTGGCCGGTTGGTTTAGGCCAACTGCCAGGTATTGAACCGGAAGCGCGGCGTGTGCTAGCATCCCGGTTCCGCAGGGTCATGCGCGTAGCCGTCGGGGACGGCCCCGTGATGTTGGTCCTTTTTTACAACTCGAAGAAGCTCTGCGCACGAATCCGCAACGAAATGCCTGTCCGGAAGACTGTTTCAAAAATGAATCAATTTATGTGAGGTGATTTATGAAGTCGTATAACACCGATTGGATACGCAACGTTGGCATTGTAGGCCACGGCGACACGGGCAAAACCCAGCTCGTCTCGTCGTTGTTGTTCACCGCGGGGATGACTCCGCGCCTGGGCAAGGTGGCGGAAGGCTCGACCACAACCGATTGGGATGAAGAAGAGATTGCACGAAAGATTTCCATCAATACCGGCCTGGCGTTCGCCGAATGGCAGGCGCCGGGCCATCTGGAAAAAGCAAAAATAAATTTCCTCGATACCCCGGGCTACTCCACATTCATCAACGAAACGAAATCCTCGCTAATCGCGACCGATGCTTGTTTGATTCTGGTGGACGCGGCCACAGGCGTGCAAGTGTGCACGGAGAGAGTTTGGGACTACGCCACGGAGTATGACCAGCCGCGTGCGTTTGTGCTGAACTGGATGGACCGCGAGCTGGCTAGCTTTGAGCGCGCGCTCGATTCTGTGCAGCATGTTTTTGGGCGCGGCGCAATTCCTATCCAACTGCCGATCGGGCAGGAAAAATCTTTTAGAGGCGTGGTGGATTTGATCGCGATGAAGGCGCTGTTGTACGCGCCGGACGGGGACGGGAAAGCGAAGATCGACGAAATCCCCGCGGAACTCGCGGAAGAAGCCAAGGCTGCGCATGAAGCATTGGTAGAGATGGTCGCCGAAGGTGACGACGCGTTGATGCAGGAATTTTTCGATGAAGGGACGCTGCCGGCTGAGGACTTGAAGAAAGGTTTGCGCCAAGCGGTAGTGGCCAAAAGAATTTTTCCGATTTTGCTGAGTTCGGCGCTGCATAATGTGGGAAGCGACGCGATTCTGAATTTCATCACGGAGATTTTCCCGTCACCGGCCGTGCGTGGAAAAGTGGCGGGGCACAAGACGCCGGATCACAAAGGCGATACCGTGGAGCGTAAGGTCGCCGATTCCGAGCCGCTCTCGATTTTCGTTTTTAAAACGCTGGCCGATCCGTTTGCCGGACGTATCACCTATTTTAAAGTGATGTCCGGCGTGCTCAAAAACGATGCCACACTGGCGAATTTCAATCGAAATTCGCAGGAGCGGTTGCAACATATCCAAGTGATGCAGGGCAAGACGGCCACGGCAGTGAACGACCTTCACGCGGGCGACATCGGCACGGTGGCAAAACTAAAGGAGACGACCACCGGGGAGACCATGGGCGAGAAAAGCGCGCCCGTTTTCTATCCGCCGGCGCGCATCCCGGAACCTTCGATCACGTTTGCCGTGGAACCCAAGACGCGAGCCGACGAGGATCGCATCGGAGTGGCCATACACAAGATTCTGGAGGAAGATCTGGCGCTGCGTTTTGCGCGCGATCCGCAAACGAAAGAATTTTTGCTGAGCGGCGCAGGGCAGCAGCACATCGAAGTGGTGGTGGCGAAATTGCGCAAACGCTATCACGTGGAATTGAAACTGCATCCACCGAAGGTTCCTTACCGCGAAACGATTCGCGGAAAGGCGGACGCTGAGGGGAAACACAAAAAGCAGACCGGTGGCCACGGTCAGTTTGGATTGTGCCGCATCAAGATGGAGCCGTTGCCGCGAGGAAAGGGAATCGAGTTTGTGGACGATGTTTTCGGCGGCGCGATTCCGAAAAACTGGATTCCGTCGGTGGAAAAGGGCGTTCGCGATTCAGCGGAACGCGGATTTCTGGCGGGATTTCCAGTCACCGATTTTCGCGTGAGCCTTTACGACGGGAAGTATCACGACGTGGACTCAAGCGACATGGCGTTCAAGATTGCAGGTTCGTTGGCGTTCAAGGAAGCCATGAAACAGGCGCGGCCGGCTCTGCTGGAGCCCATCATGCATGTGGAAGTGTATGCGCCGGATCAGTATTCGGGCGACTTGATGGGACATCTGAGCGGGCGTCGCGGAAAAATCAGCGGCAGCGAAACGCGCGGGAACAGCGTGGTGGTGAAAGCGCAGGTTCCCTTTTCTGAAATGCTGAGCTACGCGAACGAATTGATATCGATGACGCAGGGACGCGGAAGCTACTCCATGGAGTTTTCCCACTACGATTTTGTGCCGACGGAAATTGCGGAAAAAGTGATCGCCGCGCATAAGCCGCATCACGCGGGAGAAGAGGAAGGCGAAGCGGCGTCAGCGTGATTTGGTAATTTTGGCCCAAGCATTGCTAAAGAAGTTGCCTTCTTTTGGCGCAGGCTGGACAGGTTGTGAATCTTTGTTCTGAGCGTTTGCGGGTTGAGGTTGCGGGCCCTGTCCCTTCTTGTACTGTCCGTTTTGACCGACCGTGTGAGACGGACAGCCGACGCCAAAGCAGGGGCCGGTAGGCTGGAGCAGGTAGCAGCCTGCGAGAGAAAAGGTCGAAAGCAATATTAGGGAAGCCGCGCAAAGCGGCAGTTTCGAGGTCTTTTTCTTCATGGGTGCCCTCGTTGACGGCTTCATAAGGAGCAGCAAACCTGGTGGAACTCGATTCCTCTAATCTTGGCATGAATTTGCTCAATGCCTTGGGCTTCTGGATGGGCTTGCCACCTATCCGTCAGCGAATGAAAGGCAAAGCTGCTGTCAAATCAGATGAAAATCATGGCGTAAGTGCTTTGTGGAGAACAAGCCTGTACCTTAGGACAGCTAATTTCACGAGAAACGCGGCAGGAAAAACCCAGTGCGTCGCTTGTGCGCCGTAAACGGTTCACCGAAATTGGCCGCCAGGAAGGCTTCTTCTTTGCGCGCCTTTCGATAAAATCCGAAGAGAATGATGGCGAACCCGAGCACCCCGCGATACTGGCCTGCTGTGAGCGCCGATCCTATTACGGCGATCAGCATACCGGTATAAATCGGATGGCGGATGTACGCGTAGGGGCCTGCGCGGATGATTTGATGTCCTTGCTTGATGGTAACTGCCGCGCTCCAATTTTTTCCTAAGTTCCAGCGCGCCCAGATGGCGAATAAAACCCCGGCGAGAGTTATTCCGGCGCCCAGCCGAGCGATCCAGGAAGCATCGGGGAGGAAGCGTTGGTTGAGAACTCCCCAATACTCGTTCGATTGAAATACAAAGATGTAGCCTGCCGCCATCATGATCATGTGGGCGAGACGTTCCGCCGGGAGTTCTCTCTTTTCAGTTTTTTTCACGCTGAAGGCGGAAACGAGCCAGTAAAGGCCGAACAAGATCCATGAACCGTAGACGATTTGTTGCGGCGTAAATTCCATGCCCATTCCCCTTCACACTCTCGCTTAGCGTGCTCCATTCATTCGGCGAAGGCGAGAAATCCAGGCGAGCTCGGTACGAATTTGTTGGCGCAGAAACTTTGTGACTTGGCGTCCATAGCAGCCGAGATGCATTTGGTTTTGGAGAAGCGCCAATCGTCGTTCGCGACCTCGCAGGTAATCTTCGCGCGCCGCGAGAATCTGTGCGCGCGTGGACGGATCCAGCAATTCGAATAGACCGATGCGCAAGCGGAAGGCTTCGGCGGAAGATGCTTCGTCAAATCGCCGGAGGCGATCCACCAAGGCGTTACGACCCAGGGGGGTGAGTGAATATACCTGCCGGGTCTGACCGCGCTCACCGGGCGTTTTCCGCTGGGTAACCCATTTCTGCGCTACAAATCGCCGCAGCAAGGGATACACGAGATTGTTGTGCATATCGGGCTGGCCCAAAGCCAGGCCCGCTTGTTTTTTCAAGGCGTATCCGTGTTTGGGGCCTTCCGCCAGAATTGCTAGGACTATTAGATCATTCATGACTGTGTCATTATTGTACTATTAACTTGAATGCGTCAAGTATTTTATGCGCCGTTGAAAAGGTAGTTCGCCCGGGGGTGAACAAATTGGCGCTTGCGATAGGGCGTCCAGATGCGCAATCCTGCGAGGCTATGAAGAAACCCAAGAAGACTATTAAGGTGACGGGCGATGCCACGCTGGCCATCCACGTGGGCCAAGACAAGTTTCACAAGGGCGTCGCCGTCGGCGTGGAGATCGCGCGCACCGCTAATTTCACATTTGCCAGCACGGAGGAGATGAAGCGCTGGGCGGAGGGAAAGAGTCCGGCTTACATCTATACGCGCTACGGAAACCCCACACTGACTATCGCTGAAAAAAAGATTGCGGCGCTGGAAGGCGCGGAAGCCGCGATCGTTGCGGCTTCGGGCATGGCCGCGATTTCAAGCGCGCTTCTTTCCGTGTTGAAGGCCGGAGACGAGGTGATCGCCACGCGGCAGGTTTACGGAGGGACGTACCGCATGATGCGCGATGTGTTCCCGCGGATGGGCATCGTTGTGCGGCATGTGGAGGCAGACCTGGCGGGGATTGAGCGCTTGGTGAATCCCCGCACCAAAGTGCTTTATGTCGAGACCCCGACGAACCCCACGCTGCGGCTGGTTGATTTGCGCAAAGCAGTGGCGTTTGCGAAAGAATGGGACCTGATTTCGCTGATCGACAACACGTTTGCCAGTCCCGTGCTGCAAAAGCCGATCGAGATGGGGTTCGACGTCGTGCTGCATAGCGCGACCAAGTATCTAGCGGGGCATTCCGATGTGATTGCAGGCGCGGCGGCTGGCAGAGAGGCGCTGATTAAAGAAATCCGTCACATGATTATCTATCTAGGGGGCTGCCTGGATCCAGGGGCGGCCTTTTTGCTGATCCGTGGAATGAAAACGCTTGAAGTGCGCGTGCGGCGGCAGTGTGCCACGGCGCTCGCGCTCGCAAAATATCTGGAAAAACATCCAAAAGTTGCGCGCGTTCATTATCCCGGCTTGGAGTCGCACCCGGATCACCGTTTGGCGAAGCGGCAGATGCGCGGATTCGGAGCGATGCTAGCGTTCGATCTGAAAGACGGCCTAACGGCGGCGCGAAGGTTTTGCGATCGCGCGCGCATTTTCCTGCTGGCGGCCAGTCTGGGGGGAGTGGAGTCGCTGGTTGTTCTGCCGATTTATACATCTCATTACAATATGTCGCTCGCGGAATTGCGTGCAGCGAGCGTGGAGCCGGGAACGGTGCGAGTCTCGGTAGGGCTGGAAGATGCCCAAGACTTGATTGAGGACTTGCGGCAAGCGCTGGCTTGAGATGCGCTGCATGGTCGTTCGCGCCAGAGGAAGACCGAATGGCTAAGACCCATCATTACCAGGTGATCGTCGAATGGACTGGCAACACCGGGAGCGGCACGTCCGGTTATCGAGATTACGAGCGGCGACACGAAATATCGGCGGGCGCCCAGAAGCCGAAGATAGCTGGGTCGTCGGATCCGAATTTCCGAGGCGATGCAACGCGTTGGAATCCTGAAGAATTGTTGGTGGCTTCGTTATCGGCATGCCACAAGCTCTGGTATCTGCACTTGTGCTCGGCTGCTGGAATTGCTGTGGTGTCTTACGTCGATCATGCCGAAGGGGTGATGGAAGAAACGCCGGACGGATCCGGCCGCTTCGTGCGAGTGGTGCTGCATCCACGCGTAACGCTCGCGCCTGGCGCTGATATGGAGAAAGCGCGGGAATTGCATCATGCGGCTCACGCGAAATGCTTCATCGCGAACTCGGTAAATTTTCCGGTTCAGACTGAGCCGGAAATAAGCCGCGGCTAACCGGCGGGGAGGCCAGATTGGCTCTTGTGGCCTTTTGGCGGGCAGCCTAGTCTGAGGGGATGAACGAATTCAAGCCGACACAGCGGACGCAAGTCAAGCGATTGCCCGATCGCGGTGCTTACGATTCCGAAACCGTCTTTAAGATTCTCGACGAGGGATTGATCTGCCATGTCGGATTTTCAGTTGACGACCAGCCAATCGTGATCCCCACGGGCTACGCGCGTGTGCAAGACACGGTGTACATACACGGGTCGGCCGCGAGCCGGATGTTGAAGACCTTGGCGGAAGGCGTTCAAGTTTGCGTGACGGTTACGCTGCTGGATGGATTGGTGCTGGCGCGATCGGCGTTTCATCACTCGATGAATTACCGGTCGGTGGTGATGCTCGGGCGCGCGACGCTGGTTTCCGATCCCTCGGAAAAAATTAAGGCGCTCGAAGCGTTCACTGAACACATTGTGCGCGGGCGTTGGAATGACGTGCGGCTGCCGACGGAATCGGAACTGAAGGCGACCAGCGTGCTGGCGCTGCCACTCGCCGAAGTTTCCGCAAAAATCCGCCAGGGACCGCCGAAAGACGATGAAGCAGACTATGCACTGCCGATTTGGGCCGGGGTGGTCCCGCTACGGATTACCTCAAGCGCTCCGGTTAGCGATCCCCGATTAATTGCGGGCCCGCAGCCTCCGGCATATGCCAAGAAGTATTCGCGCTGACCCTTCGCGCCCTTTCCTTACTGGGCTGGATTCCACAGATTTTGTTTCCGATGTGCAATCCAACGTGAAAAGGTAATCTGCAATCGTGTTCTTGCGACTTCGAATCCGCGCCGCTCTAGCAGCACTTCTGTACGTGTTTGTCGCGGTTCTAGCCGGGGCGCCACAATCGAAGGAATCCCCGGGGAAAGGATTTCTCGCGCGGTCGTACCACAGTTCAACCGGCGAGAGCATGCAGTACCGTTTGTTCGTGCCGCCTGGCTACGATGGCTCGAAAAAATATCCGATCGTCCTGTGGCTGCACGACGCTGCCGGACGCGGCTCGGATAATTTGAAGCAAATCTCCGGTGGTAATTTCCTCGGTTCGCACGCTTGGACTACCACTGAAAATCAGGCCAGGTATCAAGCGTTTATGCTGGCCCCACAGGTGGACATCACAAAGGGGTGGGCGCGGCCGCATGCGAATGCTCCACCTGTTTCGATTCGGCTTGCGCTTGAGATTCTGGATGCGGTGGAGAAGGAATACCACATCGATCTGGATCAAGTGTACCTGGCTGGCCAGTCCATGGGAGGTGAAGGTGTCTGGGCTGCGCTATCCAACTCGTCCGGGCGTTTCGCCGCGGCCATTGTGTTGTGCGGCTATGGCGATGCCGGCATGAATCCGCGCGTAGCGAAAGTACCCGTTTGGATTTTTCAGGGGCAAGCCGATCCTGTCGTGCCGGTCGAAAAGGCTCACGCCTGGATGGCTTGGTTGAAACAGGCGGGAGGAAATCCGAAGTACACCGAATATCCTGGGATCGGCCATGCTGTGTGGGATATGGCGTTCAGCGAGCCGGATTTGGTGCCCTGGCTATTTGCGCAGCGCCGGAAGGGGAACTAGGACACCGCCGAACCCAACCCAGGTATGGCGATGGTGGGAAAAAAAACAGCCCCGGCCAGAGCCGGGGCTGCTGTGCAATTCTGCCAGGGATGAATGAACCCTAGTCGCCGGCGACGGTGGCCTCTTCGGCATTGGTTTTTTCTACGTTTACGGCGTCTCCATTCCTGTGGCCGTTTCCGTTGGTGTGGCCGTCACTATTGGCTCCGGCAATCTGCACCGGCTTCACGGTTGCGCCCGGAACTGCCATTTGGATCTGCTGAATCGAGCCGATTTGGACCACGGTTTCGGTGGACTTCTTCAGCACCAGCTCTTCGTAAATGCGGCGGACTTTGGCAGCTTCCTCGTTGGCCTTGCGGCGGCGCGCGCGGTCTTCTTCGGCCGCGGTCAGAGGAATGTCGTGCTCGAGGTGACGAACACGCGCTGCATCATCTTCGTCGATGCGGAGGGTGTGCTCATAGCTCTGCAGGTCAACCTTTTTGCCCTTGGCGAAAATTTCGTGCTTACCGTGCTCTTTGTACCACTGAGCGACGGTCGCGTTCTTGTACATGTTCTCGATAATTTTGCGCCAGCCGATGCCGGTGTTGTAAGCGCAGAAGGAAATTTCGCCCTGCTGCGTGGCGTAAGGAATGATGCACATTTCGGTACGGCGGAAATCGTAGTTGAACAGATCCTGAAACCACATGCCCGCGAGGAAGAGGAAATTCCAGGGATCCTGGCGACGCTTCATGGAGTCGTCCAGGGTGCGATCAGGACCGACCTTACCGTAAACCTTTTCCGCCTTGTCCTGACCACGCACGCCGAAGGTCTTATCGAATTTCTTCCACAGATCCTTGAGGCGCAAACTTGGCGGGGCCTGGAAGGGATGATAATTCTTGAGCAGCGCCATGGCGGCCATGTAAGCGGAGAATTTCTTGCCGCGCGAAGCGTCGGTAACTTTGCTGATATCAGCGACCAGCCCCGGAACGTTCAGGAACTTCGGCACCGGTGCCCATTCCTTATTTTCTTTGTTGATCATCACCGCAGTTCCCACGCCGCAATTCGGGTGGCAGCCGCAGCTCATCTGTCCCCACATGGCGTCGGGGCCGTGCGCCAGGTCAGCGAAATCAGAGAACGGGCTGATGAGCGATATCGGGAACCAGTCGCGAGTGGGTTCGATTCTTCCGACCTGCTTGCTGACGTCCTGCGCTAAGTGAGACAGCGTATAGCGCTGGCGCAGGCGGCGTTCGGGAGTGATTTCTTCGTCGCGCCCAGTGAAGGATACGGGCTGGAACGAAACGAAGGAGATTTTCTTGGGGTTTTCCATGGCGAACTTCACGATCGGTCCAACTTGGTCGTTGTTTACATTGTTGACGATGGTGGTGACCAATACGATGTCGATGCCTGCCGCGTGCATGTTTTCAATGGCGCGGAGCTTCACGTCGAACAGGTTGCCGACCTGGCGATGGCTGTTCGCATCATTGCCGATGCCATCAAATTGAAGGTAGGCATAACGCAAGCCCGCCTCGAAAGCCTTGGCGCAGAATTCCTTGCTCTTGGCGAACTCGATTCCGTTGGTGGCAGCTTGCACGCTGTTGTAGCCGACTTTGCGGGCGAAGCGAACCGCGTCGAGGAAGCGCGGATGCATGGTTGGCTCGCCGCCGGAAAACTGTACCGACATTTGGCGGCGCGGCTTGATCTTGGTGGCGTTCTCCAGGATTTCCTGAATTTCTTCCCAGTTCAGTTCGTGGACGTAACCGACTTGGTTGGCGTCCATGAAGCAAGGGTCGCACATCATGTTGCAGCGGTTGGTGAGGTCAACGGTAAGAACGGAGCCGCGGCCGTGGCGAATCGTGCTGGAACCGTGGCGGTGCAGGTCTTCGTCGTTGTGTGCGGGAATATCGCGGCCGGGGAAATTCTTTTCAATCCATTCGAGGAACTTGGAATCGGCGGCCATCAAATCTTCGCACTTGCCGTGGATGGGACATTCTTTCACCATCCAAACCTGGCCGTCGCGCTCGATGATTTGAGCTTTAATCTCGCCGACTTTTTCGTGGACCAAGTCGGTCCAGTCTTTCGTGCCGTTCATGATCGCTTCGCGCGCTTCGTGCACGCAGGAAGGACACAGAGAGTCGGTGGTACGCGGCCAGCCGAGCGTCGGCTTGGACTTCTCCCACGATTTCAGCATCGGCTTATCAGACCACTTGGGAATGAAGGAAGGATTTGGACGGTACTTATTAAAGAATTGAATCGTGTCGAAGGTTACCCCCGCTGTTTTGCACAGCGCCCAATCGAACGATTTCCACAGTTGATTGCCTACTGTTTTCGGCATAATCCTCCACCTTTCCTTTTGACGCGCGAATATTCTTATAAGTGGCGAAGCCCCGTAATGCCCCTATGACCCCGACGGGTGAGCCACACCCGTAACTTGTTACCCTAGCAAAGTTTGCCCGGAATGGGAGGGAAGGTCCAGGGGAGTGCATCCAAACGCGCAATTGGCGGCTTAAACGGCAGCGAGCGGCACCGAACGGCACACCGGAGGGACGATTTGCCAGCTGGAAGCCTTGTTCTATGGTCACGGCAGACCCCGCGCAGGAGGTCGATAGCCGGGCGCATACATGATCCCCCGGCTCGCCAAAGGCTCAGAGGCACGGACTTTCACACCTTGTTCAAATTGGGTTCTCATTACACTCACATTTCGTCACTACAAAGTTTTGGGTGGCGGGGTTCCTCACCATTCAAAGGCACGAATTGCGCAGCAGAGAGCTGAATTCCACAGGGGTTATTCTTGACGGCTGGCAGTTTGCGGAGTAAAAGCCTGGAATCTTTTCTGCGGAGCGCGCCATGACCATCCTCAGGCACAGACCCTTGCTCCTTCCCGCTGGCAGCAACTCTCATTTGAGGTGAAGCTATGAAAAAGATCTTTTTGGGGTTCGTTAGTATTTTTTTCACTTGTCTTCTATCAGCAACTGCGTGGAGTCAAAATGCCGTTTCGGGAGGGTCCATTTCAGGGCAGGTAGTCGATAAGAGCGGCGGAGCCGTACCCGACGCAACGGTTACGCTCACCAGCGTAAGCACTGGCGTGCAATCCACGGCGCGCACGAACGGCTCGGGTTTATATCGATTTCCGGTACTTGATGTCGGAACCTATGACATCTCACTATCCCATGCGGGCTTTTCGAAAACAGAGATTACCGGGGTGGTAGTGAGCATTGGACAAGATACGGCCGCGAACGCAGTGCTACAGGTCGGCGAGATCACCCAGTCGGTAACGGTGACGGCGACTTCGTCCCTGCTGCAACCGACAGAAACCAGTGTCGGCACCGTGGTTGGCCAGAACTTGATTGAAGATTTACCTCTGAGCGGCCGGCGATATACGGATTTCGTTCTGCTCACGCCGAACGCAAACGCCGACGGCGAATTCGGGTTGGTCAGCATCGGGGGGCAGCAGGGCGGTGCAGACTCTGGATACGCCAATGGCAATGGCTCGAATTTCTTCACCGTGGACGGCGCCACGGCAAGCAGCAATTATTTTGGTGAAGCGCGCGGCCGCACTCGCGTCCCTTATGTTTTCGGCGAGCAGTCGATCCAGGAATTTCAAGTCGCCGATAATCCTTACAACGCAGCATACGGTGGCGGGGGCTCGGGGTTCGTCAACACTGTTACGAAGTCAGGCGCGGACGCATATCACGGCAACGCTTTCTATTACAATCGCAATTCGGGAGTGGGCAATGCCGATGACGCCGTGGACAAAGCCGCAGGCGTTCCGCGACCGCTCGACATCCTCCAGCAGTTCGGCGCCGACCTGGGCGGCCCGATCATCCATCATAAGGCATGGTTTTATTTCGACTACGAGCAGCAACGGCGTAAAGAGCCAATTTCGATCATCATCCCAGGGGACACTGGACTTTCCGAGACGGACTTTGGAGTCCCGGCGGGAACCACCCTACCTGCTTCGGACGGGGTGCTCCCAGCCGCAGCAAACTTTATACCACCGTCGCCGTTCAACTATTCTGCCCTAACGCCGCCCCAGCAGACCGTGTATCTGCAGGGTGTCGCGAACGCGCTTTTTGCCATCAACTCCAACCTCAATCAGCGCAAGCGCCTGGCCAACAATCTGACTCTGTTTCCCAAGGTGGACTGGCAGGCCACGAATGCGGATCGTCTGAGCTTTGTTTACAACTACAGCAAGTTTGACTCACCGGGGGGCGAGTATACATTTAACCCCATCAACTATGCGGGTGACTCCTACCTGGCGAACAACTTTGTGCGTGACCACCACGCCACGATACATTGGACACACACTTTCAGCCCCACGCTGCTGAGCGATTTCCACGTCAGCTTCACACGGGACGAGCAGCTCACCACGCCTTCCCAACTGATTCCGAGCAATCTGCCGGAGATTGAGCTTTTCTCGCCCCAGTTCATGTTTCTCGGAAATGCAAACTATGCCGTCGCCGATACCAGGGAATATCAATGGCAGATCAACGAGCGCATGAGCTACGCTATCGGCAGGCATACCCTCGATTTCGGTTTCGATTTTGATCGGACTCACGTAACCGATTTCTATGCTGGAAACTTCGACGGAACCTATACATTTTCTTCGCCCACTAACTTTGCGCTTGGCCAGTACGGCACATTCACGCAGAACGTGGGGAATCCTCTGTTCCCTTTCACCTTCCCCTATTATGGTTTTTACATTCAGGATAAATTCCAGGCCACCAAGCGTCTGACGCTCGATTTCGGCCTGCGGGAAGATTTTCAGGTCTATCCTCAGCCGCAGGCCAATACCACACTTGGCCCCCAGATCGCGCAGTTGACCGGGCAATTCCCCAACCAGTACCAACGGTTGGCGCCCCGATTCGGTTTTGCGTGGCAGCCATTGTCAAAAACCGTAGTGCGAGGCGGCTTCGGGATCTTTCGCGAGATTTTCGACGCCATCAACTATGAAAACTCCGTCACTGGAAACGGTTTGCCTAGCCGGGTGGCAAGCACATTCCTTCGCTACGACTCCGGTACTTCACCCGATGCGCAAATGCCCGCCTTCCCGACCGCTCTGCCGAGCACGTCGCCCGTTTTTTCCTCCTCCTCGAACCTCTCGATTGTTTCCCCCGCGTTTAAGACTCCACACGTTTTGGAATCGAGTCTGGAAATCCAGCGCGAGGTACTGCCGAGCTCGACATTGACGATCGGCACCATGTGGACGCATGGCACGCATTTGATCGCCTCGAGCGCCAACGATCTGAACCTCTGCCCTCCTCAGGGCATCGCAGGTAGCAGTGTTTGCCTGCCGCTTGGCACCACTACCTACACTCTGCCGTCCGGCGCCTCGGTGACCCTTCCGAATTTGGACAGCGGCCTGCTGACAGAGGGCGCGCTGATCCCGGGTTATCCTGGCCAAATTAATGCGCTGATCAGCCCCGGCAACAACAATTACAATTCGTTCTACGTGAAATTCCAGCAGCGCTCCTTCCATGGGCTTTCTTCACTGGTTTCCTATACCTATTCGAAGAACTTTCAATCGAATGGCGCGGATTTCAACAATCAGTTCGATTTCAGCGACACGCATGGGCCCAGCCTGCTCGACCAGCATCACCGTCTTTCGATTGCCGGTGCATACGCGCCGGGCGTTCCGGATTTGAAGAGCCAGTTTGCCCGGGGGCTGCTGTCGAACTGGACAATCAGTACGGTGATGCAATTCAGTTCCGGTCGGCCATACACCGCGCTTCTAGACTGCTCGCAGATAAGCGACTACGTGAACAACAGCGCAGCCAACGAGTCCACCGGGAACACCGCCGCGGGTATTGGCGGGAGCAGCGCTCCTTGTGGCCCTGATCCTTTCGTAGGATTTAACGCTTTCTACGGACCGTGGATTCAGGAGATTGACATGGGGCTTTCCCGCGGGTTTCACATCACCGAGAGGCAGATGGTCACGGTAACCGCTCAAGTTTTCAACCTGTTCAACCATCCGAATTACTTCGTGCAGAACGGCGGAGGCATTAACAATTCCGCGCGGTTTGCGGCGACGGGCCCGACCTGCGGCGACGGCGTAACAACCACAGGCCAACAGTGCATGCTCGTGCCAGACACTTCCGTTGGCGCGCCTCCTTTTGGAGTACCTGGTGAGATTAACCAATTGAACGGCCCACGCACGTTCCAATTTGCGTTCCGATACACGTTCTGAAAGAGCGATCAAGAAAAAGCTAGTCAGTCGAGGTTTAGCGGGGTGCGCAGAACGCCGATGGCGAAATGGGCTAGGTGCGGGGCGTCGTCGTCGAGTTGAATCCATCGGACGACGCAGTGGTCCTTCAGATATTGCGAAACTTTTGCTTCGGTGATTCCCAGATGTTCGGCAAGTTTGGATTTCAGACCGCTGTCGAATGAGGTGCGGGTGCCGCGCGTGGATTTGGCGGCGCTGCCACGCAAACCACGAGCTAGGTTTCCTACCCCGACGCGCAGTGTCTGGCAGGCTTCCACATAATAGGAAGTGATCTGATCGGAATCAGAGAGCAGGAATACGCCGGGGCCGGCGGGAGCTTCTTCTGTGTCGAGACGATGCAGCGGACTCGCTACCAGGCGGCGCAGCATCGATTCGAGATGCGACATGCGCGAAGCTAGCGCCGGGTCGCCTGCGCGGCCGTGGGCGGTGCGCTCGGAGGGCAGCATCGGCGCGGCGAGCTCCGCAAAGGCGCGCTCAGAAGATTCACTCGAGCTGGCGGGCGGCGCGGAGGGAATCGTCGCTCGTTCAAAAGTTTCAGTTCGCGGCGCGGGACTGCGCGGAGTTTGTTGCCGCGATTGCACAGGCGCTGCCGGTGGTGCTGCACTGGAAGCAGCAAAGGCTTGCGATGGAAGTCCCGGGGCAGCTGCGGCGCCTTTGCGCCGCCGGCCACGGCCTCCACGGCGGCCGCGGCGCCGCTTCTTTTTTTCCGCCTCGCTGGCTTCCGGCGCGGCCTTCGATCGTTCGGCGGTGCTCGCCGGTGCTTCGTTTGCGGCTTCCGGTATTTCGCCCTGAGCTAAGGGCAAGCTCTGCTGTTCTTGATCGGGCAGGTCCGAGACAGAATTTAGACGTTCTTCGGCGTCTACTCCGGCATCCATGGGTATCGCGCTTCCGACAGGAAGAGCTACTCCCAGCCTGGTGAGCGCTTCCTCCGCTTTTTTCTTCCATTCGGCGCGGCGGAATCGTTCGGCGGCGATGCTGTACCACTTCACGGCGTCGTCTTTGAGCTCCGCTTTTTCCTGGATTAAAGCGAGCTCCCAAGCCACCATCGCGTCGTGTGTACGTTGGTAAAGTTCAGAAAGCTTTGCGTGAGCGTCGGGGCTGTTCTTGGCTTTGCGGATGCGTGCCTGAATTTGGCGCCAATCTGCCATGGCCGGCATTGTAGCAGCCGCGCGGAGACATAGTCCAATGCCGGGAAGGCTTTGTCGGTTGGACGATGGTGGCGCCGATAATGCATCATCAGAGCATGAACGCAGCGGAGGGAACACAATGGATTTGCGAGCAGGCGCGTGCCGTTGGGTTCGATTTGTGCGGTGTTGCATCCGTTCCAGCCACGCCGGCAGTGAATGGAACATTCAAAGAGCTGGCGCGTTTGCCGGAATGGCTGGCGCGCGGCTATGCGGGTGAGATGAATTACCTGTGCGACCCCCGGCGTGCGGACCCGCGGCTGGTTTTGACCGGCGCGCGAAGTTTGATTGTCGTCGCGTTAAACTACAACTCGCCGCTGCCGTACTCCACGGAATTGCCCGTCACGCAGGCCGACGATTCGCCGCGAGGCTGGATTTCGCGTTATGCCTGGGGCGACGACTACCATGAAGTGATTGGCGAAAAGCTCGATGCGCTCGTGGCGGCCGCGCGCGCGCAATTTCCCGAGCCGTTCAAAGCGCGTGCTTACGTTGACACCGGGCCGGTCATCGAACGAATCGCGGCAAAATACGCGGGGCTCGGTTGGCTGGCGAAAAATACCTGTTTCATTAACGAGGGACTGGGCTCCTGGTTGTTTCTCGGCGTGATTGTAACGACGTTGGAACTCGCGCCATCGATTCCGCCAGGAGAACTGCCGCCAGCCGATCTCTGCGGGAATTGCCGGCTGTGCCTGGACGCTTGCCCCACGCAAGCATTTCCGGCGCCTTACGTTCTCGACGCAACGCGCTGCATTTCCTATCTCACAATTGAATTGCGCGGAGAGATTCCAGACGAGTTGCGTCCCGCGATGGGGCGCGCCGTCATCGGCTGCGATATTTGCCAGGACGTGTGTCCTTGGAATCGCAAGTCTCCAGTGAGTCAGCTTTCGGCATTTCAACCGCGGCAACTTGCGCCAATGGAAGAAAATAGCGGACGCGACGGAGGGAATCGGGAGTCCCTCTTCGCGCCGGAACTCGAAAAGCTCGCCTCGTTGACGCGCCAGCAGTTTAGTCAGATTTTTCGCAGCAGTGCGGTAAAGCGGGCGAAATGGCGCGGCCTCGTTCGCAATGCGTGCGTCGCGCTGGGAAACTCTCGCATCGAACGCTGCTCAGAAGCGCATGAACGCGTTGTGAATCTACTCGAGCGTCTTGCAGGCGGCGATGATGCGTTCATTGCCGAGCATGCGCGCTGGGCGCTCGCGCGATTGAAATCGCCAGCGCGTGACGACGCCACGATCTGATTGACTTGCCGCTTGGGCTTCCGATAGCGTAACTACGCAATCGCGCTTGGTTCGAACCGGGAGGTCTGAATGACTTTCTCCTCGTTGGCAATCGTCCTCCATTTCCTTACACCCCACTTCAGTTTCCCCGAAGGTGCGGGAGCGGCCGAATTCATCATCCTTCGCTGGCTTCATTTCGTTTTCGGAATCATCTGGATCGGCTTGCTCTATTTTTTCAATCTTGTCGGGTTTCCCACCATGAAGCAGCTGGACGCCTCGGTGCGCGGCAAAGTCTATCCGCTGATGATGTTGCGCGCGATGGCTTGGTTTCGCTGGTCCGCGATGATCACCGTGGTGGTCGGCGTTCGTTATTATTTCCACCTACTGAGCGTTGATGCGCACAACGCCGGCGACCCATGGCTCGCGCTGAAATGGTTTGGCTGGTGGGTAGTGGTATGGCTCGGGGCCTACGCGCTGATCTATCCGTTCCAACTTCCGCACCAAGGATCCCTCGACAATGTTTGGGTTCGTACGATTGCCATCGCAGCCATTGTCATAGCGGCCGCCTGGCTGGTGCTGGATCTCAACGGCGGAGCGGATGCTTCCAACGCGCATCTGTCCATCAGTGTCGGCGGCGGGCTCGGTTTTCTGATGCTGCTGAATGCTTGGGGGGTGGTTTGGCGCGTGCAGAAGCGGCTGATTGAGTGGACTCGTGCAAACGCGGAGCAAGGCACGCCCATGCCGCCGAAAGCCGCCAAGTTCGCACGCTGGGGTTTTCTCGCCTCGCGCGTCGCCTTTTGGCTGTCATTTCCGATGCTTTTCTTGATGGGCGCCGCGGAGCACTATCCGTTCCTCAGCGGCATCGGTCGCTAGCCAGCGGTTCGGCAGGTCACCAAATGGAATTACGAGCGCCAGCGCAGGGTGATTGGTCCTTCCAAGGGATTCTTCACCGGGATGCCGGTGCGGCGCGATTCAAGATAGGCAGCTTTCAGTTCAAAATACCAGCGCGCTTGGCGATCGGCGTCGTCCACCAGCATCATGCGGTCTTCGAATTTCAATCCCAGCGCTTGTTTTTCGATGACTTCGGTATCCTGGCGAATGAATCGCGGACCGAAAACGTGAAGGATGACCGAGACCACCGGGAACCAGGTAAGAATGTTCCACGCAGCGCAAAAATCCAGGCGGCAAAGATCGCTGCGGACTGGCGTCACCGTCGTGCGGCTGGAGAGCCAGTAGCGGCCCGCGTGAATCTGTTCGAAGCGCTGATTGGGCAAGGCGAAATCGATCATCGTAGTCGCGGGTTCGCCGGTGATGAGCTTTAAGATTTTGTACGGCGCGCTGTTTGCGGAGGGCGCGTGAGGACTCATGCGAAACCCGTTTGGTATGGGCTCAAATTGTTTTTGTTTTTCGCGGATGCTGCGGCGGCTGCGCCACCACCAGGCTTGGTGCACAAAAGGGCCATGCGCAGGGTCCATCAAGCCGATGATGGCTTGGTCCACGCCGCACGGAAGATCGGCCCAAAGATGCGCGATTTTGTACCTTGGGCTGAGCGTCGGCAACTCGGGCGCGGGCGGCGGCGCGAGGTCGGGGGCTCGGCCTTCAGCATTGCTCATAAAACACCAGATGTAGCCGTCGCGCTCTTCACAAGGGAAGGACCCGGCATAAATCCGTTCGCATTTTAATTTTGAGTCGGCAGTGAGCGAAGGGATCGCCCGGCATTGGCCAGTGTGCGCTTCAAAACGCCAGCCGTGATAGGCGCATTCCACCGTTGCGCCGTCGAATTGGCCGAATGAAAGCGGAAACGCGCGGTGAGGACAAACATCACGGAGCGCAAAAGCCTTTCCGGCGGCGTCGCGCCCAATCACCAGCGGAACATCCAAGAGCATGGCGCGCACGAGTTTTCTTCCCCGCACTTGTTCGCTTCGCAGCGCCGGATACCAGAAGCCCCATAGCATCTCGCCCGAGTGTTTGCTAGTTGATGATGGAGTACCGTTACTCATCGAGACGTAATTTGGTTCGCGCTCCTTTGCGACAAGCTAGAGAGCAATTGTGCGCACACCTTCTGTAATCTTCTACTTCTGCTGCTTTGCGGATGCTTCTACCCCCGCCAGCATTTGATCCAGAGCAGCGCGATCGTAGAGCCGGCCATCGGCGATCACCGCGCTTATTTTCTGCGTGTTATGGATATCTTCAAGCGGGTTCGCGGTCAAAAGGATCAAGTCAGCGGTCTTGCCGGCTTCGACGGAGCCAAAACTGCTTTCCAGCCCGAGGAATTTCGCTGGATTGCTCGTGGCGGTCTGCAGCGCCTCCATCGGCGTGAATCCGGCTTCGACGAAATTAGCGAGCTCATCGTGCAGGCTGAATCCCGGAATGATGTATACGCCCGGCGCGGTATCTGTCCCGGCCATGAATGGCACGCCCGCACGGTGCATGGTCGCCACCATCTGCAGATTGCGCGCGAAATACTCCTGGCGCAGCGCGAGCGGTTCCCTCAATAGGTCCGGCATCATCTCGTCGGTGAACCGGCGCCAGGTTACGTCGCGCCAGTATGCCGGAACGTATTTGTCGAGCGGCTGGTGTTTCAGATCGCGCTGATCGAGAAACGTGCCGCCGCGCTGCCAGGCCAGTGTTGGAACTTGCCACGTCTGGCTTTTCGCCAGCAAGCGAATGAGCGCATCGCATTTCTGCTCGTCGTGGGACGTAAGCATCAGCTTCAAATCACCCTTGCCGCTGATGAATTTGTCTTCTTCACCGGAACAGGCTTCGAAGATGCCCATCAAGTGCTCAATGCTCTTTTGTCCTGCCGCAACGGTCTCCTCCAGCCGAACCTTGTCCGGCACGTGGCCAACGAAGGGCAGACCTTGCTTGTGCGCCTCCGCGGCAGCGGCATGGTAGGCAGCGTCAGAAACTTCCGATTGCACTTTGATAAAATCCACGCCCTGCGCTTTTAGGGAATCCACGGCGGCGAGGGCACTTTCCGGAGTGGTGACGGCGACCGAACTCGGAAACCGCAGCTTGCCGTCCGGTAAATATCCATCGAGCATAGGGCCGGAGATGACCATGCGAGGACCGACAATCTGGCCGTTCGCCCTCTGTTTGCGCCAAGCCATCAGCACAGGAAGGTCTCCGCCCATGTCGCGCACGCCGGTGACGCCGTTGGCGACGAAGAGAGGCAGAATGATGTCGCGCCCCCCAGGGAACCAATCGCCGAACGCCGAGTGCACGTGCATGTCCCACAAACCGGGGATCAGATATTGGCCGCGACCGTCGATCACGCGGACGTTTTTTGAGTGCTGGAGGGGGGCGGCTGTCTCAGAGACTTCGGTGATGCGATCGCCTGAAATAACGACTGTCTTATCTCCCTGAACCGAGGATGTGCCGGGGTTGATCACGGTCACATTCCTGATCACCGTCTGCTTCGGCGCTTCGCGGGTCTGAGCCATCGCGCAAAACGCGAATAGCAGACAGACCGAGGCGAGTGCCGCGCGCCGAATAAAAAAGAGGATGCCCACGCCCCAGAGATTACTACGGAACGCATTCCAGAGACGCGGGCAATCACTCAACAACCACGGTTTGACTCTGCAACGGATTACGACTATCCTAACTACAGGAATCAACACCATGTCCATGTTTACCTTCTTCTATTAGCTTTTCCCCCAAAGCCCGTCCGCTGCGGACGTGCAATCCTTTACGCCGGCGCTTCACGAATTATTGATTTCCAAACCACGAAGTACAGCTTATGAGGCAATGCGATGGCGAATTTAACGCTTTTTGAAAAACTCGATAACATCGAGTCGCGCTACGAAGAACTGACGCAACAGCTTTCCTCGCCGGAAGTGCACAACGACTCGGCACGCTTCCAGAAGCTCGCCAAGACGCACGCGGAAATGGCCGAGATGGTGGCGAAATACCGCGAATGGAAGGAAATTCAGAAGGGTTTGCAGGGCGCGAAACAATTGCTGGTGGAAACCGACGACACGGAAATGAAACAGATGGCGCATGATGAGGAGCATGAACTCGAAGCGCGCAGTGCCATCGTCGAGCGCGAACTAAAGTTCCTATTGCTTCCGCGCGATCCCAACGACGACAAGAACGTCATCGTCGAGATTCGCGCGGGCACCGGCGGAGATGAAGCTTCGCTTTTTGCAGGAGAACTCTTCCGCATGTATTCGCGTTACGCTGAAACGCAGAATTGGAAAGTTGAAATTCTGGAAAGCTCGGCTTCCTCCATCGGCGGAACAAAAGAAATCGTCGCCGCGATTCAAGGCAACAAAGTCTATTCTAAGCTGAAGTATGAAAGCGGCGTGCATCGCGTGCAACGCGTTCCAGCCACCGAGCAGCAAGGACGCATTCATACTTCGGCCGCCACCGTGGCTGTGTTGCCGGAAGCCGACGACATTGACATCAAGATCGAGGCTAAAGACCTGCGCATCGACACGTTTTGCTCTTCGGGCCCGGGCGGGCAGTCGGTGAACACCACCTATTCTGCCGTGCGCATCACGCACATTCCCAGCGGTCTGGTCGTCTCGCAGCAAGACGAGAAATCGCAAATCAAGAATCGCGCGAAGGCTATGCGCGTCTTGCGCGCTCGTCTTTACGAAATGGAGCAGGCGAAGCAACACGAAGCAATTGCTGCTGAGCGCCGCGGCCAGATCAAAACCGGCGACCGTTCCGAAAAAATCCGCACGTACAACTTTCCGCAGAACCGCGTCACCGACCACCGGATCGGCCTGACGCTGCACCAGCTCGATCAGGTTATGGAAGGCAAGCTCGGCCCCATCGTCGACGCACTCTCCACCCATTATGAGTCGGAACGGCTCAAGCAAGAACTCGTCGAAGCCTAAGCCGACGTAGCGTCTGGTCATGTCAATTTCGGACAGATCCTCGAATACATCTCCGTTGGACGTCCGCGCAGCGTTGAGGGAAGGAATGGCGCGATTGCGCGCGGCGCACGTGCCGTCGCATACGCTTGCTACTGAGCTTCTGTTGATGCACGCGCTCGGACGCGATCGCACCTGGCTTTACACGCATCCCGAAGCGCGGCTGGATTTGCCTGGCGCAGAAAGATATTTCGCTCTGATTGAGCGGCGTGCGGCCGGCGAACCTACGCAATATCTCACAGGCAAACAGGAATTTTGGGGACGGGAGTTTGAAGTGACGCCGGCGGTGCTGATTCCTCGTCCGGAAACCGAGCACGTGATGGAAGTTGCCTTGGCGCGGCTCGGTCCTCGCGGCTTCATCATCCATCTCAAGTCGGGCCTCCCGCGCGAGAAATTGCGCGTCGCCGATGTTGGGACTGGCTCGGGCTGCCTCGCAGTCGCGCTGGCTGGGGAGCTGCCGCACGCTGAAGTTTTTGCCATGGACATTTCCGGGGCCGCGCTCGAAGTTGCCCGCCGCAATGCGACGCGTCATCACGTCGCCGATCGCATTCATTTCCTACAAACAGATTTGCTTGACGCGCTAAACCAAGAAGCGCACTCGTTCGATCTAATTGTGAGCAATCCGCCTTACGTCGCGCGCAAAGATGCGCCCCAATTGCAGCGCGAAGTACGAGACCACGAGCCCGCGGCTGCTCTTTTCGGCGGCCCTAGCGGATTTGAGTTCTATGCGCGATTGGTCGAGGAAGCGGGCAAACTGCTTCGTCCCGGCGGCATTCTGGTCCTTGAACTCGGCTACAATTCGGCGGAACATATGCGCGCGATTTTGCAGGAGCAAAAGTGCTGGACCAACGTCACCTTCACGAATGATCTTGCCGGGATTCCGCGCGTCACCGCCGCCGATCTCATCTAACGAAATACCGCTTCGGTTTCGTCGTAGAATCTAGCTCTGGCCCATCGCAACGAGCATGCCGAAGCTGGCTCATTTTCGCGCGAAGCATGACGCAACGGCTCCCACCGCGGCGGATTCAGCCGCCAGCATTCTCCACATTGATATGGACGCGTTTTTTGTATCCGTTGAGCTGCTGACGCGTCCTGAATTGCGCGGGTTGGCGGTGATCGTGGGAGGCCAGGGCGACCAGCGCGGTGTGGTGACGTCGGCCAGTTATGAAGCGCGGCGTTTCGGCGTTCATTCGGCTATGGCGCTGCGCACGGCGGCCAAACTTTGTCCGCATGCGGTATTTCTCGACGGGCACCATGAACTTTATGGACAGTGGAGCGATCGCGTGGCTGCGGTACTCGCAAAGTACTCACCTACCGTGGAAATGGCTTCGATCGACGAAGCCTATCTCGATTTAGCAGGGACAGAGCGTTTGCACGGTCCGTCTTTCGGCGCGGCGCACAAACTTTTGGTCGAAATCACTTTGACAACCGGCTTGCCATGTTCAGGAGGGCTGGGCGCGACACGCTTGGTGGCAAAAGTCGCAAGCGAGCAGGCCAAGCCGCGCGGCCTGGTTTGGGTTCCTGCCGGCAGCGAGCCTGCCTTTCTTGCGCCGTTGTCCGTGCGAAGAATTCCGGGCATCGGCAAGGTTACCGAAGCAGCGCTAAAAAGCCTGGGGGTCGAAACGATTTCACAACTTCAAGGTGTGCCGCTCGAGCGCCTTGAAGAAGTGTTCGGAAAATGGGGACAGGCACTGTATCGCAAATCGCGCGGCATCGATTCCTTCGAGTTCTTCGTTGACGCCGAGGCCAAATCGCTTTCGCATAACCAGACTTTTGGCGAAGACACAAACGACCGCGAGGTCTTGGAGTCCACGCTCAGCCATCTCTGCCAGAAGGCGGTGAAACGCCTGCGCGATGCCGGCCTGCACGCTCGAGCGGTCAGTCTAACGCTGCGCTACGCCAACTTTACGACCATCACGCGCAGCCATACGCTTGCCGAGCCGTCAGATCTGGACGGCGTCTTCTTGCGCTCGATTCGCGCTCTTTTCTCACGCGCATGGAACGGCACTGCGAAATTGCGTCTCGTAGGTGTCGAGCTTTCCTCTTTCTCCGGAGGCTCCGGCCAAATGGAACTTCTCGATCCCGGACGCCGGGAAAAACTGGAACGCCTGGCGCGGACAACCGACCGCCTTCGTGATCGCTTTGGATTTTCGAAGGTACAATTCGGCGGTTCGCTCAAAATTCCCGATGGCCACGATCGCCGCTGATTTCTTCCGCCGCTGGCAAGCTCTGTCTTCATCCAAACAAATTTGCCGCCACTTGGTTCCTGTCCTATAGTTTCGTTCTCATGGCCCCAACTCCCAATCCGGATAAACGCTCCAAGGGCGCTATTCGTAACGTGCGCGATTTCTGGGCGCGCGTGACGGAAGGCCTGAAAATGGGCCAGCTCTGGGGCGAATTTAAATCCGAAGCGAGGTCCAGCTACGGTCTTTACTCCAAGGACGTAGACTGGGACGCCATCGGTCGCGAAAAATCAAAAATCAAAAAAATCTTATTCGCTGGCTGGGCGCTGTTTCAGGCCATGTTGATGAAGCTCTCGCCAGCGCGGCGGGTCTTGCTGATCATTGCGCTCCTGATGATCGTGGTCCACCCTGAGTTTCGCTCGGCCTCAGGCGACGCAGAAATTAACTTCGAAGGATTCGGCGCAGCGATCCTGTTCGTATTATTGGCACTGGAGCTAGCCGATCGCGTGACTATGAAGCGCGATCTGGAAATCGCGCGCGAGATTCAGCAGTGGCTGGTCCCCGCCAAGCCACCGATCGTCGCCGGCATGGACATCGCGTTCGCGACTCGCCCTCAAAACACCGTAGCGGGTGATTATTACGATGCGTTTTTGCGCCCGTCGCCCGCAGACGGATCGAGCGGCCCTTCGTTACTGGTGGCAGTTGCCGACGTTGCCGGGAAAAGCGTGCCGGCAGCGTTGCTGATGGCGACGTTCCAGGCCAGCCTGAGAGCGCTTGCGGCCACAACCGCTTCGCTGGAGGAAATCGTAGCGGGGCTCGAACGCTACGCACGCGCGCACAGCCTGGAAGGTCTTCGCTTCACTACGGCATTTCTGGCTGAAATACATCTGGAAACTCGCGAGATGATTTACGTCAACTGCGGACACAATGACCCGATCTTGCGGCGCGCCTCGGGGGCCATCGAACGGCTCTCGATCGGAGGGCCTCCACTTGGGTTGCCGGCCTTCACCGATAACGAACTCCCTTATTCGTCCGGACGGACGCAGCTACAGGCGGGCGACCTGCTTTTTGTTTTCACCGACGGCGTGGTGGAAGCCGTGAATGAAGCTGGCGAAGAATACCGTGAGGCGCGGCTTCTTGCTTGCGTCGCGCTCGTTCCCGCAAGTGCCGCAGAAGTTCTCTCCCGCGTAATGATGGACGTCAATCATTTTGTCGGCTACGCCCGACAGCATGACGACATTACGGCTCTCGTGCTTCGCGTGACCGCCTAGCCGCCCGCCCCCGGCGGCTGCGGCCCAGTTTCCTGTTCGGAATGCTCTAACTACCAACGTGACGACATTTCCCTCATAATCGCTGGATGAGTCCCCGGGAATTCGCCGATCAAATCTGCGGGAAATTGCGCGACTCAGGCTATCAGGCCTTCCTTGTGGGCGGATGCGTGCGCGACATTCTGCTTGGGCGTGCGTCGGCCGATTACGATGTCTGCACGGACGCCGCTCCTGAACAAGTGATGAGAATCTTTCCGCGCAGCATAACGGTGGGCGTAAAATTTGGCGTGGTGATCGTTGTGGAAGATCCCCAGGCTGGCAACGCTGTCGCTGATTTCGCAAGCGACTCACCCGCGCCAGTTCAAGTTGAAGTGGCCACCTTCCGGTCCGACATCGGTTACTCGGATGGCCGCCATCCAGATCATGTCGTGCTCGCGAAATCGCCGCAAGAAGATGTAAAGCGCCGCGACTTCACCATCAACGCGCTGCTGATGGATCCGGAGACGAATGAAGTTCTCGATTTTGTGGGCGGACGCGAAGACCTTCGCGCCGGTGTCATTCGAGCGATTGGAGACCCAGAAGAACGATTCCGCGAAGACAAACTGCGCATGGTTCGCGCCGTTCGGTTTGCCGCGCGGCTACATTACGCGATCGAAGCCAAGACGTTTCGTGCGATTCAGAAACTGGCTCCTGACATCAACCAGGTTTCTCCCGAGCGGCTTCGCGACGAGCTGACCAAGCTTCTTACCGAAGGTGCCGCTCGCCGCGCGTTTGAGCTGCTGGGCGAGACCCGGCTGCTTCCCGAAATTCTCCCCGAGATTGCGCGGATGAAAGGTGTGGAGCAGCCGCCGCAATTCCATCCCGAAGGCGACGTCTGGATACACACGCTGTTGATGCTGGAAAGACTGCCAGCGGGATGCCCTCCGACCTTGGCCTGGGGTGTGCTTTTGCATGACGTGGGAAAGCCGCCGACTTTCAAGCCCGCCTCGGAGACCGGCGATCGGATTCGCTTCGACGGCCACGTCGAGATTGGCGTGCGCATGGCTGAAGGAATTTGCCGCCGCCTACGTTTCTCAAACGAAGGTAGCGCGCAAATCGCGGCACTGGTAGCAAACCACATGAAATTCAAGGATGTGCCGCGGATGAAGCCCGCCACTCTGAAGCGGTTCGCGAGGCTAGACCATTTCGATGAGCACCTTGAATTGCACCGGCTCGATTGCTTGTCGAGCCACCGAATGCTCGACAATTACGATTTCATCCGCCGATTTATCGCAGAAACCCCGGCCGAGATAATCCACCCGCCTCGGCTCGTATCCGGCGAAGACCTCATCGCCATGGGACTAAAGCCCGGCCCCCACTTTAAAGAGCTGTTGCAGTCGATCGAGGATGCACAGTTAAACGAAGCAATCCACACCCGGGACGAAGCAGTGGACCTACTGAGATCGCTTCTATCCCGCTCTAGTATAAAGTGATTATTTTCTGTCACTTGGAGTGCACGATTTCGGTCTTTTGGCCCGAGGCGTTGAAAACCGAGACCTTAGTGTGGTAGTATCAACAGACCTCATATAGCTACACTAACTGTTCTGCAATCTTTTCAGCTTCTATTGCATCTAACGAACATTGGAAGCCGATGATTAGCTTTGTGAACCTTATTGTCCTAGGGGGACACGGTGAGTAAAACCAACAGAGTTATCCCAGAAGAACTCGCCATTTTGCCCGTACGCGACACTGTGCTGTTTCCAGGCGCGGTAATGCCGCTGCCGGTGGGCCGCGAGAGTTCTCTAGCCCTGCTGAATTCTCTGGAAGGGCCCGAGAAACTGCTCGGAGTTGTGGCGCAGCTCGATCCACGGATCGAAATTCCCACCGGTTCGGACCTGCACAGCGTCGGCACGCTGGCGAGAGTTCATAAAATGGTGCGCATGCCCAACGGAAACATCGTTGCGTTTCTGGAGGGTTTGCACCGCATCCGTGTCACGGAAGTCGTGGCGCTCAAGCCGTATCTGAAGGCGCGAGTGGAAGAGCAACCCGAGCTGGAAAATCAGCGGGACGCCGAATTGACGGCGCTCGAGCGCAACGTGCAGGAATTGTTCCGGGATGTGGTAACGCGTTCACCACAGCTATCCGACGATCTCCAATCCGAGGTGATGAATCAGAGCTCGCCCGGCCGTTTGGCGGACTTCGTATCGTTTACTCTGCCATCGCTGAGCACCATGGTCCGGCAAGAGCTGCTTGAAACCTTCAGCGTGCGGAAGCGCCTGGAGACGCTGGTGAACGAGCTGACCAAAGAGCGCGAAGTCCTCGACCTGCGCAACAAGATTCACGAACAGGTTCAAGAACAAGTGAACCAGACGCAGCGGGAATTTCTGCTGCGCGAACAAATGAAGGCGATTCAGAAGGAACTCGGTGAATCCGACGACGGTCAAGCGGAGATAGAAGAGCTTCGCAAGAAGGTCGAAGAGTCGGGGATGACCGTGGAAGCCAAGAAGGAATGCGACCGGGAATTGAAGCGTCTCGCCAAGATGACTCCAGCTTCGGCCGAATACATGGTTGCGCGCACCTATCTCGAATGGATGACCGCGTTGCCATGGAACAAAACTTCCGGCACAGAGGACATCGACATCGCCAAGGCGCAGGAAATTCTGGACGAAGATCACTACGATCTCACGAAGGTGAAAGAACGCATTCTCGACTATCTCGCGGTGAAGAAACTACAACCGGGAATGAAAGGTCCAATCCTTTGTTTCCTGGGGCCTCCAGGCGTGGGAAAAACTTCGCTTGGAAAATCGATTGCGCGCGCCATGGGCCGCAAATTCGTCCGCATCTCGCTCGGCGGAATGCATGACGAAGCGGAAATTCGAGGCCACCGGCGCACCTACATCGGCGCTTTGCCCGGACAGATCATCCAGGGCATTCGTCGAGCCGAAACCATGGATCCGGTATTCATGCTGGACGAAGTGGACAAGCTCGGACGCGATTTCCGCGGCGACCCGTCTGCCGCACTGATGGAAGTGCTCGACCCGGAGCAGAACTCTTCGTTCCGCGATCACTATCTCGATGTGCCATTCGACCTATCGAAGGTTCTCTTTGTCGCCACGGCGAACTGGATGGATCCGATTCCAGAGCCGTTGCGAGACCGTATGGAGATCATCGAATTGGCCGGTTACACCGAGGCAGAAAAGATCGGTATCGCGAAGCGCTTCTTGATTCCGCGCCAAACCAAAGAGCACGGGATCGTGCTGGGCCAGCAAATTGAGTTCACGGACGAAGCGATCCATGACTTGATTGCTCACTACACGCGCGAAGCAGGTGTGCGAAATCTCGAACGCGAAATAGCGACGCTCGTGCGCAAGCAAGCTCGTCGCATTGCCGAAGGCAAAACCGAAAAGCATATGGTTACTCCGGAAGTAGTTCGCGAAGCGCTCGGAATACAAAAAGTTCGAATTGAAAAGGAAGTGGAAGAGCGCGTCACGAAACCGGGAGTATCGGTGGGCCTGGTTTGGACTCCGGTGGGCGGAGACATCGTTTTCATCGAAGCTAGCAAGGCCCGCGGCGGCAAACAATTCACGATGACCGGGCATTTGGGCGAGGTGATGCAGGAGTCGATGCGTGCGGCGCTTAGCTGGGTTCGGTCGAACTCCGAGCGTTACGGCATCGATCCGGACTTCTTCCGTAAGCTCGACTTGCACGTGCACGTTCCTTCCGGAGCAATTCCGAAAGACGGCCCGTCCGCTGGGGTAGCCATGGTCACGGCGCTGGTCAGCTTGCTGACCGGACGGCCCATTCGGCCCCGTGTAGCGATGACAGGGGAAATTTCACTCTCCGGCATCGTGCTGCCGGTCGGTGGGATTAAGGAGAAGGTGCTGGGCGCCAAGCGCGCAGGCATCCTCGAAGTAATTCTTCCGTCGGAGAACGAGCCGAACGTGCAGGAGGATCTGCCAGCGGAGATGCTTGGCGACATGAAGATCCACTTCGTGCGCACGGCCGAGCAGGCGCTGGAAATTGCGCTCGGCAAGTTCGAGAAGAAGCCGGTGCGGCCGCTCACAGGCGGTGAGGAATTGCCTGCGATCGGTCCCGTTAGTCCCCTCCATTAAAAACCTACGCTGACAACGGAAAAAGACAGCCAACAAAGGCCCGGTGAGTTTCCCGGGCCTTTTCCTTTTAGCGCACAACTCGGCTTTCCTATTGCGGCGCGATGCACAATCGCGTACAGCTAGAAACTTCCGAATGCCCTACCGTCCTAGAGAACTGGTTGTGCGCGCGCGCGAAGCCGCAGCTCTTTTGCTGGCCACTCTCGATCATAACGAGATGGTTCCGCGCTTCCTTGATATGTATGCAGCAGAGAACCGCCGGCCGGGACGCGCGGACCAGCCCGCGCACTATCGCGAACAGTTCGAGACCATTCGGCGGGAGGCGATTCTGGCGATGGTATTGCGAGCAGCAGACGTGCTGCCCGCGCGATTGAAGGTGCGTGTGAACGTTCGCCAGCTGAAGCGCGTCCGCAAGAAATCCAGGAAAGCCAAAAAGGGCCGCAAAGCTTCGAAAACCAGGCCGGTCAAGAAATCCAGCTTGGATCTTGCCATTCCTTTACTCGATCTGTTTCGCGAAGAATTCTTTGTGGCCCTGGGCCAGGCTCTCGATTGGAGCGATGAAGACGCCCAGGAATTCTGGCATGACCTAGAACTTTACGAAACGCTCACACAGCGGGAGCCGCGGAGGCAAGCGGGGCGTACCACACGCGCAGTCGCCTCCGGCCCCTTCGTCGACCGTACTGCCTTCATTCTCGATCCTTCTCTGATTGACCAAGCCCGCCGAGCCGCCGGAAAATTCCAGCTCGAACTGAACACCGCCGCGGATCGCGTGCTGCACAAGGTTTTCGCCCGCCGCCGCGGGAATTAATTGCGAGCTGAAGCTACGGCCGCGCTTCGAGCACGATGTTGAACGGCGTCTCGGCCGCACGTCGCACTCGAGTGAATCCCGCATTTTTCAGAATTTTCGAAAGCCGCGCCTCGCCGGCTTGCGCCCCGAGTCCAAGTCCCACTTCTTGAGACAGCGACGCCGGAGTGCAAAGCATGGTGGAAGCGGAGTAGAAAACACGGCCGATGGGGTTCAAGTTGTCTTCCAGCTTATCATTGGCAAACGGCTCGACGATCATCCAGGCGCCGCCGGGATCCAGAGTCTTACGCACATGGCGCGCCGCACCTTCCGGATCGCCCATGTCATGCAGACAATCAAAAAACGCAACGAGCTGATAGCCTTCGCCGGGATATTCTTTCGCTGAAGCAACTTCGAACCGAACGCGTTCGGACATGCCGGCTCTTGCGGCGGCCTCTTGCGCCATCTGAATTGACGCCGGGTGGTAGTCGAATCCAACAAAGGTGGACTTCGGATAGGCCTGCGCCATCAATCTAGTGGAGGTGCCCAGTCCGCATCCGACGTCCGCGACCTTTGCGCCGGCCTTTAGTTTGCTTTCCACATCGCCCAGCGCGGGAATCCATTCGCCGATCAAATGAGAGCGATAGTTCGGCCGGAAGAACCGTTCGGTGCCCGCAAACAGGCAGTGATCGTGTTCGTGCCAACCGAGTCCTTTGCCCGTCCGAAAAGCTTCGGTAACTTTTGGTTCGTCCTTGATACAAGCGGAAACAATCTCGAAAAAGCCGGGGAGAAATACAGGGCTAGTCTCGTCAGCGAGAGCGAGCGCCTGCTCGGGCGGCAGCGTGTAGCGTTTTGTTGTGGCGTCATAGGTAATGAAGCCGCCGGCGCTTTGCGCTGCGAGCCACTCCCGGACGTAACGTTCATGCGTTTTTGTCTTGGCCGCAATTTCTTCCGAGGTCATCGGCCCTGACCCGGCCATCGCTTTGTAGATTCCAAGTTTATCCCCGACTAAGATAAGAGCTGCATTCATCGCCGCTCCCATTTCGCCAACCGCTTTCATCATGAATTCGTGAAGCTTTCCTTCATTGACCGACTGCGCGGACGTGGACATGAGGAACCTCCAGTTCGAAGTGTTGGGCTGGGATACGCCCGTGGAACTGAGCGGATTTTATCGTTGCGGATTCGAGCAAGTCAATTTGTGAAGCCGTGCAGCCAGTCGCGTATTTTTGTTATTCTCGCGCTGTGCTAGAGGTTTTCTACCTTGCTGTAATTCTGCAGATCACCTTAGGGGCGTATTCTCTCTGGAGCGGCCTAGCTTGGGTACGCATGGTGAGGAAGCGGCTGGCCTCCCAAGCCGGGTTTTACACTCCTCTAGCGGCCCTGATTTGTCCTTGCAAGGGGAACGAGCGCGGCCTGGAGGAAAACCTTCTGGCGCTCACGCGTTTCGATTATCCGAACTACGAAATTTATTTAACGCTGGCGACAAGTCTGGATCCGGCACTGAAAGTCATCGAACGCATAAAGGCTGCAAGCCAGCGGCCGGTGCACATTGTGATTGCGGGACCTCCGGAAGATTGTGGCGAGAAAGTGTACAACCTGAGTCGAACGGTCGAGGGCCTTCCCGAAAAATTCGAAGTGCTGGTCTTCACTGATTCCGACGTACGCCTCTCGCGCGGCTGGTTGACGAAACTTATCGCTCCGCTCCAGGATATCCGAATCGGCGCGACCACAGGTTACCGCTGGATTTTCCCAAGCGGATCGCCGGGCGCCGGCGCTCTGGCCTGTGCCTGGAATGCGTCGGTCGCAACGCTGTTAGGTGAGACCAAAGAGAACTTTTGCTGGGGTGGAAGCACAGCAATTCGGCGCAAGACTTTTGACGACGTAAACGCGCTGGAAGCATGGAAAGGCGCGGTCAGCGACGACTTTGCTCTCACCTCCGCCCTGCAGGCGGCGAACCGGCCGATCGTGTTCTGTTCTGAATGTTTCGCAGCCACGCTGAACCCTTGGACTTGGCAAGACCTGCTTGAATTCACAAACAGGCAGATGTTGATCACGCGCGTCTATTCGCACCGTCGGTGGCTGGTGGGTGGGCTGATGAATTTGGCGTATGCCCTCACGATGCTGTATGCCGGCTGTGTGATTCTTTATTCCATGATGGACGGCGATCCCTGGAGTCATTTGCTATTGGTGGCGCTCGCAGTGCCGCTGCTTGCCGCGATGAAAGGTGCGTTGAGAGTCGTGGCGATCAATGAAGCGATTCCAGAATGGAAGGGGAAGCTGCAAGAAACAAGTTGGTCCTGCCTGCTGCTGGCGCCGGTAGTCCCATTTCTTTTCGTGTGGAATTTTATTGCGTCACTGCTTTCCAGACGCATCCGCTGGCGCGGCATCCGCTACGAACTTGTCTCGCCCAACGTAACGCGCATCCTGAAACGATAAACCAGTCGCGATCAGAACCGAAAGGGCGAGCTCCACAGCCGCTAAACCTGCTCCAATGGATGCGGCGCAAACGCACGCTGAACTCGGCAGAGCAAGTACGCGGTCGCTGCTCCGGCTGGAATAGCGAGCCACCATCCTGCTTCAAAGACCGTCAGGGGCCCATAGGTAATAAGACTCCCCACGCGCAACCCGCCTTGGCCTCCGGCCGCCATACGCTTTCCCCACACTCCCAAGATTGCGATAAGCAGGGGCGCCAGGATCGCTCCAACGGCCGCCCAATGGCTCGGAGTTATGCATTTGAGAGTTGCCATCAAACGCCGTAAGAGAAATGCTCCGATGAGCGCGGAAATCACTCCAAAAACCAGGCCGTAAAAATAAAAAAAGATCAGCCCAAAAACAGAGTGCGCTGAAAATGCATGATCCGGGGCAACTCCGAACAAGTCTTTGATCCATACGGCAAGGCTCATGAAGAAACAGCCACAAATCCATGCGGTGAGGTAGTACGCCAGGCTGCCGCTGCGCGTCATATGCGGCGCTGGATGTTGGGAAAATCGAGCCAGACTTTCACGCCGCAGAAATGCGAGCCTTCCGTGCAGATAGGAGTCGAAATGCCCGCACGAAGATGGCAAGGAGGGCCGATGTACCGCTCAAGTTCAGGTAAAACTTGGCGCAGTTGTTGCACTTCTTCGATCGACGCTTGATAGATTTCTTCCTGCGCGTTGAAGCAAGTACGCATGGTCCATTTGTGCAGCAAGTGCAATAGCGATCCAGTCTCCACTACGCGGATCGCCTTGGCGTTGGGTAATACGTACAGCGCAAACTCCCGCGGAACGCCGCGGTCGAGCAATTCGTTCTTTGCCGCCCAGGCTTCTTCCATGGCGAGCTGGTAGATCTCCATCGCGCGCGGGTTGTCACGAATCAACCGCGGCGCGATGTAATCGGGTGTGCGAGTGTCCGAAAGAGTCAGCAGTGGGCGCGAACCGGGAACCATGCGGTGCCGCTGGTCCTGGCTGTCGGCGGTATGGCTGATTTTTTTGGCGAAGGTGAAATTGGCATGCTGCAGAGCGCGCATCATAGGCGCGTGCACGCCGATATCGAGCGTTTCGCGGCGGTAGGCATTGCGCGCCGGATTTAACATGCGGTCCACCGCTTCAGCATCGGAACATTCCGCCGCCGTCAAACCCATGACAGCGCGATAAGCATCTCCCATCACGGGAATGGCATGCCGCGGATAATCCACCAGCCTTGAGGTCAGTCCTGCCAGCCTGGCGTCAAACTCGCGGGCAAAGGGCTCTCCGTCCCGGGTGGGTTCCTGCCACTCTGCCGGCTCATCCATCGGAGCGTTATCGAAGCGATCGAAGAACTGCGGATCTACCTCGCGAACGCGTCCCACCATTTCTCCGATCACCTGGCGCGCCTCCGAAGGCGTATCGCTCGCCGCCTGCATGCGCCAGAGCCGATGCAAAACGATACCCGACAGCGTATGCACCATGGTGGTGAAGGCGGCCACCGGCAGAACGTAACGGGCAACTTCGATCGCGCGCTTTTCGGCCTGACGCTCTACTTTCTGCGAGCGCTTCGGATGAGACATCGGGCTGAGGTGCCAGATGTCTGCAAGAATTCCGCGAGCGGTAGGTTGCAACACTTGAGTGAGCTCGCGGTAATAATCCCATGCGCGCGCGACAGCTCTTTCGTATATGGCACGTTCGGCCGCGCCAAAATTGGCACTCTCAGGAGGCACGTAGGCCTGCGCGCGATCCAGCCGCACATATCTCTGGCTCTGCTGCTCCGAGTTGTAGAACGGATGCGCGTGAAGGAAGGACCAGACGAACTGACGGCTGACGTTTTCCAAGCCGAACTCAAAATGCGCGTGCTGAAATACTGTGTGGTGTCCGCCGTAGTAGGTGGCCGAGCCGATGGTCACGCGTTGCCGGTCAGTGATCTCTTCCGAGCCGATCAGGCGAGCCGAATAACAAGTCCGGGCAGCCGCAATCGCGGAATCAAAGGGATGAGCGAAATAATTCCGCAAAGTCACTCTGGGTGCGGCAGTTTCCACCTGCGATCCGATCGGCTGTTCAGATGGAAATAATTGCGTGGCCATTTTCTGCGAGCATTGTACACCGCGCAGGCGTCAATTCAGTCTGGCGATAAAAAAAGCCCTCGGGCTTTCGCCCGAGGGCTCGCGATTTCCTGCAGCGAATGGAGAAAAAGGTTGGCTACTTCTTGGCGGTTGCTGCCGCCTTATCCGCATACTTCTTCTGGAACCGCTCTACGCGGCCGGCGGTATCGATCAACTTTTGCTTGCCGGTGAAGAAGGGATGGCAGTTCGAGCAGATTTCCACACGAATCATGTTGCCCTTGATCGTCGAGCGAGTGTCGAACGTGTTGCCGCAGGCGCAATGCACCTTCACGGCATGATAATCGGGATGAATTCCTTCCTTCATGGGACGCTCCTGTTTGCTGGCCGGTCTGCGCAATCTCTTACGCTGGAACACACGATCGCGTCGCTAGGTCAGCGGGAAACCTCAATTATATTGCATCCATGCTGAATTGCAACGAGGGGTTAGATGCTCAAAGAGCCGGCGCGGTCGCAGCGAAAACGCTTCGAACTCTCAAGAAACGAAAGAACATCCGGCGCGCATACGGCCACCCTCGAGGCGCTGGGTGTAGGCCTGCCGCAAGATAACTCGCACCGGCGGCAAAATCGGAACGTGAAGGATCGCGCTGAACTGCTTGGGCAACTCGCCGCCATTTTCCAGGATCAGAGCGACACCGCCGTAGCTCAAATCGATCAAAGTCGCCGTTCTCTTGTCCGCTTCGCTGAGCATTGCGTAAGCTTTCGTGCCGGCCAGCGATACTCTTTCCCATTTGCGTTTTTCGTTACGAGTGGCAGGAGACGAAATAGGGATTGCCTTGCTAGCTGGTTGTGTCGGTGCGGATCCCGTCGATTCCCGCCGCGGAGCCTCGCCCGTACGATCTTGACGCAGTGGCGAAGTATCTCGGACAGATGCAGGCTCTGGCCCGGACGCAACAGAATCTGCACGCGGCAGAAGGGAATCCTCGGGTTCTCCTTGCGCAGGAGCTTCTGGTTGCGAACTTTCCTCAGGTTGGGATGGAGATGAGCTTCCGGAGTCCTCGCGCGGTGGAGGGGAGGCTCGTGGGATCAAACGCGCGGTGGCACGCCCAATATTCTTCAGCTGGTAGAGACGTTCATCCGCGATGCCCATCAGTTCGCTTTTTTGTTCGCCATCGATCGGTTGTACAGCGATGCCGAAATCCAGGGTCACGCCAGGATCGAGTTTCAGGGAACGGATGTCGCCTTCATATTGCGCGCGAACGCGGCGGCAAAGCGTGTTGGCTTGTTCGGTATCTGTCTGCGGCAAGAGCAGCGCGAATTCGTCTCCGCCGATGCGGAAGGCGAAGTCCGATGCCCGCAGCGTCTTCCGCAAAGTAGCGGCCGCAAGCTGCAATATCTGATCGCCTTGCAAATGGCCGTGCCGGTCGTTCACTTCTTTGAGCTTGTGGACATCCAGAATTACGACGGCAAGCTGGTGGCCGTAACGCTTTGCGCGATTCAGTTCCTTGTCGAAGTATTCATCAAAGAGACGGCGATTGTAGAGGCCGGTAAGCGGGTCGGTGGCTGCATTGATTTGCAGTTTCTTGAATTCGTCGTACTCCATCAAGATCGGAACGCGAAGAAAATTGGTGGAAGCCAGCACGTCCACCATCGCGGTTTTCAGCGAGATTTTTTTCCCGATACTTTCGGCGAGCTCGCGACGACGCAATAAAATCCGTTCCCAATATTCATTGGCCTGCGCGTCGGCGAGATCAATGCGCGCAATGGTGCGGAAAAATTGCCGCAAAAACTGGCCGCGAGCAGGGTCCTCGAGACCTTCCAACGTCTCCGCGAGCACTTCCAGGTACGAGTCCTCCGCCGAAGGCTGCTGCGGAGGCAAAGATTCGCCAGGCTGGGGCATCAATGGCTTCCGGAAAGTAATAGATTCCCTAACTAAGGGGCCACTGCGGGGGCACGAGACTTATAGCAAGGGACAGTCCAATCCCCGACAAGAATACCGAACAGCCGACTCAACGTAAGTCGCTGTCAAAAGGAAAATTACACGGTTTTCGGCGTACGTCAATGGCGAATCGAGGGCGTAACTTGATGGAGCGTGCAAATGGGTTCCACTTAGTGGCAATGCAGCGCCTCAACTGTCCCAGGGCATGTGAAAAAGGGAACCTGATGTGGAAAATCCGTATGGAAAATGTTTAGCCAATTGGCTTCAGAAATTCAACGCCCACTAGGTAAACATCACCGGCTTGCTGCTGCCTTTTAACACGTGCCTGAATGGGAGGCATGCCTGCGGGGACTAATCCAGAAGACGTAATGGACGGCGCTGGGATGGTAAGGGTGATGATTTCGTTCAAAGACAGGGACCGTGGACAGGTAATAAATGCCCCTAAACCACTGACATCCAAGGTTTTGGCGAGCTCAAGAAACTGTTCATCATGTGCGTCCCGCCCGCGGATGAACATCGGAACTTGAAGGTGAATTCGCTGAAAGCGCCTGCGTTCTTCATAGAGCGGCGCCATGCTTACCTTCTGATGGAGAACGTTTTCGGTTAAGCCCATAGTACCCCAGTTTTAGTACTCACACTAGTACGCAATTTGAATGCAAGTCCCTGCAGTCGATCGGCCAAATTTTAAACGGCATATTATCAGCGCATTACATACCAATGAAATTCGGCATGTCTCTGACTTACAGTCAGTTTGGCAAATCTACTCCAGTAGTTTTCCAATTTTATGCAAACCACCGAGCAAACTAGAACGCATTTACCATTGACTCCACTCAGACGCTTTGCGAGCATGAGACTCCTTGAGCGCGGTTCCTTTCGCCTTATTGAAGGCCCAAGAATGGTGTCTCCGCGCTTAGAGCTGTATTCCCCCGGAGGGGAATTGACGAACAACCTTATCGCCGACCCGCAAGCGACCGGACAGCAGGTATTTCACCTGGTGGCTAGTCTATTAGACGCTTTTGACCGCCCGTTGGTGGTCGCGGACCGTGCCGGACGAATTTTGTTTACAAACTTACATGCGCAAGACCAGCTGAGTTCGAACGGAGCAGCTTCCAAGTTAGAGCTAAATCTTTTCAGGGACGTCCTGCACGCGGATCGAAAGGGCATCGTCGACCAGTTGGAAAACGGCGAACAAGAAGTAAATCTTCAAGTGGATTCGCCTACCGGGAAGAGCCGGGCAAGGGTTCGCTGGCTGCCAGAACCAGATTGGCTGGTTGTTTACGTGGAGCCGTCCGCGCCGCAATCGCTGGCTAACGAAGCAGAGATGCGGCAGACCGTGCAAGAGTTGATGCAAGAGCGGGAGATCACCTATCGAAATCTCCTGGCCGCTTATCTCCGCCTTCAGGAAGTGAACCGCCAGAAAACAGTTTTCCTGGCATCGGCGGCGCACGAGTTAAAAACCCCGTTAGCGGTGATGAAAGGTTACTACGATCTGCTCCTCTCCGGTTCGCTCGGAAAACTGACCGACCGCCAGCGCGACATGCTGCAAGAATCAAAAGAGAGCTGCGACCGCCTGGTGCGGCTGGTTTCCATGTTCCTCAATTATTCCGCGCTCGAAAGCGGGAAGTTGGTATTGCAGTTGCGTGAAAATGACTTGCGCGATTGCATCAATGACCTTACCTGTCGCTGGCAAGACGCGTTTCAGCGCGCCAAGGTGCATCTGGATATCAAAATCCATCCGGATTTGCCCTCCTTCAAATTCGATTACCAGAAAGTGCAGCAGTGCGTTGCGAACCTGTTGGACAATGCGTTAAAACACACGCCGCCGGAAGGGTCCGTCACGCTGGTTGCCGAGCCGCATTTTTGGGAGCGCCGCGTTTCGGAGGCATTGCCGTCTACCGATCGCCGGCGCGACGTCGGCATGCGCGCGAACAGCGTTTTGATTTCGGTTTCTGATACCGGCGGAGGAATTGCCGCCGAATTTCATCAGGAGATTTTTGAAGAGTTTGTGCGCGTTGATCCGTCCTCTTCCGGAATGGGCCTGGGGCTGGCGATTACAAAACGCCTGATCCAAGCTCACCGCGGAAAAGTCTGGGTTGATAGCGTTCTGGGAAGCGGGAGTGCGTTTTCGTTTCTGCTCCCCATCAACACCGAGTAGTTTAGAAACGGATTTATTGGAGCGGACTAGTTTCGTTCCCAGGGATATACGATGGCTGAAAAAGAAAAAATTCTGGTAGTGGATGACGAGCCGAGCATTCGAAAGTATCTTCAAACGCTTCTCGAAGTGGACGGCTACGAAGTCGAAACAGTGCCGGGCGGCAAAGAAGCTCTGGAGAAGGTCGGTGCAGGGCTGCGGCCTCATTTTATTATCCTGGACGTTTTGATGCCGGAAATCGACGGGCTCGAAACGCTCCGCCAATTAATGCAAATTGACCGCACGCTCAACGTGATTATGCTTTCCTGTTCGAATGAAGTGACCACCGTGGTCGAAGCGATTCGATTGGGCGCTCTCGATTACCTCACCAAGCCGTTTGAGAAGCCGGAACTTGACGCTGCGTTCTTGAAGTGCCGTCAGAAGCAGCAACTGCGTTCTGAGAACAAGGCTTTGCGTGAATATTGCGAAGCGCTCACCGAGGACCTTTCTTTCCTCGCTGCCAGCCCGCAAATGCTTAAAATCCGGCAGCAGATTCTGCAGATCGCTCCGGTGGATGTGCCCGTCTTCATCAGTGGAGAGAGCGGAGTTGGTAAAGAAGTGGTAGCGCGCATGATTCATCTTCGTTCCACGCGCCGGGTTCAAGCCTTTGTGAAGGTGAATTGCGCCGCGCTTCCAGGCGAATTGCTTGAATCGGAACTTTTCGGTTACGAACAAGGGGCTTTTACCGGCGCGGTGCGCTCCAAGCCAGGAAAGTTCGAGCTGGCGAATAAAGGAACCATCTTTCTCGATGAAATCGCGGAGATGAGTCCGCATCTTCAGGCCAAGCTACTGCATGTTTTACAAGACGGTCAATATTCACGCCTCGGCGCACGCGCGGTAGTCAACGTGGACGTCCGGGTTCTCGCGGCCACGAACATGGATGTGAAGGAAGCCATGCGATCGGGCCGCTTCCGTGAAGACCTTTACTACCGTTTGAACGTTCTGTCGATCCACATTCCGCCCCTGCGCGAACGCACGACCGAAATTCCGCTGCTGTTCCGCCACTTCCTGGTGAAATACAGCGAAAAATACCAGAAGGCTGCTCCCGATCCTTCCAAGCATTTAATCGAGGCTGCGTTGCGATATCCATGGCCGGGCAACTTGCGCGAACTGGAAAACTTCGTCAAACGTTACGTGATTCTAGAAGACGACGAAGGTAGTTTCCGTGAGTTACTGGAAATGACCGGCCAGCAGCAGCGTTTGATTCCGCGCGACGCTGTTCCTGCGCCCAAGGAACAGGGACTCAAGGCGCTGGTGCGCGGATTGAAAGACGAAGCTGAAATGGAAGCAATCGCCGATGCACTGGAGAAAACGAATTGGTGCCGCAAGGATGCTGCTAAAATGCTGGGAATCAGTTACAAAGCCTTGCTCTACAAAATGCGCCAATTCAATTTAGATTCAGGGCGCGGAGCGCGCTCCGCTGCGGCCAAGGCGGCCCGGGAAGCCGCAGCGAAAGAAGCGGAAGCCAAGGAAAGTGCTCCGGTCATTCGTGGCTCGTAGCTCGGAAATATTTTAGCCGCTAAATCTGGAACGTCCTGGTGCGGGAATCATCCAAGAAGAGAGATTCCCGCACGGGTCGTTTTCCCCGTTAAAATTGTGACTCGAAGCCGACTTACTTCGTTCTAAAACTCAGTAGTCCTATTACGGTCGCCGGACGGCAAACTGTTGCATATGTAGGGCACATTCAAAGAAATAGCACTTTCCCGTTCCTACACCTTTGGTCTAGTATTCCGCTCCGGCGACATGTTTTCGCCGATTCCGAAAATGGAACCATGCCGAGGTCTCACCCCCAGCTGGGATCTTGGAAAACGGTAGTTGCTGTTTTCAAAGGGGTTGCTCGTGACGCCACTTTTTGGCCAACTCGCGCCGAAGGCAATCCCCTCGATCCCGGCAAAGCACATTCAAAGCTAAACACTTAGTGCACTTTGGAATAGGGATTGCTACTCTCACACGAACGGGGGTTGATGTGAACTTTAAAACACTCTTAGCGGAGCAGCAGGAATGACCGAACGCCGCATGGCACGCCGGTACGACCTTTCGCTTCCGGTAAGCGTTCGCCTTCCCATCAATCGGGAGCCTGGGGCGCATGACGGGCAAACCCGTGACATATCTACTCGTGGCGTTTACTTCGTCATGGAAAAAGATCTTGCTCCCGGCACGGAAGTCGATTTCACACTCACGTTGCCGGCGGAAATAACACGCGGGACCGAAGTCTTCGTTCGGGCTCACGGGCGCGTCGTTCGCGTGGACAAGCAAAAAGACGATCAGCGCGAATCCATCGGGGTTGCTGCGGTGATCGAGCGATACGATATTATTCGCGGCGAAGCCTCGCCAAACTAAACGTTGCGGATTTCTCTCGGGGTCCTGCTCTCGTCATGCGGGCCCCTTCTTCTTTTTGAAGCGCAATTTTGGCTGCATCCTTGCAATTATGAGCGACTCGGGAGTAGGCTCGGCGAAGTTCTATATTGCTTCGTGTATGAAGTAAGCGCGCGGAGGGCCCATGAAAGTTGCGGATCTGATTGCTGCCCGCCGGGAAGTCTATTTCATTTCGGAGGAATCGACCGTTCATGATGCCGCTCGTTACCTTCGCGAGCGCCAGGTTCGCGCCGTGGGAGTCTGCGATAAACAGGGTGTTTTGCTCGGCGTGATTTCGCAAAGCGATGTCTCGGACAAAGTTGCCGCTGAAAATAAATGCCCCGCGTGGATGCGCGTGTCGGAAATTATGACGCGGCAGTTAGTGAGCGCCACGCCCGACACTTCGCTGGAAGATTGCCTGCGGTTGATGGAACAACACGGCATCTATCACTTGGTGGTCTTGGATACTCAGAAAGGCTACCGAGGAATGATTTCGGTGACTGACCTGCTTCAGCTTTTTGCTTCGGACCAAAAAGCCCGCGCGGATATGCTGGAAGCTTTGATCTTTCCACAGCGCTGATTCTTGATGTTGGGGAATCAGCACATCGCAATTGCTACGAAGTAGTACAGCCTTGTAACAAGCTTCTTCACTCGAGGTGCTCTGCAGGCAAACCCGGGGGCTTCTTCCATCCAAACCTGCGCTGAAGTCGTTTGGAACGAATTGGGAAATGGCCTTCCCGAAAGTGCCCAGGATTTTCTAGCTTTCAGCCGGGCCAAGTACTATGACGGTCCCGCGTTTGCGGATGGTGTTCTCCTCAGTTTCGCTGGCAACATATTGAAAACAAGTTGATTGAATTCTCACGGACACGTTATCATGATCTAAACCAGAACCCTCTCTCTGGCGGTGTTTGGCGTTTGATGTGCAAAGTAATCGTAGGGCAAGCACCCGTCAAGTTTTCAATCCTGTTACCTGGACGTTCATGGCATCTACTGCGGAAGCGAAAGCCTTACTCCAAAATAACACTGTCGAACTGCCACCCGAACATGTGTATTTCGGGCCATCGGAAACGATGCAGGCGGTCCGGCAGAAGGTTTATCGCGCTGCGGGACTAAACGTTCCGATCCTGGTTTTGGGCGAGAGCGGCACTGGCAAGGAGGTCTTGGCGCGCTTCATCCACGATCGCTCGCCATGGCGCGAAGGACCATTCGTAAAAGTAAATTGCCCTGCGATTCCAGGAACACTGCTGGAAAGCGAGCTCTTCGGATTCCAAAAGGGCGCATTTACCGGAGCAAACGCCGCCAAACCCGGCCGCATGGAAACGGCTCAGGGTGGCACTCTTTTCCTCGATGAAATAGCCGAGCTCGATTCGAGCTTGCAGGCCAAATTATTGCACGTGCTGCAGGATGGCCATTTCACGCGTATCGGCGACCATGAAGAAAGACGCATGGATGCCCGCGTTATCTGCGCGACGAACCGTATACTCGCGAAGGAAATCGAAAGCGGAGGCTTCCGCGCCGATCTTTTTTATCGCATTAACGTGATCACTCTCACCCTGCCGGCTCTTCGTGATCGACGCGAGGATATCCCCTATCTAATTGAGTATCTCCGCGAGCAATACAATCGGCGCTTTAAACGCGAGGCCGGCCCTGTCTCGAAGGAAGTTCTTCAGCTCTTGCACCAGCGCGAATGGCCCGGCAATATCCGAGAGCTCGAGAACTGCATGGCGCGCTACGTTATCCTGGGATCCGAAGAAGCGTTTCATTCCGATCGCCATCAACAGGAAAAAAAGCCTCTCAGCTTCGCTTTCGAACTGAATGAAGACGGCAACATACCTCTGAAACGCATCGCGCAACAGGTAACGCGCCGCATGGAACACGACGTCATCCTCAAAGTATTGCAGGCCAATCATTGGAATCGGCGTAAGGCCGCCGAAGTTCTAAAAATCAGTTACCGCGCTTTGCTCTATAAAGTTCGCCAGGCCGGTCTCCCTGCCAAACGCCCGCTCCGCAAGCCTGCTGATGCCGCGGGCTCGGAAATGGGGGAGATGGACGAATCCTCCTTGCTCGATTAGCCCTGGGTTCTTTCCCGACCACCCCACTTTTTCCATTTGTTCTTATTTCGCCGTTTCGTCGCTTGCCTCTGCTGCCGGCGCGGCATTCCGCTGAATGGGTATGCCCTGAAGCGGCTTAACGAGTATTGATTAACCCGTATCTGGTATGAAATCACTCGCTCGGTCCACCTTGCCCCTGCCGGTCAATTCCGCTAGCCTACACTACGATGGCAAAAGCCTCCGCCAAGATGAACTTGAAGGTCTGCCTTTTGTCGCCGCACCCCATGGTGCTCGACGAATTCCGTCGCGTGCTGGCACCCTCCGGCTGTCAGATCGTGTCCCGGCAGCTCGATTCCATGCTGGCGCCGGATCTTCGCAACCTCGAAGTTCCTCGCGCCGCCGTATATGTGGTGGACGCGCACGCCGCTCGTCAAGCAACCGGCGCTCTGCTTGCGAATATTCTCGACCACAACGCGACGGCACGGCTCTTGGTGGTGGGGGACAACCTCAAGGAAGCCGAAAGCCACACACTTCTGCGTCAAGGCGTGAAGGGAATTTTGAATTACGAAGAAGCTCGCGAACAACTGCCCCGCGCGCTCCCGTTGGTGGCCTCCGGCGGTTTCTGGGTGCCTCGCACGGTTCTTTCGCGATTCGTCGACTCGATTCTGAATTCGACCCAGGGACGCCGGTTGCGCGGAAATTCGCCCACCGAGCTAAGCCGCCGCGAACAGGAAGTACTCAGCGCGCTGCTTGAAAACCTCGCCAATAAGGAAGTAGGCGATCGTTTGCATATTTCCGAACGCACCGTGAAATTCCACGTCTCCAACCTGCTTGCGAAATTCGGAGTACGCCGTCGCGCCGATTTGATTCTTTTGTGCTATCAGCGTCGTGGCGTCGAACCTTAGCTTCTGTTTTTTCCCTTTGACCTTTCCATGCACGATCCAGCGCAAACGTAATCGCTGCTATAATTCTGGCCTGCGCTTCGCTCTGAAGAAGCGTTCTAACCATGGCCACATTTTCCATCGAAAATTTTGGATGCCGCGCGACCGAAGCGGACGCCGCCGCGCTTCGCCGCGGCCTGTTGACGAGCGGGTTGTTGCTCGCAACCGATGGCTCGTCGGCGGACCTGGTTGTGCTGAACACCTGTACGGTGACCGCTGCAGCAGATTCCCAAACGCGCGACGCAATACGCAAGATTCATCGCGCAAACCCGGCCGCGCGCATTATCGTCACCGGCTGCTATGCGCAACGCGCCCCGGAGGAAATCTCCGCGCTCGAAGGCGTTACCTGGGTGATTGGGAACTCGCACCAGAATGAGATTCCGAGAATCGCTGGTGAACTGATCGCGCAACCCAGCGCACCAGCGTCCTCCAACCAGCATGCAGCAGGCAAGAACTTCGTTCCCGTTTCGCTTCTACAGAGTGACCCAATGTCGCTCGCTCGTGGTCCCGCGAAAATCCTAACGGGAGACATCTTTGCGCAGACATCCGTGCAAGTTGCGCCGGCGGACGTAATCGAAGGCGATCGCACCCGGCCAGTCCTGAAGATTCAGGATGGATGCAACAACCGCTGCGCTTACTGCGTGATTCCGTTTGTTCGCGGGCGCAGCCGCAGCCTGCCGCCCGCCGAAGTAATTGCGGAAGTGCGAAAGCTTGTTGCCTCAGACGCACGCGAGATTGTTTTGAGTGGAATCAATCTAGGCGCCTACGGCCGCGATCTATCGCCGCGTGCCAGTCTCTATGGTGTGATTCATCGAATCCTGGAAGAAACAGAACTCGAACAACTTCGCCTCAGCTCTGTTGAGCCGCAGGACGTTACTGAAGAGCTGATCTCGCTGGTGACTTCTTCACATCGCCTGGCGCCGCATTTTCACGTGCCGCTGCAATCCGGCTCCGACCGCATCCTTCGCGCCATGCACCGCTGGTATCGCGCCGGCCATTATGCTGAGCGCGTGAAACGAGTACGCCAAATGTCGCCAAACGCTGCCATTGGCGCTGACGTGATCGTGGGCTTTCCCGGAGAGGCCAACGAAGATTTTAAAGCCACATTTGATTTGATTGAGAATCTGCCATTCACCTACCTGCATGTGTTTTCATTTTCCGCGCGGCCGGGCACCGAAGGAGCAAACCTCTCCGCCGAGCCGGTCCCGGCCACAGTCGTTCGCGAACGCGCCCGCGCTTTACGGGCTCTTGCACAAAAAAAGTCGTCTGAATTTCGTGCCACGCAAGCTGAACGGTCTTTGCGGGCGCTTACACTAGTGGGTGGCGCAGATAACTGGACGCCGGCCTTGACCGCAAACTATCTGAAGGTACGAATCTCAGGTCGCCATCCTGCAAATCAATGGCACGAAACACGTATCTCGCTTTAGGCGAAGCCCCCGCCAGAGCGCCTCGCCGTTAATCTTCAAAAATAACTTCAGCGAGTGCCAGATTCCCACTGTGTGTGATGGTGACGCAGATATTTCTAACACCCAAGCCGTCAGCAACCCGTTTTGCAGCGCCTTTTAGCGCAAGAGATGGTTTCCCACTCGCCCCTCGGATCACTTCGATATCTCGCCAACGCACGCCACGCCGCCAGCCCGTACCGAGCGCCTTCATGGTCGCTTCTTTTGCCGCAAAACGCCCAGCGTAACGTTCGTACTTATTCCGGTGGCTTTCGCAATAGGCCACTTCGCTCGGAGTGTACAACCGCTCGAGAATCGGCGCGCCGTGGCGCACGATGGCCGCCTCCATCCTATCGATTTCCGCAATGTCCAATCCCAGCCCGACGATCAATCTGCCCTTCCATTACGGATGCGCGGCGTTCAACGAACCTGCCTCCACACGTAAACCTGCATGAAGCCGCGATTATACCTATAATTGATTCGGCGTCTCACCCCGAGCGAGGCAGGTTGGATGAATCCCGCGATTGCAAAGAGAAAACCACCGCCACGAAAACGCTCGCCGAAATCATCCCCATGGAACCTACGACGGGCGCGGGGTTTGCAAATCCTGGAAGCTCCGCACCTTGCGCAGCTTGATTGGCTCGCGCATGGATTCAGCACGCGACCAGGCGGCGCAAGCGAATTGGAGAGCCATCACGATGGCGGTGAGTCCGCGGAAAAGGTCTTGAATCTTGGTTTCACCGAATGGGACAGCCGCGAGCGCGTGCTCAAAAATCGCCGAGATTTCTTCGCCGCTGTGCATGCAGACGAGATGAGGGTGATCGGCCTGCGCCAAATTCATTCCGATATCGTTCAGGTCGTCAGCTCTGCAAATCCTGGGTCGCCTGTCGATGTTCCGAAAGCCGATGCCCTGATCACAAATGAACCCGGACTATGGCTGGTCGTGCAGGTAGCCGATTGCGTCCCGATCCTGCTTGCCGACACGAAACGCCGCGCGATCGCAGCCATTCATTCTGGCTGGCGCGGAACGCTTCAACGCATCGCGGAAAAGGCCCTGGGACGCATGCAAATGGAATTTGGAACGCAGCCCGGCGATGTGATCGCCGCGCTCGGGCCTGGAATCGGCCAATGTTGCTTCGAGGTCGGGCCTGAGGTCGCAGCGGAATTTGCGGCAAAATTTCTGAACGCACAGGAATGGTTCAAAGGCCCTGTTGATTCGCTTGCGCGGCGCGACAGCGATCCGAATTGGCTCCCGTGGCTAACCAGGCTTCCGCCGGGCCACGCTTTGCCGGTGCCACGCGCCCATCTGGACCTGATCGCTGCAAATCGCGCGATTCTCAGCCTCGCCGGTGTGCCGCCCACCAATATTTCTTCCTCGGGATTCTGTACCGCTTGTTGCACCGACCTTTTCTTCAGTTATCGCCGCGAGCGCATCACCGGCCGCATGATGGCCGCCATTGCTATCCTGTGAAGGTAGCGCTCGGAGGGGATCGGCAGCCGACGAATTTCCAAAAAAATGACGCGTTTCAGGAAGTCGTCTGCGAAATCTGCGAAAGCGTTGAACGTAGCGGGGCTCCGGCAGACTCAAGAAGCGCAAGCTGGCCGCAAGCGGCCATCACATCCTGACCGCGCGAATAGCGAACGAAAGCGCGCACGCTTTTATCCGTAAGGATTCTTCGAAACTCTTCGATGCGCGACACTTCCGGCTTCTCGAATGGGAGCTCGCCCGGATTCCACGGAATCAGATTCACCTTGGCGCGCAAATTTGCCAGCAGCCTGGCGACGCGCCGTGCATCCTGCGGCGAATCGTTCAATCCGCCCAATAGCACGTACTCAAACGTCAAATGTTCCCACGGCCGCAGCGGATATCGCTCGCACGCTTCGATCAGTTTTTCGATAGGATACTTTGTATTGATCGGCATGATCTTGTCGCGCTGTTCGTTCGACGATGCGTTCAGCGAAATCGCCAGTTTCGGACGCACCTTCTCCAGCCCCAGCCTTTCGATGCCGGGGATGATTCCGCTGGTCGAAAGCGTCGTATGCTTGGGCGAAATTGCCATTCCGTTTGGATCGAGCAGTATACGCAGCGCGGCAATCACCGCTTCGTAATTCAACAGCGGCTCCCCTTGACCCATCAGCACCACGTTGGTCTGAGGTTTCAGCGCGGCGCGATTTTCTTCCAACGCCAATACGGCCTGTCCGATAATTTCACCGGCAGTCAAATTGCGGATCAGGCCGAGCGTTGCCGTTAAGCAAAAATGGCAATCCACCGCGCATCCCGCCTGCGTGGAGATGCAAATCGTCTGGCGATTTTCTTCCGGCATGAATACGGTTTCAATCGTCGCAGGTTTCGTGGTTGGTTTTTCGCCCCCTGCCTCGAGCGCCCCCAGCGCTAGGACGTATCGCACCGTTCCATCATCTGAACGATACGTCCGCAATATTTTGGGCAACTCAATCCTGGCTTCGCGGCTCAAGCGTTCGCGCAACGCGGCCGGAAGATTGCTCATCGCCGCAAAGTCAGAGCGCCGCTCCGCGTATAGCGCGTGATAGATTTGGTTGCCGCGGTATGCCGGCTGGACCATGTGCTGCAGAAACTCGCGAAGCTCGTCGGGCGATTTTCCCAGCAGGTTTAGGGCGTCTTCTGAAGGCATTCTGGGACTATGATAGCACGCTCGTTAGAGCGCTTTTTTGCTGCCCGTTCGTGCGACGCATTGCTATAATGCTGAAGTAACGCTGCATTTCGTGCCTTATTTTCCTCGTGCTGGAGGCGCGCCGATGGAAATCCTGTCGATCGATGAATGGGTGAAGCAGCTTTGCGCTATCCCCGAATCTGAATTCTTCATTCCGCGAGTTTTTGATTTCACGGCCCAAAAGGGGATCCAGCCCGAGACGCTCTCGCCATATCTTTTTTACGCAAAGAGCCACTACACGCGAAATCTGATTTACAAATGTAAACTTTTCGAGGTCATGTCGATCTGCTGGGACATCGGCCAGGTGAGCCGCATTCACAATCATCGCGACCAGAATTGCTGGATGGTGACGCCCATCGGCCGCCTGCGCGTGCAGAATTTTCGAGTCGACGATCGCGACGCTGCGCACTCAACCTGTCATCTGGTGCCCTCGAAAGCCTACGACATGGATGCCGAACATCCAGCAGTTGTGCAGCCGGAAGAACCGGTGCATCAGGTTCTGAATCTCCCGGAGTTTGGTGGGCGCTCGACCAGCGTGCATATTTATTCCTATCCGTATTCTTCCTGCGAGGTGTATTCGATCGATCAAGGAGTTTACTCTGACGTTCCGTTGCATTATTCGAGCGAATACGGCAAGCTCTCTCCAGACGAAAAGTTGATGTAATTACACTTCCTGGGCTTTTCTTCACAATGGATGTGGCTACCATTCTGCTAGCCGCATTACATTTTTGCTCGCGCCATGCCAGAATAGATAAAAACATGCCTAACACAATGCAAGTGGACACCCCGCACAAAGTGCAGAAAGAAATCTTCCCCAACGGCCTGGTGGTCATCACCGAACCCATGGAGCACGTTCATTCTGTCTCGGTGGGAATCTGGCTGCGCTCAGGATCGCGTCGGGAACCCGGCGCGCTGAACGGAATCTCCCATTTCATCGAGCATATGGTCTTCAAAGGCACTACTCGGCGCTCCGCAGAAGATATTGCCCGCGAAGTAGACAGCGTCGGCGGAATGCTGGACGCCTTTACTTCGAAAGAAATGGTCTGCTTCAATACGCGTGTTCTCGACGAGCATCTGGCGAAAGTGTTCGACGTGATTGCGGACATGGTCCTGGAGCCTAAGTTTGCCGAGGACGAAATCGAGCGCGAAAAGTCGGTCATCCTCGAAGAAATTCGCATGACCCAGGACAATCCCGAAGACTTGGTGCACGAGCTGTTCACCCAAAATTTCTGGTATCCCCATGCGCTGGGCAAACCGATTCTCGGCACTCCCGAAACGGTGGGGGCATTTTCGCGCTCCACGCTCCAATCCTGGTTTCACGATCGCTATTCCCCGAACAATATGGTCATCACCGCCGCCGGGCATTTGAGCCACGCGCAGCTTCTCGATCTGGTTTCGGAACGCTTTGCGGATCGTCCGGCAGGGACTCCTTGCACCGCTGAATCTACGCCGGCGGCGGCTCCGCACATCACCTTGCGTACCAAGCATGAATTAGAGCAGGTACACCTTTGCCTGGGAGTTTCGGCCTTGCCGATGACCGACCGGCGCCGCTTCGCTGTTTCCGTGCTGAGCAACGTTCTCGGAGGCGGCATGTCCTCCCGGCTCTTCCAGAATATTCGCGAGCGCCAGGGTCTCGCCTATGCGATTTTCAGCGAACTGAACTCCTACCGCGATGCGGGCGTGCTTTCCGTCTATGCTGGGACATCGCTGGAAACTGCTTCGCAGCTCGTGCGCTCTGTGCTCGATGAATTTCGCCGCATGAAAGACGAGCCGCTTCCGGAAGAAGAGCTACGCCGCGCGAAAGACCATCTCAAGGGCGCAACGCTTCTGGCTCTGGAAGGTACTGGCCAGCGCATGACCAGCCTTGCGCGGTATCACATTTATTTCGACCGGCATTACACCGCGCAGGAATTGATCGCCATGTTGGAAGAGGTCACCGCCGCCGATGTCCAAAAGCTCGCGCAGGAATTTTTTCAGTCTGAGCGCATCGCCGCGTCCGTCGTCGGCAACCTCAAGGGCTTCCAGCTTACCCGCGATCAGCTTGTTCTTTAATTCATCAACCGAATTCGGCTGGTTGACGTGAGCCTCGCAGTTTGCCATCATCTTCCCGGCTCTTCCCGCGGATCGTTGCGGCGCGGTGCCTGACTGAGGGAAGCGATCTCGTTCCGCGTATCCATTTTGGCGTCGGGAAGCACGGGCAACTGCACGTTGCTCGAGACAGGCCACACGACTCTCCTCATTGACGCAGGTCTCGGTCGCAAGGAAATGCTCCGGCGCTTCGAAGCCCTGGGTCGCCAGCGTCCCGAGCACGTGGACGCCGTTCTGATTACCCACGAGCATAGCGATCATTCCAGCGCCATGGCGCAGATGGCGCGCGAGTGGAAATGTCCCGCGTATTTAACCGAGCTGACGCATCGCGAAATCTTGAGATTGTGCGAGGACGGCCCGGTAAGAAAAATCGAGCGCATTGAGTACATCCGCTGCGGTGCGCCGTTCCAAATCGGCGACATCGAAATCACGCCTTTCACCATTCCGCACGACGCCGCCGATCCGGTGGGCTACTCCTTCCGCTCAAACGGAACGAAGGTGGTCATCGTCACCGACCTCGGTTACATGCCCGAGCTCGTGAAGCACTATTTACGCGAAGTCGATCTGCTGATTCTGGAATCGAATCACGACCTCGATATGCTCAAGGTCGGGCCCTATCCGTGGTACATCAAACAGCGGGTGATGAGCCGCACCGGGCATCTCTCCAACGCAGTCGTGAGTGAATTTCTGGCCGACGCGGAATTGTTCGACGCGCGCCCGCGGCATCTCGTTCTCGCGCATCTTTCCGAACAAAACAATTCGCCCGATATCGCGCGCATTTGCGCCGAGCAGGCTCTGGCCAGCCGCCCCGGTGAATTCGCCTTCCACGGAACATTGCACGTCGCCTCGCAACGCGTCCCGCTTGGCCCTTTCGACCTATAGTCCGAACGCGCTCTTCAAACCTCTTGTTCAATCCCGCCGCGCCCCTAATCAGGTATGATGGAATAGGGAATTTCCCCGCCAAACTTCGGAACTCAGGAGACAAAATTGATTGGACGTTACACACGCGCGGAGATGGGCCGCGTCTGGAGCGAAGAAAATAAGTTCCGGAAGTGGCTTGAAGTAGAGCTCGCCGCAACCGAGACGCTAGCGGAAGCTGACATCGTTCCGCGCGAAGCTGCTGCGAAACTGCGCGAACGCGCGCGCATAGATGTAGCTCGCATCAACGAGATCGAAGCCAAAATGAAGCATGACGTGATCGCCTTCACCGTCGCAGTTCAGGAGTCGGTGGCAGATCCTGAAGCCGGGCGCTGGCTGCACTACGGCCTAACTTCGAACGATGTCGTGGACACCGCCCAAGCTCTTCTCGTTCGTGAGGCGTCCCATCTGATCGAGAAAGATCTCCAGGGCTTGGGCGAAGTCCTCGAGCGCCGCGCGTGGGAATTTAAGGACACCCCGGAAATCGGACGCACGCACGGTATCCACGCCGAACCGATCACTTTCGGCCTCAAAGTCGCGAACTGGTACGCCGAAAATCGTCGGGACCTGACGCGCTTTCAAGTAGCAGCGCAGCAGATGGCGGTGGGAAAAATTTCAGGCGCCGTGGGAACCTGCACGCATCTCGGCCCGGACATCGAGCAGAAAATATGCCAACGGCTGGGCCTGGCCACCGCGCCGATCACTTCCCAGGTCATCGAGCGCGATCGCCACGCGCAATATCTTTCCACGCTCGCGATTCTGGCCGCTTCGCTCGAACGCGTTGCGCAGGAAATTCGGCACTTGCAGCGCACCGAAGTCCGCGAAGTAGAGGAACCCTTCGGTGGCGAGCAGCGCGGCAGCTCGGCCATGCCCCATAAACGCAATCCAGTTTCGAGCGAGCAGATTTGCGGCCTCGCGCGGGTGGTGCGGGCTAATTCGGTGGCCGCGCTCGAAAATATCGCTTTATGGCACGAACGGGACATTTCGCACAGCTCAGTCGAGCGCGTAATCTTGCCCGACTCCACGATTCTGGTGGACTACATGCTGCACCGCACCACCGAAATTGTGCGCAACATGAAGGTTTTCCCGCAGCGCATGCAGCGTAACCTTGATTCCACCATGGGCCTGATTTTTTCCGGACAGCTTTTGCAGGATTTAGTAGAACACGGGGCGCCGCGCGAAGACGCCTACAAATGGGTGCAAAGCCACGCTATGTCTGCATGGGAATCGGAGACAAGTTTCCGGGACCGGATCGCAGCGGACGCGAACATCCGCAAGTTTCTCGACGAAAAAGCTCTGGCCCACACATTTGATTTAAAGCGCCAGTTGCGCGCAGTGGATGCGATTTTCCGCCGCGTCTTCGGAGCAAAATCTTCCGCGGCCAGCTAGCCGAGTTTTCCCGCCATTACGGTGGGATGCCGCGCCCGATTATTGTTTGGGATTCTCTTCGATTGGCGTGGACCTGCCCAGCTTTACTTCAGAAGAAAACTTTTTGTAATCGCTATACCGGTCGATCTCATTCTGTTTCACTTTAAAGAACACCACGCGGGCGGCGGCATGCACCTCGGAGTAGGAAGGCAGCCAGACTTCGTCATTCACCATGGTTTGTTCCAGAACGAGGTTCGACCCTTTCGAGAGGGACGCCAAGATTCCGCCAGCAATCTTTAGGTTGTCGTTGAACCGCGCCTCCAGGCGAGCCACGTCACGCGCCTGTTCGTCCACCCAGATCACTCCCGAGAGTTTCTGCACAATGCCCTCAACAAAGTTTTTAGGTTTGTAATCCGGATTTGGCCCGAAATCGAAGACGATCACTTCCTGGCCGCGGAAAAGTTCGCGCCGCGGATTGGTGAAGCGTTCGGCGCGTAAGAAATCCGAAATTTGAGCCTGTTCTTCTTCGTCCCGCTTGGCTTGTTTCTTCGGATCGTTCTCGAGTTCGGCTTGTTTTTTCTTCTTCTCGTCGAAATCCTTGCTGAACCGCTCATCTTCTTTTCTCTTTTCCTCGCCTTCAAGCGGCTTACCGTCCTTGGCCAGTAGATGGCGGACTTCCTCTTCGCCGATGTAGAAAATGTCGTACTCCTTGACGGTGCGGGAAGTGGTCTGGCCGTTTGAATCCTCTTTTTCTTCTTCTTCGCTCAAGTGACAGGTGTACTGTTTGAGAATTTCTTCAACCATCCTTTGATTCTTATCGATGTCGAGCAGTAGCTTGGCGACGTCAGGCAGAGGACGGCCCTCCGGATGTGGAAAGTCAAAAATGGAGTCACTGACGGGAGCATTTACCTCTATTCGCGTCATCGTGATTTGATATACGTGACCATCGCGATGCAGCTCGATACGATTTGGTTCCGCAATGCCGTTTACGGGTTTGTAGTCGAAGTAGTCGGTTTCCTCCACAGCTCCTGAAGATTGCGTTTCGCGCGACTGGCCGCCAGCGTTCCGGGATTTTGGCGCCGGAGATGCGGGAGTGATCTCGCGAACGATGAGGTGAGTCTGGGTATCGAAAAATACCCCGCGTGTAACTCCGGGTGCGAGGGAAAATTCCACATGATACGACGGACGCCCGGCCACGTTCTCGACTCCGGCAAATTTCGCCGCCAACCTGTCTTTCTTTGTGTTCATCAGCCGGGCATTTAGATAGCGTGCAACGGCTTCCAATTCAGTGGCTCTCGCACCGGTAAGCGTGTGGGGCGCTTCGCCGGAGGCTTGCTTCCAAGCCGACATACCGTTGTAAGCGGCAACGATGTGTTGCGGCTCGATCGCAATTTCGGAGTAAAATTTATTCGGCGCTTTGGTGATGAGCGAGTACGTGCCGCTCGCATCGGTGGAATCTTCCCGCAAGCTTCCTTCCATGGTTACAGACTGGATGTTCGCCAGCGTTTTCGTGCCGCCTTGGGCATGCAAATAGTCATCGATAATTTTCTGCGGGGTTTGGGCCAAACATGATGACGCTGCGCCCGAAAAAAGCACGAATGCGGTGCAGAACGATCTCGAAAAGTACTTTCTCATGTCTTCGTCCACAGGATGCGAATACACGATTTACGGAGATACAGAACACGCGGGGTGCAAAAAAGTTTTGAACCGCGTTCCGCTTCCACGTGGCTACTGGATACGCTGAATGTAGCGAGCTTCGGAAGTGTCTACTTTCACTTTGTCGCCGTTGCCAACGAAGGGCGGAACGTTGATAACCAGGCCGGTCTCGAGCTTGGCTGGCTTCATCACCGCGCTGGCTGTGGCTTTCTGGATGGTTTGCTCGGTATCGACCACGGTAAGGTCAACCGTGTCCGGCAAAAGAACGCCGATGGGCTTGTCGTCATAATATTCGATTTTCACCGGCAAATTGGGGATGAGGTAGTCCTTGGTGTCGCCGACAATATCGTTCTGCAGAGCCAACTGCTCGTAGTTTTGCGAGTTCATGAAATGGTGGCCGTCGCCATCGCTGTAAAGGAATTCGAACTCGATTTCGTCCACGGTAACTTTTTCGACGAATTCCTCTGCGCGGAAGCGGTAATCCATCATCGAGCCGCTGCGCAAGTTGCGCATTTTCGTTTGCATCGACCCGCGTTTGTTGCCGGGAGTGCGATGATCCACACTATAGACCACGTGGAGATCGCCTTCGTGCATGATGATCATACCGGGACGCAATTGAGTGGACTTTAGCATTGGTGCTCCTAGGTTCTTTTTCGGAGTTTCTCCGCCGTTCGCCAAGCTTTCGCAAACTTTCGGCTTCGTGTAAGCAAACGGTGGGCATTTCCACTGGGCGGCGAGCGATCGCAAAGCCCTGCTTCGGCGCGGATAACCTGCGCCGCTGAGAACTCAATTATAGCGGCCCTTCCCCAATCGGTCAAACCGCTCCAGGCGGTCTCGGAACGGAAAGTAGGCTCCGCTTGGCGTAGCAGCGGCCTCGGGAGATTGAGAGCAGGGTGCACAGAACCTTCGCCGGGTATCGGGTTAGTGCCACGATCGACAACAGCCTATGTTGTTACTTCGGAACCTTGCCGTGCCTTTGGGGAAATTCTATGCAGCGGCTGGCTTATGATCTGCACTGGGGTTTTCAAAGCGGCTTTAGGCAGCCGCCGCTGAAACAGTTGCCGCCAATTCGTCGAGGTCTATAACGATTGGACGCGAGAATGTTCAAGTTTGCGCTAGGCGATCGAAAGGTCCAAAAAAATTGCTTCCGGAAAGCGGCTCTGCGATAGTAGTGACTCCCAGCCCATTAAAGTCACAACGCTGTCCGGCCAACCAGTTTCCAGGACAAAATCCATTGGGAGGAAGAAATGAAAAGATGGTATCCAGAACTTGGGGCGTTGGTCCTTCTGGTTTTTTTCTCGATCGCAGCGCCGGCTTATGCGCAGACGGCTGCAGCGACCACTAAACCCGCCATCCCGCTGAGGTACGATGTCAGCAAGGAAGTCACGCTCGATGCCACGGTAATAGGCGTACCCGAAAAATCCTCACATGCACAGTCACAACCTTTTCTGGTGCTTCAAACAAAGTCTGGCCTGATTAACGGTCGGTTGACTTCCTTTGCCCAAAATGAAAAAGGCGGCATCGCGATTCGGCCGGGGCAGCAGGTCAAGGTCACCGGCGTAATGATGAGTTTGCAAGCCAAACAAGTTCTTGAAGTTCGCACGCTCGAGATCGGCGGCCGGACCTATCAAATCCGTACGAAACGCGGATTTCCTCTCGAACATCCAGAGCGCAACGTCGCTTCCACGACGGAGTTAAAGGGAGGCCTACTGTGAACCGCAAATCTCTCGGGGTCGTCCTTGTCGCACTTTGCGTGACTTATTTCGCCGGCTGCAGCAGCAATCCTAGACAGATCGGCATCTCCATAACAACGGCTCCCCCGGCATCTCTTGCGCCCGGAGGAATGGCGCAACTTGCCGCCACTGAAACCGGGACCACGGCGTCCATTGACTGGACCTGCACCCCCGGCAATAGCGCGAGTACCTGTGGATCTTTTTCCGTGACACCCACCACCAGCGGTCAAGCCACCACTTATACAGCGCCCCCGACTGCTGTGGGACAAGTGACCATTACGGCCACTTCCGAGGCCAAGAGAGCGCCATTCGCGACTGCAAGCGTAAACATCCAGGCCAATCAGGGAATCGCCGGTAATTTCGCGTTTTATATGACCGGCCTTGATGCCGCCCAAGACATCTATTCGCTTGCCGGAGCGATACTCATCAACGCCGATGGCACCCTTACAGGCGAGCAGGATTTCAACAGCGCAAGCGGTGGTGGCAATGGTTCCACGTTTTTAGACGATCAGATTACAAGCGGAAATCTGTCGGTCGGCGCCAATGGCGTGGGCACTTTGACTCTTGTCTCAACCGCGGTGGGCACAGAAATCTTCACCGTCAACTTCGTGAACAATAGCCACGCGCTCATTATTGAGTCCGATGGCAGCACAGCGAGCGGGAGCCTCGATCTGCAAACGTTGCCCAGTACGCTCACCGGCAGCTATGCATTTGCGCTGTCTGGCGTCGGAAGTTCTGGTGAAGGGGTGGCCATTGGAGGGGTACTCACGATCACCGGTAACGCTATCGCTGGCACGTTTGATGAAAACGATGCCATTAACGGCCCTACTGCTGGCAGCACTTTCTCCGGGGCAACTCTGGGAGCAGTGGTGGACACTTTCGGGCGCGGCACAATTACGAACGGGCCTTTCGGCGCGAGTGCTGTTTTTTACACAATCAATCAGAACGCCATACGTCTGATGGATATGGACACCACCGATTCGGCAGGAGGCTCGGCGTTTTCCCAGGGCAGCGGCACTTTCTCGAACAGTTCTCTCGGGAATTCTGTGTTCATTGACCAGGGCAATTTCGCCGAAAGCTTTCTGTATGCGGCAGTCGGTCAGATCGTTCCAAGCGCCGGGAACTTTAGTGGGGTCGCGGATGTCAATGAGCAGGGCACCGGTCTAACGCCCTCCTTCTTGGACGCAGCTTCAATCTCCGGCACCTACACGATTGGCATTGGCGGGACTAACGGGTATGGGAGCTTGTCGATTGCTATGGTAAACGGTGCCGCGGGCGGTCTTATGGACGTCAGCGACTTCGGGATCTACATGGTGGATCCCTCTGTCAATGTCAACGATCCGAATAATTCCGTCGGAGGCGGAGGAGCTCTCATCATTGATCTCAGCACGAACGTGCTGGGTGTAGGAAGTTTGGTTCCTCAAACCGCCGGAAGCTTCACGGGTAATTACGCTCTTGGGCTTCAGGACTTCTTCCCCGGCGGCACGGTAACTAACCCGCCGGTTAACTCAGGCGAAGCAGACTTCCTGGGCAGTGCCGTCGCCGGAGCAAATCTTGCCGGCAGCGGAACCATTAGCGACCCCCGTGAGGTGTTGAATAACGCGCAGGTCGACAGTGTAACGTTCTCGGCTCCGATCACCGCGGATTCAAGCAACGCGGGCCGATTCACCATATCCCCGTTTACGGTGACTCTCACGAACGGTGCAGGGGGAACGGTTCCTTACGCTGCAAACGTTTACCAGGCAAGCTCCGGTCAGCTGTTCTGGATAGAGGACGGAGCGGACACCCTCAGCAGCGTATTTGGCGGGCAGATCCAAGCGACGTCAACGCTCGGAGCTGGCCTAGTCAAGAAAGTAAAAAAACCCTAACCATCCACCACGAGCGATGGCACAGCCGGAGCCATCCGGCTGTGCCAGCCCGTCACTTTCGTCGCGCGCAGTATTCATTCTACAAGCGACATCCCAACTCGATTGCGTTCTTTGAAACTAGAGATTTGGCTGCGAATGGGCGCTACTGTGTTTCCTTTTTCCCAACGCGCAACAAGGTAATCTGAGTCCCAGCGGAGATTTTCTTCAGCGCCACGATACGCGCACCGTTGCGGTGATCGTCCACAAACGCGACGTCACTGTCATTCATCTGCGCCATGCCGTTTGAGTGATCCGACTTCTCCTGGTCGGTCTCCAGGCGAAAATCAGGGCCGAGACGCTTTTTGTACCAAGCTTCCACGAAGTCGATCGGGTCCTTCGTTTGATAGGTTTCGGCAGCGAAACCTACGCCGGCGCCGTTCGCGCTGAGGTCGATGCTGGCGCTCTTGTTGTCGGTCGAAGGCAGCGCGCCCGGATAAAGTTCCAGCCCCGTGGCGTGGCGATTGTCGCCATTAACTGAAATCGAGCCGAGATCGGTTTGGATTGCAACTTTGTTCCCGGAGTTATGAATTCTCAAGTGGCGAAGGAAGAGTCCCGCAACCATCAATGCCAAAAGAACCATGGCAATAATACCGGCGGAGACGATTCCCAGAATCCACCAAACTGCGTTGTTGCTGCGTCGCGGTTGAGCTGGCCGGTAACTTGCTGGCTGTATCGGCTGGGTAGACGTAACTCACCTCTCAGGCCTCAAACCTAAGCACGCTTCAAGGCCGCCAAATGTTTCCCGGAGGACGGCTGTGCGCTAGTAGAAAACTACTTTTACGTCCGGCCGCTTCTCCAGGTGCACGGTATCCACGAAGCGGACCTGGCGGTCGTCATAGGTCAAAATCAGCGAATGCGTGCGGGTGCCTTCCCCGAAGAAGCGTACGCCACGAAGCAGGCCGCCTCCGGTCACGCCGGTGCAAGCGAAAATGATTTTCTTTCCGGGAGCGAGATCTTCGGTTTTGTAAATGCGCTTTGCGTCCTGGATGCCCATTTGGGCGATGCGTTCATGATGCTCGGGCTTAGACACCACCAGGCGCGCGAGGATTTGGCCGTTCAAGCAGCGCAGCGCCGCGGCCGTAAGAACTCCTTCCGGAGCGCCTCCCGTACCCATCACGGCGTGTACGCCGGTGCCCACCACCGCGGCGCTGATGCCGGCAGATAGATCGCCGTCAGAGATTAGCCGGATTCGAGCGCCCGTCGCGCGAATCTGCGCGATCAGATTTTCGTGGCGCGGCCGATCCAGCACGATGATGACGAGATCCTCCACTTTGCGGTTGAGGCGCTTCGCGATCGCTTTCAAATTGTCCGCGACCGGCGCATCGAGCTCGACCGCGTCTTTGCACGACGGCCCCACAATTATTTTTTCCATGTAGAGGTCAGGAGCGTGAAGCAGTCCGCCGCGGTCGCTTGCCGCCAGAACCACAATGGCGTTCGGCTCGCCGGTGGCGCAAAGGTTGGTACCTTCGAGGGGATCGACGGCGATATCCACTTCGGGATACTTGCGGCTTTTATCGCGCACGGCCGCGCCCACTTTTTCTCCAATGAAAAGCATGGGAGCTTCGTCACGCTCGCCTTCGCCGATGACGATGGTTCCGTCCATGCCGACGGTATCCATCTCTGAGCGCATGGCTTCCACCGCCATCTGATCGGACTTATGCCGGTCCCCCAAGCCCATGGTATGCGCCGAAGCGATCGCGGCGCGCTCCACCACGCGCAGAAATTCCAGGCTGAGTGCTTTCTCCATCATGACTCCTGAAATGCGAAAGTGAGTCCGAGCGTCGGGGACTTCCGCCCGGGGCGCCTATCATAATCCAATTGAGATGTTTTCAGGCAAGGCGAAGTGTCCAGAATGATTTCGCATCGCGTCATGGCAACCGCTGAATCTTTGCGTTCACTAGAAAGGGATCGTCGAACTCCGTTTGATCGCCCGCTTTTTTTCCGGCGACAGGGAGCAAACGGGCTGAAAGCGGTTTGTGCCATTTCACCGATAGGCTTGCAAGGTCCCCGAGAATCCTCTCGAGTTGTTCGTTGGAGATGTCGCCGGGGAGTGGAATGACGTCCAGCCCAGTGCCGCAGACTGCGGAGTAGGAAAGCAGCGAGTCGATCGAAAGCCGTCCTTCGCTCCAACGCTGCGATAGAACCGAATCCTCCAGGATCGGCAGCATCAGTCCGGAATAGCCTGCTTGCGTGACAGGAATCGCTTTGAGGGCACGGGTGATTAGCGCGGCAGCTGTCAAGGTGCCGCTTGTACCGATGGGCGCGCCGAGAAAATTCTCGATCGCTCCTCCAATCGAAATCTCTTTCAAGGGTGCGGGCGAAAGGTCGATTCCGCCGTATTTCCATCCCGTGCTCTGGCTGATTTCCTTAGCAGTCTGTTCGACCTGCTGGGCGTAAGCGGTGAGTGAAGATTTCAGCCGCTCCTCGGCCGCCTCCGGCGACTTCGTGGAGGCCAACGCCTCAGCGACGACGTTGGCCGATTGCAAACCGATAGCGAATTGCTTCCCTTCGCCGGTGAAATACGAGGCGGGATAGAACGGCGTGCCGTCGGGAACGAAAGACGACGCGGTAAAGCTAAAATTCCCCTGGCTGTGCAGGGTGTTGGCCTCCAGATACTTCATCACCCCGGCTGCGGCGCGAATGGACTTCCAGTGAATACCGTCTTCGCTGGCAATGAAGACAGAGCCCTCCAAAGTTTTGGCGCCAGCGAGAATTCTTGCAAGTAACTCTGCTTCGCGCGGGTCGTCGGTATCGTTCATCATCGCCGGCCCGATGGAACCGTCGAACCCCTCCTTCACCGCCAGCGCGTCGTATTCGCGGAAGAATGCCAGCGTTTCTGCTTCGCTCAGGCCGCGGGTGTATTCAGGAAAAGGCTGCGTGGTGATACGGATGGTCTGGACCTCGTAGCCGGATTTTTCGAATCCCGCTTTAGCCTGACGCAGAAATCCCAGGGTGTCTTGAATCTGTTTTTCGTAATGTGTGCGGTCGAGCCGGACGAAAGCGGTTATCGCGCGAATCTTGGGTTTTGATGCGGGCTCTGCGGCGCGCGAGGCATGCGGCGCAGCCAACAGCAGGGCGAACGCTAGCCAAAGCGTTGCGCGGAAAAAGGGCGGATGACTCAGGCTCATTCGAAGGCCGCGATTCCGGTAATGCGCTCGCCGATGATCAGCTTATGGATGTCGTGCGTGCCTTCGTAGGTGATCACGGATTCCAGGTTGTTCATATGGCGCATGATGGGGTAATCGTCAACGATGCCATTCGCGCCCAGGATTTGCCGAGCCATGCGAGCCGTTTCCAGCGCCATCCACACGTTGTTCATCTTCAGCATGGAAATGTGCGAAGGGTGAACGCGGCCCTGGTCCTTAAGCCTTCCCACCTGAAGCGCAAGGAATTGCCCTTTCGTGATTTCCGTGATCATCCGGACGAGTTTTTCCTGCACCAATTGATGCGAGGCGATGGGCTTGTTGTCAAATTGCTTGCGCTGCTTGGCGTAGCTAAGCGCAGTGTCGTAGCAGGCCATGGCCGCGCCGATTGCGCCCCAACCGATTCCGTAGCGCGCTTGATTCAAGCAGGACAACGGGCCTTTCAAGCCCTCCACACCGGGCAGCAGATTTGTGGCTGGGATTTTGCAATCGGTCATGGCCAGTCCGGAAGTGACCGAAGCTCGCAGAGAATATTTTCCGTGAACGTCCCAGGCTTTGTAACCGGGCGTGCCTTTTTCAACCAGGAAACCGCGAATCTTATGGTCTTCCGTTTTTGCCCAAATGACCGCTACATCGGAGATCGACCCGTTTGTGATCCACATCTTTTCGCCGTTCAGGATGTAGCTGTCGCCCTTTTTTACGGCGCGTGCGAGCATCCCACCGGGATTCGAACCAAATTGCGGCTCGGTGAGGCCGAAGCATCCGATCGCTTTTCCTTGTTGCAGCAGAGGAAGCCATTTGTCCTTCTGCGCGTCCGACCCATACGAGTGGATCGGGTACATCACCAGCGCGGACTGCACTGAAATAAAACTTCGCAAGCCGGAATCGCCGCGTTCGAGCTCCTGGGTCACCAGCCCATATTCCACGTTGGACATGCCCGCGCAGCCATAACCTTTCAGGCTCGCGCCGAACAGTCCCAGCTCCGCCATTTGCGGAACGAGCTGCACCGGGAATTTCCCGTCGCGATTGTATTGCTCGATGATGGGCATGATCTCGTCATCGACAAATTGGCGAGCGGTTTGCCGCGCGAGCTTTTCCTCGTCGCTCAGCAGGGAATCGAAGTCGAGGAAATCGACTCCGGGAAAAGACGGCATCAGATTCTCCTTAACCGGCAAATGGCTGGCAATGGCGATGCTCACGGGCGATTGCCATGGCGCCCAAACGCAACATTGTATCGAACTCTCGCCTTGCCGCGCCAGCGAGTCACAGATTTTTGCTGATTCTGTGATGTATACTCCCGTGAAGTTTCCCTGGAGTGTTGCGTGAATCGATCGCCTGGCGTGACCGCATCGGCTATGGCTGTGATCTTCGGCAGCGTTCTCGCGCTTCTGGCGGGAACGATGGTCTTGTTTGCTAGCTCGAGCGGAATTCCTGTCCCGGAAAACCAAGCACATTTCATCAAGTATCTTATGGCTTTCACTGCCCTGTTGTTGTTCGCGGCCGGAGCCTGGGGCGTCGCGACGGGAATGGGTCTGCTGCGCCTGCGAGAGTGGTCCAGGATCTCGATGTTGGTTTTCGGCGCGTTGCTGCTTTTGCTGTGCATCCCCGGTTTTCTGATATTCCTGGTAGTGCCTTTTCCGCCGCCAGGCACAACTCCCAGACCGGAACTAACCAAAAACGTTTTAATGGCCACAAAAGCATTCCTAACCATATTTTACGGAATTCTCGCGGTGCTCGGCGGCTGGTGGTTTTACTTTTTCAATAAGCCATCGACGAAGAATCAATTTCTCAGGTTTACGATCCCGACGGCTGGGGGCACGCCGGGACTGTCGATCATTACGGCCGGCGCGCGGCCGCTTAGCATCACTTTCATCGCCTGGTACCTGCTGATCAGCGCGTTTGTCGGCGTTCTTGGCCTCTCGATGAACCCACCGGTATTCTTCCTGGGTTTCTTTTTTAAAGGAACTACCGCGTCGCTGATCATGTCCGCGCTTGCGTTCCTGCAGTCCCTTATCGGTTTTGGATTACTAAAGCTGAGGCCCTGGGGCCGCACTCTGGCGATTTACTATTTTCAGTTCTTGATCTTTAATTCCCTAACGATGGTGCTGATCCCAGGAACACAGGCACGTTTCGATCAAGCCGTGGGCGATATGCTGCGTGACATGCCGGGCGCGCCAAACGCACCCACAAATCTGCAATTTACCGACACGCACGTTCCGATTTGGCTGGGCGTCGTGTTTGCCGTCCCTCTGCTGAGTTTATTGCTCTGGCTCATTGTCCGGCGGAAAGAGGCTTTTCAACCGTAATATCATGCCGGCTCTCACGGGTTAGGTTGCTGAAATGGGGAGCTTGGCCGGCTGCAGGGAAGCAAGCTCGGCGTTGACGTTAGCCAATGGCGATGCGATAATCACGAGCTTTGTTGATCCTAGAAGTGTATTCCGGCAAGCGAGGGTGTCGCCCCGGAAGCATGCGAACATTTTTCAAACGGGGCGGCCTATCCGTACTTTCTCCTGACGATGGAAATTCTCCACCAGCTCGCTGACCTGTTCCTTCAAGCTGTGCCCACAGTCGTTATCGTTTTTCTTTTCTATTTGTTCATGCGCTGGGCCTTCTTCGCGCCCATCCAGAAAGCGATGACCGAGCGCGACGCCCGGATCGAAGGAGCTCGCCGGGAAGCCGCCGCATTGGAAGCCGAAGCGGCCAAGGATTTGCAGGCTTACAACGAAATGTTGCGAAAGGCGCGCGGAGAGATTTACGCGGAACAAGAAGCTGCGCGGCAGGCGGTCCTCGACGAGCGAGCCAGGTTCTTGAAAGCGATTCGCAGCCGTGCTCTGGAAGAAGTAGACGCGGCCAAGAAAAAGATTGCCGATGCGCAGGTTTTGGCCAGCCGTGAGGTCGAGAGTCAGACCGATTCGTTGGCGAGCGAAATTGTACGAGTGATTCTCGAGAATCCTCCTTCCCTCCGTGGCGGAGCGGTGCGATGAAGCGCCTGCTGGGAATTCTTGGATTTTCGTCGGTATTTTTGCTTCTGGTGGTGTTGCCGGTGATGGCCGAAGAGAACCAGACCCCGGCGGCGGAGACAGGAACGGGCTACCTATTCCGCTGGCTGAATTTCGCGATCGTTTTTGCCGGAATTGCGTATGCCGCGGTGAAGTGGGGCGGGCCGTATTTCCGGGCGCACGCGGAAGATATATCGCGAAAAATCGCCGAGGGAGCCCGGGCGCGAGAGGCCGCGGAGCGGCAGCGAAAGGAAATTGAGGAGAAACTGGCGGGGCTCGACGACGAGATCAAGAGGCTTCGCGCCGAGGCCAAGCGCGACGCGGAAGCGGAAGCCAAGCGTCTGCGCGACGTGGCGCGCGCCGAAGCGGAAAAAATTGAGCATGCCGCTCAGATGGAGATCGAAGCGGCTGGACGCGCCGCGCATTTGGAATTGAAGGCGTTGGCCGCGCGGCTAGCCGTCGAGCGCGCCGAAGTCATGCTGCGGAAAGAGATAACGCCGCAAGCCGAAGCCGGACTGTTCCAAACGTTCGTGGCTGAACTCGAAAGGAGCGTCAATTGAGTGCAGTAGCGGAAAGATACGCCGCTGCGCTGGCCGAGGTTGCCCTGGAGCGCAAGATCGCAGAGAAGGCCAAGAGCGATCTCGAATCGTTTGTGGAGGCGTTTTACGCCTCGGCGGATTTGCGGAACGCGCTGGAAAGTCCGGTAGTGAACCATGAGGTGAAACAAAAAGTGGTTCATGAAATCGCGGCGAAGATGGGCGTGGACGTCGCGGTGCAGAACTTCATTTACTTGATCGTCGATCATCGCCGCACGGAAATGCTCCGTGAGATTGTCGTGGCCTTGGGACAACAATTGAATTTGCGCATGGGAATCGAAGAGGCGGAAGTGAGCTCGGCGAAAGAATTGAGCGCCTCGGAGAAAAAGGAATTGACCGCGGTGATCGAACGTCGCACGGGAAAGAAAATCGAGGCGAGGTTCCGCGAAGATAAAGCCCTGCTGGGCGGCGCTGTAGTGCGCGTCGGTTCCACAATTTATGACGGCTCAGTGCGCGAGCAATTGAACCGCCTGCGCGAGCAGTTGGAAACGGAATAGTCCATCGCAACTTAGGAGCAAGAATGGCGAACATCAAAGCGGACGAAATCACAAAAATTCTGCGCGAGCAGATTGAAAACTACCAGCAAACACTCGCCGTGGACGAAGTGGGATCGGTGATCTCGGTGGGCGACGGAATCGCGCGCGTTCACGGGCTGGACAAATGCATGGCCGGCGAGATGCTCGCATTCCCCAACGACGTTTTCGGAATCGCGCTGAACCTGGAAGAAGACCAGGTCGGCGTGGTGCTTCTCGGTGACTACACGAAGATTGAAGAAGGCGACATCGTGAAGCGCACGAACAAGATTATGTCCGTGCCGGTGGGCGATGCGATGCTCGGGCGCGTGGTGGACGCGCTGGGAAACCCGGTCGATGATAAAGGGCCCATTCAAACCGATGCGCGCAACCCGCTGGAGCGTTTGGCTCCCGGCGTCGTCGACCGGCAGCCGGTGCGCGAGCCGGTTCAAACCGGGATCAAGTCCATTGACGCGATGATCCCGATTGGACGCGGCCAGCGCGAGTTGATCATCGGCGACCGCCAGACCGGAAAGACCGCCATCATTCTGGACACCATCATCAATCAGCGCGGCGGCGACATGATTTGTATCTATTGCGCCATCGGACAGAAGCGTTCGACCATCGCGCAAATCGTCAAGATCCTGACCGATTATGGCGCGATGGAGCACAGCATCGTGGTGGCTGCATCGGCGTCTGAGTCCGCTTCGATGCAGTATATTGCGCCGTTCGCGGCTTGCGCCATCGGCGAACACTTCCGCGACACCAAGCGCCACGCGATATGTTTTTACGACGATCTTTCAAAGCACGCGCAAGCGTATCGCGAGATTTCCCTGCTGTTGCGTCGTCCTCCCGGGCGCGAGGCGTTTCCCGGTGACGTTTTCTTTTTGCATTCGCGCTTGTTGGAACGCGCTGCGAAATTGAACGATGAACTCGGCGCGGGCTCGCTGACGGCGCTGCCTGTAATCGAAACGCAGGCCGGCGACATTTCCGCTTACATTCCCACCAACGTGATTTCCATCACGGATGGTCAGATTTATCTCGAAGCGGACCTTTTCAACAGTGGCGTGCGGCCAGCCGTCAACGTGGGGCTCTCGGTCAGCCGCGTCGGAGGCAACGCACAGATTAAAGCCATGCGACAAGTGGCCGGCACCTTGCGCCTGGATCTGGCCCAGTATCGCGACTTGGCCGCGTTCGCGCAGTTTGGCACTGAACAGTTGGACAAGGCGACCCAAGCGCAACTCGCTCGCGGCCAGCGCCTGGTGGAAATCCTGAAACAAGACCAATATCAGCCGCTGCCCGTGGAAAAACAGGTCTTGATTATTTATGCGGCGGCGAACCGCTATCTCGAGGATTTGGAAGTCTCGCAGTGCCGCCGCTTCGAACTCGAGATGTATCCCTTCATCGAAACGAACTACAACGGTTTGCTGAAGGCGCTGTGCGAGAAGAAGGCGTTTGACGATACGATTCGCGCGGAGGCCACCAAAGCGCTGGACGCGTTCAAAGAGACGTTTAAAGCGACTCTAGCGGCGAAGTCCGAAGCGGAAGCTGCCGCGAAAGAGGAACAAAAGGCAGCGCCTAAGGTCCCGGCGAAACCGGAGTCGGCGCCTGCGCCAGTACCGGCGGCGCATTAGTTCGAGCACCATAAGTAGGTAACCACCAATTCATGCCCACACTACTTGATTATCGGCGGCGCGTTCGCTCGGTAAAGAACACGCAGCAGATTACGCGCGCGATGAAGTTTGTGGCCGCGGCGAAATTGCGGCGCGCGCAAGAAGGCGTGTTTGCGGCCAGGCCGTACGCCCGCGAGATACTGCGCGTTCTGCGCTCGGCGGCGGCTCGCATGGAGAATATCGCGCATCCGTTGCTCGTCCGGCGCACAGAGGACAAAATTCTGGTGGTCCTGCTCACCGGCGACCGCAGCCTGGCCGGCGCGTTTAATTCCAACGTGATTCGCCTGGCGGGTGAATTCATCCGCGACCATTCGCCAAAAAAAATCGAACTGATGGTCATCGGCAAGAAGGGTCGCGACACTTTCCGCAAGCGCGGGCTGAACTTCGTTGGGGAATATCTGGACGTGTCCGCCAAGGTGGAGTTTTCCAAAGCGAAGGAAATCTCGGCGCGCATTGCGGACCTTTACATCCGCGGCGAAGTGGATGCGGTGTACGCCATCTATAATGAATTCAAGAATGTGATGGTGCAGAACCTGCAGGTTCAGAAATTGCTCCCAATTGATCCGGAAGTGGTCGAGTCCGAGAAAAAAGGTGACGAGAAGTCTCTCGCCAGTCATGCCGGGCCGGAGGGTTCTTTGCCCATGGAGCGCGCGCCCAAAGGCGACGAGTTCCTGGTGGACTATATTTACGAGCAGCCGGTGGAGGAGATTTTCAAGGCCTTGATGCCGCGCTATCTTGAGACGGAAGTCTTCCGAATTCTGCTGGAATCGGCCGCAGCCGAGCATGCCGCCCGCATGACGGCCATGGATGCTGCGACTCGCAATGCGTCGGAACTGATCGACAAACTAACCTTGCAGATGAACAAGATTCGCCAGGCTGGAATTACCAAGGAAATCATTGAGATCGTGAGCGGCGCGGCTTCCGCGATGTCATAGCCGCGGCGCTTCGTCAAAACTTAGGGAGAAATAGATGGCAGAGCAAAAAGACCAAGAAAGAATTGGGCACGTAGTCGAGGTGATCGGCCCGGTGGTGGACATTTTGTTCCAGGAACACCACCTTCCGCTGATTCACAATGCCGTCCGCATCACGAGCGAAGGTTTCAACGTTCCCGAGCCCCTGGACATCGTGGCGGAAGTAGCACAACACCTCGGCGAGGGGCGTGTCCGAACCGTGGCGATGAAGCCCACCGAAGGTCTGGTTCGAGGAATGAAGGCGGAAGATCTTGGCGAACCGATTTCCGTGCCGGTAGGCCGCGCCACACTCGGCCGCGTGTTGAACGTGCTTGGCGAGCCGGTGGACAAGCTCGGCCCGGTGAAAACCGACAAGCGTTACCCCATTCACCGTCCGGCTCCATCGCTCGAAGATCAATCCACAAATCTCGAGATGTTCGAAACCGGCATCAAGGTCGTGGATCTGATCGAGCCTTACTTGAAGGGCGGCAAGATCGGATTGTTCGGCGGCGCGGGCGTGGGCAAGACCGTCTTGATTCAGGAATTGATCCATAACGTCGCGATGAAGCACGGTGGCGTTTCCGTTTTCGCGGGAGTCGGTGAGCGCACGCGCGAAGGCAACGACCTGTGGCTCGAAATGCAGGAATCGGGCGTGGTTGTGCCGGGAAACTCCGAGAAATCCCGTTGCGCATTGATTTACGGCCAGATGACGGAGCCGCCCGGCGCGCGTCTGCGAGTCGGATTGACCGGCCTCACCGTCGCTGAATATTTCCGTGACGAAGAACACTTGGACGTGCTGCTTTTCATCGACAACATTTTCCGTTTCGTGCAGGCAGGTTCTGAAGTTTCCGCGCTGCTGGGGCGCATGCCTTCGGCCGTGGGATACCAGCCCAACCTGAACACGGAGATCGGCGAGCTGCAGGAACGCATCACTTCCACGAAGACAGGATCGATCACTTCGGTGCAAGCGATTTACGTGCCCGCTGACGACTACACCGACCCAGCGCCAGCCGCGACATTCGCGCACTTGGACGCCACCACCAACCTAAGCCGCCAGATTGTGGAGCGCGGAATTTACCCCGCGGTTGATCCGATTGCGAGCTTTTCTCGCATCCTCGACCCGCGCATCGTGGGACAGGATCATTACAACGTCGCGCGTTCGGTGAAATCGATTCTGCAGCGCTACCGCGAGTTGCAAGACATCATCGCGATTCTGGGAATCGAAGAACTTTCAGATGACGACAAGCAGACCGTAACTCGCGCCCGCAAAATCGAAAAATTCCTTTCGCAGCCGATGAACGTCGCGGCCCAGTTCACCGGTCTCGAAGGCAAATACGTGAAAGTGGCGGACACCGTGCGCGGGTTCAAGGAAATCGTCGAAGGAAAACACGACGATCTGCCGGAGCAAGCGTTCTACATGGTGGGCACGATCGAAGAAGCGCGAGAGAAAGCGGAGAAAATGGCAGCAGTGGCTTAGTCTTTCAGCCGCGCGAGCCGGGAACCAATGCTTCCTGAAGCCATCGAACTGCAAGTCGTGACGCCCGAGAAGCACGTTCTCAGCGAGAACGTGCAATCGCTTGAAATGCCCGGGAAGGACGGCTACCTGGGCATCCTGCCAGGACACGCCCCGCTGATCACTTTGCTGGGGGTGGGCACGCTGACCTATCACAAAGGCTCCGAGACGCGTTACTTGACTGTCATCGAGGGATTCGCCGAGGTTCTTCCCGATCGGGTGATCGTCCTGGCCGAAAGTTCCGAGCGTGCCGAACAGATCGACGTGGCGCGATCTCGGGCTGCGCTTGACAGGGCTCAAGCAGAGGCCGCCAAGCCCGGAATATCCGAAAGTGAGTCCGAGAAGGCCGAAGGGGAGATCGAACGGGCCACGGCGCGCTTGCAGACGGCGGGGAAAGCCGGCGGCGCCGGAGCACCAGATGCGCGCGGCCCTGGCCGCTAAGTCTATACGGATGTGCTGATTGCGGATGTACTGGTTCGCGCCAGACCCGCATCCGCAGGCTGCCGCTAGCATCGAATATGTGTAAGATCTTTAGAAGAGCCCGTGTATGGCTGAAATTATCGTCTATTCCACATGCTGGTGTTGTGATTGCCGCCGCGCGAAACAGTTCCTTCGCGAGCGCAAGATACCTTTTCGCGAAGTGAATATTGATGAATCGCCTGACGCCGAAGAAAAGGTCCTTCGCGCGAACAACGGCCGCCGTAAAGTCCCCACACTGGAAATCGATGGGCGTTTTTTTGCATGCAGCCCGTTTGATCCCTACTTGCTCGCCGAAGAATTAAAAATCCCGCTAAACAAGTAACCAACTACGCCAAGCCTGCGCCGCGCGTCATCACGCCCACCACGCGCAAATCCGGCGTGAGAACCACCAAGTCCGCATCGGTTCCCACTCCCACCGCTAGAATTCCTTTTTTGCCTGCAAGGCCCAGGCGGCGTGCCGGCAAAATGGTAGCCATCCGTACCGCGTCCACCAGCGGAACACCGAGCGCCACGATATAACGTAGTGCGCGATCGAGCGTGAGCGTGCTGCCGGCGAGTTTTCCTTCCGAATTGCGGCAAACGCCATCTTTCACTGTCACCTCGAAATTGCCGAGACGAAATTTTCCGTCCGGCATTCCCGTGGCCGCTGTGCCATCGCTCGCAAGCAGGACGGTGTCGAATCCTTTTGTCCCTAGCAGCACTTGAATTGCGGGTCCCGCGACGTGAATCCCGTCCGCAATAACTTCGGCGGTAACGTCGGGCTCGGTAAGGATGGCGCCGATGACTCCCGGATCGCGGTGCGAGAAAGGCCGCATGGCGTTATAGAAATGGACGCTGTGGCGCGCTCCGGCCTGGATCGCCGCTTGGGTTTGTTCGAAATTCGCATCCGTGTGGCCAATGGCCGCAACGATTCCGTTTGCTACGGCATAGTGGATCAAATCAAGCGCACCGGGAATTTCCGGAGCGATCGTAATAATGCGAATCAATCCGTCGGCTGCAGCGCGAAATTTGTCCAAAATTTCCACCGAAGGACGCGTGATTGTATCGGGGGGATGGACGCCGCGGCGCGCCCTGGAAATAAACGGGCCCTCCAGGTGAATTCCCAGGATTTCGGCGGCTAGGCCGCCTTTGTCCTGTTCGGCATCCTCGAATTTCTCATGCGCGCGAATGTATTTCGCGATTCCGTCAAGACTTCGGCACGTTTCATCCACCGAAGCGGTGACCGTGGTTGCGAGAATCGACGTGGTGCCATACCGCGCGACCGTCGAAGTGATGCAGTCCAGAGCGTCGGGAGTCGCTTCCATCACGTCATGGCCGCCAGCGCCATGAATATGAACGTCAATAAAGCCGGGCACGACGGTCATGCCCGCCGCGACGTAATCCATGGCGCCCGAGGGGATTTTCACTTCGTCACGATGACCGATTGCGGTAATGCGGCCGCCCTCGGTGAGAATAACGCTGTCAGCAAGCTCTTCCTGCGGCGTCAGGATACGGCTGGCATAAATGGCAGTGACGGTCATCGCCTAGGAATCGTACTTGAACTCCTAGGCAAAAACACACGCGAACCTTGCATCATTTTCCTTCTCCGCTACAATCAGGTGTCGCTCATTGTGGAGGATATTGAATGGCAAATGAAAAACGGTATGTAGCCCAGAAGCGGCAGCGCCGCCGCCGGAAGGTCGCTAAGAAAAAAGTCCAGCTCTATGAACAAGGGAAACTCAAGCACGATCAGCTTTCGTCCTTGGCCAAGAGGTTCCTCACTCGCAAACAGCGGGCAGCAAAGAAAGCGGAATAAAAAAGGGGCGCTCGGGACGCCCCCTCCTCCTGTTACATCCGCGCCCGCCAGTGCGCGGTTGTGCGCTGCCTTAGTTACCGCCGGAAACTGCTTGCGCGTGAGCTTGATTTACTTTTGGCACGCTCAAGTATCCGGAGATCTTGTCCTTGCCCACCTGGTTCACCACGAACTCAAGCGGAGCGCGTGCGCCATTTTCGAAGAAATAGAGCGGCTCGTTGGCCGTCAACCCCTTCTTTTCGTGGCGCTGATCGTCAACGAAGATCGTCACGGTGTACTGGCTCTTCTTGGTATTGGTGCCGCGAAGTTCGACCATCAGATTGCCGACTTTCTCGCGGTTATTCTTCTTGTCGATGCTGAATTCGTAATAATCGCGTTCACCAAGACGGCGGAGCTCTTCCACTTCGTCGTGGTTTTTGGCGATGAGCGTGCCGAACTCGCCGCGAGTCATCTGCAGGTTATTCTTCTGGGCGTCCAGATCAGTCTTCACGCCGTTGACGTCTGTTCCAAGTTTGTTGACGTCGTCAACGCTCGCCTTGGTCGCCAGCTGTGCGCTGGTCTGGTTTTGTAGGTCGGCCAATTCCTTGGCGTCTTCTTCCTTGATCTTCTTGGCCTGGGAGCGCGCCTTGTTCAGCTCACCTTCGGTCAACTTCATCTTGTCGGTCACCACGCTCAGCTCGCCCTGGAGCTGGGCATTGGTGTCTTCAGCCTTCGCCAGCCGCTGGCCCAGGACATCCTCGTTCTTCTTGAACTGTTCATTCTGGCTCGCCAAATTCTGCTCGAGCTCTTTTGAGCGCGTAGAGGCCGTCCAGCCTGCGCCCAGCGCCACGAGAGATACCACGGCCAGAGCGACAACTACGATGCCGACCCAGCGGGGCGCGGCGGCGTCCTCTGTGATAATTTCCTGTCGTTCTTCGCTCATTGCTTTTTCTCCTGTTTGAATCCGGGTGCAGGGCCGATAGAAGCAAGCGCAGAACCAAAGTGGGAGGTGGCCAGGAGGGTCCGTAAGTGATTGATTATGAATGTTTTGAATAGGAACCAAACGGCGGATGAAGGGTTCTAGGGGCTTCCAGTACCTGCAATTTTTACGTGATTTTAAAGATTTCTGCGTGGTGGATTCATATTTTCCACTACGCCGTTTTTGGCCGAGGAGTTTGCGATCTGAGCGGGTCAGCGCGTAATCGTCATGTTGCGCAACTCAGCGATGCGGTCGGCAAGCGGCGGGTGCGTGCTGAAAAGCCCGCCCAGAAATTGCCGGGGCGAAAACGGCGCGACGATGCAGAGCGCCGCAGTGGACGGCGGAATATTTGACGGAATTTTCTGATTGTAGGCGCCTAGCTTTTCAAGAGCGCTGATCAAACCGTATTGCTGTCCCACCATGTTCGCGCCGGAAGCGTCCGCCTGATATTCGCGCTGACGAGAAATTCCCAGCTGCAGCAGCAGGGCCGCAAGCGGAGCGAAAATGAGCATCAAAAGGGCAGTAAGCCCTCCGCCTTCGCGATCTCTGCCGCGTCCTCCGGAGCCTCCGAACAACCACCCCCACCTGCCGATCCACATGATCGCGCCGGCGAGCGTCGCTGCAATCGAAGAGGTGAGGATGTCATAGTTGCGAACGTGTGACAATTCGTGCGCGATGACACCTTCCAGTTCCTCATCGCTCATCAGTTCGAGCAGGCCCTGGGTGACGGCAACCGATGCGTGGCTGGGATTACGGCCGGTGGCGAACGCGTTGGGAGCAGGCTGCGGAATCAGATAGAGCTTCGGCATGGGCAAGTTGGCTTTCCCGCAGAGGCCTTCCATGACCGCAAAGAGACGCGGCGCCTGTTCTCTACTGATTGGCTGCGCGCCGCTGGAAGCAAGCGCGATTTTGTCAGAAAAGAAATAGGCAGTCCCGTTCATCAACACCGCGACGACCAAAGCCATCGTCATGCCGCGCTCGCCTCCGAGCGCTCCGCCGATGAATAGAAGCAGCAGCGTTAATGCGGTGAGAAGCAATGTGGTCTTTAGAGTCTTCATAGACTTTGGCCTTGGTATCTCAGTTCCACCTAGGCAGCCCCTGCCTTCAGTGCTCCGCGTGTGATTTTCATTTCGCCGGTCTTCGGATCCGCGTCAACCAGCACATGGTCACCGGCCTTGATCTCACCGTCCAGAAGTTTGAGCGCCAGCGGATCCTGAATCAGCCGCTGGATGGCCCGCTTCATGGGACGCGCGCCGTAAGCCGGATCGTAACCTTCGCGGAACAGCAAGGCTTTTGCGGCCGGAGTCAGTTCAACGCTTAACTGGCGGTCCGCGAGGCGCTTGGTCAAACTGCGCATCTGCAGTTCGATGATGCGCTCGATCTGATCTTTGCCCAGCGGCCTGAACATCACAATGTCGTCAATGCGGTTCAAGAATTCCGGGCGGAAAAGTTCACGCAAAGCAGCCATGGCCTGTTCGCGCGCTTTCTTCGGATCTTTGGCCGCGAGTTCGAAAATCGCCGTGGAGCCAACGTTGGAGGTCATGATGATTACAGTGTTGCGAAAATCCACGGCGCGCCCTTTGCCATCGGTCAAGCGGCCGTCGTCGAGAATCTGGAGCAGGACGTTGAAAACATCCGGATGCGCCTTCTCGATTTCATCGAGCAGCACCACCGAATATGGTCGGCGACGAACTTGTTCGGTGAGCTGTCCGCCCTCTTCGTATCCCACGTAGCCCGGAGGCGCGCCAATCATGCGCGCCACGGAATGCTTTTCCATGTATTCGGACATGTCCAGCCGGATAATCGCTTTCTCGTCATCAAACAAAAATCCCGCCAGCGCCCGCGCGAGTTCGGTCTTGCCGACTCCGGTTGGCCCGAGGAATAAAAACGAGCCGATCGGGCGGTTGGGATCGCTCAATCCCGAGCGGCTTCGGCGAATCGCGTTGGCCACGCTGGTGAGCGCTTCCTCTTGGCCCACGACGCGGTCGCGCAGGCGTTCTTCCATGTGGATGAGCTTCTGAACTTCGCCTTCGAGAAGCCGTCCGACCGGGATTCCCGTCCATTTGCTGACGATTTTGGCGATCTCTTCTTCGCCCACTTCTTCCTTCAGCATCGGATGATCTTTTTGCAGCTCCGCCAGGCGATCCTGAGCGACTTTTAACTCTTTTTCAGCAGCCGACAGTTTGCCGTAACGAATCTCAGCAACTTTCGAAAGATCGCTGGCGCGCTCATAGCGCTGTTCGTCGGCTTTCAATTGCTCGATTTCTTCTTTTCGTTTGCGGATGCGGCCAATGGCGTCTTTTTCGGTTTGCCAATGCGCCTTCAAGGCGTTGGACTGCTCGCGCAGACCAGCCAGTTCTTTGTCGATTTGTTTCAAGCGGTCACGGGAGTTTTGGTCCGATTCCTTACGCAGCGCTTGCTTTTCAATTTCGAGCTGCATGATGCGTCGTTCGATTTCGTCAATCTCGGCGGGCAGCGAGTCAATTTCCATGCGCAGACCGGCGGCCGCTTCGTCGACCAGGTCGATCGCTTTGTCGGGGAGGAAACGATCGGTGATGTAGCGCTGGGAAAGCATGGCCGCGGCGACTATAGCCGCGTCTTTGATGCGCACTCCGTGATGGACTTCGTAGCGCTCTTTCAGCCCGCGCAGAATAGCGATGGTGTCTTCGACCGAAGGTTCGCCGACATACACGGGTTGGAAACGGCGTTCCAGCGCAGGATCTTTTTCGATGTACTTGCGGTATTCGTTCAGCGTGGTCGCGCCGATCGCGCGCAGCTCTCCTCGCGCCAGCGCAGGCTTGAGCATGTTGGAAGCGTCCATGGAGCCTTCCGCGGCGCCAGCCCCGACGAGAGTGTGCAGCTCGTCGATGAACAGAATAATCTGTCCTTCGGACTCCGTCACTTCTTTCAGCACCGCCTTCAGCCGGTCTTCGAATTCGCCGCGGTACTTGGCGCCGGCGACGAGCGAAGAAAGGTCCAGCGTGACAATGCGCTTGGGCTTCAAAACTTCGGGGACATCGCCGGCGACAATCCGCTGCGCCAGGCCTTCAACGATGGCGGTTTTTCCCACACCGGGTTCGCCGATCAGCACCGGATTGTTTTTTGTGCGTCGTGCTAGGATCTGCATCACACGGCGAATTTCTTCGTCGCGCCCAATCACCGGATCCAGCTTGCCCCGGCGAGCAAGATCGGTGAGGTCACGACCGTACTGATCCAGCGCGCGATAAGTTGATTCTGGATTTTGCGAAGTGACGCGATGGCTGCCGCGGATGGCAGTCATAGCTTGTAAAATCGTGTCATGGGTCACGCCATGACGAGCCAGCAGTTGGCCTGCCGGGTCGCGTGAATCTGCGGCGATGGCGAGCAGGATGTGCTCGGTGGAAACGTATTCATCCTTGAGGCGTTGGGCTTCGTCGAACGCCTTGTCGAGAACCTGGTTCGTCGCCGGACTCAAATACTGTTGCGAAAGATCTGAAATTTTCGGCAGGCGATTCATCTGGGTTTCGACCTCGCCCGCAAGCGTGGCGGGCGATACCCCGAGCTTCTCCAGCAGGGGAGGCACCACACCTTCATTTTGAGCGATTAAAGCCCAAAGCAAGTGCAATGGCTCAATCTGTTGGTGGCCGGACCGAGCGCCGATCTCTTGCGCTGCTTGCAAAGCTTCCTGGGATTTTATGGTCAATTTGTCGAGTCGCGGCATGGTGCGATTTTCTCACTTTCCTACTAAAGACAAAAACAGGCCCTGCAAACACGCGACCCGCTTCGTCGTTTCCTGCTTGTGTTGCTCGAGTACCGCCAATCTCGAGTACCGTTAATTAGGGATCGCTTCCTAGTTAGTGCAAGCTGATAATAAAATATGCGCGCATCATTGTCAAGTATGTTCTGCTTAGGACTCGGCATCAAGCCAGTTCAATATGTCTATAACACACGTATTATCATACATTTGAGATAATGTGTCTCAGGCATGGTCAAAAGAATCGGGTGATCCCGACTCTGCGTCCGGCGTTCGACGACGATAGCCGTCTTACCTGCATCGATAGCCGCCTCGGCGATGACTTGGAGAAAAAGAGGCTCGGAAATGTGGTAGGAGCAAGAGCAAGTGACCAAATACCCACCCAGTTTTAGAAGCTTCATAGCGCGGAGATTGATCTCCTTGTAGCCGCGCTGCGCCGCCGGAATGCTGGCTCGGTTCTTGGCAAATGCCGGCGGGTCGAGAATGACAGTGTCAAAGCGGCGACCCGCTTCGTCATATTCCTTGAGCAGGTCGAATGTATTCGCTTCGCGGAATGTGACGTTCGAGATGGCATTCGCCCCTTGATTGCGGCGCGCGGCGGCAAGGGCTGTCGGCGCCATATCGACAGCTTCCACGTGCTTGCAATTGCGCCCAACGGTGAGCGCAAAACCTCCCTGGTAGGCGAAGCAATCGAGGACTTCCCCTGACGCATACTGCCGCGCGGCGGCGTGATTTTCTCGCTGGTCGAGAAAGGATCCAGTTTTCTGTCCGTTGCGGAGGTCGTAGAAAAAAGCGATACCATTTTCTTTGGCGAGAATTTCTTCGGGGACTTCGCCATGCAGGACGCTAACTTTCTGTTCAAGCCCTTCGAGCAAACGCACCTTCGGATCGTTTCGCTCCAGGATTCCCTTGGGAGAAAACAGCTCCACCAGAATGTCGCAGATAAGTTGCTTGTATCGCTCGCTCGATTGGCTGAGCGTTTGAATTACCAGGTAATCTCCATAGGCATCGACGGTGAGTGAAGGAAGCAAGTCAGCTTCGCCATAAATCAGGCGATAGGCGTCCGTGTTCTCGACGACGATTTTGCGATAGGCTGCGGCGCGGCGAATGCGCTCGCAGAAAAAAGCGCGGTCAATCGGAACGTCTTCGCGCGTAAGCAGGCGGACGGCGATTTGCGATTTGTCACTGTAAAACGCGCGGCCATGATACCGTCCGCGCTGGTCGGTGAGCCGGACGATGGCGCCCGCTTCCGCCGACGCGCTGCGGACATCGCTCCGGTAAATCCAGAGATGGCCGCCGCGCAGCCGCTCGACTCCTCGTGTTGTGATGACGACAGACGATTCCGCCACGTTTCCTGCCTAGGCCTGCAATGCGCCTGTTGATTCGCTAAGATGGTACAGCATACTTAGAACCAGAACGCATGGATCGCGGCCGAAACCCATGGAATTGAATGAATTTGATTTTGACTTGCCTCCGGAGTTGATCGCTCAGTATCCGCCAGAGCGTCGCGACGCGTCGCGAATGCTGGTGATGGGTCGAAAGTCCGGCGCGACGGAAGATCGCCATTTCCGTGAGTTCCCAGAACTCCTCGGCGGTGAGGAGCTGATCGTTCTGAACAACACCCGTGTCTTGCCGGCGCGCCTGTTTGGGCGACGCGAAGGCCTTCGTTGCCAGAAGCCTGGGGAAGGCAATCCGGCGCGAGACGAACACCTGAAATCTTCAATTGAAGTTCTGCTGCTGCGGCAACGCGCAGCTGATCTTTGGGAGACGCTGGTCCGCCCAGGACGGAAAATCCCGGTTGGCGAACGCATCATTTTCGGTGACGGCGAATTGGAGGCTCGCGTGGAAGATCGCGGCGGATACGGCTTGCGCCTTCTGCGATTCTCTCCGCGCACTAACTTTGCGGAGTCGATCGCGCGGCTGGGTCACATCCCTCTTCCCCCCTACATCAAGCGCGCCGACGAACCACTCGACCGCGAGCGTTACCAGACTGTTTATGCGCGGCAGGGCAGCGCGGTGGCCGCGCCGACGGCGGGTCTTCATTTCACCCCCGAAATTCTCGAGCAGTTGCGCAAGCGTGGAATCGAAATCGCGGAAATCACGTTGGATGTCGGGCTGGGCACCTTCGAACCCGTGCGAACCGAGCGTTTGGAGGACCACAAAATACACGCCGAATCCTATGATATTCCCGATGCCGCGGCGCAAGCGATCAACAGAGCAAAGAAACAGGGTCGTCCAGTCCTGGCGGTTGGCACCACGGTGGTTCGCGCACTCGAAGATTCCGCGGAAAAGTCGGCAAGCCGCGGAGAAGCGGTTTCCCCCGGGCCCGCTCAGGCCGACATTTTCATCTATCCTGGAAAGCCGATTCGAGTTGTGGATCACCTGCTGACAAACTTTCACTTGCCGCGGTCCAGCTTGCTTGCGCTTGTGGCGGCCTTCGCCGGCCGCGAACAAGTTCTGCGAGCCTATGGCCATGCGGTCAATCAGGGCTACCATTTCTACAGCTATGGCGACTGCATGCTGATTCGGTGAGCGAATGGCTATGCTGCTAGCACAAGCTGCTTCTGGCTCTGGAGTTTCGTGCAACGCGCCTCGGGTTCGTCTATAATCCGCTTCCTGCCCACCGGGGTGGTTGAATGCGCTATCTGATTCTGAGCGATATCCACGCCAACGCCACAGCGCTGGAGGCCGCGTTAGAGGCCTCGAGGGGCCGCTGGGACAAGGTGTTGTGTCTCGGTGACGTGGTTGGGTATGGCCCAGACCCAAACGAGGTAATCGACAAGATTCGTGAACTCGGCGCCATGACCATTCGCGGCAATCATGACAAAGCCGGCAGCGGCATCGCCAATGCGGACGACTTCAATCCCGTAGCGCGGAATGTGGCTCTTTGGACCCGGAATCAATTGCGGCCCGAGAATCGCACATGGCTGGAGCAGTTGCCCACCGGCCCGGCCTCCGTCGACGGATTCTCGCTGGTTCATGGCGCGCATCGCGACGAAGATGAATACGTTTTCGCGCCGGCCCAAGCGCTGGACGGTCTGCTCGACGCGCCTTCGCCCATCACCTTCTTCGGACACACACATCTGCAAGGCGGTTTCACGCTACGAGACAACAAAGTGGGCGTGCTGCATTTCAAGCCCGCAGACGGCGCGCCATTTTCCACCCTGACGATTGAACCGGGCACAACCTACCTTCTAAATCCGGGATCTGTGGGCCAGCCTCGCGACGGAGATCCGCGCGCGGCATTCGCTATCGCCGAGCTTTCCAACAATGCGGTGGAATTCTGGCGTGTGCCCTACGACATTGATGCCGTGCAAAAAAGAATGGCTGCGGCAGGATTACCTGAACCGCTCATCAACCGGCTGTTGTTTGGACGCTAGCCCGACAGGCAACCATGGAACCAGGAGAAATCCCGTATCGTGAAGAGCGCAGCCGTCTGCCGGTGGCATTTTTAGCAGGCGCTGTAATCGTGCTGCTGATTTTCGGCGGCTTCCTTGTACTGACGCATATGATGCATTCGCACGACATAGCAACCGTCGTGAAGGTGCCCTTTGGCCCTGCGGAACAAGCCTACGCGCCGCGCATTCAATTTCAGGACGTCCAGTTGGCGCATGCTACGAATTTCTTGAACCAGGATTTTACCTACGTGGCCGGCACAATATTCAACGAGGGAACGCAGAAGGTGCGGCGGCTGGAGGTTACCGTGGAATTCCACGATCCGTTTCATCAGGTGATTTTGCGCGACACGAACCAGTTGATTGGTTCAGCCGATCCGCCGCTCGAACCTGAAAAGCGCCGGGATTTCCAAATTCAGATGGAACATCTACCGGCGGAATGGAATAGACAGCTTCCTTCGATACGCATCACTGGGCTTGCTCTGGAATAACCGCTTGCTTCTTATCTCCGCGTCGTGCGCGTTGAAGGACCGCAGCGAGAATCGGATTCTGCGTTGGATGGAACGAAAAGTGGCGCCAACAAATGGAAGGAATCTTCCGCAGTAAGGGATTTCCACCCCGATCAGATGGCGAAAGCAAAGAAGAAGGGAAGCGGCCTGGGTTGAACCAGAACCACTTCCCGGGGTGTGTCCTAGAAGTATTTGTCTAATTAGACGTGGACGGTGAGAAAAGGTTGCACGCGCTGCGAAACGTCAAATGCGCTAATAAAAAAGATACTTACGCCACTTTTCGTCCCGATGCCCAATCAGGCGCATCAGTTGGCGCGAAGTATGCAGTGTGAACGGACGCGGGCGACGCTGAAGCTTTAGCCCAGCTTCTTCCGGGGTGCGGTCGCCCTTGCGATTGTTGCAACCGTAACAGCAGGCGACAAGGTTCTCCCAGGAGGAGCGCCCGCCGCGCGAACGCGGCATCACGTGATCAAGCGTCAACTCGGAAGCAGGCAGCGCATGGCCGCAGAATTGGCAGGTGTTGCGGTCGCGCAACAAAATATTTTTTCGCGAAAGCGCTCGGCTTTGCTGCGGAATGTGCCGGTAAGTCAACAGCCGAATCACCGACGGCACCTGCATCGCTTTCTGCGCGGTGTGAACTTGCGCGTGGTTGGTTTCTTCCGCCTGAGCCACGCCTTTGAGCATCAGAACCAGGGCGCGGCGCACGGCAGTTACGTTAATAGGTTCGAAGGTTGCGTTGAGCACCAGGACCGGCGCTTGCATAACCGAAGGGCGGCTGGCCGGGGAGTTTGACAACTTGGAACCGGCAGCATCGGACGCGACGCCGCCCAGCCCGATCTTAGGTCGAGGACGCAAGACGCTCTTGAGACGGTTGTCCATTCGCTCGCCTTTGCTACAGTAAGAGCTTACGTCATTTATGGATGCTTGCGCTACCCAGGCGGTTACTCGGCTACCTCGACCGGTACTGATGCCGGAATTGAAGGCGCCAATCTTGTAACCACACGAGCCGCTGTCAACCCTGGCAGGGCTTTTGCCTCAGCCTTCTTCAACGGCTTCCGGCACGCATCAAGCGTCGCTCCAGTCGTCAATACATGATCTATCAGTAGGACGCGCAAGTTGTCAACTCGCACACTTTCGCAGGTAGCGTAGGCGCCACGTACTGGATTCTTTTCGCGAGACGAGCAAC
>CAVPFK010000012.1:0-221829 GCA_963703705.1 uncultured Acidobacteriota bacterium | reverse complement strand
GTAAAACGCGCCACAATTCACTGTGCTCCTGTGACTACCACGAGCTATAGGCATCATTTTCAAACGGGGATATTTTATCGGATGCGGAGTGCACGTCCGTAATTCCCGACGAGCTTTGTTCCGGACTCAGATCGAAATCTTCCGAGGCGGTGACCCAGTCTTTTGCATTAGTGAAGGGGTCGGTTGGGATCTGCTGGATGTAATGCGCGCTGACTAGATCGTCGAGTGAAGAAGGCGCGGCTTCCTTATCTTCCGTGTAGCGCTGAATCGCTTCTCGCATGACCTTCAAATCCGTGTGCAGCGTGGCTTCCTTGGCACGGATTACGGACTGCTGATAGTGTCCGGCGCTGATGGTCGCGAGAATCAGGATAATCGCGATGACACACATTAGCTCGATCAGTGTGAATCCGCGCTGCGCAGTTTCGCCGGGTTCGACTCGATACATTCCGTAATTATCCTGCAGTACCATTTGTTCAACTCCCGGTCGCAATTACCAATCCGAATATTTTGTCCCGTTCAACGCAGTCCCGGAAGACTTCGTGAACACATCGAATACGTCCTGGCCGCCCCAGGACGTCGAGTCGGTGTCATCCTGCACGGAGCGCATGCCCCAATCCTGATTTCCGGTCATGGGGTCCACGGGAACCTTGCGCAGAAAGTGAATGTTCTTGCCGACCACCCCCGTCAGTGGAACACCATGAACTAGCGTTTGCAAGTCGGGCGGGTAACCCTCCGTGCCGACCTGGACCTGAATTTGGCCCTTATCCGCCGCATCTTTGTAGCGGTCGATGGCGTCGCGCATTTGCCGCAAGTCGTAGCGAAGCAAATCCTCTCTGCGTCTTTTTACGGTGATGCGCGCTAAAGGTACCGCGGCTGTAGCCAGCACCATGAGAATTGCGCAGGCCAGAATTAATTCCAGCAGAGTCATGCCCGCGGCGACGGCACGTGAACGCCGAAAAAACCAGGGAGACGTCAGATGCGAGCGCGAAGGCTTGCGAAGAATTTTACGGCTGAAGGTCCTGCTCATTTCATTCACTGCACCTGAATCGTGGCTTCTCCGGAGACTATGGGGATCGTCCGCTGCAGCGAATCATGCGCATTTACCTGCAAAATCTGCAGCGAAGCATTTCCCGGGCTGATCGCGTGAATCACAAAGCCCAGCAGCGTCCCGGTACCATTGATTCCCGGAGTGTTTGGCTGGCGCGTGGCGGAAACCACGACCTCGCCGCGTTGGGAATCGATTCGCTGCACGATAGCGATTTCCTGCGTTCCGCCCGAGAGAAATCCTCCGTTGCGCACCTCCTCCACCTGAATCACCGCGGGGTTGTAGTGCACCAACAGCGGAATGGAATAAAGATCGCTCACGTTGGAAATCGCCAGGCCCAGCGTGATGGTATCTCCTACTTTCATCTTCGCTGAGGGAGGCTCGAAGTGAAGCTGCGCGGCCGCAGCTCCGGCCTGCTGCGGCGAAGACGTCGGTACCATAGCTGGAGCGGGCGAGGGTGCTACGGAGGGTGCGGGCGGCGGATTGACGGCAGCCTGCGGTGTAGGCCCGGTCGCAGCGGGCAGCACTTCGGAAGCTTCGCGGTAGACGCGCACATTCGAGTCCGTACCTGCCGCCATCGAACGCAGATTCTCCGCAGAAAACGACGGAAACCGGATGACGTGGGGAGTCAGGACGATCAGAGTTTCGTCTTCTTCGATCTCGTGGCTATTGTCAGAAAATAAATATCGCATGGCGGGGATTTCACCGAGTCCAGGTATGCCATTGATAATCTTGGTATCCGTCCGCTCGATCAAGCCGCCCAGTACGCTCGTTTCGCCTTCTTTCAAACGAATGTCGTGCTCCACTTTTTTCTGGCCGATGACTGGCTGGTTGATTCCGCCAATACTGCTGGTGCCGACAATTTGCGAGACGTCGACGGTGAGTTTCATGCTGACGTCGCCATCGGGATGCACTCGCGGCGTGACGTCGATATTCACGCCGACGTCGATGTATTGGAATTGCGTGTTGACCAGGGGGTTCACAACGCCGGCCGATCCCGTGACGCCCACTCCAACGCCCGCCTGGAAGCTGCCGGTTGCGACCGGAACGCGCTGCCCGATTTTTAGCGTAGCCTTCTGTCCGTCGGTTACGCGCACTTCCGGATCCTGAACAATTCTCGTTTGATTGTCGGTCAGGATCGCATTGGCTTGCGCCCCTGGGAGCGTGATGCTCCAGTCGGCAGTACCGAGATGCTTCAGGTTATTGAGAGTGACCTGAGTACCCGTGGAGCTGGTGGTGGTTGTTGTCGTGGTTGTTGTGGTGGTAGTAGTGGTCGTTGTGGTGCTGGTAGTGCTGTTCGGCTGTAAGTTTGTACGCGGGGTGAACGCGACAGAAACGCTTTGTCCCGGAAGAATCCCCAGGTCGCGGAGCCGGTCGACGCTCGCGGTCATCACCTGGATGTGGATCAAGACCTCCGGTTTTGACTTGTCGATGTCACGAATGATCTTCGCTGCCAGGGCCAGCTTATCGGGCGTGTCGCGAATCACGATCGCGTTCTGCGAGTTCACTTGCTGCAAGCGGTGCAAATCCAGAAGTTGTCGCAAGCCATTGACGATCTCGGTCAGGTCTTGCGGTGTGATCGTATTCGAGACATAGAATGTGCGCACGACTTCATCTTCCAGGTCCTTGCGCTTTTGAGGCTGATCGGGAGCCACGAAAATCACGCTCGGAGTTACCGGCTTCCAGAATGCTTTACTCTCTAGTGAAACGGCATCCAGCGCCTGTTCCAGAGTGACGTTGGGCAACTCCGCCGTAATCCGTTTTCCGGTGAAGTCCGGATCGAAGATAACGCTCAGGCCCGCAAGCTTTGCGATGGTCTCGAAGACCACGCGCGCATCATTGGTCATCTTCAAATTGATGGGTTCGCGCGAAAGAGGCTTCAGTACCGGAGGAGCCGAGAGCAACTCATTATCTTGTTGAGGCGTAGGGCTCGTAGGCGGAGGCCCGCCTGAGGCGGCTTGCGCAATCAACTCCATGGTTTTCTTGACTTCTTGGTCAGCAGCGGCGTTCGAAGGGTCGATTAATTGCGCTTTTTGGAACTCACCCAAAGCCAGTTGAAGGTCGCCGCTCTTGAGGGCTATCTGGCCCTGCTTTACATGGTTTATCCCGGATTCGTAGCGCATTCGCTCGGCGCGCAACTTGTATTCCGCATTTTGAGGGTCATCGCGAAGCGCTCTTTGGTAGTGGACGAGCGCGGTATCGTAGTCCTGAATATTCTCGGCCTTCCGGCCGGCTTTATATTCGTTGGTCGAACTCGACTTCGGACAGCCGGCCAAGAAAGTAGCTGCGACCGCCAAAACCATGAGGTAACTTAATCGGCGCAAAAAGATCTCCCCGCGCGGGATTTCAAAAACACTAAAGAAGTTTAGCACCCGCTATAAGATGCAGCAAGGAAACCTCCGCGTTGTGCTACCTAACGCTACATTAGACGAATAGAGTACGGAATTCGGGTTACCAGAATGTGAATTTAATGGGTTCATTCGCGAAATTGGCTGAAATCTGCGACTTGCGGCGCGTTGTCTGCGGCAGCTATCATGGTTGACGTGAAATCGAACGCCCAAAAATCTCAACACGAAGGGGTCAAAATTGTTGCGCAGAATCGGGCGGCTTCCTATAACTATCATCTGCTCGACAGCCTGGAGGCGGGGCTGGTCCTGGTTGGCACGGAAGTAAAGACTCTTCGGGAGGGCAAGGGGGCTTTGCGGGACGCCTACGCGGAAATTCGCGGCGGCGAGGCTTGGCTGGTAAACTGTCACATTCCCGAGTATCTTCCGGGGGGCACTCGCAATCACGACCCTCTTCGAAAACGAAAACTACTGATCAAGCGGCGGGAAATCGAAAAGCTGCTGGTCCAAACACAACAGAAGGGTATGACCGTGGTGCCGACGAAGATCTACTTCCGCGACGGCATCGCAAAATGCGAATTGGCGGTGGCGAAAGGAAAGAAGTTCCACGATCGCCGCGAAGCCGAACGACAAAAAGAAGCGAAACGAGAAGCCAGCGAAGCGATTTTCCGCTCGCGTCGGCGATAAATTCGAAAGGGGAACATGCAGATCCAACTGGAGACTCAGCCTTTTTCTTCTATATCTACTGATGCACTCGTTACATACATTTTTGATCAAGACAATAAACTAGAAGGTGTAAGTGGCGAAATTAACCACGCCATGAACGGCCAGCTTGCCTCGCTTATTGAAAGCGGGGAACTGACCGGCAAGGCACTCGAAATCGTTTTCGTTCATTTTCCTGCCGGGCTGGGCGCACAGCGGCTGCTTCTAATCGGCGCGGGAAAGAAGGCCAAATTTGCCACTGCCGACTTGCGGAAGGTCGCCGGGACTGCGCTGCGCTATCTGAAGTCGCGCGGCATGAAGAAATTTTTGTTTGTCACGCAAGAAGGCGAGCGCGGGCCGAACGCGGCGCAAGCAGTTGTGGAAGGATTGATCACCGCCGATTTCGAATCGAACAAATACCATACCGAGAAAAAGCCGAACCGCGAGATTCAGTCCGTTTCGCTCGCTAATTTTGATGCGGGCCTGGGAGCGAATCTTGCCGACGCGATCGAGCATGGCCGGGTCATCGCCGAATCCCAGAATTTTGCCCGCGATTTGATCAATGAGCCTTCCAACCGTCTTACTCCACGGATGCTTGCCGCAAAGGCCGAAGCCATGGCCAAAGAGGCCGGGCTTCAGGTGGAAATTCTGGACGAGCGCAAAATCTCTGAGCTGAAGATGGGAGCCCTTATTGGAGTGGCGCAAGGCAGCGTAGAGCCCCCGCGGGTGATCGTGCTGCGATACACGCCGGAACATGTTCGTCCGGGTGGCCCGGTGCTGGGGCTGGTGGGCAAAGCGGTTACATTCGATACCGGGGGAATCTCGATCAAGCCCGCCGACAACATGGAAAAGATGAAATACGACATGGGCGGCGGAGCAACCATGCTCGGAGCCATGCGAGCGATTGCGGCATTGAAGCCCGCGGTGCCGGTCATCGCCGTAATTCCCGCGACTGAAAATATGCCCGGTGGGCGTGCGCAAAAACCGGGCGACGTGCAAGTGGCCATGTCGGGAAAAACGATCGAGGTCATCAACACGGACGCCGAGGGGCGGCTGATTCTCGCCGACGGTGTTTTCTATGCGCGAAAATTGGGCGCCACTCATTTGATCGATGCGGCCACGCTGACCGGGGCCATTCAGGTGGCGCTGGCCAACGTCCACGTTGGAGCATTCGGGACGCCGCGCGAATACCTCGACCAATTTTTGGAGAGCGCGAAGGCCGTGGGCGAAAAGATGTGGCCCATGCCCATGGATGACGAGTACCAGGAGATGATCAAGAGCAACATCGCCGACATCCGCAACACCGGCACAGGAAAAGGCGGCGGCGCGATCACGGCGGCTTGGTTCATCAAGGAATTCGCGGAGGACACGCCGTGGATACACCTCGACATCGCGGCAACCTGCTGGGTCGATGAAGGACGTCCGTGGCTGGCGAAGGGGCCGACCGGTGTGGCGATTCGGTCGATTGTGGATTTCGCGCTAAAGCTGTGATCAGCCTCGGGAATGTCAGCGGTTACGTGGACCGGTTACCATCACATCTTCTCGGGGGCGGTGATGCCCATGATGCGCAGCGTGGTGACTAACTGCTCGCGCACCAGCGCTGAGATTGACAGGAGGAATGCGCGTTTTTCCGGGTCCTTTTCTGAGAGGATGTGGTGTTTGTGGTAGAAAGCGTTGAAGGCTTGCGCGAGCTCAAAGGCGAAACGCGCAAGAATTGCGGGCTCTTGCGCTGAGATGGCGATGTCCACGCGCAAGTCGAGCGAGCCTGCCAGCAAAGTCAACTCCCAAAGCTCGTCGCCATCTGGCGAAGTGAGAAAACGAGCGGAATCGAGCGCGCCGTTTTTCAGTCTCTCCATGTTTTCTGAATTTTCCACGGTGACAGCGGGATCTTGCTCCGCGCCCTTACGCAAAATTCCGTTCACTCGCACGACGGCATACTGAACGTACGGGCCGGTTTCGCCTTCGAAGCTGAGCGCATCCTCGAAATCGAATGCGATGATCGTAGAGCGCGTGAAGCGCAACAAAAAATATCGCAGTGCGCCGACAGCGATGGCATGCCCAATGGCGGCGCGCTCGGCTTCGGGCGCTTCCGGATGGCGCGAATCCACTTCCCCCCGGGCGTTGATTTCGAGCCGGTCGAGCAGGTCGTCGGCTTTCACGCCCTGGCCTTTGCGGCCGCTCACGTCCACGTACTGTTTTTTTGCCTCCTCGGCGGGAATTTCGTACCCCATTTCTTGCGCGCAGCGGGGCGTAAGCGCGACAACGTTGTAAGCGAAATGCTTCAAGCGGTCCGCTTCCTGGTTGTATCCCAGAGCACGCAAGCCCGCGACGACAACCTGCTGCGGATAGGCTTGCCGGGAGTCAATCACGTTGAACACATCATGCGCGTGGCCGAAAGATGGCGCGCCAGGATCATCGCGATCGCTGGTGGTGACCCAGGCCTGGTGGCCGTCAGGATGTTTGTGAAAGCGCCGGTAGTGAAAATCGCGGTCGAGCAAGCCGAATTTCCAGAGGTGGTGCGCGATGTCCTTGCCCACGTAGGTAACGGTGCCGGTGGAACGCACGATGATTTTCGCTTCGGCTTCTTCGGGAGGCTCCTCGGCCGGGGCGTCGGGGTTTTCCGCGGCTTTTAATTCTTCGGCGGCCTCGCGCTGGGAAGGAAGCTGCATCACCCAGCAGCCTGCGTTTTTTCCCGAAGTGGCGAGCTGAATTGCATTGCGCGACTTCAACATTTCGAACGCAGCGTCCCAGAATTTCAAGTGCAGGATTTCGCTTTCCCGCGAGAGCAAGTCGTAATCGATGCCGAGGCGGTCGAGCGTGCGCAGGTGGCAGTGCACGATGGCGGTGGCAACCACTTCGGCCATTTTCGCGGCGTCGCCGTGACCCTCTTCAATTTCTTTTAAAGTTTGATTGCGAAGCTCGAGCCGGGACTTATCCTCCGACAGATGTTGAGTGACGCGCGTATAGAGGTCCCAGCATAGGTAGTCGAATTTCCGAGCGCCGGCGAGAGCCTTCACTTCGTTCAGCGACTTTTTTTCAAGATGGAGGAAGCCGAGGACCACGTCGGCAACCTGCACGCCGGTGTTGTCGATATAATTCTGCACTTCGACGACGCGGCCGCTGTGACGCAGAAGTCGCGCGAAAGTGTCGCCCAGGACGGCGTTACGGACGTGGCCGATGTGCGCTGCTTTGTTCGGATTGATGCTGGTGTGCTCGACGACGGTTTTTGTGGCCTTCGCGCCGGTGGCCGCGAATTCATGTCCTGCTTCTTCGAGTGCGGCGCGAAAAAATTGCGCGCGGTCGAAAAAGAAATTCAGGTAGCCTCCGCCAGCCACTTCTATGCGCGCGACCCCTTCGATCGACTTCAGCGAATTCGCAATTTCCTGCGCCAGCACGCGCGGCGGCTTCTTCATCTGCTTGGCGAGTTCGAAGCACAATGGAGAGGCGGCTTCTCCCATGGCGAGCTTGGGCGGGCGCTCAAGGACGATCGGGACATCGATTTTGTAGCGCTCATGAATGTGGTGCTTCAGCGCTTTGCGGATTCGGTTTTCGACGACCTTATACACGCGTGGCCTCGGATAGTGGGTTTGAAAAGTCGCGCTGAGCGCTGAACTTCTGCAATGCCAAGTATACGGTTCTGGTACCGGTTAGAAATGTTGGAAACAGGCTCGAATTTGAGTGCAGGTTTCTGACTGAGGTGCGCGGGAACAGGGGATCAATACAAGCCAGTAAAGAAGTTTGGCAGCGCTGGCGCGTTTGCTGTTCTATTCTATGTTCTAATTTAATCACGCCGGACGGTAGCACGATGCTGAACGAAATTCAAGGAGCCGGAAGGCGTGTACTTTCATTTATGCCGCTGCGCGGCGGTGGATTTGACAGGCTGCGGACGCCAGACTAGTATCGTTTTTTCAAGCATTTGCAGGGGTTAGCCGCACACCAATATGAAGGGTGCAAGGATTGCGTATTTCGATTGTTTTTCCGGGATTAGCGGCGACATGGTGCTTGGAGCGCTGGTCGAAGCCGGGGCGGACTTGCGCGCGATTGAGACGGAGCTGCGCAAGCTGGGGTTGGAGGGCTGGTCGATTTCGGCGGAGAAAGTGAAACGCGGGCCGATTTTTGCGACGCATGTGAAGGTCGAATCATCTGACGGGCATCACCACCGTGGACTGTCGTTAATCCTCGGGAGAATTGATAAGGCTGGGCTTGCGCCGCGGGCGGCCGAGCGGGCGCGCCGAATCTTCACACGGCTGGCAGAGGCGGAAGCCAAGGTTCACAACATGCCGGTGGAAGAGGTTCATTTTCACGAAGTCGGAGCGGTGGACTCGATTGTTGACATCGTTGGCGCGGCGGTGGGATTTGAGCTGCTCGGGATCGATGAGTTTGCGTGCTCAGCGCTGGACGTCGGAGCGGGGCAGGTGAAGACGGCGCACGGCTTGCTGCCGGTGCCGGCCCCCGCTACGGTGGAACTGTTGCGGGGCGTGCCGATGTATACGAGCGGGATCGCGCGCGAGTTGGTGACGCCGACCGGGGCGGCGATCGCGACCACTCTTTCGACCTGTTACGCGCAAATTCCGGAGATGACTTTGAAGGCGGTGGGCTACGGAGCGGGGAGCGCGGATTTTGCCGAGAAAGCGAATGTGTTGCGCATATTGGTCGGGGAAAATGCCAAGAGTGAGTCGGGTGAACATTGGGATGCGCCGGTAAGCGTTATCGAAACGAATCTTGATGACATGAGCCCGCAGATTTATGGCTACCTGGTGGAGAAGGCGCTCGCGGCGGGGGCGCTGGACGTGTTTTCGACCTCGGTGCAGATGAAGAAGAATCGGCCGGGCGTGCTTTTGACGATTCTTTGCGACCCGTCGCATGTGGCGCGGCTGATCGATCTGGTTTTTCGCGAGACAACCACCATTGGCGTGCGCACCTATGATGTGCGCCGAAAAGTGCTGGACCGGGAAGTGGTGCGCGTGGAAACACCGTTTGGCGAAGTACGAATGAAGATTTCGCGCATGAATGGGTCGGTGTTGAATGCCACGCCGGAATACGATGATTGCCAGCGGTTGGCGGCGGAAAAGGGGATTCCGCTAAAACAGGTGATTGCTGCTGCGTCGTTTGAGTTTCAGAAGCAGAATCCAGCGTACAAATAATTCATGGACCAGCCTAAAAAGTTCTACCTTACCACTCCCATTTATTACGCGAATTCGCGGCCGCACGTTGGCTCGGCGTACACCACAATCGTGTGCGACGTCATCGCCCGTTACAAGCGGATGTGCGGTTTCGACGTGGCTTATTTAACCGGGACGGACGAGCATGGCGTGAACATCGAGCGGGCGGCGGAGAAGCAGGCAATTACGCCACAGCAGCTTGTAGATAAGAACGAAAAGATTTTTCGCGAGTTGTGGAAGTTACTTGGGATTACGAATACCGCGTTCATTCGCACGACCGAGCCTCGTCACGCGAGGGCGGTGCAGAATTTGGTGCGGCGGACTTGCCAGCGCGACAAAGCGCTGGAGCCGTCGCGGCGAGCCATTTACAAAGCGAAGTATGAAGGGCGCTACTGTATTTACGACAATCTTTACGTAAGCGATACGCCGGAACCGGCGGACTGCCAGATTTGCGGGCGTCCAGGGGAGCTTGTCTCGGAGGAAAATTATTTTTTCCGACTTTCGGCTTTTCAGCAGAAATTGCTGGAGCTCTACGCGAAAAATCCGCAGTACGTTCATCCGGACTTCAGATTTAACGAGGTGAAGAGCTTCGTCGAGAGTGGGTTGAAAGATATTTCCATCAGCCGGAAGTCGATCAAGTGGGGAATTCCGTGGCCGGACGATCCTGAGCACGTTTTTTACGTGTGGTACGACGCGCTGACGAGCTACATGTCCGGCATTGGATTCGGAAGCGATGATCCGAAAGATCGTGCTGAGTTCGAGCGTTTTTGGCCTGCCGACATTCACGCTATGGGCAAAGAGATCATCCGTTTCCACGCGGTTTACTGGCCGGCGTTTTTGATGGCGGCGGGGATTGAACTGCCGAAGCAGATCATCGCGCATGGATGGCTGCTGTTTGAGCAGGAGAAGATGAGCAAGTCGAAGGGGAATGTGGCCTATCCCGAGCCGATTGTGAAAGTGCTCGGGAATGACGCGCTGCGTTACTACTTGCTTCGTGATGTTGTGTTTGGGCAGGACGGGAATTTTTCCCGCGAGGCGTTGATTACGCGTTACAACGCGGATTTGGCTAACGGATTAGGCAATTTGGCTAACCGCACGCTCACCATGAGTAACGATTATCTCCAAGGCAGTTTTCCTCCAGTCGATCAACCGAGCCTAACCCAGCCAGGTTCGCTACTGATGGAAAAAGCGCGGGATGCCATCCGGCAAGCAAATGCGGCGAATGAGAAGTTTGAATTCAATCGTGCGCTTGAGGTTACCTGGGCTTTGATCAGTGAGGTGGACCAGTATTTGAGCATACAACGCCCGTGGGCGGAGGCTAAGAAGCCGGGGACAGAGCTCCCACTGGCGTCTACTCTTTACGCTGCAGCTGAGACGATAAGGTGCATCTGCGTTTTGGCGCATCCCGTGATTCCGGATGCTACGCAGAGAATCTGGGGGCAACTTGGCCAGGCGGGGAAAATTGAGGATGTCAGAATCGATCAGTTGAAATGGGGCGAGTTGAAATCTGGAACGAAGATTGTTAAGCCTGAAGGGGTTTTTCCGCGCATTGACAAAAAAGAAGCACTGGAGAGGATTGAAATCATGGAAAACGAGATACGGAATCCGGGCAGCACGCAACCAGACGCGTCAACAACTACGACGAAAAAGCCGGCGGAAGGAGCCAGTACCGGGACTTCTGCGGCGGGAGCTGCGGCAATTCCGGCTGGGGCGCCGGGGGCGGGAACCTCGGTTGGAGGAGCCGCGCCCGCTGCGTCTGGAGCGGGAGCAGCGGCTGCGCCAACTGTGGTGGGGACAGCGCCTGCTGTGCCGGCGAAGATCGGGATTGAGGATTTTGCGAAGGTGGAGCTGCGCGTGGGCGTGGTAAAGTCGGCGGAAAAGGTTGCTGGAGCGGATAAACTTTTGAGGGTGATGGTGGATATAGGCGACGAAGTGCGTCAAGTGTTGGCTGGGATCGCGCCGTCATACGCCCCGGAGGAATTGGTGGGGCGCAAAGTTGTGGTGGTGACGAATTTGGCTCCACGAAAGATGCGCGGTGTGGAATCGAATGGGATGCTGCTGGCGGCGTCGGCGGGGCCGGATGGGAAGGCGGTGCTGTGCACGTTTGCAGAGGAGATTCCGGCAGGCGCCAAGGTGAAGTGAGGACCCGACCAAGGTCGCCATTCCCGAGCGAGCGCGCCGCGAAGCACGACCGAGGGATGTCCGTTAAAACAAACCTCACGGTGACAAGCGACAGGATATCTCTTGGAAATTATCGACTCACATGCGCATTTGGAGTTTCCGCAGTTTGACCAGGATCGCGCCGGGATGCTGGAGCGCGCGCGCGCCGCGGGTGTCCAGACGCTGCTGGCTATCGGCAGTGGCACAGGACCCGACCGGCTGAACGCGGCGATTCCGTTTGCGGAAGAGTACGACTGGATTTACGCGACGATTGGGATTCATCCGCATGAGGCGCAGCTAGCTACCGAAGAGCACTTCGCGCGTCTGGACGAACTGGCGAAACATCCGCGCGTGATCGCCTGGGGCGAAATGGGGCTGGATTATTACTACGATCATTCGCCGCACAACGTGCAGCAGCAAGTTTTTCGGCGTCAACTTGGACAGGCACGCGAGGCGAAGCTGCCCACCGTGATTCATTGCCGCGATGCTTGGGACGATTGCCTGGCGATAATGGAGCAGGACTGGAAGCCGACCGGCCTGGGCGGAATTCTGCACTGTTTTACGGGGACGCTGGCAGAAGCGCGAAGCGGGCTGGATATGGGGTTCATGGTTTCGTTTGCGGGGAACCTGACCTATCCGAAAATGCAGCATCTGCGGGATGTGGCGAAGGAACTGCCGATCGAGAGGTTGCTGACCGAAACGGATTCGCCTTTCCTTCCGCCACAGGGAAAGCGCGGAAAACGAAACGAGCCGTCGTTTGTCGTGGAGGTAGCGCAAGCCTTGGCGAATGTGAGAAACTCAACGGCAGACGAAGTGGCGGCCACGACGGCTGCGAATTTCAGACGGTTTTTCAGGCTCGGTGCCCAGGCCTCTCCGGCGCCGCCAAGGTAAATACCAGGGATGGCATTCGCTGTCCAAATGGCTAAGGGAATTTTCGACCTAGTACGCGAGGACCTGGTGCTGGTCGAACGAGAGATTGGGTCGCAGAATGGCGCGGCGATCAAGCCGGTAAGCGAAATTTCGAGTTATTTGTGCGCGGGCGGGGGAAAGCGGCTGCGTCCTGCGCTACTTTTGCTGGCTGCCGGGGCTTCCGGTTATCGCGGAGAGAGCGCGATACGGCTGGGCGCCGTGGTGGAAATGATTCACAGCGCCACGTTGATTCACGATGACGTGATCGACGGCGCGAATACCCGGCGCGGGCGTCCCAGCGCGAATGCGCGTTGGGGAAATCACATGAGCGTGCTCGCGGGCGACTGGCTGTACATGCAGTCGTTCGAGATGGCGCTCCGCGAACGCAATTTTGCAATCCTCGATATCCTGATCGATCTCACCCAAAACATGGTGGAAGGTGAGCTGCTGCAGCTCACGCGGCTGGGGCGCATCGATCTGAACGAAGTGGAAGCGACCGAGCTGGCGTATCGCAAGACGGCGTGCCTTTTCAGCGGATGTTCGCGCTTGGGAGCCGTTTTGGGCCAGCAGCCGAAAGCGGCGGAAGAAGCGCTTGCAGAGTATGGGCGCAACGCGGGGCTGGCGTTTCAACTGGTGGATGATTTGTTGGACTTTACAGCTTCTCCGGAGAAACTTGGCAAGCCGGTGCTGAGCGATTTGAAAGAAGGCAAAGTTACACTGCCGCTGATTTTTGCCCTGGAGGCTGTGTCGCCAAATGTGCTGGCAAATGATGGCGATGGCGCAGGACACCTTCCTCCGCATTCAAATGGCGACGGGCGGCGGCTGGTGGCGAAAGTTCTGGAAGAGCGGGATTTTCAAAGCGTGCGGCCGGAACAAATTACCAAGCTGGTGAAAGAGACCGGAGCGCTCGAGCGTGCTGGAAAGCTGGCGCGTGAATACGTGAGCCGGGCGAAAGAAAGCCTTGGCGAATTGCCGGATACGGAATACCGACGCGCACTCCTGGCCGTTCCGGATTTCATCCTCGATCGTGAGAACTAATTTTCCGGTCGCTCGCATAGCGGCGCTACAGGCGAACATTCATTCAGACAGTCCCTTGTATTCCGATTCTTCTATCCCTAAGATGCTTTGGATGATTCACGGACTCCAAGCCTGCGAGCGGTACGGGCGCGCATGATGTTGGATTGGGCGACTTGGGGAATCGAGACTGCAAAAGTTCGCGGCGCGACGTACGCTGACGCGCGCGTGATGGACACTCGCCAGCGGGAAATCACCACAAAGAATAGTGAAGTCGGCACTCTGCTTGAATCCGAGTCGCTCGGAATCGGTATTCGCGTGGTGGCGAGCGGGGCCTGGGGGTTCGCTTCCACCGACCGATTGACCCGCGAAGGCGTACAAGCCTGCGCGGCGCAGGCTGTGAACATCGCCAAAGCTTCGGCGCTTGCGAAACGCGAAAATGTTTCACTGGCCCCCGAAGAAGCGCATGTGGATACCTGGCAAAATCCTTTTGTAAAAGATCCGTTCCGCATTCCCGTCGAACGCCAAATCGATTTACTGCTGCGCGCGGGCAAGGAAATTCTGTCGGTGAAAGGCGTGACGCTCGCGGAAGGTTCCATGTTCTTCCGCAAGATCGATCAGCTTTTCGTTTCAAGCACGGGCTCGGTGATTCATCAAGTGAAAATGCAGTCGGGCGCGGGAATTGTTGCTACCTCGTTTGCCGAAAGCGAAATTCAGAAACGTTCGTATCCGAATAGCTTTGGCGGACAGCACGCGCTGCAGGGCTACGAGCTAATCGAATCGTTCGATTTGGCGGGTAACGCCCAGCGTGTCGGGGAAGAGGCAGTGGCGTTGCACTCCGCGGCGCAGTGTCCGGAAGGAACCAGTACGATTGTTCTGGGCGGCTCGCAGCTTGGCTTGCAGATTCACGAATCCATCGGGCATCCCATCGAGCTCGACCGGGTGCTGGGGCAAGAAGCGAATTTCGCCGGAATGAGTTTTTTGACTGTGGCAAAGCTGCGCAAACTGAAATATGGATCAGACATCGTCAACGTGGTGGCGGACGCGCGCCTCGAACACGGTTCTGGACTTGGCACGTTTGCCTACGACGACGAAGGCGTTCCGGCGCAATGCACGCCGATTATCACCAACGGCCTTTTCACCGGGTACTTGAGCAATCGCGAAACCGCCGCTGCTATTGGAGAGACACGCTCGAGCGGCACCATGCGCACGGAGAACTGGAATCGCTTGCCGATCATTCGAATGACAAACATCAGCCTGAATCCCGGCACGTGGAAATATGACGACCTGATCGCCGACACCGATGATGCGATCCTGATGGAGACCAATCGTTCATGGTCCATCGACGACCGCCGCTATCATTTTCAATTTTCGACAGAAATTGGATGGGAAATCAAGGGCGGCAAGAGGGGCCGCATGATCAAGAATCCCAGCTACAGCGGCATCACCACGGAATTCTGGAATAGTTGCGACGCTATCTGCGCTCGCGATCACTGGGCACTTTGGGGCACGCCCAATTGCGGCAAGGGCCAGCCGATGCAAACCATGGGTACCGGACATGGGGCCTCGCCGTCGCGATTCCGTAACATAAAGGTGGGAGTCGCGTTCGCCAAGTAAGGGCAACATGCACAATGAAACGAGCAAAGAACAAATCGCGTCCATCACGCGTTCACCGCACCGGTGTTAGGAAGGCGCAAGCCCGATCGACTGTAGGCAGCGCGGCGCAAGCTGAGAATGGCGCGCGATTCACTCTCGCGGAGCTTCAGCATATCGCCGGCCGCGTGATTGCATTCAGCGAGGCGGACGAAACAGAAATCGAGATCGATTCCACCACCGATGCGCTCACGCGCTTTGCCAACAATGTGATTCACCAAAATGTCGCGGAGCACACGCTCGCCATTTCGGTCCGCGCCGTGGTCGATGGGCGCACGGCCCGCGCTACTACGAATAAAACTGACGAAGAATCACTGCGCAGGGTAGTTGCTGCCGCGACGGCGCTCGCCTGCCATCAGCCGGAAAATCCCGACTTGCGGCCCATGCTCGGGCCGCAAAAATATCAGAACGTTGCGCGTTACTTTGACGCCACGGCGACCGAAAACCCTATAGACCGCGCTCGTTCGGTGACTCGCGTTTGCAAGATGGCGGAAAAGAAAAAGCAGACTGCAGCAGGGATTTTTTCCAGCGGAGTGCATCAATCCATCCTGGCCAATTCGAAAGGGCTGTTCGCGAGCCATCAATACACGGATGCGGAATTTTCCGTCACAATTCTCGAAGAGAACTCTTCTGGCTGGGCCAAGTCGAATGCGCCGGACATTCGCGATATTCGTCCGGACGAGCTTGGCGAAAGAGCCAGCGATAAGGCCATTGCTTCGCGCAAGCCGCGCAACCTGGAACCGGGACGCTACACGGCAATTCTGGAGCCTTCCGCCGTGCTGGATATCGCCGGCTCCATTTTTTATGATTTTGCCGGCACCGCCGTGCTGGATAAACGCTCTTGCCTGAATGACCGTATGGGAAAGAAGATTTTCGGCGACAACATCACGCTGTGGGACGACGTGTACCACCCGCTGCAACTCGGCGCTCCATACGATGGCGAGGGCCTTCCAAGGCAAAAAATTCTGCTGGTCGATCGCGGTGTGCCGAAGAGTCTCGTTTATTCGCGCGGGACCGCCAAAAAAATGAAAACGAAGCCGACCGGTCACGGCCTGCCATTGCCAAATGAATTTGGCGAAGCGCCCATGAATCTGGTTTTCGCCGGCGGCGACAAATCCGTGGAGGACATGATTTGCTCGACCGAGCGGGGCATTTTGGTCACGCGGCTTTGGTATATACGCGAGGTGGACCCCTACGAAAAGATTCTCACCGGAATGACGCGCGACGGCACGTTCCTGGTGGAAAATGGCCGCATTGCCGCGGGCATCCGAAACTTCCGGTTCAATCAAAGCATGATCGAGATGCTGTCCAACGTCGAGATGCTCGGCCCCGCCGTGCGCGCCGCCGGAGAGGAATCATTCGAGATGGTGGTGCCGGCGATGAAGGTCCGCAACTTCCACTTCAGCGAAGTCACGAAATTCTAGGCAGGATCGCTCTACGGTTTTTCAGGCGCAGGGCCCGGGCGAATAAAGTAGTGCCATTTATCTAGGTCGGCGCGGACCGCGACGTCGAAGAAGCCGACCATCATTTCATCGTAGGTTTGATCGCCCCAGCGCACCGACGCATCGGGATCGGGATTGTGCGAATTGTTGCGGGAATTGTCATACAGCGCGACGGCTTGCAGCATGGTGCCCGCTTTGAGCGAACGTGGTTCGGCCAACCGGTAGCTGAGCTGCCAGTAAAAATCATAGTTCACGCGAAGAAGCAGCTCGATCTGTCCGTCCGCGTGAACGATGTTGTAGTTGAACTGTTTTCCGCGCAGATGCATGTGCGGAAAAAAACTGAGTAGCGTGGCGTCGTTTGGCAAGGTGCCGCGCGCCTCTACGCGGTAGTTATCTGCGTCCGGTGGAATGACGAAATGGTCGTTCGTCAATTGCAACGTGATTACGCGTTGCGCCGGCCGCTGTTTGGCGAAGACGATGCCGATGCTTGCTTGATCGCTGGCCGGATGGCCGTGGGTTGTGTAGTGCATCTGGAATACCAGGTCCGAGCCTGCGGGCACAAATTTGGCCATGCCTGCAGGCCACTGGTCGGGGGAGCTTCCGGGAGCGTAAACGAGCAAAATATCGCTGTCAGTCCAGAGCGCGCCGCGACGGCTGTCCTCCTCGGTCATGTCAGAGGCGGTGAACGGCGTACCGACCGGCGCGTGTCTCAGCCAATTCGAATTGGGCGGGCGGATGTAAACGACGGCGTGATGAACGTTCTCCCGGCTGGACGGGCGGATCTCCGACATTTGTATCCATTTGTTTTCCGTGAATCCTGTGGGCACGATTTCGTAGGTGTACTCCACCTCGCCGTAGGCCGGCAACCCGACCGGCTTCGGCATTTTCACAATGACGTCCGGCTGCGGAATATTCCAACCTTGGGTCCACTGGCGCGGAGGCGGCGCGTCTTCGGCATGCCCTGCGGGGGTGTCCATGTTTGCCCAGGAGATGAGCCTCTGAATTTCCTCCTGCGTGAGCGAGGGATCATTTGAGAAATGACCGTAGTTCGGGTCGGCGAACCATGGCGGCATTTTTCTTTTGCTGACAGCACTTGCGATCTCGTTCGCGCGAGACCTTGCATCGTCGTAGGTCACCAAGGGCATAGGCGCAATTTCGCCGCTGCGGTGACAACTCTGACAATGCTGCTGGAGAATCGGGAGGATGTCACGATAAAAAACGGGCGTTGAAACTTGGGGGGGTGCGGCCGAGAGCTTTGTTGCGTGAGTGTGCGCGGCTACAAAAATCATTGAAACGAGGGTGGCGGCGAAGGCGGGGATTTTCATCGTCACAAGTGGATTAGTTACGCATTCTCGGCGGTTGATTGCAAGCGACAGAGTTCGGATTCATTTAGTGAATTGCAGGCTGGAGATCGCGCGGGCGATCACGTTTTCCTGGATCTGGACCAGATCGGTATCCGCGCGCGTCATCCCGAAAATAGTGTACAGATGCGTGTCGTGAGGAACGCATACCACCACTCCAGACCAGTCCCGTTCATCGACGCTTCCGCGAAAGTGGCGTTCAATGGCCGGCAGGTTGGAAATTAGGATGTGCTTTTCGTCCAGCGGGCGAAAGTTTCCCATAATTTCCTGGAGCCTTCGCTGCGTGGCGTCCATATCGCTTGCAACGGATTTTCCGTTGGGCTGCTGGCCGATCAAGAGATAGGTGGTCTGATCGTCGGTGCCCATGGCGGTAATCGAGCCGGGAAGAAGCGTGCGCGCGCCCTCGATCACTTTCCAGGCGGGCGGCTTGTACATGCGAAAGCCGAAGGTTTCATTCACGTAGCTCGTGCCGTTGACTTCCTCGCGCATGGGTTCGGGTTTTGGTGGTGCCGGGGGGATCGCCGGCGGAGCTTTTGGATTCGCGGAGCTTGTGTTGCCCGGTGCCGCAGTGGGGGGCGGTGCCGTCGAATTGTTTGTAGCCGGTGACGGCGCCGCGTTCGTGGGAGCAGCCGGGACTGGCGGTCTTGATGGTCTGGGAGGAGCGCTTTCCGTTGACGCGGATACGACTGGTGTCGCGGGCTCTGGCTTTTTCTCCGATTCTCTCTTTTTCGGTGCGGCGGAAACTACAATGGAGACAACTTGATCTTTCTGTACTTCAGCAAAACCGTAGTTGGTTTTTACTTTGAAGGAGTTTTCCTCGAATCCCACGATTGTGCCGACGATGGTCGTGCCATCTTTGAGCTTTAATTCGTCAGCGCGCGCCGCCGAGAAAGCCGCTAAAAGCGCAGCTAGCGCGATGCACGCTGGAAGCGGTAAGGGGAGCCTCATGACTCAAAGTATGGCGCTCGGCGGCAGGGCGGGCAAGTTCGGGTGCGAGGGAGATGCCGGGTTAGTCAGCAGTGAATACCCCGGCGATCAGTTGTACTAACGCGCGCGTGGAGACTTTGATTTAGGTTTTCGCTTGGACTTGCCCTTCGTTTTAGGCGGGGAGTAAAGGGCCAGAAGTTCTGTTTTTAGACGCACAAATTCCGAGTAGAGGGCATCCACTTTCGAATCGGCGGCAAGCAAATCGTTGGCGCGGCCCATGGCTTCGAGTTCACGGGCAATCGCAACAGCATTTGTCGCGCCGAAGATCGCTATCGAGCCTTTTAACGCGTGCGCTGAACTGGCAAGCTTCTTTCCGTCTTTCGTTGTGGCGGCGCGCCGGATGAGCGAAAGCGTTTTTGGCGCGTCTTCAAGAAAGGATGTAATGAGGGTGCGCTGAAGCTTGTGGTTTCCTCCGGTAGCGCGATGGAGATGCGCAGCCGCTATTTCGTCCTTGGTGGCGGCCGGAGTGGCATTCGCGTGAATGGACGACTCGCTTGCCGGCTTGGCGCCGAGGATCGGTTCCGCGCCGGACTCAACAATCTGATACAGCTTTTCCATGCGAACGGGTTTCGCGATGAAGGCGTCCATGCCAGCGTCCAGGCAGCGACGCTCGTCTTGCTCGGTTGCGTTCCCGGTGAGACCGATGATGAATGCATGGCGGCCGGTAGAAGTTTCCATCCTGCGAATCGCGCGCGTGGCCTCCAGGCCGTTCATGCGCGGCATTTCTTCGTCCATGAGGACCACGTCAAAGCGGCTGCGTTCGAGTGCGGCGAGCGCTTCTAAGCCGTCGGCAGCGCTTGCAACGGAGTGCCCGCGGTTTTTCAACAGCTCTAGAACAAGTTCGCGATTTAATTCCGTGTCCTCGGTGACCAGGATGCGCAAGCGTTTCACCGGCTCGTTGCGACGAGAGGTCGGCGCGGAAACGGCGCTGGTGACAGCCGCGGATGATCGTTTCGCGGCCTCCGACTCCTGCGCAGAAACCGTTGCTGACGTGCCCTCGGGCGGTTGTCCGCTTGCGCGCGGAACACGGAACCAGAAACGCGAGCCACCCTGCGGCCGAGTTTCCGCGCCGATCGCGCCGCCCCAGCGCTCGACAGTAATCTTGCAAAAATAAAGTCCCAGGCCGGCTTTGCCGGAATGGCTCTTGCCCTTGGAAAAAAGCGCGAAAAGCTGGTTCGACGGAAGATCCGGAGGGAGGCCCGGGCCTTCGTCGTCCACGAAGGCAAACACGTTGGAACCGTCATCTTTTAGGCCGATCGTCACGGTGGACGCCGGCGGACTGTAGCGAAGAGTATTTTCGAGCAGGTTGCCGAAGATCCGGCCCAGGCGGGGCGCATCGCCTCGAACATGCCAGTTCACTGACTCATTCGATTGCGGGTCGAAGCGAAGACGCACATTTTTGTCTTTGAACGCGGAGGAAAATTCTTCGATGGCTTGTTGGGCGCAGACGGCCAAGTCCGGAGGCGCCGCCTCCTCGGTGCCAGATTGTTGCGCGGCCAAATCTCCTGAGAACGCGGAGAGAATTCCGCGGATCATGGCTTCCTGGCGTTGCGATTCGCGCTGGCCGGCTTCCACGTACTTGCTTAGCTTGGCCGGCAGCTTTTCGAGGTGAAGCAAATTGAAGCAGCCGCTCATGGCGCTGAGAGGCTGCGAGAGGTCGTGAATGATGCAATGGAGCAGGATCTCTTTTTTCTGGATTTCGCCGAGAAGCTGCTCGTGCGCGAGGAGGGAATCTCGGGCCGTTTGAAACCATTGCTGCTGCTCGACGAAGTTGGCGGAGAGGTTTCGCAAAATCAGGATGTTCTTGCGGTCGAGGGAGAGCGCGAAGGCTTCCAGCGGTACTTCGCGGCCATGTTTGTCGCGTTCGATCCATTTGCCGGAGTTTGCGGAACCTTCAGACTTGGAATTCCAGAATTCTTCGGCGTCCACCAAGAAGTTTTCAAGGAACGGCGAGCATTCGTCCAGATGAACCGGTTTTCCCGGTACGGAGTGAATTTCGAAAATATCGCGGCACCAGGCGGGGCAATCCCCCACAACCGAAAACTCGCCTGCGCCGAACGATTCGAACAGGGCGTAGCCCTGGCTGGTGAGGAACGATTCGAAAAGTGAAGTCGAGGCCATTTATTCAGCTAGAGTGGCGGCCATTTTTGAAAAGACGTCTTCCACGGAAGCGCCGGTTTTTGCGCTGGTGTGAAAAATGGTCCACCCGCCCGCGATCAGCTCTTTCTCGCGCGCCGCATCAATTTCCCATTGGTCGGCCAGATCGCTTTTGTTAATAACGAGGATGGCAGGAACTTTTCCAGCCTCCTGGATCACGCGTTCATTGAGGGCCAGAGCATCATCGAGCGTTTTGCGGCGGGTGCCGTCCGCGACGAGAAGGTAGCCGGACATGCCGCGCAGGTAGGACATATGGATTTTCTGATACGCGTCTTCCCCGTAGATGTCCCATAAGACGAGGTTGACCTCTTCATTGTTGACGCGCACTACTTTTTTATCGATTTTCACGCCGATGGAGGTCTGATAGGCCTCCGAAAAAATGCTTTCGACGAAGCGGCACACCAAGCTTGTCTTCCCGACGGCGAAAGTACCGAGCATGCAGATTTTCTTTTGGAGCATACGCGCGCTCGGTCAGCTACCGGGGGGCGCCGGAGCGAAAGTGATTTTGAAAGTTACGCTGCGATTCATGCGGCGGTTTTCTTCGGTGTCTTCCGGACGCAAAGGCTGGGTGGTGCCGGCGCCACGCGTGCGCAAATCTGCTGCCGGGACGCCACTATGTATCAAGGCGCCGCGGATATTATCGGCGCGCTCCTGACTGAGCAGAAAATTGGTCCCCTCGATGCCGGTGCTGTCGCTATGGCCTGTAAGCTCGATGGTGGTTCGTTCGCCGAGACGGCCGGCCTGAGCAGTGATGTCGCGGATTTGCTCTTGAGTTTGAGCGAACGTGTTCTCCTGTCCGGGCTCAAGCTCGGCGCGTCCGATGGGAAAGGTCAGTATTACCGACTCGATCGCGCTTTTCGGCGTATTGAGCTGCAGCAGATGAGAATTCTGAAGATGGGATGTATCGACTGAAATGACGCCGGCAACATAAGGAGCTCGCTCCTGAACGCGCGAGATCCACTGAGGGGACGCGACGCCTTCGACCTGCAATTCCCCGTGATGTTCGGAGAGCGTGACTCCTTCCGGCGGATGCAATAATTGGCGGGCCCGCTGCACCACGATGGAGTCGTCCAGAGAGAAATAGGGCGCGAAATCGAACGTGGCGTCTTGTGGATCGAGGCCTGCTTGTTTGAGCAAGGCGCTTGGCTCTGGCGCGAGGGGATCCTTGAAGCCTTGAATATGATAGCGCCCGCCTTCATGGTCATAAGAAATGACTACGATTCCGGGCTGGCTGCGCACGGCGCGAAGAAAACGCGCTAGCTCCCAGTTGAGATACGCGGTGTACCCAAAATAGGCGACGATTAGAATTAGAATTGTAGCGATAGCCGCCAGAGCGAGTCGCGGTTTCTTGGTTTGAACTGGTTCGCGATGCTGCGCGGCAAGAAGACGCGACAAGATTTCTTCGGTCGGAAGAAATGGCGCCGCGTCGCCTTTAAAAGTTTCCAGAGCGGAGCTATAGCGCTGCTGAATGTCCTCCAGGGCTTCTTTCATCGCGAGCCGGTAATCCGACGGAGCGTGACCGCGAATCACCGCGGCGAGCACTGCGTCGGGGCCTTCCTCGATCCAGACTTCGAGTTCGCCAACGTTCAAACTGTCTAGCGATTCCTCCTTTTGGGAATCGAAGGAATCCCGCACGAACTGCTGAATCGCAGAGAGCATGCCCGCAACCATCGACGCATCCTGAGTAGCGACCGACCGCGCGACCACGTGACTAAGAGCAAGCCCGGTTTGGCGATGGATCAGGAAAACCTGTTCAACACGAAACAGCAGGCTGTGCATCAGCACGATTTCGGCGTACGGTTTTCCCGTGCGTAGAGCTTCGATTCGCCATTTGATTCCGCGAGCCGAAAGGCTGTGTTCGAGAGCCTGGTTGAAAGATTCGAGCATGCCGCGAAGCGCTTCGCTGATGGATTTCCGAATGGCGGGGCCCATCACCGGGAACAGAGCATCGGCGAGAGGGTGAGGATCCCGGCGTACGGACTCGCGAAGCGTTTCCTGCACGGTCGGAGCCAGCGCCTGGGCCAGGTCGCGATCGCCGTGTTTTTCGCGGCGCATAATGATTGCTTCGGCCACCACGGAACTGACGTCCTCGGTGCGTTTCGCGCGATCGTCAAGACGTTCCTGAATATCCGCGATCTCTTCCTGTTCGGGCGCGATGATTAAATGGCGGAGCTCTTCGTAGGCGTGATTATTGCTTGCGGGATTTTCCTGCGTTTGCTCAGTGGGAGCGCGGCGATGTGCTTGGTCGGCCATGTTAGACCATCTAGGTTGTCTCGGCGTCACCTGGCGTGCGTCCAGCCGAGAATGTATGTGCGTTTCGCTCGCTTCCTACTCTTCCGGAAGTTCGAACTTGTTCTTCAGCCGTAGACTAAATTCGTTGAACAGGTCCGCGAGAGATGCGCGATCGGTTTTCTCGTCCCGTAAGACGTCGACTTCGCGGTTCAACGCGGCTGTCGTATCACGGCGCAGCTTATCGATCTCGGCGGAAACGGCCTTCGAGTGTTCGAGAAGCTTTGCGCGAAGCTCGCCTTGCCCGTCCGACATCTGCTCTTCGAGCTGGGAGAGCTTCTTCTCGATGATTTTCGTGCCGTCCTTGATTTCGCGCGAGATTTCCTTCAGACCCTCGGTACGCTCGGATTTCTCGTTCTTTAGCCGAGTGCTCAGTGATTCGACTTCTTGACGCACAAAGTTTCCAAGAGTATCGAGGCGCTTGGTCATATCTTCGCGAAGACCTTCGAGGGCTTTCGTGACATTGTCTTCCAGGCGCACGAAACGCTTTTCGTAATCCCGCATCTGCGAGCCGAACAAAATATCGCGGATTTTGTCTACATTTGCGCCTTCGGGGGCTTCTTTAGCTGACGGATTGGGGTCTTTCGCCGCGGATGCCATTTTGCGACCTCTCCTTTTCGGACTCTTTATCCCCTGCCTGTGGGACCTTCGGCTGGCCTTTGGGGGCATGCGGGCGAGGCTACTATGAAAGTCGGTCTACCGCAATATGGAGGGCGTCTGGACCTGGGGCCATGCTAGAGGGGATCACGGCACAGCCAGAGGGTCTCCAGGGCCTTTGGAGTGTTTGCGCGGCCCTGGATGCTAGCGGCCCGGCTTGGCGAGCGGAACTTCGAAAAACATCAACGGCTTGTTGCCAGGGATAACTGCGGCGTCCGGAAGGTACAAGACAGACGTGTCTGCAAGCGACATATCGCGGTCCAGATTGAAATAAAGAAAGCCGTGAACCGTGGCTGCGGGTGCCACGACATCGCCGTCTAGCGAAAGCGGGGACAGTATGGCTTCGATTTGAGCCGCTTTTTTGTCTCCGCCGGGGAGCGGAATGCCAGGCAGTCGCGATGTCTTAGGGCCGGTCGGCCCTTTGGGATGTGCGATTAAATAGGAAGCGTCAGAGGGCGTCAGGCACCCAACGTCCTGACGGCCGCCATTCTGGAAATGGATTTCGAGCTGGATCGTGTTGAGATTGACGCGAATCGGATGGTCCGATTCGTTGCGCAGGAAAACTTCCACCGGTAAAATTCCCGCGTCCACGGGATTCGCTTTGCCGAATTTCTCTTTCGCGCGGGCCCGATCGCTATAGGCATCGGCCATCACGGTCATGCCTTCGTGAGTGTCGTGAGCAAGTGGCGGGGCGGAGCCGCCGCGGACGCCGCGCTTGGCGCTGGCTTTGTCGCCGGTGACTGCGCGAATGCGCAGGCGCACGTCAGGATTCCCGCTAAAGCTAGGCAGCTCGGTCGAGTCATATTGAAAAATTCCAGCCTGGAATTTCGATGCCCGGTTTCAGCGGGAAGTTGTGCACGTTCCCGCTCACTGCCACTATAATACCCAATTTGTGTGCGAAGTCGCTGATGGAAGCGCATGATAACCAGCGCGTGAGTCGCCACGACGCCTTCCCCATGTATTTCTTATATCGAGTTGTTACGGCCGTGGGCATGTTCGTCCTGGCGCCATACTTCGCATTGCGCGGATGGCGGCGCGGCGAACGGCCGGGCGCTTTTCGGGAGCGGCTGGGAATCCTGTCCCGGGCCATGGTTCGTGCTGCAAACAGCGGTGCGACTGCGGAAGCTGGCGCTCGGAGGCCGGCCGGCCCCATCTGGATACACGCGGTATCAGTGGGTGAAGTTCTTGCCGCAAAGCCGCTGGTAGAAGGTCTCAAGCGGGAGTTTCCGGGCCGCGCGATTTTCGTTTCCACCACGACGGAAACTGGGCAGCGGCTGGCGCGCGAGCGGCTGGAATCCGCCGACGGCATATTTTATTTTCCTCTCGACTGGGTTGTGCCGGTGCGAAAGGCACTCGGGGCGATTCGTCCGGCGCTCGTCATCGTTATGGAGACGGAAATCTGGCCGAACTTCTTGCGGGAAGCACGGCGCGCCGGAATTGCTGTAATTTTTGCCAATGCGCGAATCTCCGAAAAGTCGTTTTCTCGCTTCGAACGCTGGCGATTCCTCGTTGGGGATTTTTTCGTACGGACGTTGCAGGATGCGGATCTTTTCCTGGCGCAAAGCGAGGAGGATGCCAAGCGCTTGACGTGCATGGGTGCAGCAGAGGAGCGCATTAAAATTACCGGCAACATGAAGTATGACGTCTCGCCTCCCGCGATCGGCCCGTTCGGGGCGTGGCTTGAAACCCAAATTCGCCAGCAGGAGCGCTGGCCGGTTATCGTGGCCGGCAGCGTGGTGGAAGGGGAAGAGCAGGCCGTGCTGGCAGGATATGATGCGGTGCAAAGGCAGTGGCGTCGTACCCTGCTGGTTTTGGCTCCTCGCAAGCCAGATCGTTTTATTGCGGCTGAAAAGATCGTCGCGGTCGCCGGATGGAACACGTGGCGGCGCAGCCAACTGAATCTGGATGAGCCGCTGGCCGAGAATGTCGACGTGTTGGTTCTCGACTCGATTGGCGAGCTTGCGGGATTGTATTCGATGGCGGACGCTGTGTTTGTAGGCGGCTCGCTGGTTCGCGCGGGCGGGCATAACATTCTGGAGCCTGCGTGCTTCTCGCGTCCGCCAATATTTGGCGATTCGATGGAAAACTTCCAAGGGATGGCAGAGAAGTTTCTGGATGCACACGCTGGCGTGCAAGTTTCCAACGGGCAACAACTAGGGAAGGTCTGGGTGCAATTGATCGAGGACAACGCGCTGCGCGAGCGCATGGGTAAAGCGGCGCGCGAAATAACTGAGCGGAATCGCGGGGCCACCGCGCGCGCATTAGATCGTATCGCTGCGGTGATTGCCCGTGAGCAGAGCCCGGCCGCAGGGGATCATGCGAGCGCCCTGAGTTCTTCCGAGCGCGGCCAAAAGGGTAGCGCAGGGTGACATTGAAGGAATCACTTTTGTGGCCGCTGTCGGTGATATATGGCGGCATGGCGCGCCTTCGGGCGCGTGCGTATCGGAAGGGAATTTTTCGCCAGCGTCACTTGCATGGCGCGGTCATCAGCGTGGGGAACTTGACCGTAGGCGGGACGGGCAAGACTCCAATGGTCTTGTGGATCGCGGAGCGGCTGCTTGCGGAAGGCAGGAGCGTTGGGATTCTTACGCGAGGCTATCGAGGCAAGACTGCCGGCGGCTCGGAGGTTCGTTACACCAGCGATGAAGTTCAGCTTCTGCAATCGCGCTTAGGGGAGCGAGCGTTATTGGGAGTCGGTGCAGATCGCTACAAGAGTGGAGCCGCTCTGGCCAGTCGCGGCGTGAAGTGGTTCATCCTCGACGACGGATTTCAGCATTTGCAACTCGCGCGGAATGTTGACGTCGTCTTGATCGATGCCAGCAATCCCTTCGGAGGGGGCCATGTCTTGCCCGCCGGACGTTTGCGCGAGCCGCGCTTGGCGCTCGAGCGCGCGGACGTGATCGTTATCACACGCAGCAGCCACGCACCGGCGGTCGAGTCAGTGACACGGCGGCATTCCGGGGCGCCGATTTTTTATGCGCGCACAAGACTGGCTTCAGTCTATTCTCGTTCGAACCCACAGCTAACGGAGAAGGAAGCGCGTAGTAAAGGGCTTTTTGCTTTTTGCGGGATAGGCAATCCGGCGGCGTTCGTTGCGGACTTGCGCGATTGGGGCTTTCAAATTGTTGGACACAGGTTTTTTCCCGATCATCACCGCTACTCGCCATCCGATATTGCCCAAATCGAAGAACAAGCTGCCAGCGCCAGAGCCGCTGGCCTGGTTTGCACCGAGAAAGACAGTTTCAATTTGCCAGAAGCTGCACCTGTGATGGATTTATGGATCTGTAGCATCTTGTTGGTACTGGATCAGGAAGATGATTTCTGGCAGGCGGTGATGAGAAAAGCGGAATCCGGCGTTCGTGAGACTCCGTGAAGGCAAAGATTGAGGGCCACACGAAACGACAGTTGGATTGCTGCATGCCTTACGCTGTGATACTTTGCGGCCCATCCCTAAAATGCATCTTTTCTAACAACGAGGAGCTTGTTTGAGCGCCAGGCGCGGCAAAACAGGGTCGAAGTCGAAGGCGGCGCCGCTTGGGAGTACGCGGGTCACGGACGCGACAGTGGACCTGACGCGCCTGCTTGACGTCGTCGCCTCCTTTCCGCGTCAGACGGTATGCGTGGTGGGAGATTTTGTACTGGATGAGTTTGTTTCCGGTGAAATATCGCGTATCTCGCGCGAGGCTCCCGTACTGATTCTGCGCCATCGGCGAACCGAAGCCTATCCCGGCGGCGCTGCCAATGCGGTAAACAATCTTGTGGATCTCGGAGCAAAGGTGTTGCCCGTTGGCGTGGTGGGGGATGACCAGGGCGGCAAAACCCTGCTCGATTATTTCCGGAGAAAGGGAATCGATATTTCGGGAATCCTTCGCACGCGCGATCGAGCCACGACTACCAAGACTCGCTATCTCGCAGGATGGACGCATAGTACCGAGCAGCAAGTTCTGCGCGTAGACTGCGAACCTGGCGAGGCTTCGCCGGCGAGTATTCGGGAGTCGCTCCAGCGCAAGGCTCGCCAAGCCGCGAAGAAGGCCGACGCGGTGCTTATTTCTGATTACGGGCTCGGAGCGGTTTCACCGTCCATCGTGCGCAAGTTGAGCGGGAAACTCATCACGCTCGATTCGCGTTATCGATTGCTCGAATACCAAGATGCAGGAATCACTGCTGCGACACCAAACGAGCCCGAACTTGAAGCCGCTTATCACGTCAGCGTCGGCAACGACGTGCACAGGCTTGAGGAATTAGGCCGGCGAACGCTGCGCGACCTGGGCCTTGAAGCCCTGGTAGTAACGCGCGGCAAGGATGGCATGACTGTTTTCCAAGACGGTGCTGGCAAACCAGGGCATCCGCATAATATCCCAATTTATGGTTCGGAAACTCCGGTAGACGTTACCGGCGCTGGTGACACGGTGATCGCGGCGTTCACTTTGGCCCTGGCCGCTGGCGCTTCCTATTTGGAGGCCGCTCATCTTGCAAATTACGCCGGCGGAATCGTGGTGATGAAGCGGCGAACCGCAACCGTCACGCGAGCGGAACTCGAAATCGCGTTGCGCCGCGAAGCCACAACCCAGCGCTGAGCACTCCATGGACACTCGCGAAAAAATATTGTCGCGCGAAGGTTTGCACAATGTGCTCGACGAGCACCGCCGCGCCGGGCGCGAAGTGGTGTTCGCCAACGGCGTATTCGACTTGCTTCACGTGGGACACGTGCGCTATTTGCAGGCAGCGCGCGCAGAAGGCGATTTGCTTATCGTGGGCATAAACTCTGACGCGAGCACGAGAGCGCTCAAAGGTGCAGGGCGCCCCATTTTGACCGAACGCGCGCGCGCCTCGCTCGTAGCGGCAATCGCGGCGGTGGATTACGTTGTGATTTTTGACGAACACGACGTCAATGCGCTGCTGCGCGAATTCCAGCCCGAGGTGCACGCGAAAGGCACGGATTACAGGACGGACAATGTTCCCGAACGAGACCTCACGGCGCTCCTTGGAATCCGTACAGCAATCGTGGGGGACGCTAAGAACCATTCCACCCGCGACTTGATCGCCCGCTTGCGCCACGAGAAAGATGCCTGAACAGCGATTTCTTCTCGTTCGTCTCAGCTCGCTAGGGGACATTGTCCACGCGCTACCTGCCGCCGCCGCGATTCGCGATACGTTCCCTGAGTCGCGCATCGACTGGCTAGTCGAGCCAAGGTGGCTGCGCTTGCTGGAAGGCAATCCGGACTTGAACAATGTGATTTCATTGCAGCGCAAAAGCGCGGCGGGATTATCCGCTACGGTCCGGCAGTTGCGCGCTGCGAAGTACACGCATGCGATCGACTTTCAAGGTTTGTACAAATCGGCGCTCCTGGCGTTCGCTTCCGGAGCGCCGCGACGCATCGGTTTTCAAAGCAGCTACGCGCGGGAGGGATTTGCGTCATTTCTCTACACCGATCGGTTGAACCCGCGGGGCCCGCACAAAGTCGACCACAACTTGACGCTGGCCGAGCGTGCCGGCGCGCGAATCACGAAGCCGCGATTTTCACTGGCGATCCACCTGGTGGATGACGAGCGCGCCTCTCGTGAGCTCGACGCTCATGACTTGAGTCAGTATTTTGTATTGAATCCGGGAGGAGGCTGGCGCTCGAAATGCTGGCCCGCCGCGCGTTATGGAGAACTGCATCGCCAGATCGCTGAGCGTTATCACTTGCGCGGAATTATCGCTTTCGGTCCCGGAGAAGAAAATTTGGCGCAAGAAATAATTCGCACGGGCGGAAGCCCATCACCAGTTGCGATCCCGCTCGACCTTGGACCTCTGATGGCTCTGCTGCGTCGCGCAAGATTTGTGGTGTCGGCAGATACCGGGCCGTTGCATCTGGCATCGGCGTTGAACACTCCGGTGATCGGTCTGTTCGGTCCAACCGACCCTTCGCGAAACGGGCCGTATTCTTTCAAAGACGTGGTCGTACGAAACCCGCAATTCAGCGAAACGACTTACCGACGCGGCGCGTCCTACTCGCCTGCCATGCTTTCAATCACCGTAGAGCAAGTTGTGGATGCCATCGAGCGCCGGCTGAGGCCTCGTTCGTGAGCACGCCCAGAAGATTTTGGATGCGCTGGCGTGTCCGCGTTGGCTATCCAGTGGCCATTTTTTATTGGCTGCTGGCTTCGCCGACACCGCGTTCGATAGCGGTGGGCGCGGGGGTCGCCGCCCTTGGAATCATCGTTCGAGCGGCCGCTGCGGGACAACTGCGCAAGGGGCAGGAGCTGGCCACTTCCGGCATTTACTCGCGAACGCGCAATCCGCTGTATCTGGGCAGCGCGCTTTTAGCTGTGGGATTTATTGTCGCTGGGCATTCTCTGTGGGCCGGATTGCTAGTGGGCGTTTATTTTGGTGTGTTTTATTACGCAGTGACGCGTAACGAAGAAGAGGAGTTGCGCGAAAGGTTCGGAACCGCGTTTGAAGAGTACGCCGCTAGCGTTCCGTTGTTCTTTCCGAGCCTTTTTCGACCGGGGAAACGTTCGGCGGAAGGGCGGGGGAAAAAGCGTTCTCCTGGGCGCAATACCGCCGCAATCGCGAATTTAAAGCTTTGATCGGAACATTGGGCGCTCTCGTCTTCGTGTGGTTCAGGATGTGGCTGCGAACGTACTACCGATTTTGATTTTTTGTCTCACTGCAAGCGGTAGATGGCGTGCATCACGCGTTGAAACTTTGGCCGGTAGAGAAGGTCGAAGGCGCGTTCTTTGCCCGGAAACATTTCCAGCGCCACACGGCGGGTGGCAGCAATCATTCCGGAGGCTTCTTCGGGAGTCAGGTCGCCCGCAGCGATGGATTCCAGCGTGAGCTGAACCAAAATGCGCAGCCGGCGGATGCGCCTGCTTTCGTCGTCAATTTGTTCCTGCGTAGGCCGAAACGACGCGCTGTTTTCGATGGGTTCCATGACGGTCCTGAAGAGCTGCTAACACCATTATGGACTTTGCCCAAAAGGCGCGCAATAGTACTGTGGAACAGTGTTCGAGGATATTTTCCGGGGACTTTAAATGACTGAAAACGCATCGCAAAAACAAGCGCACGACCCATCCCACGAGCGCGTAGTAGTTGCTTATACGGCGGGCACCGCTGCGGAAGCTATGGTGATACGCGGACTCCTTGAAAGCGCCGGAATCAGTTCGCCCGGTTCCGGTTCAAACGATCCTTTTCCGCTTCGAGAAACGCCTGAAGGAACTCATGGCGTCGAGATTTACGTCCTGGAACCGCGCGCGGAGGAAGCGCGGAGACTCATCGAGGAGTATCAGAAGGGCAATCAATCGGCCACCGAGGAAGACTAGCGCGGCTGAGTTTTGAAATTTCTCAAGATAGGCTGGCTCAACGCGGATGCGACTCCAGGAATGTGTGTACCTCTCGTGTATGGCCGTCGGTGATCGCAGTGACTTCGCCATCGCGATCGCGGGGCAAGAATCGCGCTCCTGCGCGAGCGTAACGTTCGACAAACATCCTCGACCGGATGCCCGATCTGATTCCGTTCGCCGAGGGAGACTACCGCGATACGCGGCGCGACAGCGGTGAGAAAATCTCCGATGGACGAAGTCCTGCTGCCAGCATTTTCAGGAATCAATTTCGGAATGATCGCAGACCAAGCTTGCTTCCACTTTCTTTCGGATGGCTCCCGGCCGCAGACGTCTCGACGCATTGTCCCGAACTCTGCTAACCGGCGAATTGTCATCGGCGGCCCCTGAGACGGCGGAAATATCTTCGGGCCAAACTACACTTCCGACTTCGCCACATTCAAAGTCGCTCCTGCGCTCTTTTTCTACAATTTTCGATCCGCGAGAGCGCGGCTCGGCTAGCAAGTGCCAAAAGCCGCGCGATCCACAAGCTGGCAATGTCATTCGCGTCGGCGCAGCCGAACGACCGCCTCCATGTGAAACGTCTGCGGAAAAAGATCGAACATGTGAATTTCGCTGCAGTCGTAGCCTGCTTGCTTGAGAACGGCGAGATCGCGCGCAAGCGTGGGAGGTTCGCAAGAAACATAGGTGATGCGCGCGGGTTGCAGGCGTCCCAGGCGTCTCGCCGCATCCGGAGTCAAACCGTCGCGCGGTGGATCCAGTACAACAAGCTCCGGGCGCTCCTTATTTCTCTCCAGGAAGCGGTCGACGTCTGCGGTGCGCGCTTCAATCCTGCTTGGTCCTCGCATGTTGACCTCAAGATCGCGAGTAGCCGCCGGATTTGACTCCACTGAGATGACGCGTTCGAAGCGTTGGGCGAGCGGAATTGAAAACAGTCCCACACCCGCAAACAAGTCCAGAGCGAGGCGGCCGCTTTCGGAATCACACACCGTTTGCACCAGATGGTCCACCAGAAATCGGTTGACCTGAAAAAATGAGAAGTGACCGACGCGATATTTTCTCCCGGCCGCTCGCGTTTCGAGGAAGCCGGGGCCGAACAATTCCATCCTGTCACGGCTAGGATCGTGAAGCAGAACGCTGGCAGCCTCGGGGACAATCCGCCGGATGGTATCGGCGTGCTCGGCGATGCGCGAGGGGAAGCCGGCAAAGTGAGCCGAGAGCAGTAGCGCACAGTCGCTTGCCTGGTCGTTCGAGTTTTCATTGCTGAACGCTTCGATCTCGCGTAGTTCTCGCGGAAGGGCCCCGCTAGCCAACGCCTCTCGCAGGGCCAGCAATGTCTTCAAAAGAAGCGGCGAGAGGATCGCGCAGTTCTCCACCGCGCAGAATGCGGTGGAATTTGCGCGGAAGTAGCCGATATCGAGCTTCGCGCCGGTCTTATTGGGTACGCGCGAAGCCGCCTGACCTGACTCTCCGGCTGACGCTGGCTCTGAGGGCGGCCGAACCCTCCACTGCGCGCGGTTGCGATAGCTCCACGGCGGCGATGCATGAGCTTTGATCTCTTCGGTCCATTCGATTCGTCCGACGCGCCGCAGCGTCTCGCGCAGAATCTCGGTCTTGTATTTTAACTGCGCTTGGTAGGGAATGTGCTGGTAATTGCAGCCGCCGCAAACGCCGAAATGCGGACAGGGCGGTAGCGCGCGTTGCGGCGAAGGCTCGAGCAAGTGTTCCACGCGCGCGCGGACGAATTTCTTTTTCTGTTCGACGGGCATTGCCGTCACACGCTCTGCGGGCAACACAAACGGTATAAAGACGGTAGATCCTTCGTGATGCGCGAGTCCGTCTCCGCCGTAGATCAGTTTTTCGATTGTTACGTCCATAAGTGGCATAAAAGTTCGAGTACGCTTTTCGATCAGCGCGCTGAAATATTGCTTTGCGTCAGGTCAGATAAAACAAACTCAGGCGTGGCACCTTGAAATGTTCGAAAAGCCGTTTCTGAATGTATTGCCGTTCGAGTTGCGCCAATTGTTCTGCGGACATCTTACGCCGGTAGGGCGCCAGAGAGCGATCCATTTCGCGCCGGACCGAAAGCAGCGATTCTTCATCCGCGTCCGCCGAAAGCGCAGCCGAAAGTTTTTCTTCCAGCACGGTCAGGCGGCGTTCCAGATCCTCGAGGTCGAGTGCGCCCGGGGACTCAAGCAGCGGCAGAGCCTCGTCCAGGCGCTTGGCCGTCTCTTCGAAGCGGGCCGCAAGCCCGGAAGTTTCAACACCGCTTTTCTCGGCCGATTCACGCAATCTTACCGAGGCAGCGCGCAGTCGCGCGGCATTGCGTACGAGATACTTTCGCAATTCGTCGCGCGAAAAAGGTTCGGCTGCAGGGCGTGATGATCTCACTTCCGGCCCGGTGCCTACCGCTGCTTCCGCCGACTCCGCAGCCGCGTCTAGCACAGCGTCAACGCAATACGCCAGGCTTTTCAATCGGCGGCCGCCCGCGGCACGGCGCGATCGGGCCCAGCTCTCGAATGCGCGGTCGATTCCTTTCAACACTGCGCCGAGCGGGATGCCCGCCTTCTGCCAGGTTTCCACGATGGCCCAATCGAGAGGCGAAACGAGGAGGTGCGCTCCGCGCTTGCGCCAGAAATAATCTTCGATTTCGGTGAAATAATTGAAGTAGTTAAAGGGTTCCATTTCCTCGGGCTTCTGCGGACTTTCTGATTAGCGCCAAGCGACATGCTAAGAGATTGCAAAAAAAGTTTAGCTTTTTGTGCGCGGCGGAACGGACGCGAGCGTGCGCGTCTTAGCTTGAAGCTGACCAGCGTCCTGGTTCCGCTCCCAGATAATTCGCAGCCCTTCGAGCGTCAGAAATTCATCGATGACTTCGATGTGCTTCGACGCCGTGCCGATCAGCGCCGCTTGTCCACCCGTGGCGATCACTTTTGTCTTCGCGCCCATCGCTTTTTTCATCCGTTCCAGAATGCCGTCGACCAGATCGGTGTAGCCATAGAAAAGGCCGGCTTGCATGGAAGCGGCCGTATTTGTGCCGATGATTTTCCCCGGGTTTTTAATCTCCACGCGAAACAGCCTGGCCGCGCGAGCGAAAAGTGCTTCGGCGGAAATTCCGATCCCAGGCGCGAGCACGCCGCCCAGGTATTCACCGCGGGCTGAGACCGCGTCGAAATTAATCGCTGTGCCAAAATCGACGATGATGCATGGGCCTCCATATTTTTCAAAAGCCGCGACGCTGTTGACAATGCGGTCCGCTCCAACCTCTTGAGGATTGTCGTAATGCACCGGCATACCCGTTTTAATTCCCGGCTCGACGAACAGCGCCTTTTTTCCGAAATATCGTTCCGCCATTCCCGCCAGTGTGGAATTCAGCGGCGGGACGACCGAGCTGATAATGATTCCGTCAATCTCCCTTGGATCGAGACCGGCCAAGGTGAAGAGTTCGCGACACAAGATGCCGTATTCGTCGATGGTTTGATCGCGTGCGGTCGTGAGTCGCCAATGCGCCACAAGCTCGGCGGCGCCGAACACGCCCAGAACCGTATTGGTGTTGCCAACATCGAGGGCCAGCAGCATTAGGATGCCTCCGCGACATCGCCGGAAAGCACCGATTCGATTCCGCCGCCATCGTCGCGCATCACGCGCAGCACCCCGCTGGGTTCCAGACCTGCCGTAGTGCCGGTAAAAACCTCGATTGGCGTCGTGATGCGCACGCGTTTTCCCTGAAAGTAACTGGAGACTTCGGCGAAACGGCGCAGAATTGGCTCCGCGCCGCCGGCCATAAACTTATTGTAGTAGCGGTCTAGGTGGCGCAGCAACCGGAGCAGCAGTTCCAGCCGCGAATGGACCTTGCCGGTTTCCATGCGGAGCGAAGTGGCTAAGTCTGCGAGTTCGGCGGGCATTTTCGTCTGGTTCACGTTGATGCCGATTCCCACCACGGCGTAGTACATGCGGTCAGGCTCGGCGTGCATCTCGGTTAAGATGCCGCAGAACTTTCGGCCCTCCACCAGTAGATCGTTGGGCCAGCGAATGTCAGGAAGCACGTCGAGGTCTTCGGCGGCAGCATCACGCGCGGCGAGGCCGGCTACCAGCGTGAGAAGCGGCGCGTGCGCCGGTGGAATTTGTGGGCGCAACAAAATGCTGCAATGGATGCCCGCAGACTTCTCGGAGATCCATTTGCGCCCTGCACGCCCGCGTCCGGCGGTTTGCTCTTCGGCTAACACAATCGCGCCGTGTGGTTCGCCCTGCGCGCCGAGCTGCATCGCCACCGTGTTCGTTGAGTCTACTTTGAAGTAGTGATAGATACGCCGGGCGAACGGAGTACCGAATAGGCGATGGCTTAGAAGCTGCGGTACAAGAATGTCCGGGACGCGCTCGATGTGATAGCCGGTTCGCGCGTGGCCCTTCACGCGCACCCCCAATTCGCGCATTTTCTGGACCCAGCGCCAGACTTGCTGGCGCGTCACGCCAATTTCTTTGGCGATTTTTTCGCCGCTGATGACGATGGTCGAGTTCTCGGAGAGAAGCGTCAGCAGCGCGTCGATGCGCCGGTCGGTGGTTCCCGGCAGATTTGGCATTCGCTTTGTGGACATAGGGGATTGCAAAGCATACTTGACGCGTGCGCTCCGAACAAGCCGTGGCTGGCTCTGAAGGATCGTTTGGAGTGCTCGGCAATTTCGCTACACTCTGGGCCGGAAATTCTGGAGGGAATCACATGGCAGTGCTCGCAATTTTCAAGTACGAGACTAAACCCGGCCGGATGAACGATTTTATGGCCAAGCTCGGTGCCGCCGCGGACGCGAGATTTATTAGCAAAGTCAGGCATTCGTCTGTTCGGACGTATCGTTCCCGGGCCTGACAGCGGCCCAGTCGTCTTGATGATCGAGTACGAAGATGGCGACATACGGCGCGCGCCCGGACTATGAGAGCTCGAACGCCGAATGGAGGGAACTCGATGCCGCCAAGCAAGACTCGCCGGGGACTCTCGAGATGATGCACCCCTACAGATGCAAACTCGTTATTTCGGGGCGGCCATCAGGAAGATGAATCCATTAACGGTATAGGTGACATTACCGTTGCCCGCCGCGAAAGGCTCCACTGCATCACCGCGAACTTTTTCAATGGCGGCTAGCAACCTCGGCAATTGCGAAGGATTATCTACAGGAACGTTGTGGGAGGGCAGGAGCAGGTGAAGCTGAGGCGCCAGTGCTGCGATTCGTTCAACCGACTGGACGTAAGCGAGGAGATCGGTCTCGGGACGGTAGAGCCAGATTGGTCCCGCATAGTAGCTGTCTCCTGTAAATAGCAGCCCATTCCTGCGGTCGAGCAGGCAAATTGCATCCGGCGTATGCCCCGGCGTCGAGAGTATTTGCAGCACTCGGCCGCCAAGGTCCACCGTGTCGCCGTCGTGAATCCAGTGAGTGATTTGAAAAGGGCGCGTGGCATACGACTTTGCGTCAAATCCAGAAGGCAATTGGCCACAAACCGATCCGCGTGCAAGTTCAGCCTGCGCGTCAGCCGTGGAACCTTTCGAATTGGCGCGCGTGAAATCCGTATCCATGCCATAAATGTCGTCAAATTCCCAGTTGTCGCCGACATGGTCATTATGCGTATGGGAATTTACCACCGTGATTGGCAAGGACGTAAGCGGCGTAAGCACGCGTTTGATGTCTCCAATGCCGAGGCCGGTATCGAACAGGACGGCGCGCTTTTCGCCCAGGATCAGGAAAGAGATCACTTCTTCGAATTGATGCGGCTCGTAAATCGCAAAAACTCCCGGCGCGACTTTGTAAACTTCGAACCACAAATCGGCCGACGGCACGCGCTCAAGGTTTTTGTATTGCGGGCGCGGGAGTTGTTTGCACCAGTCAGGCCTCACGTTAGCATTCGATTGGGCGCGAACAGGCACTGGAGTCACGAAAAGCGCGAGTAGCAGGATGGCGAGGAAGACAAAATGGTTGGCTCTAAGCATGGAGTCGATGCGAATTATAGCGCGGATTTCTCCTGGGAGGTCTCGTCGTGCCGGCCGGACGCTCAAGGGAACGCTTCGAGAGCGCCAGCAAGAAAATCAAGCAGGCCACGCCCTAAACTGCAACCAAAAGGTTGCTTGTTACATGAGCTTGCGCTAATATGCAACCCGGAGGTTGCTTAATATGAGCGATCAGTTGGAGAAGCGCATTGAGCTTAAGGCGCCGATTTCGCGGGTCTGGCGGGCAATAACGGATTACCGCGAATTCGGCGAATGGTTTCGAGTCCGATTGGATGGCCCCTTTGTAGTGGGTCACGTTTCTCGCGGCCAGATTACCTATCCAGGTTGCGAGCACATCAAATGGGAAGCGCTCGTGCAGAAAATGGAGCCAGAGCGCCTTTTCTCCTTCACCTGGCCGCATCCCAAGTCTCTTGAAAAGGAGGGCTACCCGCTGGACTACTCCAAGGAGCCGCGCACGCTCGTTGAATTCAGGCTGGAGAAGACCGCCAGCGGCACGTTACTGGTGGTTACCGAGTCCGGTTTCGACAAGCTTCCCGGGGATCGCCGTCTCGAAGCGTTCCGAAGAAACGATGGCGGCTGGACAGAACAAATGAAGAACGTCGAGAACTATGTTGCGCAGCGGCCGTAGCAGCGTGACGGGTACACAGCGCACACCCGCTCTGGTTTTTGCAGCCCTGGGTGACCCAACCCGGCTGTCGCTGGTTGCAAAACTCTGCTCGGGGCAGCTGCTTTCGATCTCTCAGTTAACCAGGCGTTCTAGGTTGACTCGTCAGGCGATCACCAAACATCTCCGAGTACTGGAGAGCGCCGGAATCGTGCGCAGCATCCGATCGGGTCGCGAAAGCTTATTCGAATTCGACCTGGAGCCGATTGCAGAACTTAGAGAATACCTTGATCTCGTGTCGGAACAATGGGACCAGGCGCTATCCAGGCTGAAGGCGTTCGTCGAAGACTCAGGGCCTTCCGCGGGCTAAGCGTACTGGCTAGGCGAGTTGGCTGAGGCGGTCTAAGAGCTTTTGGTGCTCGATTTGGCGTGTTGCTAGCGTGAGGCGAAGATCCTCGACGATCTTGGCGGGGGCCTTGCTGATGAACGTTTCGTCGGCCAGGCGAGCTTGTTTGGATGAAATGTCCTTTGCCAGGCGATCGATCTCTTTTCGCAGACGTGAAAGCTCCGCGCCCTTATCCACTGCTTCGCCGTATGCGATGTAAACATCGAAATTTGCAGCTGAGCGAATTAGGCCGCGTGAGGAGTCAAATTCGCGGCGTCCTGCCCAGCGAATCTCTGAAAGGTTCGCAAGCCTTTTTATTGCGTCCTCCTCCGAGCTCAGCGGGTAGCCGGTTTCCGTGTCGCCCGGAGTGATAACGGCGGGAATCCTCTGTTTCGGCTCAATTTTCATTTCCGCGCGGATGTTACGTGCAGCGATGATTATGTTTTGAACCACGATCATTTCTTTCTCCGCCAGGGGATCACTCCAGTCAGCTCGCGGTTCGGGGAACTTGTCGAGCGCGATGGACCGCGCGCCCGCCGGCTGTGGCAGGCGATGCCAAAGCTCTTCGGTGAGAAATGGCATCACCGGATGGAGGAGGTGAAGAGCTGCGTCCAGTACCGCAAAAATATTGCGCCATGCAGCGAGGGCGACTTCGCGATCAACTGCTGCTAGGTGTGGCTTGACCCACTCGATGTACCAGTCGCAGAAATCGCCCCAGAAGAAGTGGTAGACGGTCTGAGACGCTTCGTGAAAACGAAACTCCTGCAGGGCGCGACTCACTTCTTCCGACACGGCAGAAAGCCGCGAGAAGATCCAACGGTTCGCCAATGTTCCGCTGCCCCGCGCAACGTAGGGTGCCTGGGCGCGTACTTCGGGCGACGCAACTTCATCCAACGTGATTCCTGCCGAAGCTTCCGCCTTCTCAAGATTTAGGAGCAGAAATCGCGCGGCGTTCCAAATTTTGTTGGCGAAGGCGCGGGCGCCGAGGATGCGGTCTTGGCTCAAAATAATGTCGGTGCCGGGCGCGGACATACTGACTAGCATGTAGCGCAATGCATCGGTGCCGAATTTTTCGGTGAGTTCTAGCGGATCGACTCCGGTGCCCTTGGTTTTGGACATCTTTGCGCCTTCGGCTGTGCGCACGAGCGAATGCACGTAGAGGCGGCGAAAGGGAATCGTCAGCTCAAGTTTGCCTGCGCGGCTGGTGTCCTGCGCGCCTGCAGCGTTCAGGAAGCGAGTTCCACTCAGCTGCAGGCCCATCATGATCATACGCGCGTCCCAGAAAAATAAAATATCGTAGCCGCTGATTAGCAAGCTCGTGGGATAGAACGTGCGCAGATCCTCGGTATCGTCGGGCCAGCCGAGGGTGGAAAAAGGCCACAGCGCGGAGCTGAACCAGGTATCCAGGACGTCTGTGTCCTGAGTGAGGTTTGTGCCGCCGCACTTGGAACATTTCGTGGGCGCACTCGCGGCGCGGGCATGCCCTTCAACAATCTCAACCCGTGAATCGAGCGCCGGAACCATTTCCTTGCAGCCGGCGCAATGCCAGATGGGGATTCGATGGCCCCACCAGAGCTGGCGCGAGATGCACCAGTCGCGAATATTTTCAAACCACTGCATCAAAATCGTTTGCTGATTGTCCGGTACAACCTCGATCAAGCCGTCGATGACAACTTTCGCCGCAGGCTCCGCGAGCGGCTTCATTTTCATGAACCATTGTGTGGAGATGCGCGGCTCGACGATCGCTTTGCAGCGGTCGCATGTGCCGATGGAATGCGTGTGCTCCACAATTTTTTCCAGGAGTCCCGCTGTTTCGAGGTCGGCGATAATCCGCGCGCGCGCGACGAAGCGGTCGAGCCCGGCGTACGGTCCGGCGCCTTCATTCATGTGCGCGTCGTCGGTCATCACATCAATTTGGGCAAGTTGATGTCGCTTGCCCATCTCGAAGTCGTTGGGATCGTGCGCTGGAGTAATTTTCACCGCGCCGGTGCCGAAGGCGCGGTCCACGGCCGCATCCGTGATGATGGGAATTTCGCGATTCGTCAGCGGCAGCAGAATTTTGTGATGCAGTAGATGGTGGTAGCGCTCGTCGTCCGGGTGGACGGCGACGGCGGTATCGCCCAACATCGTTTCCGGCCGGGTGGTCGCGACCACGATGTGCTCTTTGGTTCCCGCGACGGGATAGCGGATATACCAAAGATTTCCGGTGCGCTCGTTGTGTACCACTTCCAAGTCGCTGATGGCGGTCAGGCAGCGCGGGCACCAGTTGACCATATAGCGTCCCCGATAAATCAGGCCATCGCGATAAAGCCGCAGGAAAGCTTCGAGCACGGCGCGATAAAGCGCGGGTTCCAGCGTGAAACGCTCCCGCGTCCAATCGCACGAAGCGCCCAAGCGGATCATTTGATCCTTAATCACTCCGCCGCTTTCGGCTTTCCATTTCCAGACGCGGCGCTCGAATTCTTCGCGGCCCAAATCTTGGCGCTTGATGCTTTCTTTGGCCAGCGTGCGCTCGACCACAAACTGCGTGGCGATGCCGGCGTGGTCCATACCCGGCACCCAGAGCGTGCGATCGCCGCGCATGCGGTGCCAGCGGACGAGCATATCGATCTGCGTGTGCTCGAGCATGTGGCCGATGTGAATCGAGCCAGTCACATTCGGCGGGGGAAGCGCGATCGAGAACGTCCGTCCGCTGCCATCACCGGAGTTTTCCGCGCGAAACAATTTCTCGTCAAACCAGGCCTTGGCCCAGCGCTCTTCGATTTCCCGAGGCTCGTAAGCCTTTGGTATCTCAGGTGGCATCATTTTCCGGCGAGCAGTCTCACATTGCCCATCTTAAGCAGCCTCGCTCTCATTAGAGCGGAGAACAGCCATAGCGCGCTAAATCAGCGTGCAAAGAATCCCTCCATAGTAGGGGCGGACGCTTCGGGCGTCAAATGCCTCCGAGAACTGGCGATGGCACCGTTTCGCGCGAAACCGATGAGGATGCTACTATCTCTGTTCCGCAAAACGAGGCCAGATGGACAAGAAAAACTTTCTGTTCGTATCTCTGACCGGCCTGATCGGCGACATCGCGTGGCAAATCTCGAAAGAGGGCCACGAGGTGCGCTATTTCATTGGCGATAAAAAAGAGCGTGATATCGCCGACGGCTTCGTGGCCAAGTCGAAGGACTGGGAGAAGGACAAGGACTGGGCGGACATTATCATTTTCGACGACACGTTGGGCCAGGGCGAAAAAGCACAGGCCCTGCGCAGAGAGGGCCGGCTGGTAATCGGCGGCACCTCTTACAGTGACAAGCTGGAAGACGACCGCTCGTTTGGCCAGGAAGAATTGAAAAAAGCCGGAGTGAACATCATCCCGTATGGCGAATTCGAGTCTTTTGATGACGCCATCGAGCACGTTACGCAGAATCCCGGCCGCTACGTGATCAAGCCCAGCGGCGAAGCGCAGAATATCAAGCGCCGCCTGTTCGTCGGCGAAGAGGACGACGGCCAGGACGTCATCCGTATGCTGGAAGCCTACAAGAAAGCCTTTGCCGATGAAATCAAAGTCTTTCAGCTACAGCGCCGCATGATCGGCGTTGAGGTCGCCGTGGGGGCTTTTTTTAACGGCAAGAATTTCATCTATCCCATCAACATTAATTTTGAGCACAAGAAGCTATTTCCCGGTGATATCGGGCCCCCCACCGGTGAGATGGGGACTTCGATGTTCTGGAGCGGCCCGAACCAACTCTTCAACCAGACGCTGTTAAAAATGGAGCCGAAGCTTGCCGAAGAAGGCTACGTCGGCTACATCGACGTGAATTGCATCGTCAATAACAACGGAATCTATCCGCTGGAGTTCACTGCGCGCTTTGGATATCCGACGATAAGCATCCAGCAAGCTGGAATGGTCACGCCGATTGGCCAATTCTTTTGGGACCTTGCCAGCGGGGCGGACCCGAAACTCAAAGTCCGCAGCGGATTTCAAATCGGCGTGCGCATCGTAGTCCCGCCGTTCCCGTTCGATGACGACGAAACGTTTGACTCATTCTCGAAGAATTCTGCGATTGTGTTCAAGAAGCCGCCTGCCGACGAAACGCACATCGAGGACGTGAAGCAGCTCAACGGGCAGTGGCTCATCGCTGGAACTTCCGGTGTGATCCTGATTATCGTGGGGACTGGCCAGACCATGAAGCAGGCCAAGGCTCAGGTGTACTCGCGCATCAAGAATGTCTTGATTCCCAACATGTACTACCGCACCGACATCGGCGACCGATGGGAAGAAGACAGCGACCGCCTCCACAACTGGGGTTACTTGCGATAGCGGTACTTGGTTTCAGCGCCTTGGCGGCGAATTGTAATTGTTTCTTTTGCTTGGTCACATTGGGTTGCAAGGAGTTGGTTTCCGTCGGATAATCCTGTCGCCGAGTCCGGCACGCTTTTCTTTTGCGTTACAGGTCCTTGTTTTTGCAAAACGCGGCAGTCCGTTTTCCAACAATAACCCCTCGCATTTCAGCCACGCCCGAACGAGGAGGCGTCCTTGATTTCATTCACGGTGAACGGCAAGCCAGTCAGTGTGGCGGATCCGCCTTCGACTCCGCTGCTGTGGGTAATTCGCGATTCGCTGAAACTTACCGGCACGAAATATGGGTGCGGGATGGCGCAGTGCGGCGCTTGCACCGTGCACATGGATGGCCAAGCGGTGCGCTCTTGCGTCGCTCCGGTTTCGCGCGCGGAGGGGAAGAAAATAACCACCATTGAAGGCATTTCTCCCGACCTGACGCATCCGCTGCAACTGGCCTGGATCGAAATTGACGTGCCGCAATGCGGATATTGCCAGTCGGGACAGATTATGAGCGCCGCGGTCCTGCTGGCGGAAAATCCTCATCCGACCGACACCGATATTGACGAAGCGATGTCTGGAAACATTTGCCGTTGCGGCACCTATCCGCGCATTCGCCATGCCATTCACCGGGCTGCGGAGATCAAAGCGCAGCGAGGTGCGAAATGAGCGTCGCCGCACAAATAAAGCGGCGCGATTTTTTGAAAACTGGTGCGGCTATTAGCGGTGGCCTGCTGCTGAATCTTTACGTGCCGGATTGGGGGCCGGCGCGCGGAGCCGAGTCTGCGAGCCAGCCCGTCGCGCTAAACGCTTTCGTTCACATCGGCAGCGACGATGTTGTCACGGTGATCTCGAACCATTCGGAAATGGGGCAGGGGATTTACACCTCGCTGCCGATGTTAATTGCGGAGGAACTGGAAGCTGACTGGAGCAAGATTCGCGTACAGTCCTCTCCCGTGGCTGCGGTGTATAACCACACGGTGTTCGGCATCATGATGACCGGCGGCAGCACCACGACGAATTCTGAGTACGATCGTTTCCGCAAGATGGGAGCAATGGCCCGTGTGATGCTGGTTGACGCGGCAGCGCAACAGTGGGGCGTGGACCCGGGAACTTGCCGCGCGGAAAAAGGTTACGTCATTCATTCCGCGAGCAAGCGCCGCGCGTCGTTCGGCAGTCTTGCTGCGGCCGCTTCGAAACTTGAGCCTCCGAAAGATATCGCGCTCAAGGATCCCGCCGATTTCACCATTATCGGCAAGCCGATCCATAGACTCGACACCCCACCCAAGACCAACGGCACCGCACAATTTGGACTGGACGTTTATATTCCCGGAATGCTCACCGCGGTGGTGGCGCGGCCGCCGGTTTTTGGCGGCAAGGTTTCAAGCTTCAATGCCGCCAAAGCAAAAGAAATTCCCGGGGTGGTGAATGTTCTGGAGGTTCCGTCCGGCGTCGCAGTGATCGCCAACGGCTTCTGGCCCGCAAAACTGGGCCGGGAGAAGCTCGACATAATTTGGGAGGAAGGCCCTGGAGCGAAGATTTCTACCGTGGAGATGCGCGAACAGTACGCGGCTCTTTCAAAGACTGCTGGCACGCTAGCGAAAAAAGTTGGCGACCCCGCCGGAGCTCTTGCGGGAGCGGCGAAGACGATCACCGCCGAGTACGAAGTGCCTTATCTCTCGCACTCGATGATGGAACCGTTAAATACCGTGGTGGATTTGCACGAAGACCACTGTGAAATTTGGACCGGTACACAATTTCAAACCGGTGACCGCGCCGCTGCTGCTGCCGCCGCGGGTCTGAAACCGGAGCAAGTAGAAATCCACACGATGCTACTTGGCGGCGGATTCGGGCGACGTGCCAACCCCGCTTCCGATTTCGTGACCGAAGCAGTGCAGGTGGCGAAAGTTGCGAAAGCTCCGGTAAAGGTGGTATGGACGCGCGAAGACGACATTCGCGGCGGCTGGTATCGCCCCATGTGGTACGACCATTTTGAGGCCGGACTGGACGGGACCGGCAATCCTGTGGCCTGGAAACACACGATCGTGGGCCAATCGATTTTCGATGGCACCATGTTCGCAAGCTTCGGAATCAAAGACGGTGTCGATACGGCCTCCGTGGAAGGCGCGGCCGACATCATTTATACAATCCCGAATATTCAAGTGGACTTGCACAGTCCCAAGAACGAAGTTCCGGTGCAGTGGTGGCGATCGGTAGGACACTCGCACACAGGTTTCTCTGTGGAAGCGTTTTTCGATGAGGTCGCGCACGCAGGCGGAAAGGATCCTTATCAGCTTCGCCGAAGCCTGTTGGCTGGTCAGCCGCGCATGCTTGCGGTGCTCGATCTCGCGGTGGAAAAAGCGCACCGGAACGGCCCGCTTCCCGCGGGACATGGGCGGGGAATCGCCACGCATTTTTCTTTCGATAGCTACGTCGCGCAGGTAGCCGAAGTGTCGGTGGAAAAAGACGGCACTGTGCGAGTCCATCGCATCGTGGCAGCCGTGGATTGCGGGCGCACGGTCAATCCGGACACGGTGAGAGCGCAACTCGAGGGCGGCATTATTTTTGGCCTCACCGCCGCGCTCAAAACAGAAATCACGTTGGATCAAGGCCGCGTGCAGCAGCGTAATTTCCACGACTATCCCATGGTGCGCATGTTTGAGTCGCCGGCGATTGAAGTGTATATCGTGCCCAGCACAGAGCATCCCACCGGTGTAGGCGAGCCGGGAGTGCCGCCGGTCGCGCCAGCGGTTGCCAATGCGATTTTTGCCGCCACTGGCAAACGGGTCCGGCGCCTTCCGATCAAGGCGGAAGATTTGCGTTCTGCTTAGCGATTCACTACGAGGGTTCGAAGATGCCGAATGGAGCAAAACGGATTGTGTTCGGAGCACTTCTGCTCCTAGGATTCGCCGGCGCGCTTTTTGTTCCTCGGCCCGAAGAATCCGCACTTGCCTCCGTACCTTGGCTTTGGTTCAGAGCCGCCCGAGATGCGGCGTCAGCGGCGGCCCATGCCAGCCCGCCCGACGAGGTGGCGGCGCGCGCGGCATTCGAGCGCGCTTATCCGGTTTTCGTTTCGCCGCGCTGCCAGAATTGCCATCCGTCTGGTGATGCTCCATTGCAAGGCGACGATAGCCATGTGCACGCGCAGGACATAAAGCGGGGGCCTGCCGGTCGCGGCGTTTATGGGATGACCTGCCACACTTGTCATCAGGACGCGAATCTTCCGGGTGCCAACATGCCGCCGGGAAATCCCAAGTGGGGACTGCCTCCTCCGCAGATGAAAATGGTTTTTGTTGGGCGAAGCGCCGGAGAGCTTTGCCGCCAGTTGAAAGATCCGAAGCAGAATGGTGGCCGCTCCCTCCCTCAAATCCTCACGCACGTGTCTACCGATGATCTGGTCGGCTGGGGATGGAATCCCGGAGAGGGCCGCACACTTCCTCCACTCAATCGACCGGAGTTTGTTGCTGCCATGGAAGAATGGGTGAAAGATGGCGCCGCCTGTCCTCTGTAGAGTGGGTCGCCGCGTCTCTGCACGCGCCTGAAGATAGAATCGCTTCTTACGCTTGCCTCCCTGTTTCTTCGATTCTCCTTCGCTTGACAGTCCGAAAGGGAAGCGCCAGTATTCCAGCGTTCATTAAACTTCAATAAAATAAACTTATGGTAACCGGGAACTGCCTGCTTTCCAGCCGCCTTTCGTCCCTGGCACGAATCAGTTTCGCGATTATCGCTTTCGGCGCAATGATCGGGAACTCCGCGTCGGCGCAGACGCAGGCTGCCTATGTGCGCGTGAATCAGATTGGTTACGAGATTAACAACCCGCCTTTCCGCGCGTATCTGATGTCCACAGCTCGAGAAACAGGGGCGAAGTTCAACGTGATCGACTCTGAAGGGCGCACGGTTTACTCTCACTACATTGGCGCGCTGCTCGGTACCTGGAGCCACAGCGCCAAAATGAGTTACCAAGTATATGCGCTTGATTTTACGGTTGCGGAAAACGGCATCTACGCGATCTCGGTGTCAGGACCGGTGCCGGCCAGCTCGCCTCAATTCGCGGTTGATCAGCCGGACGTGTTGTATGCAGGCCTGCTCTTGAACACTTTGTTTTTCTATCAGTCGGAACGCGACGGCTCAGATTTTGTGCGCAATGCGTTGCGGACCGCGCCCGGCCACCTCAAAGATCAGAACGCGCGCGTTTACGAAACCCCTCCGCTCGACAGCAACGACTTTATCGACAACGCGCCTCCTGCAGTCCCGCTTGTGCCGGAAAAGCTTCCGAATATCAACGCCACCGGCGGCTGGTGGGACGCTGGCGATTATATGAAATATGTGGAGACGATCAGCTACACGGCCGCCTTAATGGAAATAGGAATTCGCGATTTTCCGAACCACATGGGCTCGAACGCGCCCGTGAATCCTCGCGTTCCCCCAGGCTCGATTTCCTACGCCGGAAATAGCGGAGCGGGAGCGCCGGCTTCGTCTGATTTCACAGATGAAGCGAGGTTTGGAATCCACTGGCTGGCGAAAATGTGGGATAGCAAGACTCAGACGCTCTACTACCAGGTGGATAACAGCCAGGACTGGGACTACTACGGCCAGGGCAATCCCACCTCGGCAATGCCCGATTGTGGTGGAACGTATGCGACGCTCTACTGCCTAATCACCGAGTATGACGTTTGGACCCTGCCGCAGGCGGCCGATAACTACAAAGAACCCGGAGATCCGAAGCCGTGCGACCCGTACACCACGCGCTTCATTTGCGACCGTCCAGTATTTCCGGCGGGACCTGCGGGTTCGCTGATCAGCCCCAATCTGGCCGGCCGCCTCGCCGCGGACTTTGCGTTGTGTTATCAGCTCAATCACGCAACAGAAGCCGCTCTTGCAAATCAGTGCCTCAAAAACGCGGAGGACATTTTTGCCCTGGCAGACACTCGCTATCCGGATCCGGCTCCTTCGGTCGGCTCAGGCTCCTGCAGCAACTGCCTGCTCACGATCGTGCCGTTCGACGGCTATCCCGAAGACGTCTGGGACGACGATATGGAGCTGGGCGCAACCGAGCTGTACTTCGCGCTGAAATCTGCGGGCGAGCCGGGCGAACTTCCACCGGGGCTTGTCGATACAAATCCTGATGATTATCTGAAACAAGCTGCGCAGTTTGCAAAAAATTACATCATGAAAATTTATGATGCGGGATTTACGGACACGCTCAACCTGTACGACGTCAGCGGTCTGGCGCACTTCGAACTCTATCGAGCCATCGAAATGGCGGGCGATCCCCAGGGTTTGGCGGTTTCACAGAAGGGCATTCGAGCACAATTGCTAAAACAGGTAGGTGACGCAATTTCCCAGGCCCACTCAGATGCATGGGGTTACGGAAACCAGTGGAACTCGGGCGATACCACGTCTCACGGTGCAGGACTCTCCGTGATGGCCAGTGAAGCCTATTACCTTACTGAATCGAATACCTACGATACATTCGCGCAAAGATGGCTGGCGAACATTCTCGGCGCAAACCCCTGGGGCTCATCGTTCATCGTCGGCGACGGAAGCACGTTTCCGAATTGCATCCAGCACCAAGTCGCAAACCTTGCGGGAGCATTGAATGGAACTTCTGGCGGAATTCCTATTTTGTGGGGCGCGGCTTCTGAAGGACCAGCCGGTTTTTCGAGCTCAGGATTGTTGCAGGGGATGAACAAGTGTCCCGCCGATGGCGTGGATGCCTTCAGGATTTTCAACGGAAATGATGGGAAGTATAATGCGTCGCAACTAGCCGGGTACAAGGATAACGTACAGTCCTTCAGCACAACGGAGCCTGCGATCGACCTCACTGCCACGTCATTTCTAATGTGGTCGTGGAGGCTGGCTCGTCACCCGAGCTTTTAAGATTCCAGGCGGGGAATTCTGCGATGCGGGGAACTGACCCGCCTATCCGCGCGGTGCTTAACTGTCTTTTTTTGCGAGTTCGCTATGGACCAGGTTCTCGACTAGCGGCTTCACGCCCTGGGAAAACAGATCCTGAAGCTGAGGCCGAAGCTTTTCCATGACCTTGCGCACCAGAGCGTCGACTCTGTCTGCATCTGCCTGATCTGATTTGGCGGCCACTTCGTCGGAAACCGGCGGCGGCATCAAAAACGGGATTCCGGCTAGAGCTTCGCGATTGGCCGGGGGCAAAGTGGGAATGCGCTGGCTGAACTCTTCCAGTGACGCTGCTTCCGGTGCTGGCTCGAACACGCAAGAATCCAAGTGCTCTTCCATCAGCGCGTCGGGTTGTTCATTTTGCGCCTCTACGGAAGCCGGAAGAATATGCTGCGCCGGCGCCGGTTCGGGCTGTTCCGGAATGGGCGAATACTCTGACGGGTCGCTATGCTCTTCATCCACCAGCAGCGGTTCTGGCGTGGGACGTTCCGACGAGTCGTCCTCTCGATGTTCGGCGTCGGCGGGAGCGACCACCAGGTCGTTTGCCAGCTCCGGAGCACTACTGGGCTCAGGGTCCGGCATCGCTTCCTCGACACTGTGAGCCGTCTCGTGCGATTCGTCGGATGGAAAGTGATAAGAAGACCTCGGTCGGTCGGCTGACTCGGCAAAAAAACGTTCGCCTCGGTCAGCAGGAGCCAGGAAGCTTTCGGCCTCCGATTCCTTGTGCGAACTTTCTACTGGCTGTGCGACCGCAACTGGCCCGCTGGCCGCACCATGATTGTCTGAGGAAGCTTCCGTGTGTGTCGCAGGGCCAAGCGCTTCCGGCTCGACTTGCGTGGAGGCCGGCGTTGCCGGAGAGGTCAGGTTCGACATCCACCCGCCGTCGGGATATTCCGACGGTGGCGGCGCCATCATGTCCATCCACTCGGTTGCGCGCGAAACAGGAGCGAGCACTGGTTCTGGCCTGGCCCTCCATTCGTCGCGGGTTTCTTCGCACACCGGTTCTTTTGCTTCGAGCGCTGGCGCAGTGGCCGCCAGCGCGGGTGCGGGAGCTGGCTCCGGGTCCGACAGCCACAGTGCGTGCGAGGTTTGTGGCGCGTCCTCGGAAGCCGATATTTTGTCGAACCTCGCAGCCGGAGCAGGGATGTCTTCCGCTTGTTGGACCGGCGTTTCGCTCGAATCGCTTGCTGAAACGGGAGCCTTCCTGGCGACGTTCTGAGAAGCCTCTTCTTCATCCGCAATTTCTACCGAGCGGATGTGCCTCGGAGGCACATCGTTCTCGGACGGAAAAGCACTCGCAACGCTCTCGCTGTCGAAAGGCTCGACCGGATCTTGCGCGACGTTTTCCGGAACTTCGAAATCCGCGGCATTGCGACGCCAATCGCTTGCAGTGGCCGCATTCTCGAAGTCCTCATCCGCTTCTACGCTCGCGACTGGAGCCTTCGGTACTTTCGAGGATTTCGATTTCGTCGAATACTCTTCTTCATCCGCTTCCGGGTCATCTCCGGCCAGCGCACGCACGCCTTTTCCGAAACCGTAGATCGCCGCGGCCTCTTCCGGGGTGGGCTCGGGGAATTCCGGCAACGGTTTGGGCTCGGCGCGGAGAGGAACTTCCAGCGCTTCGGGTTGCGGCGGCGGTTCGGCGATCACTTCCTTCTGCCTGGCCATTTCCGCTGCGATCCGCGGGTTCTTTTCCAGGACTTGCATCACCATGGCTATCAGCGGGTCGGGCGGAACGAAGGGCTTTTTCAAAACTCCATCGGCGCCCACGCGGCGGGCTTCTTTTTCGTCGAGCGGATCGAATGCGCCAACCAGCAGAATCACGGGAACGTGCGAAAACCTCGCATCTTTTTTGACGTATTCGCACACTTCATACCCGTTGCGCACGGGCATGAAAACGTCGGCCAGAACCAGATCGGGATTCACATCCGCAAGGCGTCGAACGGCTGCTTCGCCATTGCCGACGGCAACTACATCCACGCCGCGCTCTTCCAGCGCGAGCGTGACCATTTTCTGGATATTCGAATTGTCGTCAGCAACCAGAACTCTGGGCACTGTCTTCCCCTGGAGGCGGCCCAAATGGCGACACGCCCACGCCTTTCACTACGTATTGCAGCACTGGGAAACGCAGGCGTCAACAAACTCGAAGTACAGGGGTGCTACAGTTGTTAGCAGGGTGTTAACAGGTAGTTACCAGGGGATCAGCTTCTTCACTCCCTTCTTTTTCTTGCTGCTGGACTCTTGTTTGGGGTCCACTTTGTCCGCCGCTGCGGTCTGATCCTTTTTCGGCTGGGCTGCAGCGGCCGGTTGCGCTGTCGTAGCTGCCGGGGCGGTGCCAGGCGCTGGCGGCGTCGTGGAGCTCGATTCGCCGGTTACCGGCGCCCCGTTCGCCGGACTGCTTGCGGCGGTGTAAGGCGATGATTCGGTTGTAGCAGCCGCTGAACCCCCAGCAGCGGGCTGCGAAGGGGTGAGGACCGGTACGTTGCTGGACGGGGTCGCGCCGCCAGACGTTTCTGGAGGCGCTCCCGATGTAGGTGCGGGAGCCGCAGCCGCATTGGAATCATTCGGCGTGATGATCTGGAAGCCGATGCTATTGCCGGGAGCTGCGACAGCTCCTGCGGGTTGCGTGGTGGCGTCAACCGGCGCTGCGTCGGCTCCCGGATCGGATGCCACCGCGTCTGGACTTGCGCCCGCAATGGTGAACGCCGGGCCCTTGGCGCCGGGTTTCAGAACGTCGGTTGCTGAAATCGCGTCGTTTGGCGGGCTCATCTGCGGCTGGCCGGCGTGGGCGGCTAGGGAGACATCGGGATTGCCCTTTAGCATCGCCACCGGAGCTTTAATCAGCGTGCTTTGATGATGCTGCTCCTGATAGAGCTGCTCCTTCTTCATCCTCAGGTAGGCTTCGGGGTCGGCAGAAGGCGCAGGAAGCCCCATGGACGTGAGGCGTGCGCGTGCGTCCACCGCTCGCTTCGACAACGGGTAGTCCTGAAGAATGCGGTCGTAACATTTTGCCGCCAGATCGCCCCAATGGTTCTTGTCATCCTCATTCTTCGATACTTGCTTCGCCCGGTAATAAACGTTAGCCAGCATCCACAATGCTTCGTCGGTCTCGCTGAAGAGAGGATAGCGGTCGGTGACTTCCACCAGACGCGCCGCGGCGGCGCGGTAATCCGCTTTCAGGTAGTAATAACGCGCAATTTTGAATTCGCCTTCGCCCAAGACTTCTTGTACTTCGCGAAGATATTGCTCCGCCTTCGGCAGCAAAGGGCTCTGCGGGTATTTCAGGATGAATGCCTGGAACTCGTCTTCAGCCGACTGCGCCTGCGTGGAATCACGATCCGCTTTTTCCATCATGCGGTAGTGCGCCATGGCCACCTGCATCTGCGCGTAGGCGGCTTCGTCCAGAAACGGAAAAAACGTGATGAAATCCTTATACTCGGAAATTGCCTGCGTGGTGTTTGACGTCCCACCTTCTTTGAAATACGAATCCGCGACGGAAAGCTTCGCCTTGGCGAGATACTCGCTGTCAGGATAGGTGTTAATCAGCGTCTGCAGCGCCAACCGCCCTTCGGTGTAGCGCCCCGCTTTTAGGTCGATTTGCGCCCGATCATATAACACTTTATCGGGCTCTGCAGAAGCGTCCGGCACCGGTTTCGCCGCCTGCGGTTTTTTCTTGGTTTTTTTTGAGGCGGGTTGCACCGCTTTGCCCGGCGCTGCTTTGGCCTTGGGAGGTTGCGCCGTTTGCGGCCCGCCCTGGGGATTTGGCGCGGTTACCGGAGCACCTTGATCCTGTGGCGCGGTTTGCGGCGAGCCGTCGGCAGGCTGTTGCGCTTTCGCGCTGGGACACAATTCCAGAAGAAGGAAAATGCCAAGTGTTGGGATTAGGAGATAAAGCCTTCGCCTGAAGTTTCCTGCCATCGCACCCTTGAGATAAGCGATATCAACCCCCGCCCTATTCTCACCTAGCCTCAAACCTTTTGACTGAGAGCTTCGGTGGCAAGCTTGCGCAACTGCCGCGTTGCTCCGGCCGGATCGCTTGCATGAAAAATCGAAGTCCCCGCAACAAACGTATTCGCCCCAGCTTGGGTAAGCTCGGCGATATTTTCCAGATCGACGCCCCCATCCACCTCAATCCGGAAGCTGGCATTATACCGCGAGCGCCACTGATTCAATTGCCGAATTTTCTCCACCGCCCCGGGGATAAATTTTTGTCCCCCGAATCCGGGGTTTACCGACATCACCAGCACCGTGTCCAGCTTGCCGAGAACTTCGCTTAGCATCGCCACCGGAGTGGCGGGATTGATCGCCGCGCCAGCCTCCGCTCCGTGTTCGCGAATCATAGCCAATGCACGGTCCAGATGTACGGTAGCTTCCTCATGCACCAGAACGCGGCTCGCTCCTGCGCGAACGAACTCCTCAATGTACTCCTCGGGCTGTTCGATCATCAGATGCACATCGAGGGGCAAACGGGTTGCCTGGCGAAGTGACTCGACCACCGGAATTCCGATGGAAATGTTGGGGACAAAGTGGCCGTCCATCACGTCCACATGAATCACTTCGGCGCCGCCCTGCTCCACCGTGCGGATTTCCTCGCCCAGCCGCGCGAAGTTTGACGCGAGAATTGAAGGAGCGATCTCGATGCGCGCGTAGCTCATGCGTCAGGCGGATTCTAGCATAGCCCGGCGGCGGCTACTCGGCGAGCTGGATCTCAATGGTCGTGTTGGAATCCACCCGGGCGCCGCGGGCGGGAGTTTGTGTCGCTACCGTTCCGTGCAGAATTCCCGGGAAGGGCGAAAATGTGAGTTTCGAGACTTTCAAGCCTGAGCCCACCAACTTTGATTCAGCCTCCGCTAGCGAAAGGCCGACCATTTCCGGCATCACGTAGGCGGGCGGTCTTGAACCGAGCGAAACCAGCAAATCGACGTGTGGGCTGGTAGCGTCAGAAGTGCCGGGGGCGGGCTGTTGCTGAATCACGGCGTCGTCCTGGCCTAGGGGAAGATAAGCGCTTGAAATTTCGCCCAATTGCATGCCGCTGCGGAGAAGTTCGATGCGCGCCGCTCGCAAGCTGTGATCGACCAGCGCGGGTATGGTGGCCTTTTGCGGACCCAGGCTCAACATCACGTGCGCGTATTGCCCCGTCTTCACACGCGACCCCGGCGCGGGACTTTGCCTTACCACCATGTCCACTGGCAGGGCGTTGTATAGGCGGTCCTCCACTTTGATGCCGACACCGCGGCTTCGCAAGGTTTGTTGCGCTTCGATCGCTTTCATCCCGACCACATCGGGCATGGCGACTTCACGGCCCTGGATCGCAAAGCGCACGGCGGTGAGCGCGCTCAAAAACGCCACGGACGCGAGAATAAACGCCATCAGCGACATTCGCAAAATCCATTGCAGACGGTCCCGAAACAGCATTGCTTGCTTCCTTCCTCCCCGCATCAAGCCTACCACGCCAGGATAGGCCCCGCCGACCACTGTTTGCCCGTCCTATTTTAACTTTTTACTTTTCTATTTTCTTTCAAGTATTGCCGCGAAGAAGCCATCGGTTTGATGCACGCCAGGCACGGTGCGAAATTGTCCGGCCTCGTCGAACAAATCCCCGGCATCGACTCCGGGCGCGAGATGCGCGGAGATTGCACGCGATGCTTCGCTCGCTGTCACTCGGCGCAACTCGGGGAATTTAGCGAGCGCCTCGGCTACCACGTCCTGGTTCTCTTCTGGTTCGAGCGAACAAGTGGAATAGACAAGTCGTCCGCCGGGAGCCAGTTGGTTCAACGCTGTCTCCAGAAGCCGCACCTGCAAGTCATGAAGCTCACCCAATTGTTCGGGCTTGAGCCGCCAGCGGATTTCCGGGTGCCGCGAGAGTGTGCCGGTGCCCGAGCAAGGCGCGTCGACCAGGACGCGGTTGAAATGAATGCCGAAGGGAAGGGTCTTCGACGCATCCAGTTCGACTAAGCGCACTTCGCGCAGATCAAGGCGTTTGAACCCTTCGCGCATGACCCGAATGCGGTGCGCGTGACGATCGGCGGCGACGAGCAGCCCATTCTTTCCTGCGTTGCGCGCCAGCGTGGGTGCCTTTCCTCCCGGTGCCGCGCACAAATCGAGGACTCGATCACCCGATTGGACATCAAGAAGCAATGGAATCGTTTGCGAAGCTTCGTCCTGGATGGAAATATCTCCGCGATGGAATGCTTCGGTGCGCGTAGGGCTGCCGCCATGGACGGCAAAGGCAGCTTTCAGCAAACGTCCTGGTTCCACCTGCAGACCGGATTCTCGCAGGCCATCCAGGATTTCGTCGCGGCGCTTGGCGTGCAAAGAACAACTCAGCCGCGGCCTTTGATTGTTGGCTTGCAGCAGGGAAATCATCTGCGGCTCACCGAACCGTGCCAGCCAGCGTTCGATGAGCCAGGTCGGGTGCGAATGAACGATGCCCAGCCGTGCGGCGGTTGATATCCCCGCTGGCAGAAACGTTTCCGGCGGCGGGTCCGCTTCGGCCGCCGCGCGCCGCAGGACGGCATTTACAAGCGAAGCAGCGGAAACCTTTCGTGCGCGTTTTACCAGCTCCACCGATTCGTTCACCGCGGCTCGCGCGGGTATGCGCTCGAGGAATCGAATCTGGTACAAGCCCATCCGCAACGCGATTGCCACGGGAAGATCCAGCCGTGCGACGGGCCGCTTGAGCGCACGCTCCAGCAGAAAATCCAACAGTCCGCGCCAGCGCAGAACTCCAAGTGTAAGTTCGGTCGCCAGAGCCGCGTCATCCGTTCTCACTCCTGAGCCAAGCTCGACGTGCAACGCATCGCTCGCGTACGCGCCTTCCGCCTCCACACGGAAGAGCACATCGTATGCCATTTGCCTCGCCATGCTTATCGACATTTGATTTTGCTGCGCGCCCTCACCGAGAGAGAGCGAACAAATCCCGTCGGTAACGAATCATAGCGCCGAAGTTATTCCCCGAAGCGCTCGCCGAGTTTCAGCCGGGCACCGTTCGCGAATTCCAGCGCGGTAACGCGCTTGCGTCCCTCAAGCTGCACGATTTTCAGCTGCAGGGCAGTGCCGTCGCCGCAGGCGACTATTACGCTGCCGCCGCCGGTGAGAATTTCGCCAGCGCGACCTTTCAACCGCGCATGTTCTCCCGCGTTTGACATCGTTCGGCCCCAGATGGCGCAATTCTTGCCCCGGAAGGTGGTAAACGCGCCGGGCCACGGCTGCAATCCGCGAATCCGGTTGTAGATTTGTTGCGCTGGCAGCGCCCAATCGATCCGTCCTTCTTCTTTTTTCAGCGGCGGAGCAAAACTGGCCTGCGAATTATCCTGGGGAATCGCGGTGATGGACCCGCGCTCGAGCCCGCGTAGAGTTTCAGACAGGAGCGGCGCCCCCGCCTCCGCCAAATGAGCGCCCAACTCTGGAGCAGTCTCATCCGGGCGAATGTCAGTTTCGAACTTCAATAGCATGGGACCGGTATCGAGTCCGGCGTCAATACGCATGGTTGTGAGTCCCGTATGAGTTTCGCCGTTGAGAATCGCGCGGTGGATGGGCGCGGCTCCGCGATATTTCGGCAGCAGCGATCCATGCAGGTTGATCCAGCCCAGACGAGGGATTTCGATCAGGCGCTGCGGAATGATTTGACCGTAGGCGATGATCACTACGGCATCCGGCGCAATTCGCTTGAAGTATTCGAATGCCTCATCCGATTTTATTTTTTCAGGTTGATACACGGGAACTCGGGCGGAAACCGCTACTTCTTTCACTGGCGATGCCGAGGTGGCATGACCTCTGCCGCGCGGCCGGTCGGGCTGCGTTACCACTCCCTCGATTTTAAAATCTGATTGAGAGAGCAGGTGGCACAGAGAGGGCAGGGCAAACTCAGGGGTGCCGCAAAAAATAATTCTCAACGGCACGCGCGACCTACCACTCGCCGGCTTTTTTCAATTTGCGAATTTTGCGCTTGATCATGTCGCGCTTGAGCATGCTCAGGTGGGCGATGAACAGAACTCCGTTGAGGTGATCGATTTCGTGGCAGAACGCGCGCGCGAGCAACCCCTCACCGCGCATTTCGAACTCTTTGCCCGCGGCGTCTTGCGCTCGTATGGTCACGTACTGAGGCCGCGCCACGTGCGCGCGAAAACCGGGGACGGAGAGGCATCCTTCTTCTTCGCGCTGTTCGCCTTCGGCGTGAATGATTTCCGGGTTCGCGCAGACGAGCTTGGCCTCCAGGTTCTTCCCGTTGCTTACGTCGATCACCGTGACGCGCAAACTTAAGCCGATCTGCGGCGCAGCCAAACCTACGCCCGATGCCGCGTACATGGATTCGAACATATCATCCACAAGCTTCTGAAGGTCCGCGTCAAATTTCTCCACGCGCTTGGTTGGCGTCTCCAGCACCGGGTCGCCGTATTTCACAATTGGATGAATCATCTTCGGCTAGGTCTATCCCTTGTCTTCACGCTTCAGCGCAAAAGTCGCGGCGGCGCTAAAATTCGTCGAGTTGTTTCTGATACCCCTGAAAGTTGCGCTGCGTCTCGGTGATGGAATCTCCGCCAAATTTTTCCAAGAAGGCCCCCGCCAGCTCCAGCGCGACCATCCCTTCCCCGATCACTCCGGCAGCCGGGACCACGCACACATCCGAGCGCTCGTAAGCCGCTTTTACGGCTTCCTTCGTCTTCAGATCAGCCGTCAGCAACGGCCGGCGAAGCGTCGAAATCGGCTTCAAATATCCGCGGACAACAATATCGCTGCCGTTCGAAATTCCGCCCTCGATGCCGCCCGCGCGATTCGAAGCGCGAGTGAATTGTTTCCTGCCCGTATCGTAACGGATTTCGTCCTGAACTCTCGAACCGTAGCTTTCCGCGTTTTCAACCCCGCTGCCAATCTCAACCGCTTTGACCGCCTGAATCGAGATCACCGCGCGCGCCAGCTTTGCGTCAAGCTTCTCATCCCATTGCGCGTGGCTTCCCAGTCCTGGCGAAATTTCATGCGCTACTACCTCAAAAACTCCGCCAACCGAATCGCCCTCTTTGAGAGCGCGCTCCACTTCTGCTTTCATCCGCGACTCGGTCGCGGCGTCCACGCAGCGCAAAGGTGAATCCAGATTCTCGCATGCCGCGACGATTTCCTGCCAGGTCGCGTCGCGTTCCAGATGAGCGCGGCCCACGGTGATTGTATGGCTCAGAACCGACGCCCCAAATTCGCGCAAGAGCAGTTTGGCAAACGCACCCGCCGCCACCCGTGCAGCGGTCTCGCGCGCCGACGCACGTTCGAGAATATATCGCGCATCGTGGAAATCGAATTTAAGCGCGCCTGCCAGATCCGCGTGGCCCGGACGTGGCGCGGTGAGCTGCCGCTCGAGGTCTTCAGCGCCTTCGGTGTCTTCCACCGGCAGGGCCTTCTCCCAATTTTTCCAATCGCGATTCTCGATGCGCAACGCGATGGGCGCGCCAATCGTCTTCCCGTGCCGCACGCCCGCGAAAATTTCGGCGTGGTCTTTCTCCATGCGCTGACGAGCGCCGCGACCGTAACCCAGTTGTCGCCGGTGGAGTTCACGCTGGATGAAATCCTGATCGACCGGCAGTCCGGCAGGCAGTCCTGAGATCCAAGTCAGCAACGCTTGGCCGTGAGACTCTCCGGCAGTAACGAAACGCAGCATTTCTCCCCGGCGCCCGGCGAGCCGAAGGCGGCCGGCGCGACGAAAGATTCTACCGGACACACTGACGCGCGTAAAGCCAGCCTGCTGTTCCGGGTTAAACGTGCTGCAGGATTAAATTGCTTCGCGAACGTTTCGGCGGCATTCGTCGCTTCGCCGACCGTTTAACGACCGGTCCATTTCGGCGGACGTTTTTCCAAAAATGATGACAAGCCCTCGCGAAAATCTTCCGTTGCGCGGATCTTCGCATTTTCTAGCGTGGCGGCTTCTACCTCCTGGCCCAGCTGATCTTCATCGTACCGCAGTAGCAAGCGCTTGGTCATGGTGAGGCTTGTGGGACTGGCCTCCAGAAGCATGTTGGCAACCTCGCGCGCTCGGGTCATAAGATTTTCCGGAGGCACGATTTCGGTGACCAATCCCATGCGGAACGCCTCCGCAGCATCGATAATTCGGCCGGTGAGCAAAAGATCGCGCGCATGTTTTTCGCCCACTTGCCTGCGAAGCATCACCGAAACCAGCGCAGGGATAAATCCGATGCGCACTTCGGTGTATCCAAACTTCGCGCCTGAGACGGCCAAAGTGAAATCTGAAAGTGTCGCCAGCCCGCAGCCGCCGGCAATCGCCGCGCCATTTACGGCCGTGATCAGCGGTTTTGGAAAACTATAAACGAGGCGAAACATCCTGGCCATGCGACGGGAGTCGCCCAGATTCTCCTCGGGGGTCTGCTCCGCGACCGCTTGCAATGTTTCCAGGTCCATCCCGGAGCAAAATGCCTTTCCCGCGCCGGTCAGAATTACGACACGGACGGATCTTTCGTGGGCCGCCGTGTCCAGCGTGGCAAAAAGATCTTCGATCATGGCTGTGGAAATAGCGTTGCGTTTTTCAGGGCGATTGAGCGTGATGGTAGCTACTTCGCCGTCGCGCTCGAATTTCAGTGTGCCGTATTCCATGCTGGCCTCGTTCTCAATTTACTGTTGTCGAGGTGATGGGGTCGATCGTTTTCGACACGTGCCCGTATTTCTCGCGAAGCTCGCCGGTCATGGCGCAAGCCACAGCGAGAGACTTGGTGTCGATTCCGGTCGAAACGCCGCGCGCCGCCAGTGTGGTCAAAACCGCTTCGGTGGGAATGTTCCCGACCAGATCGTCTCCAGCGAAAGGACATCCGCCCAAGCCCGTCAATGCGCCGTCAAATCGCCGGCATCCCGCTTCGTAAGCGGCCAAAACTTTCTCCGGCGCGCGTTCCGGACGGCTGTGCAAATGCACGCCAATATCCACGCCCGCCACGGAATTTTTCGCCGCACGATACAAATGGGCCACGTCTTCGGCTGACGCGGTGCCCACGGTGTCCGCCAACGAAACCGTCCGCACGCCGACGTCCTTTAGCCACACGATTGTTTCTTCCACTATTTCCGGACCCCATGGCTCGTCATAAGGGTTCCCGAAGGCCATGGAAATATAAATTACCAGATTCTTGCCAGCTGCTTTCGTATCGCGCTGCAATCTCTGCACCAGCTCGCGGGTTTCCTCACGCGACATGTTTGCGTTCGCTCGCCGAAAATATGCGGAGATGGAGTACGGATAGCCGACGGTTGTTACGCCCGGCGTCGCGAGCGCGCGTTCGAGTCCTTGCGCGTTGACGACAATGCCGATAATGTCCGGCGCCGGTCCGGGAGGCGCTTTCAATTCGCTCAACTCGCGCATCACTTCTTCGCTATCGGCCATCTGCGGGACGTGCTTCGGCGAAACAAAACTCACTGCATCGATATGTCGGAAGCCGAGCGCAAGCAAGCGACCCAGATAGTGCACTTTTTCTTTGGTCGGGATGATCTGCGTCAGGCCTTGCCATGCATCTCGCGGACATTCAACGATCGTGACGTGTTCTGCCATATTCAGTACCAAGGGCTCCTATAGATATGTACCGCATACCAAAGCGCTGCAATTCCGCACGCAATCGAGAGCGCCATCAAAAAGACAACGATTCGAGATATCGCGTCTTGCTTCGCGTTAATGATGGTAAGAACGGTTGCCACGATTAGACCAAGATATGCAATGTACTGCGACACCTGATACATGAACCACACGCCTGAGTGAGAGTTTGGCCCTCCTTGCGAAATTACCCAGGAACTGGCCCACGCAAAAAAGCACGGCGAGACCAGAAGCAGAGTGAACAGTAGCGTTGTGACTCCGCCGTGTCTCGCAACTGCATTTTCTTCGTCCATCTAAGTCTGCAACACGCCGGTCTTGAACTCGCCCACATGCGGATTGAGCGCCGCTGATTCCAGCGCCTCAATCAAAGCTTCGCGGGTGTGAGCGGGGTCAATAATCGCATCCACCCATAGCCGCGCGGCCGCGTAGCGAGGATCGGTTTGGTGCTCGTAGGTCGCGCGCGTGGACTCGTAAAGTTCCTTTTTCTCCGCTTCACTTAGCTTTTTACCTTCGCGCTCGAGTTGCTTGATTTTGATCTCGACCAGCGTTCCCGCCGCAGCGTCGCCGCCCATAACCGCGTAGCGCGCCGTCGGCCAGGCAAAAATAAATCGCGGGTCGTAGGCTTTGCCGCACATGGCGTAGTGTCCGGCGCCGAAGCTTCCGCCGCAAATGACAGCAATCTTCGGCACCACGCTGTTTGCTACCGCGTTCACCATTTTCGCCCCGGCGCGAATGATTCCGCTCCATTCTGCTTCCTTGCCCACCATGAATCCATTCACGTCGTGCAGGAAGATCAAAGGCAGCAGATTCTGATTGCAATCCAAAATAAAGCGCGCAGCCTTGTCCGCCGACTCGGTATAAATCACGCCGCCGAATTCGATACGCTTCTCGCCGGTGCCGGGAGCCGCCACCATGACGGATTTTTTCTGGTTGGCTACAATTCCAACGGACCAGCCGCCGATGCGCGCATACCCGCAAATCAGAGTCTGCCCGTATTCCGCCCGGTATTCCTCAAACTTGCTGTGGTCCACAATCCGCGCAATGATATCGCGCATATCGTATTGCTTGCCCGGGTCCGCCGAGAAAATCCCGTAGATTTCGTCGCCGGAATGGGCGGGAGGCGCGGCCGATTTGTGATCGAACGGGGCGCCCGCGGGCCGGCCTATTTTGTCCATCAGAGCGCGAAGGCGTTTGATACACGTGGCATCGTCAGGCTCGCGGAAATCAATCGTGCCGCTGATTTGCGCGTGCATTTGAGCGCCGCCAAGTTCTTCCGCGGAAGTTTTCTGGCCAATGGCGGCTTGCACCAAAGCGGGGCCGGCAAGAAAAAGGCCGCTGCCTTCGGTCATCAGGATTTTGTCGCACATTACCGGCAAGTAGGCGCCGCCTGCGACGCACATACCCATGATCGCGGTAATTTGCGGGATGCCCATCGCGCTCATCACCGCATTGTTGCGGAAGACGCGGCCAAAATCGTCCGTGTCCGGGAACACGTCTTCTTGGAGTGGCAGGAAAACGCCGGCGGAATCCACCAGGTAAATCGTGGGAATGCGATTCTCCATAGCGATGTTTTGCGCGCGAATCACTTTCTTCGCCGTCATCGGGAAAAACGCGCCGGCTTTCACCGTTGCGTCATTGGCGATGATCATCACCCGGCGTCCGGAAACATGTGCCAGCCCGGTAATGGTGCCAGCCGCGGGCGCACCACCCCATTCCTCGTACATCTCGTATGCGGCGTAGAGGCCCAGTTCGAAAAATTCCGTTTGAGGGTCGATTAACTTGGCGATGCGTTCGCGCGCCGTAAGCCGGCCTTTCTTATGCTGCGCCTCGATGGCTTTCGCGCCACCGCATTGACGAATCCGCTCTTCCTCGTTTTTTATCTCAGTCAGCCGATCGACCATCTGCCGGCTGCGTTTTTGGAAGTCGGGGGATTTGGTGTCAACGCGCGTATCGTTTTTCGTGCTGCTCAAAGGGCCCTTTCTTTTTAACGGCCTCTTTATCGATGGCCGAAGGTAGCCACGAATTGTACCATCCGATATTGATTTTGAGTTCGCGCAGGGTTGCGCTAGAATCGCGTCGGTTCAAGATATCGCCTTGGACAAAATTTCCACCGGAAGGCGCCTATGCTCTGCGATACCTGCGCGAGGATTGGTCTGCCCCGGGACTTCTGCTCTCATCCTCCAGACGGCACCGACCTATCCCGCCGGTGTGCTCTCTGTCTCTGCGCATGAATAACCGCGCTTGTTCGTCATAACCTAAATATCGCCAGTTGGCGCAAAAGAGAGGATCCCCATGGAGTTTGTAGACTCAAGTCTCGCTCGTCGTTTTGAGATGGCGGAAGCGATCGCCTGCCAGAATTGCGCGAAGGCATTTCATCGCCAGCATCCCGATTTCCCGGTGGCCGTGGAAGAAATCGCAGGTGGCTCTGCGGTATTCGCCGGAGTCGACTCACCGGTGACGCAAGCGATCGGAGTAGGCCTCCACGGAGAAGTAGCGGATTCTGAATTGGACCACCTACAGGAATTCTTCCATAGCCGGGGCGCTGCGGCGGCCGTCGAACTCTGTCCGTTGGTCGAGATGTCGCTGTATGAAAGATTCGCAAAGCGCGGTTTTCAATTGCTCGAAGTTTCCGATGTGTTGTTCCGAAGGCTCTCGGCAGAGGATAACAAGCCCGACGCAGTGCGGACCGCTGTAGCCGTACGCCGTGCAGCGCCTGAGGAAGCAAAGTTGTGGACAAAGACCGTAGCGCAAGGCTTCGCCGAACATTTTCCGGTTACCCAGTCCATGCTCGACGTGATGGAAGGATTTTTCACAGCCGCTTGTTGTTTCATTGCCCAGGTAAATGGAGCTGTAGCCGGTGGCGGCGCCGTCTCGGCAAACCGAGGAGTGTGCGGCCTTTTCGGCGCGAGCACGCTGCCCGAATTTCGCCAGCGAGGCGTCCAGACTGCTTTGCTGTCCGCTCGTCTGGCTTGGGCCGTCGCGCAGGGATGCGACGTAGCTGTAAGCATCGCGCAGCCGGGAAGCGCCTCCCACCGCAATATTGAGCGCCAAGGGTTCCGGATCGCTTATACGCGAACCAAACTGATCCGCGCAGTCTCATAGCTCGGAAAATTGGGCTACCACCCGGCGAGGTCGAGCTTCAAAAGGCGCCCTAGAAGCCGGCCCGGTGCGTTGGCGCTGCCTAGCTGGGCGCAACAAGTCGAGCGCCGAAGTGGGTCCATCGGCTCTTCATTCCCCAAGGCTCCGGCCGGAATACTCATGCGCCGCGAGTGGCAGTCGAAATTCGCTGGCGGATAAAATCCACGATTGCTTGAGTAGGCGTTCCGGGAAGGAAAACCTCGGCGATTCCGCTTTTTTTCAGCGTGGGGATATCCGCCTCGGGGATGATTCCGCCGATGAGCACGGTCACATCGTCCATGCGCTTTTCGCGCAGCAAATCCATCAATCGGGGGCAGAGCGTGTTGTGCGCACCGGAAAGAATCGAGAGGCCGATAACGTCCACATCCTCCTGCGCCGCGGCGGAGGCGATCATCTCCGGGGTCTGCCGCAGCCCGGTATAGATCACTTCCATCCCCGCGTCGCGAAGGGCGCGCGCAATGATTTTTGCGCCGCGGTCGTGCCCGTCGAGACCGGGCTTGGCAATCAGCACACGAATTTTCCCCTCGCTCATAAGAAGGCAAGAATACTTCAAATCTCACTTGTTGCGATAGCCGCGTGGCGCCGACGTATTCCAGACCGGCTACCGCAGGTCGAGCAAGAACTCCTCCAGCATGGAATTAAACTGATCGGCGTCGTCGACGAACAGCGCATGGCCGGCCCCTTCAAAGACCTCAAGCTGCGAGCCGCGAATCTGTTTTTGCATCTCCGCAATTGTGCCCATATAGGTGCTCTTGGCCGCACAAACAACGCTTGGTTTATCGATCTTGGGCAGAACCGAGCGATAATCCGAAACAAAATATCCAACCAGCAGAGCAACGGCGGTATTCGTTGGCGTGCGCAAAGAGGCCAGCACTACCCGGTGAAGATACTCTTCCGCTTGAGGCTTTTTGAAATTGAGATTGCGGACGAATCCGTTCGTCGCCTTTTCTCTATCTTCCAAAAGGCCCTTAAGAAGTCCGAAGTCCTGCTCGTCATCGCTAGCCGCGCGGCCGCCTGCATCGTTGTCAACGAGCACGAACCCGGCGAAGTCTCCCGTTCCGAACTGATCCACGTACGCCATGGTCTCCACAACAGCCATGGACCAGCCCACAATTACAACTGGTGCGAGATGCAATTGATCGACCACCGCTTTGATGTCGCGCGCTCGCGCCGCGGGATACAGTCCATCCGAAGTTTGCGAAGACTCGCCCTGCGATCGCGGGTCCATCGCCACCACGCGATAGTCTTTCGAAAAATACGAAATCTGGTTCTCCCAGATCCATGCTGGCATGGTCCAGCCGGGAACAAACAAGATGGAAGGAAAGTTGTGCGCCGCCGATAGCGCAACATTGCCTTTGGTCGGTTTTACGTCTGCGGGAAGAGGATTGCCGACCTGAGCGCTCTCGACGTTCGCCGAGTGTCCCGCTTCGAGATAGTGAATTTTTACTCCATCATGCGTGGTGATGAATCCACTTTTGACAGACGGAGGCTTCTTTTCTTTTGGCGGTCGAGCGCTGGCTGGTTGGCCAATCGCGAAGGACGAGAAAACGCAGAAAGAAATCGCAAGCAGGGAAGTATTCGTCAAGCTCAGCCGTCTCAATGTCGGATTGCCTCGAATTTGGGCGATGCCAATTCCAGATTGGATTTCTACGTGACGGCCACTTCCTCGTACACGCCAAACACATCGCGGAGCGTGTCGCAAATTTCGCCGAGCGTGGCGTACGCCTTCACCGCCTCGTAAATATAGGGCATGGTGTTTTCTGTGCCGGCCGCGGCTTTGCGCAGCGCAGCAAGGCGGCGCGCAACTTCGTCGTTCGAGCGTTCCGCGCGAAGTTTCCGCAGACGTTGCGTCTGTCCGACTGCAACGGTCTCGTCTATTTGCAATGTCTCGATGGCCTTCTCCGCGGCGACGTAATCGTTCACGCCCACGATGATTTTCTCTTTGCGGTCCACGGCCAGTTGATAGCGGTAAGCGGCTTCGGCAATTTCGCGCTGGGGGTAAGCACGTTCGATGGCCGGCACCATCCCGCCCAGCGCATCAATTTTTTCAATGTAATCCCAAGCGCCGCGCTCAATCTCGTTGGTTAGCGTTTCCACGAAATACGAGCCGCCGAGCGGATCAGCCGTATTTGTGACGCCGCTTTCATGCGCGATGATTTGCTGCGTGCGCAAAGCAATGGTTGCGGCAAACTCGGTCGGCAACGCCCATGCTTCGTCGAGCGAATTGGTGTGCAACGATTGCGTCCCGCCCAGTACCGCAGCGAGAGCTTGCAGCGCTGTTCGCACCACATTGTTGTAAGGCTGCTGCGCGGTCAGAGAACATCCGGCAGTTTGCGTGTGGAACCGCAGCGCCCAGGAGCGCGGGTTCTTGGCCCCGAAGCGCTCGCGCATGGTCTTGTACCAGATGCGGCGCGCCGCGCGGTACTTGGCGATTTCCTCGAAGAAGTCATTGTGCGCATTGAAGAAAAACGACAGCCGCGGAACGAATTCATCCACTTCCAGCCCGCGCCGCAAGCCCCATTCCACGTATTCGATTCCGTCGCGCAAAGTGAAGGCCGCTTCCTGAATCGCCGTCGAGCCAGCCTCGCGAATATGGTAGCCGCTGACGGAGATAGGATTGAAACGCGGCGTGTGCTTCGTTCCAAACTCGAAGGTATCAATCACCAGCCGCATCGAAGGGTCGGGCGGATAGATATATTCCTTCTGCGCGATGTATTCCTTCAAAATGTCGTTTTGCAAAGTCCCGGAGATTTTCTTCCAGTCAGCGCCTTGCTTTTCGGCCACGGCTAGATACATGGCCCAAATAGCCGCCGCGGGCGAATTGATGGTCATGGACGTGGTGACGTCGGCGAGCGGAATCTTGTCGAACAGGACTTCCATGTCCGCCAGCGAGCTGATCGCCACGCCGCATTTCCCGACTTCGCCTTCCGAGAGAGCGTGGTCCGAGTCGTATCCCATCAACGTGGGCAGATCGAACGCCACGGAAAGTCCCGTTTGCCCTTGCGAAAGCAGGTAGCGGAATCTGCGGTTGGTGTCCTCGGCCGCGCCAAATCCCGCGAACTGGCGCATGGTCCACAGGCGGCCACGATACATGGTGGAGTGAATTCCGCGCGTATAGGGAGGCTCGCCCGGATAGCCCAAATCTCGCTCCGGGTTCCACTCCGGCAGGTCTGCTTCCGTGTAAAGACGCCGGATGGGGTAGCTTGAAACGGTGGTAAAGTCAGCCGAGCGTTCCGCAGACTTTTCCAGCGTAGGCCCTAGGTTTTTTTCTTCCCACTTGCGCTCCGCTTCAGACGGTTTGCGTTTCGCATCCGAAGCCATCCCCGAGTGAGACTTCCGTGGGGGAGCGATTTTTTCGCCTATTTTATCGGCCATGCGCGGAGCTCCTTGGATGGCGGGAAATCCTCAATTCACGAGTTCTCTGCTATTCATTCTAGGGCAACGCCCGTGCCCCAGCAAGCTGAGGAAACTGCCGTGGTTCATCCGCAATTCGCGTGTATTGGCTCAACCCGATCAGCTTACTTCGCTCCGATCGGATCGTCCGGCGCTCCCGGAATATTCTTCTCGCGATAGATCCTGCCCCGCAGCGCATCTGCCATGGTGATCCGGTTTACTTCCAGAGTGCGCCCCATGGCCTGGTTGAAGTTCACGAGCGCCTCTTCCAGGTTTACCTTGGCTCGTAGCTCGGTTCCTTCCGCCGCGGTCAGGTCGCGCGAGCGAAGCACGACGTTATAGCTGGTCGAGGACCCTAACTGATATTTCTTTTGTTCGGCATCGAGAGTCTGCTGCGCTAGGTTTCGCGCTTTCTCCGCGGCGGCCACCTGCGCGCGATCTTGTTGCAGAGCGATAATGGCATTGCGAACGTTCAGCACGATGGTGTTTTGGGTCTGGCGATACTGCACTTGTTGCTGCCGCTCGTCCAGCAGCGCGCGGGCGTTGTCCGCCTGCGCCGAGCGGTTGCGCAGGGGAATGGAAAAATTAACCCCGGCCGCATAGGTGGGAAAGTGGTTTGTGATCATGTTGTCGAGCGCGCTGCCCAGTCCATTGGTCGTCACCGCCGTCGGAAAGACTGGAAAGCCCACGACTTCGTTGCCGATTTGCAGCCCGGTGGTCGAGTCCACAATCGGCTCGCTCGGAATCGGCGTAATTGAATTGGGGGTTTGGGAAGTCGAAACAATCGAATTTCCGGAAAGTCCAATCTGACTGAATTGACCGTAGAGGTTCAGAGTGGGCAACAGAGCGTTGTGAGTCGCTTTGGCCTCGATTCCCGCGTTTTTAAGGTTCAGATCCGCTTGATATATTTCAGGGCGCTTTTTCCAGGCTTCCTGTACCGCGTCTTGCAGCGGCATATTTTCAACCACTTCGGGAGTCGCAATGGTCGTGGTTGGAATGATTTCAATACCCACCAGTTCCGGCGCCATCAGATTCTTGGTCATGTCGTTCAGCAAGACGGTCTGTTGTTGCAGGCGCGTCGTTTGCGCCACAATCAGATTCTGCTGGTCCGTGGCGACTTGCGATTCCGCTGTGAGCACGTCGAGCGGCGCCATCGTCCCGATTTGCAGTTGCTTCTTGTTATCCTCATACAATTTTGTCGAAACACCCACCGCAGCTTCCTGGACTTTTACATTTTCGCGGTCATATACCAGTTCCCAATAGTCGTTCGAAACCTGTGTGACGGTCGCGATTACCTGCTGCGCCAATTGCGAATCAGCGACTTTGATCGAATTTTTGGCCTCCAGAATGTAGCGAGTGTTGACCAGTACTCCGAAGCCGTTGAGCAATGGTTGCGTTAGAGTCGCAGTCAACTGCGGTTCCACAAATGGATTAAATAGGTTTTCCGGCGTATTGGACGCCTGGCGAGTGGTGTTCAGCGTGACCGAGAAGTTCGTGCCAGTGTGAAAACCTTGCGAGTAGCCGAAATCGTACGTATAGGTATTCGATGTCAGGCTTTCGATGGTGCTGGAAGTTGTTCCGGTGCCGGAAATCAACGGGTTGTTAACCGGTATGGTCGACCGCGCCCATCCTACGCTGCCAGAAATGATCGGGTCAAACGATACGGACGGCGATGTTCCCAGCACGATTTGCTGAACGTTGCCGAATTCCGGAATGCCGCCGGCTTTCGCTTTTAAGAGCGCCGTTTCGGCAATCCATGGCACAAATTTTGACACCGATATATTCAGATTGTTTTCAAGCGCCAGCGATATGGCGTCTTCCAGGCTGAGCATCAGCCGGCCGCCCTGTATCAATTGGTCGATGCGGGGGGAGTTTGTCAGCATTGGCTGCTCGATCCTTGCCGTGGTGTACGCCGCGATGAGGTTGGGGAACCATGGTTTGCCATTGGAATAGTCCGGGCCCATCTTCATGCTGCGCGCTTCCTCCGCGGCGGGAGTATTCGGCTGCGATTTGAGCTGGCTACCGGTCGGCTCTTGCGTTTGGCCCGGTTGAGCCTGCCCCGGAGTTTGCTGCGATTGTGCTCCCTGCTCCTGGCTTTGCTGGGCCGGCGTTGGCGCGTTCTGCCCATCCTGGGTCTGAGCAAAAACCGGCGACATGACAAGAGAAGCAGTCGTCAAAAACACCAGCGCAACATGAGAAAATCTTCGAATCATGGTCGTTTTTCCTCTCAGCAAAAGTAGAACGTTGAGGTGTTCACCGGCCCCAGTCTATCTAAACGCGCGGACAGGCCTGTTTGTTTCAAATGGCCTATTTTGATGCAACGAGGCGGCCACGTGTATCCGGTTGAAATTAGACGGTTAATCAGGGATTTCGGCTCACAGTTCGTTCATTAGCGAACATTACTGTGCGTAATCGAACAAACGGACATCGGAGTGTAGCATCGCCGCTTGCCCGCTGACAATGTTGCGTCTGCGCGACATCTTGGTTCGGTCCGAGTGCGCACGGCTATCCTACGCCAAGGCACGTTGACACTTTGCTTTGCCTAGTTCTAACATGCCCGTGACTCACCATGCCGTCTATCCGCAAGCAGGGAATTCGTGGAATTCTCCTAAAGGCCAGCATCCTTTTGCTCGCCTGGCTCGGGGGGTTTGTCGCCTCTGGCCCACTCGCTCAGCAAGCTATTCCCCAAACCAAGCCAGCGGGATACGTAAATGATTTCGCCGGCGTCCTGAGCCAATCAGCTCGCGTGCAGCTCACTGCGCTCTGCGCTGAAGTAGATCAGAAAGCGCAAGCGCAGATTGCGATCGTCACTGTCAAATCGCTGGGCGGAAAGCCGGTGGAAGATTACGCGATCGATCTCGCGACGAAGTGGGGTGTGGGCCCAAAGCAATCTGACCGCGGAGTTTTGATCCTGGTCGCGACGGAGGATCACAAATATTGGACTACGGTTGGCTACGGACTTGAACCGATACTTCCCGACGGCAAAGTAGGGGGCTTCGGCCGCGAAGCAATTCCATACTTCCGCGCCGGGAATTACGATGCGGCATTATTGTTGATCACGCGCCGAATTGCTGACGTCATTGCGCAAAATCGTGGCGTAACTCTTACTGGTTCGGCACCGGCTGCGCCAAGGCGCGTTTCTGAAACGAGGCCGCAACAGGACGGAATGGGCGGCGTTGTTGCGATCTTATTCCTGTTTTTTTTCATATTTTTATTTTTCAAGCTCCTCCGCGGAGGAGGCGGTGGCCGCGGCGGTAGCGGTTGGTGGGTCGGCCCAATGATTGGCGGAATGATGGGCGGCCGGGGCGGATTCGGTGGAGGAGGCTTCGGAGGCGGCAGTGGCGGGTTCGGTGGATTCGGCGGGGGCTCTTTCGGAGGCGGTGGTGCTGGTGGCAGCTGGTAACTTTAAGCCTTTGCGCGCGTAAGTAGTTAAGGATAGGGAATGGAAGCCAAACTTACCGAGCTGGTGAATCGGCTGAAAGCCGCGATCCAGGACGATCTAAAGACCGTAGTGCTCTATGGCTCGGCGGTCACCGGCGAATTCCGCGCCGGACATTCGGATCTGAACGTCCTGTGCGTGGTCGAGCGTGCAGATTCGGCGACTGTTGAACGTCTGCACGGCGTTGCTAAATGGTGGATGAAGCAAGGCAATTTGGCTCCCCTTATTTTCACAATGGATGAACTGCGCAACTCGGCCGATGTCTTTGCAATCGAGCTTCTTGACATGAAGCTGCGCCACCGCATTCTTTACGGTGCGGATTTTCTCGCCGATTTCGAAGTTCCGCTGCAGCTGCACCGCCTGCAAGTCGAGCGCGAACTTCGCACCGCTTGGTTGCGTCTGCGCCAGGCCGTACTGGCCGCGCCGCTCAGCAACAGAGTTCATACCGACATAATGCTGAAGTCCGTTTCGACGTTCTGTGCCTTGTTCCGCCATGCGCTTCTGGCTATGGGTCATGCCATGCCCGCTACGAAACGTGAGACCGTCGATGCGATCGCATTACTCACTGGCGCGAATCCTATGGCTTTTCAAGCCATTCTAGATCTGCGGGAGGGGAGGAAGAAGCCAAAGGAAATTGATGTGGAGGCGTCGCTAAACGCATATCTCGAACTCGTTGAGGTGGTAACCAACGAAGTAGATCGCCGGCTCCGCACGGTCTAGTTCCGAGAAGTCCGTTGGCAGCCGGAAAGATTTCGATAGGAGGATTCCATGAAGGCAGTGGTGGCAATAATCGTCGTTCTTGTTGTGGTTGCCTTGATTTTCGGTGGCTCATACGTTTCAGCTCGCAACCAAATGGTCACCCTGAACGAAACGGTAAAATCCAATTGGGCGCAGGTGGACGTAGTGCTCCAGCGCCGCGCTGATCTGATACCGAACCTGGTCGAAACGGTGAAGGGCTTCGCCGCGCACGAAGAGACCGTCTTCGGCGATATCGCAAAAGCTCGTTCGGCCTTGATGAACGCCCAGACCCCGCAGGATAAAATCGCTGCGAACGGACAACTTGACGGCGCGCTAAGCCGGCTGCTTGTCATCGTTGAAAATTATCCCCAGCTCAAATCGAACGAGAATTTCTTGCGTTTGCAGGACGAGCTTGCCGGCACGGAGAATCGCATCGCCGTCGAGCGGAAGCGCTATAACGATTCCATTCAGGTCTATAACACCTACATCGGCCAGTTCCCAAATAACATTTTCGCGAGCTGGGCCGGGTTCCACCGCAACGATGCATACTTCCAGGCCTCCGAAGCTTCGCGCGAAGCCCCTAAGGTTCAATTTCCCGCTGCCAAGCCGTAAGGCGAATCAGTGCACCAGAGGGAGTGGCGGGCAAGAATTCTTCGGAATCGCTGCCTGATCACGGCAGATGAATTAACGATTCGTGCGCGGAGCAAGAGTCGGCGGCGCGCTCGCGCGCTTCCGCTCCGATGGCTTCCAATCGTCGGGAGGGAACGCAATTCGCCAGAATCTAGGGGAGCGTTCTGAAAATTCGAACGCTACCTCTGATTTGCCGCCGCTTGAATCGCCCAAGAAACACACAGTCGAAGGCAGCTCTTCTTGAGTTTGCGGATTGATGATTGTAAGGTTCTGTCCACGCTTCACTTTCGCCGCCAGCAGCACCAGGCACCCGTTCGCATTCACCGTAATCGTTTTCGTTTTTTCGTCGAAGGCTTGGTCGCCAACCGTTCCGCGAATCACCACCGACATGCCGATCCGCACACGCTGCGTCCGCCGCGGCTCCGCGTAAATCTTGCCCTCCGGATCACGGGATGTTTCTTTCAGCTTGGCCATACAATTCTCCAATGCCCAGCGAACCTACCTACAAGTAACCGTTCCTGTTCGATACGCTCGGACTCCGCTATTCCCATTCCAGGAAAATACTACTTCCTCTCACTTGGCTACCTTGTCAGGGAGAGCCTAGAATCGCATAGTCCATTAGCGCTATCCTCAGATACCTTCTTAAACCGGAACAGAAGTTACTGCTGGTTCGCGCGTGCGCGCCATTTGGTTCCACTTATTCAGCACCCTGCTGCCGGGGTCATATTTATAAACGGCATATCGACGATTGCCCTACCTCGCAGCTTGACCCTCTTCTGTCCCCGCGCTACGCTAGCATCTATGCAAACTCTTCCTAAGGCCTCGCGACCGCGATACTGAATGAAACAAATCGTCCGACTGGCTGGTGGCATTAACGAGCTTTTTGGCACCCTCGATGAAAACATCAAACTCTTCGAGTCAACCCTGCACGTTACGACCCATTTGCAGGATCATGATCTTGAAATCGAAGGCGCTCCTGCTCAAGTCGAGCGCGCTGCCCAAATTCTCGCCGAATATAACAATCGCATTCGCGAAGGCCGCGTTCCGGGCAGCCAGGAAGTAAAATCTCTCCTGCGCATCGCCACCGCGGAACCATCGTCGGAACTGCGCGGGACTTTCTCGCCTACTCGCACACGCTCTTTTGGCAAGAAAAGCATCGCGCCGAAAAGTCCGAATCAGCGCCGTTACATCGAGGCGCTGGAAGCCTTCGATATGGTTTTCGCCATCGGTCCCGGAGGAACCGGAAAAACGTATCTGGCCGTCGCGATGGCTGTTTCCGCGTTGCTCTCAAAACAAGTCAACCGCATCATCCTCGCGCGTCCGGCGGTGGAAGCCGGAGAGCGCCTGGGCTTTCTCCCCGGCACGCTTCAAGAGAAGGTCGATCCTTACATGCGCCCTCTCTATGATGCGCTTCATGACCTCCTGGAAGCCGACAAACTTGAAAGCTATCTCGAAAAGGGCATCATCGAAGTCGCACCGCTGGCTTTCATGCGCGGCCGTACTCTGAACGATTCCTTTGTCATTCTCGACGAGGCGCAGAACACCACCAGCGAACAGATGAAAATGTTCCTCACGCGTCTAGGCTTCAATTCGAAGGCCGTAATAACCGGCGACGTCACGCAAATCGATCTGCCCGATTCGCGCCGCTCGGGACTTGTCGAGGCCATCGAGATCGTCGGGAAAATCGAAGGCATTGCCATGGTCTATTTCGACGAGCGCGACGTCGTACGCCACAGCCTGGTTCAGCGCATTATCAAAGCCTATGACGAACATGGGGCGTTGAACCCGCGCGACAGAAATCATCGGTCTTAGCTCTCGTGGCAATGATTCTCAATCAACAGAGCCAGGTCAAACTTTCGATTGATCATCTTGAGAAATTTTCCGCCAGAGCCCGGAAAGTCTTACGCGTTCCTGCCGACGCAGTTACCATCTGCCTGGTCACCAGCGCCGAAATCGCGAAGTGGAACAGGGCCTACCGTGGAAAAAATCGTCCCACCGATGTATTGTCGTTCCTAACCGATGAGCCACTTGCTAAACAGCGCGTTCGCCGGTTGCGACGCAAACATTCTTCTGTCAAATCGCCCGGCGACTCCCCGCCCGCTTATTGGGGCGATATCGCTATTGCTCCCGCGGTTGCGCGCCAGAATGCTCGCCGTTTCGGGCGTGCATTCGAAGACGAAATGTGCATTCTGATTCTGCACGGAATTCTTCACCTCATGGGCTACGATCACGAAACCGACAGTGGCCAAATGGACCGGCGAGAAATGCGCCTTCGCCGTGTTCTCGGCTTGGCTTAGTCATGGATCGGCAAACCATATGTTCTTCCTGCCGCGTCCGCATCCGCGGCTTTGGAGTTCCTCTAACGTGCCGATCCTGATCTACACCATAGGCATTCTTGCGCTTACAGCGGTCCTGCTGCTGTTTTCTTATCTCGACCGCGTATATCGCGAACTCGGTCGCGTATCTACCGGACGGATCCATGCCCATCTGGAGCTATTCGAATCAGACGTCGAGCCTCGTTTTCATATGGAGCGCCGCCGTGCCGCGCTCGCCTTTAGTCTTCTGGCGCGCCTGTGGCTGGTTCTGGTGGCCGCCATCACCGCTCGGGCGGTGATCTTTTTTGCGTTAGGCACCTGGGAAGCCGCGCTGGAAATGATTTTCTTCCTGGGCGCGGAAGTTGTCGTGGCCATGCAATTCCTGCCCTCGCTTTTCCTGGCTCGTGCGCCGGGCAACTGGATTGTCCCGTTTGTTCCCCTGGTGCGTGCTTTCGTGTTTTTCACCTGGCCGGTGCTGGCCGTACTTGAGTTCCTGGTGTCCGTGCTCCATCTTTCCGAGGAAGAGCAAAGCGCGCCGGCAGCCGAGCAGCAAGCCATTGAAGATTTTGTCGACGCCGCCACCGAAGAGGGAATCATCGAACAAGACGAAGCGCGGTTGATCGAGCAGGTCGTCGAGTTCGGCGATAAGCGCGTCCGCGAGGTGATGACGCCGCGTCCCGACGTGATCGCCATCCGCGCGACCGCTTCGCTTGAGGAATTGCGCGAACTTGTAGTTGAAACGAAATTTTCGCGCTTGCCCGTATTCGAAAAATCGCTGGACGACATCGTGGGCATCGTCATGGCGCGCGACATGCTCGAGGTGCCCGACCGCGAAGCGGCTCAGCGCACCGTTCGCGAGCTCATGCGCCCCGCGCTTTTCGTGCCCGAGACAAAGTTCGGCTCCGAATTGTTGAAAGAAATGCAGCGCAAGAATCAGCAGATGGCTATTGTGATTGACGAATATGGATTGATGGCCGGCGTGGTGACCATCGAAGATCTGGTCGAGGAAATTGTCGGAGAAATCGGCGAAGAGGACCGTCGTCCTGCGCCCGATGTGATTCGCGAATCCGGCGGCGCATTGGTCGTCCGCGGCAGCGTCCCGGTGGACAAAGTCGGCGAGCTTTTTGGCGTCAAGCTCGACGCTGCCATGCAACACTCCAGCGCCAGCACAATCGCCGGATTGCTTAACAGCGTGGCCGGCCACGTTCCGCGCACCGGCGAAGTGATCGACGCCGACGGCGTGCGCTTCGAGGTCCTGGAAGCCAACCAACGCAAAGTCCTCCGCGTCCGCGCCCGCTTAAATTGAGTTTTTTTGTGAGCCAAGCCAACTGTGTCGTAGAAGGCTAAAGGTTTAGGGTTAGAAATCTGCCTTGAGGGCCTTTGCCATAAGCACCTCGTCGTAGTAGCGGCCATCCTGCTTCAGAGCGTTCTTTTCGATTCCGTATTCCACGAAGCCCAGACTCGCATAAAGTCGCCGCGCTTGTTCGTTCTCTCGAACCACCGCCAGTTGCACCAATTCGACGCGCTCACGCGCAAAATCGATTATGGCCTCCACGATTTTCCGTCCCACACCAACATTTCTGAAGTTAGGCCGGACGTACATGGCAACCAACTTTCCCTTATGGATCTCTTTCTGGCCTCTCCCAATTAGCAAACCAGCTACGCCGATGAGTTCTGAACCATGGAACGCGCCAAACATGTCGGAACCGTTGAGCCGATCTGAGAAAAAGGTCAACCCCTGTGCATTTTCAGTTTCGAACGTGCTGCCGAATGCTTCCGGACTCCGTCGTAGCGCTTCCAGCCGAATCTCCCGGAACGACGAGGCATCGGCTGGAGCCAATCGGCGTATCTGAATTTGAAAGGTGCCCACGCTATATTGATAACCGAATCTTGAGCAGGCAACAATACCCGATTTGCCGAAACTACTCGTAGCGGACCTAAAGGCGTACAATTGTTTCACTCATGGCATTCAAATCCGGTTTCGTCGCGATTGTTGGCCGCCCAAACGCGGGTAAATCCACTCTTGTAAACACGCTCGTGGGGCAGAAAGTCGCCATCGTGTCGCCCAAGCCGCAGACCACGCGCAATCGCATCCAGGGCATTTTGAATCGCGATGACGCTCAAATCGTTCTCGTCGACACGCCGGGAATCCATCAGCCCGAAAATGTTCTCAGCCGCATGATGATGGACGAATTGCAATACGCGCTGGAAGGAATCGACATTCTTTCGCTGATCGTAGACGCCACTGCCGATTTCGGCGCTGGCGATCGTTTTTCGATTGAATGGGTGAAGCGCTTTCGCGGGCCCGTTTTTCTTTTGCTGAATAAAGTGGACCGACTCCGCAAACAGCTTCTTTTGCCGCTCATCGAGCGCTATAACAAGGTGTTCGAGTTCGCCGAGATTTTCCCTATTTCAGCGCTCACGGGAGCGGGCTGCCTCGATCTGGTGAATTCCTGGCTCGCGCTGCTTCCCGAAGCACCGCCGCATTTTCCATCCGACCAATTTACCGACCAGCCCGAGCGTTTCTTGGCCGCCGAACTTATTCGCGAAAAAGCAATCCTGATCACGCGCGAGGAAGTCCCGCACGCGATAGCCGTCTTGGTCGATAATTTCGAAGAAGGCCAGACGCTCACGCGCATCCGCGCGACAATTTATGTCGAGCGCGAAGGCCAGAAGGGAATTCTGATCGGCAAAGGCGGAGCCACGATCAAGAAAATCGGCACGCAAGCCCGCCAGGAACTCGAAACCATCCTCGGTGCAAAAGTCTTCCTCGAATTGATGGTGAAGGTCCAGCCCAACTGGCGCCAAAATTCCTCGATCGTTCGCCAGCTAGATTGGCACCGCCAGCTAGAACAGCTCGCTGATTACCAGGAATGATTTTCTGAATCGCTAGCACCTTGTCAAAAGGGGCGGGGTTTCAACCCCGAGGTCGGATCGATTTCTTCAAGGATTGAACCCCGGAAGCCTTCTACTCCCTGGCCGGTGCGATCCCGAGCGAGCGCATCTTTCTGTACAAGTGGCTCCTCTCCAGCCCGAGCACCTGGGCGGCCTTGGTCATGTTCCAGCGATTTTCTTCCAGCTTACGCAACACAAATTCGCGCTCGTATGCCGAACGCGCTTCCTGCAAACTCTCGTACGGCTTCTGCGGGCTTTTCGACGCGCCGCGAAACAGCTCCGGCGGCAAATGGTGCGGTTCGATTCGCGGCGAAGGGCAAATGATAACCAGCCGCTCAACCAAATTTTTCAGCTCGCGCACATTTCCCGGCCAGGGATAGCTCAGAAGCACGTCCATCGCCGATGCGCTGACCTCTTTTTGCTTTTTGCCGTACTCTTCGCAAAACGCTGTCAGAAAATGTGCCGCGATGATTGGAATATCCTCGATTCGATCGCGCAACGCCGGCACGTAAAAGGGGATCACGTTGAGACGGTAAAAAAGGTCTTCTCGAAAAGCGTTGCGCCCAATTTCCTCTTCCAGTTTTTTGTTGGTGGCGGCAATAACGCGGACATCTACGGTGACGGGCGTGTTGGAGCCAAGCGGTTCCACCCGCTGCTCTTCGAGTACGCGCAGAACCTTCGACTGCGTCTTTAAACTCATGTCTCCCACTTCATCCAGGAACAGCGTTCCGCCATTGGCCTTCAGAAACTTCCCGACCTTATCTTCGCTGGCGCCGGTAAAACTTCCTTTGCGGTGCCCGAACATTTCCGATTCGATCAATTCTTCCGGAATCGCCGCGCAGTTCACTTCCACGAACGGCATCGACTCGCGCGAGCTACTCGCATGCAACGCGCGCGCCACCAGTTCTTTGCCCGTTCCGCTTTCGCCGTAAATCAAGACGCGGCCATTGGTCGGCGCCGTCAGCGCGATCTGCTGCCGTAACGCCTTCATCGGCACGCTGCTGCCCAGAATCTGGTGCTTTTCCTCCAGCTCCGCGCGCAGACGCCGGTTTTCCGATTCCAGACGCAGATACTCGAGCGAGTTGCGCACTACCAGCATGACTTTTTCGAGCGACAGTGGTTTTTCTATGAAATTGAAGGCGCCCAGCTTCGTGGCGCGTACCGCCGTCTCAATATTCCCGTGCCCCGAGATCATCACGACCATTGGCGCACTATCGCGGTTCTGAATTTGCTCGAGCGTTTCGAGCCCGTCCATTTGTTTCAGCCACACATCCAGCAAAATCAGGTCGAAGTTGCGCCGCCCGATCCGTTCGAGGCACTCTTCACCGGACCCGACCGCCTCAATCTCGTATCCCTCGTCGCGCAACAATGCGCCAAGCGATTCCCGGATTCCGCTTTCGTCATCAACAATGAGTATCGTTGCTGGCATTTATTTTCTCGAGCCTCTGAGCCTTCGAATCAGGGCGAAAGCTGCGCCGTGATTTCACGCATTCGCCGCTGGAATTCCCGCCTGCGTTTCGTCGCCACGATTTCTGCTGCCGGAAATCGAATCAGAAAACGAGCGCCGCTCGGCATATTATCTTCCACGCGTATGGTTCCATAGTGTTCGGCGATAATCCGGCTGGCGATTGCGAGACCTAACCCCGTCCCGCGTTCACGTGTCGAAAAATGCGGTAAGAAAAGCCGCTCTTTGTCCGCCGGCGAAATACCGTGGCCGCTGTCGGATACCTCCACCTCGACGGCGTCGCCATCTCCTTGCACGCGCGTTGCCACACGCAAACGGCGAACCGTGCATCCCTCCATTGCTTCGGCCGCGTTGTCGATCAAATTCGCTACCACTCGCCTCAATAGTTCGGGATCTGCTTTCACCGGCGGCAGCGTTGTAGCGAGCTCTGTCTTTAGGGCGATTCCTTCCAGGCGCCCATGAAACAAATCCAGCGCGCTGTTCACGATGGAATTCAAATCCGCAGAGGTAAGACGCGCGGAAGGGAAGCGCGCGAATTGCGAGAATTCGTTGACCAGCGATTCCAGTGTCTGTACTTCGCGCTCGATCAGCCCTGCGCATTCTGCCACCAGCCCGTCGAACTCGCCGCACTTGCCATCCGGTTTCGACGACGCATTACGTTCCAGATGACGCAGCAGGCGCTGCGCCGAAAGCTGAATGGGCGTCAGCGGGTTTTTTATTTCGTGCGCGATGCGCTGCGCAACCTCCTGCCAGGCCGCGGCTTTTTGCGCCCGAAGCAGATCCGTCAGATCGTCGATAACCACCACAAATCCCGGGTTCGAGCGCCGCGGCCCCAGCGAACTCACGGTGACCGCAGCCCGAACCAGCCGCCCGGCCGTAGCGATCTCGATTTCGCGAGAAGCTGCACCCATTCGTAGCGATCGCCGCATCAGATGCAATATCGCGCGACCCGCCTCGTCTCCCACCAATTCCGGCAGAGTGCGCGCATTGCGCGCATATTCGCCCAGGATCATCGGCACGGCGGAATTAATGCGTGCCACTTCGCCCGTTGAGTTCAGCGAAACTACTCCAGTGGGAATGTTTTCCAGAATCGCTTCCATCAGTTTGCGGCGGCCTTCGCGCTCTTCGATGGCTTGCTCCAGGTTCTTGGTGAATTCATTGATCTGGCGGCGTCCTTCGCCCAGCTGAACGGTCATGCGGTTGAACGACCGCACCAGCGTTCCCAGCTCGTCTTGCGCCTGCACGTCGATACGATGATCGAAATTGCCACGCGAGATCTCCCTGGTGGCCTCGGCCAGCGCCTGGATCGGGAGGGTCACTTGCTTCGACAGAAACAGCGCCACCCAAGTAGTGGTAAAAAGCAGCAACAAGGTGATCAGCATCAACGTCAACAAAATCTCGCGCTTGTAAGCGCGCAACCGTTGCTTCTGCTGCGCGTAGGCTGCCGTTTGCTCCTCAATATTTTCGTAACGCTGGAGAAAATCGTCAGAGAGGTGGCGCGCCGCATACAAAGTAAAGCCTTGCATCGGTGAACTGCCCGCGATGTATAGCTGGCTCCCGGTCTGCCACACTTGAGCGCCACTGGCCAGCGTTCGAACAAGCTGTGGCGGACCCGGGTTACGATTTTCCACGCGAGGGTCCTTGTCCTGCTCAACGCTGCGCAGACCTAAATTCCAGCCCTTTTCGAAATCCATTCCCGCACCCACTTTGCCCTGGGCGTTGGCAATCCATGCGGCATCCGCCGTCCGGCTCAACCCTAGAATGCTTTGGTCCGGCGTCTCGCGCATGGCCGCCTCGAAAGCCAGCGCGTTCAGCCGTTTCAGCTCGGAGGCCCCAAAGTCATTCAGTAATACCTGACTCTCTTCATTCGCTATTTCAAGCGGCCGGGGAAACCACAGATTGAGCGTTCGATTGACCAGTGCGTAGCTGAAAAAAAACAGAAACATGACTGGCAACAGGGACACGCCCATCGCGCCCAACACCATTTTCGCCTTGAATCTCGAACCGATTTGCCGGACGCGCCGCTCACTCCACAGGCGAACTAAATTCCGGGTCATGATCAGCGTGAAGATCAGCAGCGCGGCGAACATGAAGGTCGACAGGGCGAACAGAATCACCAGCCCGTTGCCCTCTTCTGGTCGAACCGGAATTTTCAGCGAGCCCAGCGTGAATACCGCCGCCGCAAGCAGCACAATCGCCACAAGACCGAGCGTCAGCCACAACTGCCGCTTCCGTTTTGACCGCTCGCCTTTCACCGGGCTTCCTCCAGGTAGCGTCTCAGCGGACAATTCTCGCATTCCGCGGCGCTCTTGCGGCACCACTTCTTTCCCACCATGACGATCAGCCCATGGAACTCCTTGAACCTTTCCACATTTCCCGGGAATTGCCGTTCGAACATCCAACCGACGTCCTGATACGGGGCCTCCTCGCTAATCCACCGGTGCCGCGCCATGATGCGTTTTGGGTATGCGTCCACCACGAACACCGGATGGCCGCCAGCATAGAGCAGTATCGCGTCGGCCGTCTCTGGTCCGATGCCGTAGACATCCAGTAGCTTCTCTCTAAGCGCAATGGTCGGCGTCGCAAACATTCGCTTCAAGGAGCCTCGATACTCGCTGCGCAAGAACTGCACGAATGCCTTCAACGCTCGAGCCTTCTGGCGGAAATATCCCGCCGACCGGATCAGCGATTGCAAGCGCCGCAAGCTTACTCGTTTGACCGCAGCCGGAGTGAATACCGACGCGGCCCTAAGGCTGGCGAGAGCCAGCTCGACATTTCTCCAAGAGGTGTTCTGGGTGAGGATTGCGCCAATTATGATCTCGAAAGGGGTCTTACCAGGCCACCAGTGTTGCGGGCCTAATGCGGTAAACAGAGCGTTAAAGTATTCATCCAGAGGGGGTTGCGTGTCAGCTCTTCTGGCCTTAACTGGTTTTCCAACTAGAGCAGGACCGCGGAGCCATTTCTGGTTCGCCAGTGGAGCCAAAACCGGCAGGAAATCGCCCCGATCGATAAGATTTGACATCGAAAATCAAGAATAAAGGGCTAATTCGCGCAAGTCAAGGATGTGTTGCGTGAATACCACACTATTGTGGCTGTCTTGCACTTAGGCCTTTGGCCGCCTTAGGCGCAGGTGTCGGGGCCATTCACTTGCAAGCTAGCCATGCGTCCGCTGAAACTCTCGCATGAATGCAACCAGCGCCTGGACCGCAGGAATGGTCACCGCGTTGTAGAGCGACACGCGCATCCCGCCCACCGCTCGATGCCCGGTCACGCCGACGATGCCTGCTGCCGAAGCTGCCGCGGCGAATTTCCCCTCGACGGCCTGGTCGCCTCCCGCGAGGCGAAACACCACGTTCATATTTGAGCGCGAATCCTTGGCCACCGGGCAAGAATAAAAGCCGCTCGCCTCGATCGCGTCGTAAAGTAACCTGGCTTTCTCTTCATTCTTCTTTTCAATGGCGGCGACACCGCCTTCCCCGGCTACCCATTCCAGGACAAGACCAACGATGTACACCGCAAACGTCGGCGGCGTATGGAACAGCGAGCGCTCTTTGATCTCCGTCCGGTACTGCAGGAGCGTGGGCAGTTTTTTGTCCGCGCGCTCCGCCAAGTCGCGGCGGACAATAACAACAGTCACGCCCGATGGCCCCAAATTCTTCTGCGCTCCCGCAAAGATTAGCCCGAAGCGTCCGACCTCGGTTCGCTTGGAAAGAATATCCGAAGACATGTCCGCAACCAGTGGCACATTCCCCGTCTGCGGAAACTCGTGCCATTGCGTCCCTTCGATCGTGTTATTCGACGCCATGTACACGTAAGAAGCATCCGGCCCCAGCGTCATTTCGTCTCTGCGCGGCACACGCGTAAATTTCTCCGCCTCGGTCGATGCTGCCAGGCGGAACGGAATGCCTTTTTCAAGCTCGGTAATTGCTTTTGCGGTCCACATGCCGGTATGCAGCACATCCACTGGTTTTCCCGGTAGGTACAGATTCATCGGCACCATCGTAAATTGCATGCTGCCGCCACCCTGCAGGAATATCACCGCATATTCCTCCGGTATCTCCATCAACCGGCGAAGATTTGTTTCCGCGCTAAATAGAATCTCCTCGAACTCGGGTGAACGGTGGGTCATTTCCATCACCGACATTCCGGTGCCGCGATAGTCCAGTAGCTCTTCGCGAATGCGCGCAAGCACGGGAAGAGGCAGGGTCGCCGGTCCCGCGTTGAAGTTGAATGCGCGCTTGCTGCCGCGCGACGAAACCGTAGGGGTAGTCACTTTGGCAAATTCCTTTCGAATGGCTTGCAGCGCGTCTGAACACAGAATTCTTCTCAACCGCGCGGGATAATTCCGTCTCAGATTACCAGAACCGCGCCGTATCCGAGGGCCTAACTGACGGACTGCCTTCTTCTCTCAACCGCCATTGAACGAATGAGCACGCTGAAGATTATTCCCCCATCACAGCGCCAAAACTTCGTGGCATCATCCGGGGCATTATCCAAGGAGGTGTGGTGTGGAGAAAGCGAAGCGCGCTATTCCGGCCGTTTGCGGGCTGCTGGGCCTTGTAGGCGGATGCATCGCAGCCTATTTCGTATTGGCGTTTCTCTGGACTCGCCTAATCGTCAGCCCCGCGGATGCTACGGGCCATGATACCGATATCGTTTTCGCCCTTTCCATAATCGCAGGCATCATTACGGGCTCACTAGCCCTGCTCTACAGCGCGCCACGCTATTGGAATTCGCACCACAGTACTTTGCATCGTCACGTTCGCTGAAATGATCGCAAAGTCCTCGCCTTGACACTTTGAATACCCTGCCAGTAGACTAAAATGCTCGTCCTAAGTTGCGGAGTCATACAGAATGCTTCTGTCGCGGGATTATGTCGGCTACATGGCCAAAGAGGTGGTAAAACGCCTCGCGGCTCAAAAGATGATTGAAATAAAGAACATAGAAAGCCTGGCCCAACAGGTACGCCAGGTGATGGCGGACGAAGTTACTGTGGAAGACCGCGTGAACGAAGAGGTCCGCGAGATTTTGGCGAAATATTCCGATGAGATGAAGCGCACGGGCGTCTCGTACCAGGAAATGTTCAAGAAAGTGAAAGGCCAGCTCGCCCGTGAAAGGAAATTAATTCTCCGCTGATATGCGCCTGACCCGCGAAAAGACCGTTCGCATCTCTCACCGAATCATCGATCTTCTTGTGTCTAATCCTGATGTGGATTTCGTCGAAGACCGCGACACCATCCGCCAGGAAATCGTAACTATTTTGTCCTCGCTGCTGAAGCTCGAAGAGCAGGTGGACACCGAAGTCCGCGCAAAAATCGCCTCGCAGAAGAAGGAAATTCTCGAAGGCAGCGAAGAGTGGGACATTCTCTATCGCAAATATTACGCCGAAGGCCTCAAGCGCCTGGGCGTCGCCGAAGTCCACGCCCGCTAGCCGGCTAAGGGTAGCGCCGGCATCCTGATCGCTGTTTTGATCCTGTTCAAATGGAGCGCGGAAAAATGTGAAAGGAAAAGGGGCGCCGGTTGATCGGCGCCCTTTGCAATTCTTAACCAGGAGATTGTTAGGCTTTACGGCTGAGCATTCGGATCCGGCCGCCTCTGCAGCGTTGGACGGTCGGGATCGTCGGTCGAAGTAGGGTCGCTGCTGGTTGACTGCGGATCGCTTCCGCCCGTTGTGGATCCCTTGTTCGGTTGCTGATCGGTCTTCTTCCGCAGTGAAGGCTTATTGGGATTCTTTTTGTCGTCCACTTTCATATTCATCTCGATCATCTGCAAGCGCCGCTTCACCGTATCGAATTCCGAAGTGGTGACGATGTATTCATCGCGCGCGGGCAAAATCGTCGCAATTTCATTCTGCGCCTTGACGATGCGGTCCGGCGTGGGCGGATGGGTCGAGAAAACCTTGGGAATCGTTCCAGGCTGCTTCTTTTCGTCCGCCTGCACTTTTTCAAAGAACGACACAAACGAGTTCGGATCGTACCCGGCCTTGTACATGTACTGCAGTCCGAGATAGTCGGCTTCCGCTTCATCGATACGCGTGAATCTCAGAAACGTCATCGGAATCGCGAAGTTCATTCCCTGATAGATCGCGTACCCAGCCCAGGTGTAAGGAATGAAGATCGTCGCAACCATCGCGCCAATCTGAACGATGTCGCTCTTGGTGGCTTGCTTGGTGCCGTGCCGCGCGCAAACGTGCGCGATTTCGTGCGCCATCACGCCGGCCAGTTCAGACTCTTCATCCGCGTGTAAAATCAGCCCGCTGTTGACGTAAAAAAATCCGCCCGGCAGCGCGAACGCATTGACCACGTCTGAGTCGATCACCTTGATCGTAAACGGCACTTGCGCGTCCGAATTGCGCACCAAGTTCTGTCCCACCCGATTCACGTACTCATTCACCACCGGATCGTTGATGAATTTTGCCTGCTTTTCCACTTCCATCGACAACTGCTTTCCCAACTGGATTTCGTGTTCCAACGAATAAAAATTCAATCCATGCCCGACGCCTCGGTTGCCGATCGCATTCACATCCTGCTTCGAACCTGGCTTGACGTTCGGATCCGTCGGCATCTGCTGGATCGGCATCGTATCGGGACTCTTGCTGCCGGTGCCCGGAGCGCTTTGATCTTGCGCGGTCGAGTCACCATGTTCGGCTTGCGGCGGAGCCTGCGCAGAAGGATTTTGTCCCGATGGATCTTGCCCGGTAGTCTGTGCCGGCGTGGTCTGCGGTCCGGACGGCGGGCCCTGCGCCGGCGGAGAAGTTTGTCCCGGTGGTTGCGGTTGGCCGCCTTGCTGCTGTTGCTGGCTCGGAGGCTGTTGCGTTGCCCCCTGTTGCGTCCCAGCAATGCTCGCAGGACTCAGTAGCGAGGCGGCAACGATCAGCGTACCCAATTGCCCTGCTAGGCTCTTTTTCATGGGTGCCTCCGGAGGTGCTTTGCCAGGATTATACACCCCGCCCCAGCATCGTCACGACATTTGCTTGGATGGCAGTCCTCGCGAATAAGTTTCCCGGGTACCAAGAATTTTACAGCTCGGTGACCTTTGGTTCGCAATCGCCTCTAGCGGTCACTGCGAACCGGCGCCTACCGGTTCGCCCTGCGAATCATCGCGGCGCTCCCTTATTGACGCCTAGCTCGAATCTGTCTACATTCGTATTATGCCTGTCGGGAAAATCCAGGTAGGACAAGTCTGGCGGAAGGATGATTCGGGCGAATCCTATTTGATTACTAAGGTTTACAACGAAGCGATCGCCACCTACGCCCTCCTGCGCAAGACCGGTGCCGAAGCCGAAGGCACGGTAAAGGTCAAAGTGGACCGTCACGGCACGGCCCAAGCCCTCCCTGGCTTCACCTACACCCAGGAATCCGACCAGTTTTAGCCCCCCAGCTGGAAGGTCATTTTACAGCTACGGAAGCCAATCCTAGATGGAGCGCACCGGGATTCGCACCACGTCGTCGACGCGCATCGCTTCCTTTACGATGAACCCCTCCGCGTATTTCACTCCAATCATCCGGCCATAAGCCGTCGCCGTCAGATTCATGCGCGCCTCCAGCTCATCGAGAGGCAAATGCACTCTCGACTTGCGTTCTTTCTCCGGCGGCGCGAACTGGGAGGTGTATGCCAGAGTCGCTCGCCTGCGGCGTTCGAACTGCTTCGAGATATCGACGCAGAATGTCGGTCGCACACTCTCATAAGCCGCCGCGTACAAAATTTTGAATGGACGGAACGCGCGCCCGCTCAGCGGATAATTTTTCAGTCCGGCCACAAAGCATGCCTCGTAACCAAGTTTCGCCGCGTTGTAATGGTCCGGGTGACGCCCCTCCCAGTAGGGAAGTATCACCGTCTTCGGCTGCAGCTCGCGAATCACTTCCGCGATGGCCATTTTGTATTCTTCGCGCATTTCCAGGCGCGCGTCCGGCAGCCCCAGATTTCGCCGCACGCTCACCTGCAGAATTTTTGCCGCGCGTGCCGCTTCGCGCAAACGCGTTTCCGGCGTGCCGCGCGAGCCCATCTCGCCTTTCGTTAGATCGAGAATCCCCGTGCGGTAGCCCGCCTGTGCCATCTTCAACACCGTTCCACCGCAGGTCAGCTCCACATCATCGGGATGCGCTGCAATCGCCAGCAAATCAATCTTCATGCCCCCTCCATTCGCGCCCCGATTCTAGCAGGGAACTTTGTTCCGGCCACTGGGTGGCTTCTTCCCCAGGCTCGACTTGCGGTCGCCGGGAGCCCTGTCTGCGACCTGGGCGGCCCCGAAGGAGGTTGCAGGTCTACCCCTTGAGCTGCCTCCAACGCTTCTTCCATGCCCTCAGCGAGCGCTCATCCGAGGCTGCCGGCCCTCAGCCTCCTAGGGCAGTTCAATCGCGTCCGCCACTTCGTACAAATGAAAATCCGGCTTGGAAATCTCAAAAAACGGCTTCATGTGCTCCTGCGCCGCCGAACTGTTCCTCGTCGCTTCGAAGTCCTGCTGGCTCCGCCACTGCGCGTAGTTGACGACGCGCACTCCGTCCAGACTCTTGTGAATGCTCGCTGAAACGAATCCGGGAAGGTGTTTCATCATTTTCTCCGTCGTTTCGACTAACATATCGACCAACTTCTGTTGATTGGCCGACTCGACCGTAAACACATTGATTAAAGTGACCACTTTGTTGTTTTTCGAAATCCTCGGCATAAGCCCTCCTTAGGTATGTCCGATGCCCGTTCAGATTCGATAACCCGCCAAAAGTTTCGCCTCCTTTGCTTGCTTGCACTCAGCGAACATGCACGGAGGGGACGACCTGGGCCGAATAAGCTGTTCTCCACACAAAGCGCTTGACTCTGGCCTAGACCCTAGGGGGTAGCCAGGAGACAGCAAGTAGTCCCCGACCTGCTTTCCCTATAAACCGATATGCATTCTTAACAGGGCGGACGTTTCGTTGCTCAAAATAAATGACGGGAACATTTCCGACCGAAACCAGAATCGCCTGTCGGTGATAAATGCATCACTGCGGTCTATATCCCAGGGAGTACAATGCACGTCCATGGAAGCACGTCCAATGGGAGTTTTCTTTTACGGGTTGGTCATGGATATTGATCTGCTTCTTTCCAAGGGTGTTCATGCTAGCAAGCCTCGGCCCGCCGGTGTTCCCGGGTTTGCCCTTTGTATAGGGCAGCGAGCAACCTTGATCGCGAGCGCCGAGTCATCTGCCTGCGGAATCCTCTTCGAGCCCTCTCGTGCCGAGTTCGAGCAACTACACTCAGAACCCAGCCTAGGCGCATATCGCCCCCGGGCGGTGATGGCCCGGCTCGTGGACGGTTCGGCTTATGCTTCCATCTCGTCTTGCCACCGGCTCCAGACCTGGCGAAAGCGGATGATTCGATGAAACTACGCGAACTCGCTCGCCGCCTGAAATTGCCACCGGCGTACGTTCAAAGCTTCCCTTAAGACCGTGGCCTCCCAAGCATCCACTATTCAAAAAATGTCCAGCAAGATGTTGCGTTAGGAGGGTTGGAAGCGATGGCGGGGAAGGCGTTGGAAGGGCAAGTGGCGCTGGTTACTGGCGGGGCGAAGCGGGTGGGGCGGAGCATTGCGCTGCGGCTTGCTTCGGAGGGCGCGGAGCTGGTGGTGAATTACCTGAAGTCCAAGATGGAGGCGGAGCAGCTTGTGCAGGAAATTCGCGCTGCGAACAATAACCAGGGCCGGCGCGCCATCGCGGTTGAGGGAGACGTCAGCCAGCGCGCGGGCGTTCAAAAATTATTTCTGGCGGCGGAACACGAATTCGGGCGCCTGGACATTCTGGTGAACAACGCGGGCATCTTTTTTCCCGCGAAGTTCGAAGACCTGACCGAAGAGCAATGGGACCGCATCATGAACGCCAACCTGAAATCTCAATTCCTGTGCGCGCAAGCGGCTGCGCCGATCATGAAACGCCAGGGGCGCGGGCGCATCATTAATTTGTCGTCGCTGGGCGGGCTGCTGGCCTGGCCGCTTTACACGCACTACTGCGTGTCGAAGGCGGGATCGATCATGTTGACGCGGTGCTTGGCGCGCGCGCTGGGGCCTGAAATTCTGGTGAACGGCGTGGCGCCCGGCACGATTCAGTTCCCAGGCGAAGCGCCGGATGAAGAATATATTCGGCGCGTTCCGCTACATCGCACCGGGACCGGTGAGGACATCGCCGACGCCGTTGCGTACTTGGCCAGCGCGGATTTTGTGACCGGCCAGACGATGATAGTCGACGGCGGAAGGTCGCTGGTATGAAGGAGGGCCCTTGCTGTTCATGGTGATTGAAAAGTTCAATGAGCGGGATGCAGCGCCGATCTACGAACGCTTTCGGAACAAGGGACGCATGTTGCCCGAAGGGTTGAAGTATGTGGACAGTTGGGTCGAACGAAACTTCGACCGCTGCTTCCAGCTCATGGAGTGCGAGAGTCCGGAATTGTTTCAACAGTGGACTGCGCAATGGCGCGACCTGATGGAATTTGAAATCGTTCCAGTGGTTCGGTCGAAAGAGGTGGCCGAAGCGTTTACGCCAAAAGGGAACTGATAGGGAGCGCTGAGATTTACGGAAACAGACCTCGGGTTGAAGCCCGGCGCTAGGAAAACAACGGGCAAAGGCGCTTGGCGAGACACCGGGGCAACGAACCGGAAAGGTGGGCTACATTCGATGCGGGAGCGGGCGGTGCGGGCTAGGAGGTGACCGGGTTGGGCTTTTCGGCGTTGATGCCGAGGTCGACGATGGCTTTGTTCACGACTTTCTCTTCGATTTTTCCGTCCAGGAACAGTTCGTTGAGCGCGGCGAGCGTGATGAAGCGCGCATCCACTTCGAAGAAATCGCGCAATGCAGCGCGGCCGTCGCTGCGGCCGAATCCGTCGGTGCCCAGCGACGCGATGCGGCGCGGAATCCAGGAATGGACCATGTGCGGCAAAGTTTTCAAGTAGTCGGTGGCTGCCACGATCACGCCCGGTGAATCTTTCAAAACCTCGGTGACGTAAGGGACGCGCGGCTTTTCCGCGGGATGCAGGCGATTCCAGCGGTCGGTCTCGATTCCGTCGGTGTACAGCGCTTTGTAGCTGGTGACGCTCCAGACGTCGGCGGCCACACCGTATTTCTGCTCCAGGATTTCCTGGGCGCGGAGGGCTTCGTTGAGGATGGCTCCGCTGCCGAAGAGTTGCGCGCGCAATTTCGATTTCTTGTTCTGCGAGGCGCGGAATTTGTACATGCCTTTCAGAATGCCTTCGGTGACTTCGCCGGGCATTTCGGGCATGGCGTAGGGCTCGTTCATCACCGTGATGTAATAAAAAATACTCTCGCCGTCTTTGTACATGCGGCGGATTCCGTCCTGAATGATGACCGCGAGTTCGTAGGCGTAGGCCGGGTCGTATGCGCGGAGATTGGGAACGGTGAGCGCCAGGACGTGGCTGTTGCCGTCCTGATGCTGGAGGCCTTCGCCGGCAAGCGTGGTGCGGCCGGACGTGCCGCCTAGCAGGAAGCCGCGGACGCGCATGTCGGCGGCAGCCCAAACGAAATCGGCGATGCGCTGGAAGCCGAACATCGAGTAAAAAATAAAAAACGGAATGGTGTTGATGCCGTGCGTGGCGTACGCGGTGCCCGCGGCGATGAACGAGGCCATCGAGCCCGCCTCGGTGATGCCCTCTTCCAAAATTTGCCCGTCTTTGGCTTCCTTGTAGTAAAGCAGCGTGTTTACGTCCACGGGCTCGTAACGCTGGCCCACGCTGGAGTAAATTCCCACGGTGCGGAACAGCGATTCCATGCCGAAAGTGCGAGCTTCGTCCGGGACGATGGGAACCACCCATTTGCCGATTTCAGGGTCGCGCAACAACTTCCGCAGGATCGCGACGAAGGCCATGGTGGTGGAGATTTCGCGGCCATCGCTGCCGGCGGAAAACTCCTTAAAGGAGTCGTCGAGATTCGCCGCGATTGGTTTGGCGCGCACACGACGCTGCGGAGCGTAGCCGCCAAGCTCTTCGCGGCGCGTACGGAGGTAGCGGATTTCTTCGCTGGCGTCAGCGGGGCGGTAGAAGGGAACTTCCGCGCACTGTTCATCAGTTACTGGAATGTCGAAGCGCGTGCGAAATTCACGGAGTTCGTCTTCGTTGAGCTTCTTTTGCTGGTGCGTAACGTTCTTGCCTTCGCCGGCTTCGCCGAGGCCGTAGCCTTTGATCGTGCGCGCGAGGATTACCGTGGGCGCTCCGCGATTTTCGACGGCGGATTTGTACGCGGCATAAACTTTTCGCGGATCGTGGCCGCCAAGACGAAGGCGGCGGAGCTGCTCGTCGGAAAGCGGTTCGACGAGTTTCAACAACTGCGGGCTCGAACCGAAGAAATGTTCGCGGACGTACGCGCCGGAAGAGACCACCAACTTTTGATATTCGCCATCAACAAGTTCACCCATGCGCTTGACCAGAAGGCCTTCTGTGTCGCGCTCGAGAATCGGATCCCACTCCGAACCCCAAAGGACTTTGATAACGTTCCATCCGGCGCCGCGGAACTCGGCTTCGAGCTCTTGAATGATCTGGCCATTGCCCCGCACGGGACCGTCCAAGCGCTGGAGGTTGCAGTTCACTACGAAAATAAGATTGTCGAGTTTTTCTCTGGCGGCCAAGCCGATGGCGCCGAGAGATTCAGGCTCGTCAGTCTCGCCGTCGCCGAGGAAAGCCCAGACTTTTGAATCTGTGACGGGCTTGATGCCTCGATCTTCGAGGTACCGATTGAAGCGCGCCTGATAGATAGCCATCAGCGGGCTAAGGCCCATCGAAACGGTGGGGAATTCCCAGAAATCGGGCATGAGCCATGGGTGCGGATAGGAAGTGAGTCCACCGCCCGACTTCAGTTCACGGCGAAAATTTTCGAGTTGCTCTTTGGAGAGGCGGCCTTCCAGAAATGCGCGCGAATAAATTCCGGGCGATGCGTGGCCCTGAAAATAGATGATGTCGCCTTCGAACTCAGGCGTGTGCGCGCGGAAGAAATGGTTGAATCCAATTTCATACAGAGTGGCGGCGGAGGCGTAGGTGGAAATGTGTCCACCGATGTTGTGCTCTTCGCGGTTCGCGCGTACGACCATGGCAATCGCATTCCAGCGAACCAGGCTCTTGATGCGGCGCTCGAGTTCTTGATTGCCGGGGAAATCAGGCTGCATGCGATGGGGAATGGTGTTGACGTAGGGAGTCTTGGCGGTGAACGGAATGTCAATTCCCACAACTTTGGCGTGGGCGCGCAGGCGCTCGAGAATGTAGGACGCAACGTCGGGGCCGCTCGATTGCAGAACCGAGTCGAGCGACTCGAGCCACTCCTGTAGCTCGTTATCGTCCAAACCTTGAATTGGTAAAGTTAGGTCGTTCTCCATCTCCACAATTGCCCTCGTGTTCTGCGAACTGCGGAATCGGCAGCCGCGCACGGTTCGCTCGATAGCCTTTTACATTCCTAGAATACACCCAACACGGCTTCGCGTGCATTTAGAGCGGTGTCCTTGGTTGCAAGAACTTCCAGAGCGCGCCGGTTTTAAGGATTGATGAATCGCGCGCGAACGGCGGGACTAGGTCGTTCGAATAAGCCGGGCTACGAATTCGCGGTCGGCTGGCAAGAAATTCAAATCGCGCAGCGCTTCTCGCGAGCGCCATTCGATCGTCTCGAACGCCAGGTTTTGAACTTCGGCCGGGTCCACTGTAGCGGTGAAGAAAATCAGATCTATCGGTTCGGCGAGTTCTGAGTATTGATGGCGCGTGCGATAAATTTCCGCGCCGATCTGGGCGGCCACCCCGAGTTCTTCCTGTAACTCGCGCGCGAGGGCTTCCGGCGGGGTTTCGCCTGGTTCCATTTTTCCTCCGGGAAATTCCCACATCAAGCCGAAAGAATCGGTACGGCGGCGCTGCCCCACAAGCAGCTTGCGGTCAGATTCGATGAGTGCGGCTACGACCGTTCGCATTAGACCTTTTTCTCGTGTACCTCGTGAATCACGCGCAGCAATTCCCACGCGCCTTCGAGCAATGCAGGGCCGGGAGTGTTTAACAGTTCGTCGCGGATCACGAAAACGCGACCCTTCTTTATCGCTGTAACATTTTGCCATGCCGGATTGCGGAGCGCGCTGGCGGCCTTTGCTCTGTCTCCGGTTGCGGCCCAAGCCAACACAATTACGTCTGGATCTTCACGGGCGATTTCGTCATCAAAGACGCGGACGCCTGCTGCGCCAAGCATTCGGCCTCCTGCGATTTCGACCAACTCCGCGACCCAGGGAGGAGAACTGATACGCGGCTTTGGCCACGCCTCGCAATACATCCGAGGCCGACGCGTTGGGCGATTTTGACGAGCGGCGCGCGCTATGTTCTTGAATCCTCGCCGCATCTTCAAGATCAACTTTTCGGCGCTCGCCGCGCGATCGGCGATTCTGCCCAAGGTGAAAATATCTCTCTCGATGTCCGCCAGCGAGCGTGGGTTGATTGCGATGAATGTTACAGACTCCTGAAGGATTTTCGCTACGGTATCGGGCGCAAAGGGCACCGAACCGATCAGAACGGTGGGCTTTAGCCGCATCACTTCGTCAACGTCCATTTTCCAGCAATCGCCGACTTGCGGGCGTTGGCCGACGTCGGCAATGTCTTTACACCATTTGCTGACGCCCACGAGCTCACGGCCCGCGCCCAGCTCTAGGAGAATGGAGGTGACGTTCGGCGCGAGCGAAACAATACGGACCCTGCGGTGCGAGCTGTTGGCCGCCATCGCCAGAATTCTACTTGCTCAGCTCTGGATCCACCAGACGCTTAAGAAACTGTCTTCTAAGTCTTAGATGCGTCTTGGTTGGCCAAGCAACGCGGCGATTCACCTCGCAGAGTGGTCCAGCCAGTCGACGTCTCCTTCATGCAAGGGACAAGCGGCGGCGTTTGGCCTGACTCGAACAAGACATGTTGCTTATCTTGCGGCGCATCCGGCAAGAACTTAAGCACGATGGGCGGCCGACTTCGAGGTCCTCAGCTTTGTACACCACACCCATACCGCCGCCGAGGTTGTCGGCAATGAGGAAATGGTCCGGCCGCTGGGCGAGTCGCTGGCTGACATTTGCCGGACATCTTCAGGTTGGGCAAGAGGGCAAGTCAACGAGAGGGTCCTACTCGGAGCAAATTTGGCACACCCGATGAGATCCCCTTAGAATTTCTCGGCGTTCGGCGCGCAAAAGCGGATGACATTACTGGAATTCAAGCATCACAATTTCCGGATTCGATCCCAGGCGCAGCGGCGGTCCCCAGGTTCCTGCTCCGCTCGAAGTGAAGACCTGCATTTTTCCGATGCGGCTTAAGCCGTACACAAATTGTCGGTAAATCCGCCGCGCCATCCAACTCCAGGGTATGAACTGCCCGAGGTGCGTGTGTCCGGATAGTTGCAGGGACACGCCGGCAGCTTCCGCGACCTCCGGATGGTCGGGCGCATGCGTCAACAGAATGCTCGCGCGATCGCGATCCAACCCGATAGCGCTTAGCACCGAGGCAAAGTGGCCTTCATGCGTCGCGTGTCGGTAGGGCACGCCAACGATCTGCAAACCGTCCACCTCCACCTTCTCATTGCTGAGCACGCGGACTCCGGCCGCCGCAATGGCGCGGAGATATTTAGTGTCGTCCCCAAACTGCTCGTGATTTCCGGCCACGAAATACACCCCGTGCGGCGCAACGAGCTTGCTCAATGGCGCCGCTGCTCGATGCGCGTCGATGGCCGTGCCGTCATACAGATCTCCGGCGATAAAAATCGCGTCCGGCCCTTCCTGCAGGATCTTCTCGACCATGCGCCGCAGAAAACTGCCGTTCCGCACATGCCCAAGGTGCACATCGCTGATCAATGCCGCTCTTCGTCCGCGCCAGGCCGCCGGCAGGTTCGCGAGACTCACTGTCAGTCGCGTGACTCGCGTCCAGCTTGCGTTGAAGACAGCGTAGAGTCCGGTTACTCCGGCCACAGCAAAAAGCGCTTCCACGGTCCCATGGAAGTTGAGATCCAGCCCAGCCAGCCGCGCAACCCCGAAAATAATCCACGAGAAGACGGCAGCAAAAAACAGGAAGGTTAGCATGCCCACCCAAACGGCGGCTGCCCTGTAAAACGCGCGCAGAAAAGCGTTGGTGTAGCGAAATGCGAGTAGCGAAGCGGCAACAAAGCTGAGTGACAAGAAGACAAATACCAGTTTGATCGAGAGCGGGCCGGGCCTGCCGCTGCCTACGAGCGAAAATGTCCAGGTCTCGTAGAGGAACAGATGGATCAAACAAAGAAAAATCTGGATGATGGCGATAAAACCGATTAAGCGTTGTCTTCGCATTTCATTGGATTCCACTACGTTTGATGCGTATTGTCGGGGTCATGACGCAGGAATTTCCGATGGCGGATTACTTGCCTCCGTCGGTCTCTGGCCGGCGGCGACCACCCATAAAAAACGAAACGCGCCAAAGAGAGTTGTTCTCCGGCGCGTTTCGCTACGATTCTAAAATTACTACTGAGCTGCTTCCACCTTCTTGAGCGGCGGCTTCGGAATCTGCCACATGACTCCGGAGTCGTCGGCATTGTGCGGGTAGAATTGAGCGGACTTGGTGCCTGATGGCAAGAGCACGATGTCCGCACGCCGGTTGTAAGCGAGCCAGTCGCCCTGCTTGTTGTGTTCACGAGCCTTGGGCGGCTTGTTCGGGTTGGTATCTTCCAGAGTTTTCACCTCTGACTTTTCCAACTGGCGATCTTTTCCGTACGCAGCCGTCTGAATCTTGTCGGCTGCGATTCCCTGGTCGACCAAATATTGCTTGATGCGCTCGACGCGGCGCTCACTCAAATCCTGGTTATGAGGTTTTGAGCCGCGAACGTCGGCGTGAGATTCGATCGAAAGCTTCGAATCTGGATCGTATTCGAGATACTTCTTGAACCCGTCGGCGAGTGTGGCAAGTTCCAGTTGCTGGCTCTTTACCAGTCCAACTTGTGGATGGCCCTTATCCGGATAGTCCGTGGGGTAGAAGATGCTCTGCAATACCACGGTTGGAATCGGCTCGATCGAACCGGTCACGTGAACGGAAGCCGCTTGGGTCAAACTTCCGCCGCATACGTTGGTGGCGGTTAGACTGTAATTCCGCGTTTCGTCCACCGGGCCCAGCTCGGTCTTGTTTGGATCGGCCTTGATCGTCTGGGTGCCGTTGAGGTCAACCTTGCCGATGCCGTTGATGTTGGCGGAGTCCGCGTTGGAGGTGGTCCAGGTCAACGTTCCGTTGTCATCCGTGATGACCTTGTCGCCGATCTTACGGTAGTGGAGCTCGGTTGGATTCGCGGTGATAGAGCCTGTCACGGTGGTATTGACATTTACGGTTTCGGTGCCAGTTACCTTTCCTCCCGGACCGACAGCGGTCAGCGTATAGGTCGTGGTCGCGCGCGGCGAAACAGACTTGCTGCCGCTTGCGTCCACGTTTCCCAGCCCGTTGTCGATGCTCACATCGACCGCGTCGGTGGTCTGCCAGGCAACATCCGTATTCTGGCTGCAGTTAATGTTTGCAGTTGCGTTCGCGACGGAAAGTTTCACGGGAGCGATGACTACGGTCGCGCTAGCGATGCCGGCATGGAAGCGGGGGAGCGGAGCCTTCTTTTGCAGATCGGCCTGACGCTTGCTCCAGTCCGTGGTGACTTGCGAATTCTTGCCGACATTGATTGAAACTTTCTTCCCGGCCTCGACATTCACATCGCCCGACCAGAGCTCTTTGCCACCGCGAGTAATGGTCAAGTGATGCGTGCCCGGCGGTAACAGCAGTTCCTGCTTCCAGATCCAGAAGTCGTTATTAAACTCGTCGACATGCCCGACGAAATACCCGGGAGTCTTGCCGTTGGACAGAACAGCGGCGCGCACATCGGTCCCGGAGATGTAGACCCGCCCCCAGGGGCCAGCGACCCTGTCGCCGTAGGCTTCCAGCGTCACAGCGAGGTCCGTTGTTTTTCCGGCCTCGATATTGACGTCCTGCGTGGACATCTTGTAACCGTAATTAACGACTACGACTGTATGTTTCCCGGCGGCCAGTTTGATCGAGCGGCTTCCGTCGCGAATGCCACTGCCATCCACGAATACGTACGCCTGGGGCGGAGTTACCTTAATCTTCAACTTGCCCTCTTGTGCGAAGCTGGCGCTCGCGCAGAGCGCGATTACCACCGCAAGGGTCAAGATGTGTCCAATTCGTCGCATCTCAATGTCTCCTAACGATTCTTTTAGGCGAGATTATTTATTGCGCTTCCGCGCCCTTTCGGAAAAGCGCTGGCTGGGACCGCACCAAGAAGGTATATTCCTAAGCCCTTTCTGTCAATGAATTTGAAAGAAAAAGCGAACCCTGTTGTTAGCACTGTTGCATACCCGTGTATCAACTATTCAACACGCGTAATTTCGCTGTATGCTGCTTCACGCAAAGCCTTTGTGAGTTTTGGCGGCGGGAAGTTCACTGAGAAAAATATCGCAACCATGCGCCGTGCGAACGCATCTGCATCCGATTGTGTGCGCATCAGCAACTGCCGGCGCGGGAACGAAACCGGCCGGAGCGGCGTCGGCTTGCGGCTGCGAGATTTATGTTCAATGACACGGTAGTCGAACATTTCAGGAATCCGCGCAACGTGGGGGAGGTCTCCGGCGCTACGGCTGCAGTGGAGGTGATGAATCCAGTTTGCGGCGATCTACTACGCCTGTCTGTGCGGATGGAGGACGGGCGAGTGGCCGAAGCGCGGTTCAAGACCCAGGGATGCGTTGCCGCCATCGCTGCGAGCTCCGTGTTGACAGAGCTGCTGGCGCGGAAAACTAGCAGTGAACTCCGATTGATCACCGCGCAGCAAATCTCCGAGGCGTTGAGAACTCTTCCGCCTGCCACTTTTCACGCCGCGGAGCTTTGCGCGGACGCGATTGCCGCTCTCGCTTCGAAGCTAACTTGAAGCGAGGCCGAACTCTTCAACCGTCCAGCGCTTTCTTCAGCGCTTCCGGGTCGTTCAGATTGAGGATCACACCTTCTTCGGCTGTCCGAACTTCCGCCACCTCCGGCGCATGCGCCCACACCACTTCACGCGCGCCAACGTCTGGTGAAGCGGCCAGCAATTGCTGGTAAAGCGAGGCGCGAAAAATCACCGGATGACCGCGCTTTCCTTTATGGACCGGCAGCACGATTTGTTTTCCGCCCGAGTCGAATTCGTGGATAAGCTGCGCGACAAGAAAACTGGATATCAACGGATGATCGACGGGGCAGAGAATAATTCCCTCGGTTTCGCCAAATGGAAGGCTTCGGACCGCCGCTTGAATGGAAGAAAGCTGTCCTTGCCGCCAATCCGCATTTGCGAGAATCCACGTAGGATGGAACCGAAGTTGGGAGTGAATTTCTTCGGCTTGAGCGCCCAGCACAATGCGGGTGATACCGACGCGTTCGTGCCGGGTTGCTGAAACTAGATGTTCGAGAAAGGTTTTTCCACGATACTCGAGCAACGCTTTCGGTTGGCCCATGCGCCGTGATTCACCGGCAGCCAGGATCGCGACGGCGAGCATGCTTTAGTCGGGTTGCAAGCTTGCAATCTCGGAGAGCTTTACGGATTTATGCGGGAAATTTTCGGCGTTGCGACGGACGGCGATTAGTTCTGCGGTGATACTGACTGCAATTTCCTCAGGTGTGAGCGCGCCGATGTCCAGGCCGACCGGCGCATGTACGCGCTCAAATTTGTCGAGCGAAACTCCCTGCTTCTCGAGCGCCTTGTAAACGGAAATAACTTTACGGCGGCTGCCAATCATTCCAATGTAACGAGGCGATAAGCCGCGCGATTCTGTTTCGACCGCCCAGGACAAGACGCGCATATCATCCTTGTGGCCTCGCGTGACGATGACCAGGTAGGTGGCGGAGTTAGGGCGGATTTTTTCGAAGGCATGCTCATAAGACGCGTGAATTTCCGAGGCCATGGGAAAACGCTCGGCATTTGCAAACGTGCCACGGTCGTCCACAATGCCGACCGAAAATCCGGCTTGATGCGCGGCGCGCGCCAGGGCCACGGAGATGTGGCCTCCGCCGAAAACATAAAGCATAGGTTGAGGCAAAATGGGTTCCACGAAAATTTCCAGAGTCCCGCCGCAGATTAGGCCGGAATCGAAGCCTGCTTCGTGGTTGAGATTGAACGTCATTTTCCGCGGCTGCTCGCTCTGAATTACCTCTTTGGCCGCGGCCCAGACATCGGCCTCCACGCAGCCACCGCCCACCGTGCCGGCGATCGAGCCGTCATCGCGAACGAGCATGCGCGAAGCTTCGTAGCTGGGGATCGAGCCATCCGTGTGCACGATGGTGGCCAGCGCTGCGCGCTGACCAGCGTTGCGGAGTCGAACGATCTCTTCGAAGACGTCCATGGATTTCGCCTGCACAGACTGCCCACAGGCCCCACAGAAAAATTAGCATATCGCGGAACGAATGTCGCGGTGTCTTGAGTGAGGGCGATCGGCGAGGGGTCGGCAGGCCGCGCGCTCGCTGGCATGACTCAAACGTCGCTGACAGGATCGTGCCCGCGCGCCACGTATTTTTGGGGAGAACGGGCGAAGCGCGAATCAAAAGGGGCGCCGGCGGTTTTGCAGTATGTCTGATTGATTCCGCGGATGTGAATCAGCACGAGGGTCATCACTTTCGGGTTGCGCGCATGCTTTGCAAGGCTCAAGGACTGAACGTTTAGGGCGCTAATGGCTCCGAGCGTCCGCGTCAAACCACGCTCGCGCGCGCAATCATTCAATGCGCGATTCATGACGCTGTGGATTCCCAGCCCACGCCGGCGAGGAACGACGAATGAGCCATAACGGAGAGCTTCATGGGGATGAACAATCCAGTTCACGCCGAAGGCGAGATCCATTCCGCTGGCGAAAGTCATCCACATGTATCCTGCTGGCTCGCGGTCCAGGTACGCTACCGCAGCCGCGTCGCCGCGGTCAAATCGAGAGTGAACGTTCTCCAACGGGAGTTTTCCCATCGATGAGATTTGCGCCGGGACGTCTTCTAGAGTCTCTTTTGCGGCCGAAACTTTCACGACAACCCTACCTTTGGCATAGGGGTCCATTAAAGGACGCTGGAGATCGGTGTGGAAAATGTGCCAGGCGTGCCAATACATGATGGGCCGGAGAACCTCGCGGGCCGCGAGCAATGAAGAAAAGAGCAAGCCACGCCAGCGCAGCGCCTCGCGCGCGGTCTGCCAGCGTGTTGAAAACTGGTCGGGCACCGGTTCCTTCAGCCCTGCGGAGGCGTTCGATTGCTGCTCGTCTTTGAATGGGAACATACACCGGGTCTGTTGGCTAGATCAATTGCTTGGCTCTGTGACCAGAGTGCAATTCTGGACATGGCTATGGCTGGGTGCTAATTTCGTTTGGCGCCGCAATGGGAGAGAGAAGCCTATGAAGGCAATCGTTTATTCCGAGCACGGTGGCCCGGAAGTGCTGAGATATACCGAGGTACTAACGCCGGAAATTGACGCGCATGATGTGCTCGTTCGTGTGCGCGCGTGCGCACTGAATCACCTGGACCTCTTTTTGCGGCGAGGCTTGCCCGGAATCGATATCCCGCTTCCGCACATACCGGGTAGCGACATCGCGGGAGAAGTTATAAGGGTCGGTGCGAAGGTAAAAAGCGTGAAGGTCGGCGAGCGCGTGATGTTACAGCCCGGAATTTCCTGCGGCCAATGCGAGAAATGTTTGGCGGGAGAGGACAACAAGTGCCGTCGCTACACGTTATTCGGGCAGATGGTTGACGGCGGATGCGCGGAGTTTGTGAAGTCTCCTGCGGTAAACGTCGTGCCGATCCCCGAGAAAATGTCGTTCGAGGAAGCTGCGGCATTTCCGCTGGTGTCTATTACCGCCTGGCACATGCTAGTTACGCGGGCCCGGCTGAAGCCTGCCGAAACCGTGTTGGTTCTTGCCGCAGGAAGCGGAGTGGGCAGCGCGGCAATTCAGATCGCGAAAGCTTCGGGCGCGCGCGTGATCTCCACGGCCAGCACTAAGGAAAAAGTGTTGAAGGGGAAAGAGCTGGGTGCGGATTTGATGATTCTGCATTCGGAGAATAGGATCTCTGAAGAAGTGAAGCGCATGACGAATCGTCGCGGCGTCGAGGTGGTCGTCGAGCATGTAGGCCAGGCTAGCTGGGAGGAAAGCATCCGCAGCCTCGCTTTCGGCGGACGCTTGGTAACCTGCGGAGCAACGACTGGTTACGATGCAAAAATCGATATCCGCTACCTTTTTGCACGGCAACTCTCACTGCTGGGATCCTTCATGGGCAGCAAAGCGGATCTGTTCTGCGCGCTGGAACTGTACCGGCGCGGATTGTTGCATCCGGTGATAGACGTGGTGCTGCCGCTCGAGAAATGCGCAGAGGGGCATCAGCGCCTCGAGCTTCGCGAACAATTTGGCAAGATCGTGTTGCGAGTAACGTAAGGCCGAAAATTTCGTCATAGATGTATAGGCAGTGGGAACAGAGGAAGGTTCGAGGAGGCGCGAACTCAATGTTTTTCAAAGCCGGCTGTGCTGGCTTGCTGGCGGCATTGCTTAGCACGTTTACGTCGTATGCCTTTGGCGGCGGTCCTGGCAGGCATGCTGTTGCAAACGGCGACACATCTCAACAGGCGGGGCCAGGGATTCGGGTCAACGCCATTATGACGAGCGACGGCGCACAGATTCGATATCTCCAAGCCGGACAAGCGTCGTCGGCACCGGCCATCGTGTTCATTCCGGGCTGGACTCTCAGTGCTTCGCTCTGGGATCACGAACTCAGAGCTTTCTCCGCCGATAGGCTGGCGATCGCGGTCGAATCCCGTTCTCAGGGCGGGTCCGCAAAGATGGTTACAGGCAACACGCCCGAGCGCCGGGCAATCGACCTGCATGAAATCGTCGACAAGTTGCAGATTTCAAAGTTTGTCATCGTAGGCTGGTCACAGGGAGCGCAAGATGTAGCGGCATATATCCAGCAATTCGGAACCGGCTCGCTGGCGGGCGTAGTATTCGTGGATAGCCCGATATCGGCGGGGCCGGCCGAGATTGACATCCACAAGGAGTTCAGCAAAGTCCTTTTATCGCGGCTTTCCGTCTATGCAGAACATCCCAGCGAGTACTCCGAGGGACTCGTTCGCTCCATTTTCATCAAGCCGCATCCCGAACTGGACATGCAGCATTTGGTTGAGGAATCGGAGAAAACGCCGCCATCGATTGGAATGGCGATGCTGGTGATGGATATTTTTGGAGTGGACCGGCGTCCGGCATTGAAGAAGATAAACCGGCCCACGCTCGTCATCGCATCGTCGGCCTCGCTGCTCTTGGAGGCCCAAAAAGAGATGGCCGGAGAAATCCCCGGAGCGCGCTTGGTAGTTGTCGAAGATGCGGGACATGCGCTGTTCATAGACCAGCCGGAAAAGTTTGACGACGCAGTTTCGCAATTACTGCAAATGGCGGGACAGTGAGCCAAGGCAAAGTTGGAATGTTTTTCGAGAGGGAAGTGCGCGCATGCTGAGCGGCCAAGAACCGGAATTGAAGCCGATGTCTGTGAATCGCAAGCTCTGGCTTGGTTTTTGCGCGGCGCTGTTGGTTGTGCTGGCCTATGTGGGCTGGGTTTTTTATAGCCGGTGGCATGAAAACTCCGCGATCAATCAAGAAGTGAAAGCGGAACAGACGCAGAAGGAAAAAAAACAGGCTGCTGACACGGTGGAATCGCTGGGAGGCAGCGAGTTCAAGATCATCAGTTTTTACGCTACTCCGGGCGAGATTCACCGAGGGGACGACGTTACGCTGTGCTACGGCGCGTCGAATGCAAAGTCGGTCAGCATCGATCCCCCGGTGGGAGAAGTCTGGCCGTCGGTAAATCGGTGCTTCCCGATTACGCCGAAGAAGACCACGAAATACATTTTTACCGCCGATGACGGAAACGGAAATAAAAAGACAGCGGAGTTAACGATTGAGGTGAAGTGAGTCAACCTGTAGCCAGCGTGCAGGCTCACGGAACTTTCGTTCGTGATGCGGGAGGTCGAATTCGCAGGCGGAGGACGCGATGGCGGAAATTGCGGCGCGGTTTCTGGGAGTGGAACTTTACTTCGACGATTTGGAAAGGGCGAAAGCGTTTTACTCCGAGACGCTCGGGTTGAAAATGTCAGATCACCAGCCCGGTCGGTTCGCGAAATTTGACAGCGCCGGCGGATTTGTCGCTCTAGAACGCAAGGGATCGGAATCCTATCCGTCGCAGGACAAGGCTGTCCTTTTCTTCGCTGTAGCTGATCTTGACCAGGCCGTCGGTGCGATCGGGAAAGAGCGTATCGTTCAGTCGGAAGCCAGATGGGCCGTGCTTCGAGACCCCGAAGGGCACAATATCCTGCTGTTGCAACGCGATTCAAGCCAAGGGTGAAGCGTCTTCCCTGAACCGTACGGCGCGAAACGCGAAGCGTGCGGAGCCTGTAGCTGCGATTGCAATGGTTCCTGCGAAGGTGCAAAATGTTGATGCAAGCATGAACGGATTCGCGTGCGCGTGGAGCCGTTCGATGCAGAGGGTCAATCGGGACCATGGCAATTGAAATTGCAAAGGGTGTAACACTGGAAGCGCCGGGACAGGATGCAAACTTCCTGAAGGACGAGGGAATTTTGCTTGCATCGCTGGACAAAGTGGTGAACTGGGCGCGGCGAAGCTCGATCTGGCCCATGTCGTTTGGACTGGCATGCTGCGCAATCGAGATGATGTCGATGGCGTCTTCGCGGTACGACATTGCGCGATTTGGCGCGGAAGTTTTTCGCGGATCGCCGCGGCAATCAGATTTGATGATCATCGCGGGGCGCGTTTCGGTGAAAATGGCGCCGGTGATCAAACAGCTCTACGAACAAATGCCCGAGCCCAAGTGGGTCATCTCGATGGGCGCGTGCGCTACGTCCGGCGGCGTGTTCAATAATTATGCGATCGTGCAGGGCGTGAACCAGGTGATTCCGGTGGACATTTACGTGCCGGGATGCCCGCCGCGTCCCGAAGCGCTACTGTACGCCATCATGCAGCTTCAGAAAAAGATCGATACCACGCGCGGAAGCTTTATGAAGTCGATGAATTTCGGAGCAGATGCTGCCAAGTAGACCCGGCCACCTGACATTTTCTTCGTCACTTTCTTAACGTCGATTCAGTTCTATCACCCATCGGAAAAGCAGCGACCTAATTTTCGGTCCCGGTCTTAGGAGAATCGAATGAATACCGGGGAAGGAATAATTAGCAAGGCGAGCAAGTATTCTCAAGAAGCGCTTCGGTCTCGCCGACGACCAGATTAAAACGATCGTCGGGATCGGACTTTGATCGAGCAAGCTTTGGTTTAGCCCGTTGCAGGTTTGCGTTCCACGGTTTCAATTCTTACCCCCCACCGTTGCTGTTCCGCCATCGAATTCCAGGATCGTACCAGGGGAATTTTGTTCCCTACGGACGTAGCCCATGCCGATGGCTAAGCCCGAGGCAGGAGAGAAGGCCGAACTGGTGATCAGGCCCACTTCCTTGGCTTCCGCGTCGTTTGTGCGCAGCCGCGACAAAGGAGCCGGTGGATCGACAGTCGAGAACTGCAGACTCACCCGGCGGCGGTTTACGTGGCCCCGCGAGCGCACTCGCTCCACAATTTCCTGCCCGGTGTAGCAGCCTTTCGTGAAACTCACGTGCGTAGCTTCCAGCGCGGCTTCCTGCGGGATAACCGTGTCGTTGAAATCGTCCGGGAACCAGGGAATGCCGGCTTCCAGGCGAAGCGCGTTGAGAGCAGTCATGCTGATCGACGCGCCATGCGCGGCGTGAACTCTTGCGTGCATGCTTTGCCAGAGCAGGCCGAGATGTTCGCGCGGGGCGACGATTTCAGCGCCGACGCCGCCGAACTGAGAGCGGCGAATTAAGTAAGAGGGAACTCCGTCGATGGAAAGCTCCGCGTTGGCGAATTCCGAAAAACCTTCGAGCGCGAGTCCGCAGGCTTGCGCGACGATGGTGCCGGCTTGCGGGCCTTCCACGGCGAAGCTGCCGAGCTGATCGGTGAGGTCTTCGAGCGTGACGTCGTCCATGATGATGTATTTATCGAGCGTGGCGAAGGTGCGCTCGCGCACGGAAGCGTGGGTGCGCACGAGCAATTTTTCGCCCAGGGCGTAGATTTCCAGTTCGGCTAGGATGTGGCCCTGAGGATTCAGCAACAGCGCACGCGTGCCGTACGCTTCACCTACAGATTTAATGTCATTGCTGACAATCGCGTTCAAATAGCGAACCCGATCAGGCCCGGAAAGCGAAAAGATCGCGTGCCAGTTGGTGTCAAACAGAGCGGCGGTTTCTTTGGCCGCGCGATATTCGGTGCTCAAATCTGAAAACCCTTCCGGCAGAAGACACCCGTGATACTCCGCAAGATGTGCGTTTGCGGCTCGATGTTCGTTGAGAAGGGGCGTGTCCATGATTTCAAGTCTGGCGGGCACAACAAGTATACTAGAGCCGCGATGCCTGAAAAACTGATCCACGAGATCATTCCGGTGGGACTGCTGCAGTGCAACTGCTCCATCCTCGGCGATCCGGCGACGCGAGAAGCGATCGTGGTGGACCCCGGCGACGAGGTGGAGAGCATCCTGGAGATTTTGCGGCGGCATGATTTGAAGGTTCGCGCGATCGTCAGCACGCATACCCATCTCGATCACGTCGGAGGCCTGGCACAACTGCACGCCGCGACCAAAGCGCCGGTACTCATTCATGAAGGCGACCTGGAACTCTACAACCATCTCGAAATGCAGGCGCAATGGCTTGGTGTGGCGACTCCCGCAATGATGCGCATTGAGGATTTCCTAAAAGAAGGCGACGCGGTGCGCTGGGGCGGTTTTGCGGCGCGCGTGCTGCATACGCCGGGCCACACGCCTGGAAGCATTAGCCTGGTGGTTGAACGCAGCAGGGACGAGGGGAAATTGTCGGGTGCTTCACGCAGCACGCACGCGCATCCGCTTCCCGCAGGAGCCAAACGACCGCATTCTGTGGAGAACGAGGCGGTGGCGCGTCTGATTGCCGGCGACACGCTTTTTCAGGGCAGCATTGGGCGAACCGACCTGTGGGGCGGCTCGTTCAAGGACATTCTGAAATCAATCCACGAAAAGCTGCTCACGCTGCCTGACGAAACCCTGGTCACGCCAGGCCACGGCGCCAATACCACGATCGGCGCAGAGCGCTCCAGCAATCCGTTTCTTCGCTAAGCGAAAGGTCCGCGAGGCGATGAGCGATCCCTAAAATTGCACATCCTTGATATGCGTGGACGGGAACCACCAATTCCCGAAGGCATCCTCCAATACTGCGGCGCGGTCGCCATAAGACTCGTCGCGCAGCGGACGCAGCACCTGAATCCCTTCGCCTACGGCTGCTGCGTACACGGCGTCCACGTTCGTCACGTACATGTGCAACGCTCCTGGAATTACCGCGCGCTTGTCGGAAGCCTCGCCCAGAGCGAGAATCGAGTCGCCAATACGAAGACGCGCGTGGACGACTTTGCCGTCCGGTGACTTGAGCATGAATGCTTCCTGGGCGCCAAAAGCGCGCTTCGCGAACTCGACAAAGTCGGCCGCGCCGACGAGATTCAAGTAAGGAATGATCGCTCGCGTATCCTCGGTTCGCTGGCCAGTTCTGCGAATCGCCGTAATCCTCCAGTGATTTCCGGCCGGGTCCTTCACGCCCGCTTCACGGTCGCCCCAGGGCTGTTCGGTTGGTACAAACAGCGAAGTCGCTCCGGCTTTCAGAGCGCGCTGGTAAACCGCGTCCGCGTCATCGACATGTAGGATGTTACCCAGCAGCCGGGCGCCGAATTCCTCGCTGGCATCGGCCAATTCAAGCATCGAATCGCCGATGCGCATCTGGGCGTGCATGATCGACTGGCCCCCTGGCCTGTTCACGCGGAAGTCTTCCACCGCGCCAAAGGCTTCCTTGAAGAAATCGATCAACCGGGTGGCGCCGTTTACCGAGAGATACTGGGTCAGAGTGTGGAAGCCTTCCGGAATCGGTCGGACTGCCGGCGGGAAGGCACCTGCTTTCATCAAAGCATCGAATCGCTTTTGCATTTCCTCGCCGGAGAGTTCTTCCCTCACCGTGGAAATATTCCAGACGTAACCGAACGGGTCGGCGAATTGCCCCGTGCGCATCCCATAGAACTGATCCTGGATGGGGCGGACTTCTTTCGCCCCCGCAGCGACAGCGTGTGTTGCGAAGGAGTCAACGTCATCGACCCGGAGGTCCATCTTTACCGGAGAGCTTCCTGTCGTCTGCGGGGCGACCGCGCCGTATTCCGGGAATTCGTCGGAAAGGTAGATCGCGGAATTACCGATGCGAATTTCGGCGTGGCCGATCTTCGTTCCCGGCCCGACCAACCGCATCACCTCGGTAGCACCGAAGGCCTTCTTGTAGAACTCGATGGCAGCCGGGGCGTCTTTTACAGTCAGATAAGCGGTTGCCGTCTGCCGGGTTTCCGTTGCCACTGCTGGTTTGCTTCCCATGGATGTTCTCCTTTCCAGATCGGCTTTCAGGCCTGCTTTAAAATCTTCGCTGGGCAAATCGCGCAATTCCGCGGCGATCGTCGCGAGCGCTTGCAATTGGGCGTTGGCCTTCGCTTCGCGCCGGCGCAGACCCGCGGCTGGACGAGCCAGAAGCGCATCCACGATTTTGTCGAGTTGTTCGCTCAGGTTTTGCTTAGCCATTTAATCTACCCGTTTTGTTGGCCGATTTACTGGCCGTGCCTTTTCGCGGCGAAACGTCTAACTGCGAACGCAGACTTTCCAGTCCGCGGAATTGCAATTGCTTGATCGCGCCGCCAGTCCGGCGGAGATCTTTCGCGATTTCGCGGATGCTTCTCTCCTGGGCGAAACGCATTTCGATAACCCGGCGTTGATCAGCTGGAAGCGTAGCCACCAGCCGGAAGAGCTTGGCGCAATACTCGATCTCTTCGGGGCCAATGTCGCTCGCGGCGAGTTCTTTCGTCGCGGGATTCCCGCGCTCGCGCGCCGTGCGCTTCCAGCGATCGGCAATGGCGTTGGACGCGATCCGAATCAGCCATGCCGCGAAGGGGAGTCCGCGCCACTGGAACTTGCCGAGGTTGGCCAAGGCCTGATGAAACACTTCGGCGGTCAGGTCCTGCGCTTCATCGCGGTTTCCGACGCGGTGCGCGACGTAGGCGTACACGCGCTCAAAATTACCCTCGTAGAGCTCCGCAAAACGGTTCGGGTCTTTTTGCGCAGCTTCCACCAGGCGCCGCTCGCCGGCATCTTGTTGAAGAGCCTTCAACCGCTTCTCCGATTTTTGCCCTGCACTAACATAAACTGCCGTGCGGGGGAAAGGTTACGCTGAAGTATCCATTTTCACCATGCGAGCAAACTTTGCGCTTTGGCATGCGACTTTCTATACTTCACTAGCAGTGCCGGTGACGAGCGCGGCTTTCCGCGGCCTGGCAGAGGCCACTCGAATGAAGGAAACAGATCTACCTCCGTCTATAGATACGGCACCCTCTTCAATGCCGGCTGAGCCCACGCGCAACACGGTACTGATTGGGCCAAACGGTCTGCGCGCCGGCTGGCGAGCTTTGATTTTTCTGGCCATCGTCGCGAGCATCATCTTTCTTATTAACCTGGCCGGGCACTACGTCGCTCGCCAATGGGGGCACGGCCCGGGCGGCCGTGTTGAAATAACGATTCTTACGCCCGGATTGGTGGCTTTAAGCGCGCTTCCCATCCTCGCGGTGATCTTAACGGCGAGTTTGATTATGGGGCGAATCGAGCACCGGAAACTCGCGCAGTATGGATTGCCTTGGAAAAGGCCCTTCCCCAAAACCTTCTGGGTCGGATTGCTCTGGGGATTTCTGGCCATTAGCGCTGTGCTATTTGTGATGTTTCTGTTCCACGGTTTTAGAATCACGAGTGTCGATACGCAGGGCTCCGCTCTGGCGCTCTCGACCGTCGAATGGACCCTCGCTTTTCTGGCCGTCGGTTTCTCCGAGGAATTTACATATCGTGGTTACCTGCAATTTACTCTCACTACCGGAACCGGATTCTGGCCCGCTGCGCTTCTCACATCGATCCTTTTCGCGCTGGTGCACATCGGTAACAGCGGAGAATCGCTTTTCGGGCTGGTTCAGGTTGCCGAATTCGGTCTCCTGGCCTGTCTCGCGCTGCAGCGAACGGGGAACTTATGGTGGCCCATCGGATTCCACGCCGCATGGGATTGGGGACAAACCTTTTTCTACGGCGTGCCGGATAGCGGACTGAAAGCCAGCCACAATTTTCTGCACTCGGAGTTCCGCGGCCCGAACTGGCTCACGGGCGGAAGCACCGGTCCGGAAGCCAGCGTCCTTACGCTGGTTGCGCTGGTCATTGTCTCGCTGCTGCTAATTTTCCGGTATGGCGAGACCCGCTATCCACATCCGGAGGTGCTAAGGCCGAGGGGCTAAAGATTTCTTCAGCATGTGAACTTCCGTGCCACCGCGGTCATAATGGACTTCGTCCATATAGGCCCTCATCATCAAAATCCCGCGGCCATGCTCGGCGTCGATATTTTCAGGCGCCAACGGATCGGGAACCTTCTCAGGATCAAATCCTGCGCCTTCGTCCCGGATAATGAAGAAAAGGTCGCCGTTGGGCTTGCAACGAAAGGTCAAGTGGACCTGCTTATTAGGATCTTCGTGATTGCCATGAAGCACTGCGTTGGCAATCGCTTCGCGCAGCGCTACTTCGATGTCATCTCCGTCGCCATGAAAACAAGTGTAATGCTTCATGCGCTCCATGAATTCATCTACGAACGGCGAGATGGCGGATATTTCGCTCGGCATGGACAAATCAAATTCAGGATGAGGAGGCCCAACCTTCCATCCCTTGTGCAAATCCATCTCTGTAGCCTTTCCACGCTGCGGCCGGGCCCGAGCATTGCCGACCAAGCAGAGGGCGATTGTACGCTACGACGGATATTCCTTGAGCAAAATCTATCGCCACGATGGAAGCCCGGGCGCAGATATAACATCCCATATACGGTAACTCTTTTACTTTGTGCGAAGGCCTTCCATCACGCTTTGGATTAGCTCTTTGGCTTTTCCGATCTCGGCGGTGATGATGCGGATGTCCATTACAGGAATCGTCGCGTCGCGATTGCTGTGGCAGTAGACTCCGTGTTGGCCGACCAGGACGAGCGCGTTTGTCAGCAGATCGAGCGTGACGGCCAGACGGCCGCGATGCGGGCCCATCATCGTTTCGTAGTGTTCCAGTTCTTCGCGATGCTCGTCGAAAGCGGCCATGAAGTTTTTGCCTCGGGTGAATCCTTGGTCGAATGAAAGCCGAAACTATGCGACGAATCGGTATCCCACGCCGCGAACCGTAAGGAGGTGGTGCGGGTTCGCGGGGTTGTCTTCCAGATAGCGTCGAAGGCGGACGATGAAATTGTCGATCGCGCGCGTATCGGTGTCTTCGCGCACGCCCCAAACGTCTTCCAGAATCGATTTGCGCGATACAGTGCGTCCGTTCTGGCGTATCAAATGCCTCAGTAGTTTTGCTTCCATCAGCGTGAGTTGAATCGTGCCGGTCTTGGTGTGAAGTTGCAGCGTGTCGAAATCGAGCGTTTTTCCATCGAAGGTGAACAGCATCTGCTCTTTTTCTTGATCGGAAGGGCTAGCGGAATTTTTTTGGCCTACGGATTTTCCCTTCCACTCATCCTTGGCTCCACTCATCCAACCAGTGCGCCGCAGAAGTCCCTGAAGGCGCGCCAAAAATATGGGCAATTGGAAAGGCTTGGGCAGATAGTCGTCCGCTCCGGAGGCAAAACCCTCGAGAACATCTTCCGGGCGTCCTCGCGCCGTCAGCATCAGAACCGGAACATAATTTTTTGCTTTGCGCAGCGCGCTGGCTACACCGAACCCATCAATTCCCGGGAGCATGACGTCGAGGACCACAGCGTCGAATTTCTCTTTGGCTTTCAGTAACCGGTCAATGGCAGATTCGCCGTCGCCCACCACCTGCACCAGATATCCTTCGGCCTCGAGATTGAATTTCAGGCCGTCAGCCAGATGCGTTTCGTCCTCGACAACCAGTACACGGCTCATGCGGCGCCCCGCGGGAGTTCCAAAGTAACCGTAGTGCCTTTGTTGTCGCCTTCGCTTTCGGCGAAAACTCTGCCGCCGTGCGCGCGCGCAATCGAGCGGACGATAAATAGGCCCAGGCCCGTGCCTTTTACCTTCGAGGTGCTACGGCGGCGCACGCGATGAAACCGTTTGAAGACGCGTTTTAGCTGGTCGGGTGGAATACCGACGCCCCGATCGCGTACACGGAGCAACACGTGCTTTTCGTCGGGGGCCTCAAGGCTGACGGCGACGTCGATATTTCCGCCGGAGTATTTGATTGCATTATCGAGCACGTTCGATATGGCGGTGCGAAGTTCTTCAGGATCGCCTAGCACCGGAAAGTCGGCGAGGGGCTTCGCCAGCTGCGGGTCATTTGCGTTCGCAGCGGCCGGTGGCTGGCCGTTGGCAGAAGAAAAGCGCAAAGCGCCAGGACTCAAATGGTGCCGCGTGCGCGCAAGGTCCATGCATTCCGCAGCGAGATTGCCCAGGTCCATGTGGGCACGGTATGGTTCGCCGCGCTTGTAGCCAACCTGGCCCGCTTTCAGAACCTGCTCGACGGTTCCCATCAGGCGGTCGGTGTCATCCAGCATGAGCTGGTAAAACTTTTGTCTTTGCTCTTCCTCCACGTCGCGGCGTTGCAAGGTTTCAAGGTACAGGCGAATGGAAGTGATCGGCGTCTTCAGCTCGTGAGTCACCGCGTTAATGAAACTGCCGTGCTGCTCGTTCAACCGGATTTCGCGGACCAGGAAGGTGGTATTCAAGATCATGCCGAGTATGATCGTGGCGAAGACGATCACGCCAAGAAATAACATGACGCTTTGGCGCCAGTTGAGGATGATCCAGCCAACGTCAAGCGCAACCGCCAGGGCCACCAGAGATATGCCCAGCACCAGGAAAAATGCAATTGTCTTTCGGCGGCTGGCGATTCGCATAAATTGCTCTCCCAGGATTGTACCGCGAGGAGCGCGTTCCTGCGCGGCAGATGCGCGAGGGACGGCTGTGTCGTTACTGGGAGGGAACGGAACGCCAAAAAATAAGCCGTGGTTTCATCCGCCACGGCTTGAGCAATCCACAAATTGTGAAGGATTACATCTGCGCGGAAATTAGCTCAGGCTGCGGTTCCGCAGCGACGAATTGCCCCGCTTCTTCCGCGGCTGGTTCGTTGCGCTTCAGGGATTCGAGCTTCGTAACGTGAACCTGCTTCGCCAAGCCGAGTTTCTTGAGCAGCCAGATGCCGTACCAGTTCGTGTCGATCTCGTACCATTTCAAACCGTGACGAGCCGAAACCGGATGAGCGTGGTGATTGTTGTGCCAGCCTTCACCCCAGCTTAGTATGGCAACCCACCAGCTATTGGTGGACAGATCGCGAGTCTCAAAGCGACGAGTTCCCCAAGAATGTGTGGCGGAATTGACCAGCCAGGTGAAATGCAATCCCATCACGGTGCGGAAGAAAATGCCCCACAGCACGAACTTCCAGCCACCGACTGCCAGCAGAGCGACGCCGAGTACGATCATCGGAACGTAATGATATTTCGTGATCCAGACGTGAAACTTGTCTTTGGCCAGGTCGGGAACGTAACGGGAGAGCGTGGATGTGTCGTGGTGCATCGACTTGCCCATAAGGATCCAGCCCATATGCGCCCACCATTTGCCGTCGATTGGGGAGTGCGGGTCGCCTTCGTGGTCGGAATATTTGTGGTGAATTCGGTGCGTAGCGACCCAGAAAATCGGTCCGCCTTCCAGAGCGAGCGTGGCGAAAACGGTGAGCGTATATTCCAGCCACTTCGGAATTTTGTAGCCGCGGTGCGTGAGCAGTCGGTGGTAGCACATGCCGATTCCCAGGCTAGTCGCCATCCACCAGAGAACCACTGCCACAAAGAAAGCTTTCCAGGTGAAGAAAAACAGCGCCGCAATAGCGCCCACATGAAACAACATCATAAACGAAGCAGTGACCCAGTTGATTTCGTCACGCTCCGCCGGCTTTCTTTCCAGATCGGTGAGTTCGACACCCATGTTCTTCGGCCCTTTCTTCGCTTACCTGATTCTCGATATACCTTCGCTTCGCTCGATACCGTACAATTGAGCTTAGACTATCAGTAGTCCTGCTGAGGATTTGTAATAGTTGTGTAATACCAGCACTTAGCCAGCCGTAAAAGTACCTGTACTTTTTCCGTCCTGCGCGTTTCTGAGGCGCACAACGCTTTGAAGATGACGAACGCCGGAAGCATTCGCTGGGCGGTTCCACGATTGCCGGTGCGCGGAACATACAGCGGGAAGAGCAGCGGTGTTCAGATGGTTCTAGAACCAACTATTGCGCGCTACGGAACAGTCCGCCCTAGTTTCCTTTACTCTTTTGCGCGAACGCCGGATAATTTGGCGCGTTGGCCATTCAGGCCGAAGCGCCAGTGCGAGTTCTGAGGAATTGGCGCAGGAGCGGTGGATTTCACTTGTTTACAGGCTAGGTCCCGGCAAGCGCAAGCGGCCCACGAATTCTGCGGGGTGATCGAACGATGAGACGTTCAGACTTGGTACGAAATTCGACAAAGGGAAAAACGGTGCGGACTTCGCAGATTGTTTTTGGCGAGCGCCAACATCTCTTGCGCGTTCTCGATTCGGTCGAACGCAGCGCTCTGCCCGCGCCCCGGCTGGAGCAGGAACGCCGCGTCATCGAACAATTAATCCACGCGCGCACGCAAGAGCTGAATCGCATCAATGCTGGCTGGGACGAGAAAATTGGCCTGGTACTGAGCGCGGAAGTGAAGCCAGACACGCTGGACAGCTTGTCGCGGCAGGCTCCCAAGGAAGATTATTATCTGCTGCGGCTCATCAGCGAGCATCCAAGAGTTTCTGCCAAGACGCTGGGACATCTCTCGCATCATCCATATTCGGCGATCCGCGAAAACATCGCGCGCCACCCAAATAGCGACGCAGCGACGCTCACACGTCTGAGCCGCGATCGTACGCAGCCGCTTTGGTATCTCGTCGCGTTTAATCCCAACGCTCCATCCACGCTGCGCAAGAAGTTGCAAGAGCGCATGCGGCGGCTGGGCGAAAAATCCGCCACACAATAAGACGGAAGCCTGGTTCTGCGAGTTTTCTGAGCAAGCCCCGCCCACGACGGACCATCCATTCAAATGCAGGAATGAAAATTGCTTGTGATGTAGAATCGCCGCCATGGCGAGAACTTCTGCCTCTCCGTCCGGCGTCTTCAATATAGCGGACGAATTCATCTCGCGCCCCGCACGCGAACATCCGGACGAACCCGCCATTCTCGGCATCGGACGCGCGGCGACTTACGCGGAACTCGAAGCCGAAGTAAACCGCGTGGCGCGGGCGCTCGCCGATTCCGGTTGCAAACCTGGAGACCGCGTCCTGATCGTGCTGCCGGACTCGATCGAATTTATTGCGACTTTCTTTGGAGCCGCAAAAATCGGCGCGATTGCCGTGCCGGTGAATTCGATGGCGCGGGCCGCGGACTATCGGCTCTACATGACGAATTCCGGAGCACGCTTTGCGGTGGTGCACCACTCCATCGTTTACGAATTCGTCGCCGACAACGTGGCGAGTTCGCTTGAGTTGCTTGTAGTAGCCGGGCGTAAGGTTTCGCGGCTGAAGACGATGGGATGCCAGGCCGTCTACTGGGGAGATTGGCTACCGATCATCCGCGAGGCTGCGCCAACGCATCGGGCTTCTCCGGACCATCCGGCTTTTTTTCTGTATACCTCCGGCAGCGGAGGGCCGCCGAAAGCCGCCGTGCACCGGCATCGCGACATGCTGATCACCTCTCACAATTATGCGAAGGGCGTCCTCGGACTGCGTCCGGACGACCGCATGTTTTCGGTGTCCAAGCTTTATTTCGCCTATGGTCTGGGCAACGGAATGTACTTTCCGCTATTTTTCGGCGCCAGCACAGTGCTGTACCCCGAGCGCCCACGTCCCGACCGTGTAGCAAAGGTTGTGGCCGAATATCGGCCGACGGTTTTCTACGCGGTGCCCACTTTTTACGCCGCCCTTTTGCGAGAAGCAGAGCAGGGATTGAAGCTGGATTTGTCTTCCGTGCGCATCGCGGTTTCTGCAGGCGAATCGTTGCCCGCCGAAGTTTTCGAGCGATTTCGCCAGAGATTCGGAATCGAAATTCTCGACGGCATTGGCTCGACGGAAATGCTGCACGTGTTTCTATCCACACGCCCCGGAGAAGCGCGTCCCGGTACTTGCGGCAGGGAAGTCCCCGGATACGAAGCGCGCATCGTCAACGAAGCGAGCGAGCCGGTCGCTGGCGGCGAGATTGGCAATCTATGGGTGAAAGGCGAGAGTGCTTTCGCACAATATTGGCAGATGCCCGAGCTTACCTCGCGGGTGAAAAACGATGGCTGGGTATTTACCGGCGATAAATTCTCGCGTGACTCCGAAGGCTTTTATCATTACGCAGGTCGCGCGGACGACATGATGAAGGTCTCCGGCATGTGGGTCTCGCCCGGAGAAGTGGAGAACGCTCTGCTCTCGCATCCTGCCGTGGCCGAATGCGCGGTGGTGGGGCGCGTTGACGCTATGGGATTGGCGCGCCCCGTTGCGTACATCGTTTTACGCCCGGGTTTGCCTGCTCCCGCAGGCGGGCTCGACAGCGAAATCAACGGCTGGCTGCACACGCGCCTGGTCGGCTTCAAATGCCCGCACGAATTCCGCTTCGTTACCGAATTGCCAAAAACCGCGACCGGCAAGATCCAGCGTTTCCTGCTGCGCTCTACCTGACGGCTAGTAGCACCGTGTCAGCTAGTGGAGTGTCTACTGCGCGGGCTTCTTTCATGAGTGCCCAGGAGAGCGTAGGAAAACAAGAACGGCCAACCAGCCCTTAAGCCGCTGACGGTCGAGTTCGAGGCATCCCATGAACAGAACGTGGGGTTGTTGCCGAGCATGGCCTGAAGCTCTTTGGCCGAAATCGGGCGCGGCAAACCTTCGCGGTCGAGTTCACCCACCACATGCATAGCTTGTTTATACTGCGCTGCTTCGCCTCCGTTCAAGCACAATCGCTCGAAGACCAGCGCCAGCCAACGGCCGCCAGACAATCAGAGCACAATTCAGGTCAGCTTTTTCAAGGAGCCTCCATGGTAATCGGATCAGTCACAACGCGCCGCCGCTAAAGTCGCGGGATTCAGCGCTCCGACCTAGGGAGCTCGCCCGGATCATCGGACACGGAGCCGCTGCGGCGATTCTAATCTGAGACAAATTGGCTCTTTACAGCTATCATTACTTGTCTATATTGGCCTACAGGAACGAGCCAATGCTCCCACTCCACTTACAGCCCGAAAGCCACATACCGCTTTACGTTCAGCTGCGCGATCAGCTTCGTGCCCTGGTCCATTCCGGCGAGCTCCGATCGGGTGACAGAATCCCCGCGAGCCGCGAGCTGGCCACGCAGCTCGGCGTACATCGCACCACGGTGGCGAATGCGTATGCCGAACTTGAAGCCGAAGGAATGATTCAAGGGCACGTCGGACGCGGTACCTACATTTGCGGCGTTGCGGCCAAGCAATTCACTCCGCCTCCACGCGCCAACGGCAATGGCGGAGGCATGCGATGGGAATCGATTTTTGCCGACGAGCGCGGCGACGAAAATCTCACGCGCCTGATGCCGGAAGTTCCGCCCGATTCGATTGCATTTATCACCGCGCGTCCCTCTGAGGAATTCTTCCCGGTAGAAGAATTTCGGCGCTGCTGCAACGCGGTGCTGAAAAATGACGGCCGCCGTGTCCTGCAGCTTGGCTCGTCCGATGGATACGAGCCGCTCAAGCGCGTGTTAATTGAATTCCTTCGCGCCGACGGCCTGCAAGTTCGCGGCGAACAGCTCCTGATCACCGACGGTTGCCAACAAGCCATTGACCTGGTGTGCAAAGCGTTTCTGCGTCCCGGTGATTCGGTAGCGCTGGAAAATCCTGCATACCCCGGCGCGGTCGCAATATTCGCCGGCGCGCGAGTGCGCATGCTGGCGGTTGGAGTGGAAACCGATGCGCGGCGCACCGGCCACGCAGGATTGGATCTGGACGCTCTCGAATCGGTGCTCTTGCAGAACCGCGTGAAATTCATTTTCGTTACGCCCGATTTTCATAATCCAACCGGCACCATGCTGCCTCTGGCGGAACGGCGGCGGTTGCTCGAGATTGCTTCCCACTATCAAGTTCCGATTATCGAGGACTCGATTTATGCCCGACTGCGGCTGCGCGGCACTGCGCTGCCGTCTCTAAAAGCGCTCGACCGCTCGGGGAATGTGATTCAAATCGACAGTTTTTCCAAGATTGCGTTCCCAGGATTGCGCGTAGGCTGGTGCATCGGGCCGCAAGACGCCATCGAGCGCTTAAGGCTCGTGAAGCAGTCAACCGATCTACATACCGACCAACTGGCTCAGGCCACGCTGGCGGAATTTGTTCGACGTGGATATCTGGCGCGCCATTTGTCAAAAATGAAGAGGATTTATCGCGGCCGGCTGGAAGCGATGGAGGCCGCGCTTCAAAAACATATGCCGCCAGAGACTACTTGGACGCGGCCGGAAGGTGGCATGTCGGTTTGGGTGACTTTGCCGCCGGGTTTTGACGCGGGTGAACTTCTGATTCACCTGCGGGAGCGCGGCGTGGTTTTTATCCCCGGACGATATTTCTATTTGCAGAATCCCCAGCCGAATACTCTGAGACTCGGCTTTGCCGGGCTGGATGAAAAACGGATTGCGAAAGGCGTGCAAATGCTGGGTGAACTCTTGAAGGTAGAAATACGCAAGCGGCAACGCGGGGCGCGCAGCGAGTTGACCTCGCGCGTGGCTCTGATTTAGCGACATGCTGCTCGAACCCAATCCGGCGAACATCTGTTTTGGTTGCGGCGGCGCGAACGCTCGTGGAATGAAACTCACGTTCGTGCAGGATGAGGACGCCAAGCGCATTCGAGGCGAGTTTCGGCTGGGCGCGGAATATCAGGGCGGCCCGGGCTTCATTCATGGCGGGATTATCGCCACCGTCCTGGATGAAGTGATGGGCAAGGTGAATCGCTTCCGCGGCGTGCGCGCGGTAACTGCGGAGCTCGTGGTGGAATACTTGAAGCCGGTGTCGGTTAACGAGAACCTGGTCGTCGAAGGTTATGAAGTTGAAAAGTCCGGACGAAATTTGCATCACGTCGGCGAGATTCGCAACCAGTCAGGAGAAGTTCTGGCGCGCGGGCGCGGACGTTTCGTCATCATTGAACCTCGGGAACCGCGCGAGAAAAACACGGCAGACATCGCCGCTGGCAACAAACCATCTTCATTGTGAAATTAGAATAGGAGAAACACTATGGATCTGATGAACAACAATCTGTGGCGGGTGAAAGTCGGCTTGGCCGAAATGTTGAAAGGCGGCGTGATCATGGACGTCACAAACGCCGAGCAAGCTCGCATTGCCGAGCAAGCCGGAGCCTGCGCGGTGATGGCGCTGGAACGCGTGCCTTCCGACATTCGCAAAGATGGAGGCGTGGCGCGCATGGCCGCTCCGCGAATCATCCGCGAAATCATGAACACAGTTTCGATTCCGGTGATGGCCAAAGTGCGCATCGGCCATTTCGCCGAAGCGCAAGTGTTGGAAGCGCTCGAAGTCGATTACATCGACGAAAGCGAAGTGCTCACTCCGGCCGATGACGAGCACCACGTTTGGAAGCACGGCTTCAAAGTCCCGTTTGTTTGCGGAGCCCGAAATCTTGGCGAAGCCCTGCGCCGCATCACCGAGGGCGCGGCCATGATTCGCACCAAGGGCGAAGCTGGCTCGGGCAACATTGTGGAAGCAGTACGCCACATCCGTACGATCGTGGGCCAAATGAAGCGCCTCACGTTGCTCGGCGAAGAGGAATTAGTGCACGAATCGAAGGAACTCGGCGCGCCATTCGAGCTGGTCCAGTGGGTCGCGAAAAACGGAAAGCTCCCGGTGCCGAACTTTTCGGCGGGTGGTATTGCCACGCCGGCGGATGCTTCGCTTGTGATGCAGCTCGGCGCCGAAGCGGTCTTTGTCGGCTCCGGGATATTCAAATCCAGCGACCCGGCGCAACGCGCTCGCGCAATCGTGAAGGCGACCACGCATTACAGGGACCCCAAAGTCGTGCTGGAAGCTTCCGAAGAGCTTGGCGACGCCATGAAGGGCCTCGACATTCGCCAGCTCGAAGAAAAAGATTTGATGCAAACCCGTGGCTGGTAAGTATGCCTGGAAAGGGTTCGGTCGCGTTCGATGAAACAGAAATGACCATAGGCATCCTCGCAATCCAAGGCGATTACGAAGCACACGCCAAGATGCTCGACCGCATCGGCGCTTCGCATACCTACGTTCGGCGTCCCGAAGATTTGGAAGGCGTCTCTGGCGTAATCCTTCCCGGCGGCGAAAGCACCACACACCTGAAGGTCATGACCGAGGAAGGCCTCTTCGACTCGCTGAAGCAATTCGCCGCAAACGGCGGCGCGTTTTTCGGCACCTGCGCCGGAACGATTTTGCTTGCGCGCGAAGTTCACGGCCCCGCGCAAGAATCTCTTGCGCTGCTGGATGTCTCCGTCCTGCGCAATGGCTACGGACGGCAGCTCGCCAGCGACGTACACCTGGGCCAAACAAAGCTGCGTTCCGAGCCGATGGAAATGGTTTTCATTCGCGCCCCGATCATCGAATCTGTCGGCCAAGGCGTGCAGGTACTGGCTGAGGATGCCGGACATCCCGTCCTCGTGCGCCAAGGAAAAATTCTAGCTTCGACGTTTCATCCCGAACTGAGCGGCGACCCTTCCATCCACGAATATTTCCTGAGCATGGCAGACGACGCCCCTTAGCACATGCCTGATCCGCTAAAAGTTCTTTTCGTATGCATGGGCAATTGTGTGCGCAGCCAGATGGCTGAGGCGATTGCGCGCCGCGACGCCTCCGACATCATGGCATCCGAAAGCGCCGGCGTTCACCCGCTCGGTTTCATCGACAACACCACGCAGCGCGTCCTGCGCGAACGCGGCATCTCTTTCGACGGGCAATTCTCAAAGAGTACGCGCGACCACTCGCTCGCGAAGCCCGACCTGATCGTGAATATGTCCGGCATGCCCGGAGCCTCTCTTTTTGCCGGCCTCCCATTTGAAGATTGGCAAATCGGCGACCCTTTTGGCGAAGCTATAGAAGTACACCGCCGCATTTGCGATGATATTGAGCGCAAGGTGAAGGAATTGGCCGCCCGCTTGCGCGCGGAGCGCAATAAGTCTTAGCACGCTGCTTGAATCCGCATTGCCGATTGCGAGGTATTTTGCGCCGCGAAAAAACCAGCGTCTCCCAGGAAGACTATCTGAAAGCGATCTGGGAAATCGTGCAGGAAGAGCAGGTGCCCATTAGCGCGCGTCTGGCGGAAGATCTGGACGTAACGCCTCCGGCTGTCACCGCCGCGCTGAAACGCATGACGCGCACCGGATATTTGCGCGTGATGCGCGATGGCCGCATCGCGCTCTCCGAAAAAGGGAAGGGAATCGCGCAGCACCTCGTCCTGCGTCACCGGCTCGCGGAAAAACTTCTCACCGAAGTCATCGGCATCAATTGGTCGCGCGCCCACGAAGAAGCCGAGCGTCTGGAACACGGCATCTCGCCGGAAGTCGCCGAGCTTCTGCTGAAGCGCTTTGGCCGCGACGTCCGTTGCCCGCACGGCGTCCCGCTGTTCGGTGGAATGTCGAAGCTGCGCCGGAAATTTGGAGCGGTGAGGTTGTCGGACGCTGAAATCGGCTGTTCCTACGAAGTTTTGCGGGTATTCGAGAAGGACCCAAAGTTTCTCGAGTTCATGGAAGGCCTTCAGGTCCGCCCGAGCACTCATCTGCGCGTTCATAAGCGCGAGTATGACGAGACCATGGCTGTCACGGTCGGCCGTCGCCCCGGCCGCGTCCATTTGGGCAAGCCCGCGACCGAGCGCATCTGGGTCCGCCGCCTGGCTTGCTAACTCAGCAGTGGGGTGCCGCATCGATCCCGCTTCGCTCCCTACGACGCGTTGAATAATTCATCGCTCCGTTGATTTAGTCAGCGCGAAGCGGCTCGACCTCGGCGCTTGCGTGCAAGCAATGCCCCCGTGCATCCATCAGATCCACAAGGACATAGCAAATCTTCTGTTCGCCGGCAGGCTTGGCACGCAAAGTGCACAGTGTCCTGCGCGGCCAGGCATTGGGGCCGACCAAAAACTGGAGGGAGCACACCATGGCAAAGAAAACGTTGAAGAAGGCCAAGAAGCTGGAAGCCACCAAGCCGTTGATCGTGTTTCGCTAGACCGTAGATCCGGCCGCAAATTTTTGATCTTCAAAGGGGAAGGGCCGCCGCTCTTCCCTTTTTTTTGGCCACCACGCATCCCTCACTGCTCACATGGGCGCTTCGATCGCGAACCTCTCGCCGTACGTGCAGGTAGCGTCCTCGGTCCAGCGGATTGGCCGCGAGTGGAGCACCGCGGTAACCGTCAGCGTGTGCGTTTTTCGAGGCAGGTTGTCCTTCGCTTTTTCTCTCTTGAGTCCTCTCAACCTCATTCATATAGTCATGCTGGCGGTTTTGCACGGGCCGCTCAAGGCTCCCGGCAAGGGCGCTTGGGAAAGAGGCCACGGAAAAGGAGCCTCATGGACATTGCCATGCTGCATCAACAAATCCTCCAACTCGGCAAAGCCTGGAACTCGGCGTGGCTTGAAAACGACAGCGCCACCGTGGACCGCCTCATGGCCCCCGAATATGTTTACGTCGCGCCCAACGGCCAAATTCTCGAGCGCAGCGCCATTCTGGGAGTAATCCTCTCGCCCAGCTACAAGATCCATCACGCCACTTGGACCGAGATTCAGATCAAAGTGTTCAGCAATGACGCCGCCGTCATTCTCGACCGCTTACAAGGCGCCGGCACCTTTAACGGCAAAACCTTCACCGACGATAACCGCTGCGCCCGCCTCTGCCTGCGCCGAAACGGCACCTGGCAAATCGCCTTCGAGCAAGCCTCGGCCATCGCTTCTTAGTTCGCCTGCCTTGTGCGCTGGATGGACAGCTCTTCTGGGAATCGCGTTTCCGCTTGCCGAATAGGGTTGTCATCCACAAAACTTACACCGTTTGCAAAAGTGCCAGCAACTATCGAATCTTCGCGCCAGATCGCAAGGATCGGTTCTCCCCATGAGAGGTTCGCATCTATTTCCTATGATTATCGTCTTTTTATGTGAGACATCTGTCGTCGCGCGCATTGACGGGGTTGCGCCGAGATTGTTACTCTGAATCCTCGAATTAGCGGCTGAATCCAATCGTTATACCGACCTATTCAGACGAGCGCGGGAACTAAGACAGAGGATCGAAACGTCCACGGAGGAACTCGCATGGCTACTGCGGTAGCGCCAAGAACCTTTAAAAATTACATCGATGGGGAGTGGGTGGAGACGCGCGGAGGGAAAGCGATCGAAAATCGCAACCCGGCGAACACGAACGAGCTGGTGGGGATGTTTCCCGCGTCCACGGAAGAAGATGTGGCAGCGGCGATTGACGCGGCCAGTGGCGCGTTTGAAAAATGGCGGCTGACGCCGGCGCCCAAGCGCGGGGAGATTCTTTATCGTGCGGCGGAAATTCTGACCGAGCGCAAGGAAGATTTCGCGAAAGACATGACGCGCGAAATGGGCAAAGTGTTGGAAGAAACGCGCGGCGACGTGCAGGAAGCCATCGACATGACGTATTTGATGGCAGGAGAAGGGCGGCGGCAGTTTGGACAAACCACTCCTTCGGAGCTGCCCAACAAATTTGCGATGTCGGTGCGCACGCCGGTGGGCGTGAACGGGTTTATCACGCCCTGGAATTTTCCGATGGCCATTCCATCGTGGAAAATCATGCCCGCGCTGATATGCGGGAACACGGTGGTGATCAAGCCGGCCGAAGACACTCCGCTATCGACCTACAACCTGGTGCACGTGATGGCGGAAGCGGGGCTGCCGCCGGGCGTGTTGAACATTGTGGCGGGGAAAGGCACGGTGGTGGGCAAGGCGATTCTGGCAAGCGCGGGTACGCAACTGATCAGCTTTACCGGGTCCACGGAAGTGGGGCGGATTATCAGCGAGGCCTGCGCGCCCACCTTTAAGAAATGTCATCTGGAAATGGGCGGGAAAAACATCATCATCGTGATGGACGACGCGAATCTGGACCTGGCGGTGGACGGCGCGATATGGGGCGGGTTTGGAACGACCGGGCAGCGTTGTACGGCGGCGAGCCGTGTGGCGGTGCACAAGAAAGTTTACGGCGAGTTTGTGGCGAAATTCACCGAGCGCGCGAAGTCGCTGCGGGTTGGAGACGGACTGAATCCCGCCACCGATATGGGGCCGTGCGTCAACGAGCAGCAATTGAAGACGGTGATGAGCTACGTCGAAATTGGGAAGAATGAAGGAGCCAAGCTGGCGGCGGGCGGGAAGCGCATTGAGGATGGAGACCTCGTGCGCGGATGGTTTCACCAGCCGACTGTGTTTACCGATTGCGACCCCAAGATGCGTATCTGCCAGGAAGAAATTTTCGGGCCGGTGGTGAGCGTGATTCCGTTTGAGACGTTTGACGACGCGCTTGCGATTGCGAATGGCGTGCAATATGGACTGTCCGCGGCGATCTACACGCGCAACGTGAACAACGCGTTCCGCGCACAACGCGACCTGCAAACTGGAATTGTGTATGTCAACGCGCCCACCATTGGCGCCGAAACGCATCTGCCCTTCGGCGGAATCAAGAACACCGGCAACGGCCATCGTGAGTCGGGTGAAGCAGCGCTGGATTTCTATTCCGAGTGGAAGACCATCTACATTGACTACAGCGACCGCCTGCAGCGCGCCCAAATCGACAACGCCGAATAAGAGGCGGGGAGCAAGTAGGAATTTTTGCCGAGCGCGCGGCTACGGCCGCGTGTTGATGCCTTCCCGCTGCGCGGTGTCCTCGACGGTGGTGATCTGTTGCTGGATGCTGGATTTCGCGATGTCGAGCTGCTGCATGTAGTCTGCGGTAAAACCTCCGCCATAGTTTGACTCAGGAATTAGCGTGATGTTCTGCGCGGCGGCTTGCTGTTGCATGGCGAGCTGCGTTTCGCTCACTTCCGCGAGATCACCTTGCAGGCGGTTTAGGTCTTCGCGCGTTGCGAGCAGGCGCGCACGCGGAGACATACTCGCGACCACAACTTCTGAAGCGTCCCGTAACACTGCGGCAGGAATGTCGTTCATTCGCGCGCGGTCTTCGATGTCGGAAACTTGCGCGGCTAGCTCGGAGCGCTCAAGCTCCAGCCGGCGAATCAGCTCGTCGGTGCTGATCTGCTCGCAGGGCGCATAAATATTTAGGCCGTATGTGACGCCCGGAATGGAGCCAGGCGCCGCGCCGGACATCCGGAAACTGCGCAGGCGCACAAGCTGGGCGTCGATACCGGAGAGGCGCGCGGTGAGCGAGGCATATTGCTGCGCGTAGAACACGGGTTGTTTCTCCAGGGGCAACGGCGGTGGCGCCGGCGAGAATCGCGTGACAAGAACGCGGCGCGGAAGCTGCTGCTCGGCAGCGGGCGCAGACGAGATGGCTGGCGTCGCATTGCCGACATTGGAGGCCCCATAATTTCGCGCGAGGGCTTCGACGTCTTCATTTGTATAGATTTTTTTCTCGCGATCGGGCTTAGGCGACTTCGCCAGCGTTGGGTTGGCTGCATTGGCATTGGGCGCGCCGGCGTCGGCGGGCTTGCCCGTGCCGTCACCGGCGAAGGCTGGAACCCCCAGCGCGCAAAGTAAGCTTCCTGCCAACAGAATGCGGCTAACGCGAAAGCGCTGCGAGTGAGTGCCCATGGATGACCTCCCAAACTATCGGGAAGTATTACACGGCTAGTAGCCGCTGTAAATCGGGATCGTTGCGTAACTGATGATTTTTTCGTACCGGTACGGCCAAACTGCTTAGTACCAGATTCCTGCAGGGCATAAGGTGAACGAGGATTATTCGTAGCGCAGGGCGACCATGGGGTCAACGGCGATCGCGCGGCGGGCGGGAAGGTAGCAGGCGGCGACGGCGACGAGCAGGAGAATTCCAGCGGCTGCTGCAAAGGTGGCCGGATCGCTCGCCCTGACGCCGAAAAGCAAACTCGTTAGCAGGCGCATCAGGCCGAGGGCCGCGGTGACGCCGATCGCGATTCCAATGGCGGCGAGTTTGACGCCCTCGGCAACGACGAGGCGAAGAACGTTGCTGCGTTGCGCGCCGAGGGCCATGCGGATGCCGATCTCGTGCGTGCGTTGCTGCACGCTGTAGGAGATGACACCGTAGATACCGATGGCGGCGAGGACCAGCGCGAGTGCGCTGAACAGACCGAGAAGGACAAGCGTGAGGTGCGGCGTTGAAACAGAATCGTCCACCAACTGCCGCATGGTAGTGACGTTGAATACTGGCTGGTCCTTATCGATGGTTTGGACGGCGGCACGGACGGCTGAAGTGAGGCTTGCGGGGTCGACGGCCGAGCGCAGGACCAAATACATGTTCGTCTGAGCTTCCTGTCGAAATGGCAGATAGATTTCGAGTCGCGCGGGGTTGGCGAGGCCGTAGAGTTTCGTGTCACCGACAACGCCGACGATCGTAATCCAGGGATCTTTCGCTCCGGGGTGCCCCCAGTGGAATCTCTTACCCGTCGGGTCTTCGTCGGGCCAGTAGCGGCGCGCCATGGTGGCGTTGACCAAAGCAACCGGCGGAGCGGTCTCCGTGTCGGCATCGCTGAAATTTCGGCCTCGCCTCAATGGGATGCTAAGGACATTGGCGTAATCCGCGCTGACCACGTGATAGTCGGGATGCGGAAACTTTCCCGGGTCGGGGACTGGTATTCCTTCGATTGTGATGTCGCTGCGGTTATGATTGCCTGTGAGTGGAACGACGGTGCCAAGCGAGGCGTTTTCCACTCCGGGGATGGCGCGGACTTTTTCCAGCAATTGCTGCCAAAAATTTACCTTGGCCGATGATTTGGAATACTGCGCCGTGCGCAAATCCAACTCCATGGTCAGCACGCGATCGGACTGGAAGCCGGGATTTACCTGGAGCAGGCGATACATGCTTTTCATCATCAGGCCTGCACCGACCAGAAGAATCAGAGCGAGTGCGGTTTCGGCCATGGCCAGAACGCCGCGCAAGCGATGTTGCGCAACGCTGGATGTGGCGCTTCTTCCGCCTTCTTTCAAGGTTTCCTGCCCGCGCGGCTGCGAAGCTTGCCAGGCCGGAACCAGCCCGAAAGCAGTCGCGACGAACACGACCATTGCAGCACTGAACAGCATTACATGGCGATCGATTCCGATGGTTACGCCTTGAAGAGCGTCGGCCGAGATCAAATGTTTCAGACCTAAAACACCTAGCGCTCCGATCAGGATCCCCAACGCGCCTCCGATGGCAGCGAGCAAAAAGCTTTCGGTTAGCATCTGACGGACCACACGGCTGCGGCTGGCCCCGCAGGCTTGGCGAACAGCGATTTCTCTGGACCTGGCCGCCCCGCGCACCAGAAACAGATTCGCGACGTTGACGCAGGCGATCAAAAGCACGAACACGACGGCGCCGAAAAGAACGAGAATGGCTGGACGAGTGTCGCCTACCAACTGGTCGCGAAGCGTTACGACGTCGATTCCTATATCGGCGTTCTGGACCGGATATGCTTTTTGCAGGTTGACCGCAATGGTGTCCAATTCCGCGCGAGCCTGCTGAAAAGTTGAACCGGGCGTGAGGCGTGCGAGCACTTCCATGTCTCCGCGATCGCCGCGGTCCATCATATCGGCGACCCAGACGCCGATGGGGGCGAGCGCGTCGGTCTTATCGTCGAGGCGGAAGTTGGGCGGAAGAACACCGATTATTTCGAAACTGCGTCCGTCGAGCGTGATGGATTTGCCGACGGCGTTGGGATCGGCGCCCAAATGGGATTGCCACAGCGCGTAACTGAGCATGACCACAGGAGCGGCGCCAGGAGCTTCTTCGGCTGGCAGAAAATCGCGACCAAGAACAGGACGCACGCCGAGCATCGAAAGACAATTCGGAGATACTGCGTAGCCGATGATATTTTCGGGCTGAGCGACGCCGGACAAGTTGAAGGCCCTGTTATTGATTGCGGCCATGTGCGCAATCGTGCGGCTCTGTTTGCGCCAATCGAGAAAATCTGGGTAAGAAGGGGAATGAATGCCGACCCTCTGAGACGTTTCCCTGATAACCACGAGTTGCTGAGGGCTGGCGTAAGGCAGCGGGCGAAGCAGGACGGCATGGACGACGGAGAAAATTGCGGTGTTGGCGCCGATGCCGAGGGCGAGCGTGAGGACGGCGACGGCGGTGAAGCCGGGATTTTTGCGGAGCATGCGCACGCCGTAGCGCAGATCTTGCAGCAGGGAATCGAGCCAGGCGCCGGCGCGGGCTTCGCGAACGTCTTCTTTTACTTGTTCGATGCCGCCGAGTTCGATGCGGGCGACGCGACGTGCTTCTTCCAGGGGCAGGCCTTCTCGCATTTTTTCTGTCGCCAGCAGTTCAATGTATGAGCGCAACTCGGTGTCGAGATCCTGGTCGTGGCATTGCTTGCCGAAAACATTTCGGAATAAGCTGGTTACCCGCAAGAGGATCGGCATATTCGTCCCTTTCCTAATATGAGAGCTTCCGTTTCAGTTCAGTCATAACGCAGTGCGATCATTGGGTCGACGCGGGTGGCCCGCCGCGCTGGAATGTAAGTCGCCGCGAACCCGACGGTGACAAGAAGAACGGTAATTCCGGCGAACGTGGGCGCGTCTGTAGGCGCAATTTCGTAAAGCTGGGTGATAAGGAATCGCGAGAGATAACTGGCCACCAGTAACCCTGTGACAATGCCCGCCAGACAAAGGCCCAGCCCGCGATACACGATTGGCCACAACACGTCGCGTGGCTGGGCTCCGAGAGCCATGCGGATGCCGATTTCCATGGTGCGCTGGTCCGTGGTGTATGAAATGACGCCGTAAACGCCCGCGCTGGCGAGCAAGAGGGCAAGTGCGGCAAATGCGCCGAAGAGCGTTGTGGAGAAACGCCAGGGCACCAGTGATGCCGCCGTTAGTTGGTCCAGGGTGCGTACCTGGGAGAGAGGCTGATCGGGATCAATCGAATTTGTAGCGACACGAATTGTTTCGGCCATTGCCTTGGCGTCCGCCCGCGTACGCACAGTGAGCACCATAAAGCGGTAAGGCATTTGGGAATACGGAAAATAGATCATGGGTTCTGGGTCGGCGGCGATATCGGTGCGCACATCGCGCACGATGCCGACGATTTCCCAAGGGCTTTGATCTAGTCCGAGATAGACCTTCAAGTGCTCTCCGAGCGGATTCCCGTGGGGCCAGTAACGCCGAGCCATGGAGTCGCTGATGATAAGGGCGCGAGGCGCGGACGCGCGGTCGCGGTCGTCAAATGCGCGACCGCGAAGCAGCGGAATTCCAAGGACGGAGAAATATCGGGAATCGACGAAGCGTACCAGCGGATATTCGCGATCCGCAGGCGGGAAAGGAGCGCGGCCGAGGATGTCGAAACTGTTGTTGAAGTCGTGGCCGTCCAGCGGAAGGAAGCTCACCATGCCCGCAGCCTCTACTCCTGGTAAGGAGCGCACCTGATCGAGCAAGCGGCTGTAGAAGGTGACGACCTGGGTATCTTGAGGGTATTTATCTTCGGGAATAGACACACGTGCAGTCAAGATGTGGTCGGTGCGAAAACCGAGGTCGGCGCTGCGGAGATGCAAGAAGCTGCGGATTAGAAGTCCGGCACCGATGAGAAGGATGAACGAGATTGCGATTTCGCCTACGACCAGCACGTCGCGCAAACGATGCGCGCTGAACCCGGAAGTGACGCCCCGGGAAGTGTTCTTTAAAGCGAGGTTGACGTCTGCGTGAAGCGCACGGAATGCCGGCACCAGCCCGAACAGAATTCCAGTCAAGGCAGAAACTATAAGAGTGAATAGCAGGACACGGAAGTCCGTGCGGACAGGGTTGTAGAGGGGCAGGCTTTCGGGACGCAGTGCGAGCAGAGCCTGGCGGACCCAGCCAGCGACAAAGAGGCCGACCAGGCCGCCGACGAAACTCAGCAAGAGGCTCTCAGTGACAAGTTGACGAGCTAGACGCAAGTTGCCGGCTCCCAGTGCGACACGGACCGACAGCTCCTTCTCGCGCCGCATCGCACGAACCACCAGAAGATTGGCGATGTTGGAGCAAGCTAGTAGCAAAACAAGCCCTACAGCCGCGAGCAATGCGAGCAACGCCGGACGGATGCCGTCGGCGAGGTCACGCTGCAACGGCAGGACAATCGTGGCGGCACCGCTATTCGAATCAGCATAGGTTTTTTTGAGCCAGACGGCAATGAAGTTCATCTGATCACGCGCCTGCAAAAGCGTGGCGTCGGGCTTCAAACGTGCGTACACATCGAGATAATGCGAATTACGCCAATGCATTTCTTTAGGCACAATATGGCGTTCCAGCGGAACCCAGAGGTCGACGTCCTCCTGCGGGAATTTCAAACCGGCTGGAAGGATTCCGATAACGGTGTATGGGATTGTACCCAAGTGAATCGTTTTGCCAAGGATGTCATCACTGGCGTTGAAGCGGCGCCTCCAGAGAGAATCACTGAGCAATACTACAGGGTTGGCGTTTGGGCGGTCATCGCTCGCGTCGATTTCACGACCAAGCTCCGGACGCAAGCCCAGCATCCCGAGAGCATTTGCGGAAATGGCAGCAGCCACAAGCCGTTCAGGTCGTCCAGCGCCGGTGAGGCTGAAACCGATGTTATCGACAGCTACGACCTGAGTGAAAACGCGGTTTTCATCACGCCAGTCTAGATAATTGCCGGGGGCAACGGCTTGACGAGTAGCCAGGTCGTTCGGGGAACTACTCTCGGATATGGTGACAAGGCGATCCGGTTGGTAATAGGGAAGCGGTCTTAGGAGAACCGCGTCGACGACGGAAAAGATGGCGGTGTTGGCGCCGATGCCCAGAGCCAGGGTGAGTACGGCGATACAGGTGAAGCCGGGATTTTTGCGCAGCATGCGGATGCCGAAGTGCAAGTCTTGTAAAACGGAATCGAGCCAGGCGCCGGCGCGAGCTTTTCGGACGTCTACTTTTACCTGCTCGATGCCGCCTAGTTCCATTCGTGCGGCGCGGCGGGCTTCTTCCGGGGTCATACCCTCGCGTAATTTTTCTTCCGCCAGCAGTTCAACAAATGCATGTACTTCGTCGTGGAGGTCACGATCGTTCCCACCGTCGCTGAAAATATTTCGCAAGAAGCTCGTCACACGAGAGAGCGTTCTCATATTGTTCCTCTGTTGGGGAAGCGAGCCATGTCATTCGTGACGCAGCGCAATCATGGGATCGACGCGCGTAGCATGGCGCGCCGGGACGTAACAGGCGATCATCGTTACGCCCGCAAGGACAATCGCCGTCGTCAAATACGTTGGAGGATCGAGCGAGCTAACTCCAAATAAGATTGATGCGGCGTAAAGCAACTGGGAGGTTGCGGCACCGAGTACAAGGCCGATGGCGAGTCCGATTGCGGCAACCTTCGCGCCTTGCCGCAAGAACATGGCTATGATGTCCTGCGGATGCGCGCCCAGGGCCATGCGAACGCCAATTTCGTGCGTACGCTGGCTCGCGGCATACGCTATGACTCCCGACACGCCCACCACCGCCAGGATCATTGCAAGCAAACCGAGGATGGCGATCAATAGGGCGACGGTTCTTGGCGGCGCCAGAATCGTCTCCAGCACCTGCTCGAAAGACTCGGTCGTGGGCATTACGTTCGGATCGAGTTGACCAACCAATTCCCGAACAAGCGGGTCAATCGCCGGCGTATGAGGGCTCGTGCGCACGAAAATCTTCGCATCAAGCGCAGTGTCGGCGAGTTCGGCACCGTAAAAGAAGGGCCCGTCGGTTTGACCGAGATGAGAGTTTTGAACATCGGGCACGATACCTATGACTTGGTAGGTGGTCTTTGGGGCGCGGAATAGTTTGCCGAGCGGATCAGAATTCGGCCAGAATCTCTGAGCCATAGCCACACTGATCACAGCTGGAAGGGCGCCACTGGTTTGCGCTTCGCGCTCTGTAAAGACGCGACCGCGCAGCAGAGAGATCCCCATGGTTTGGAAATAATCAGGCGAGACAAAATTAGCCCAGATGAGTTCTGAAGCTTCGGACCGATTGCGGTCGGGAACTGTTACGCCTTCCAAATCCCCAGTGACACAGGGCAATACGGCCGATTGCGCCACGCCGACGACGCCGGGCAGAGCGAGAAGACGATCGCGCAGCTCACGGTTGAAGATTCGGGCGCGGCTGGCGGTGTATCCGTTGTTGGCGAGGTCGGTGGAAACGACAACGATGTTCTTAGTAAGAAAGCCGGGGCTTGCTGATTCGGCGCGATGCAGCCCGCGGACCAGAAGTCCCGCCGCAATAAGAAGCATCGCGCATCCCGCCACCTGGGCGCTGCTCAGCAAGTTGCGCAGCCGAGCGTAGCGCGGAGTGTGAGCGAATGGACCACCCGCGCTTGAGCCGGTGGCCAGGCGAAGCTCGGTGGATTGCATCGCCGGCTGGAGCCCGCACATAAGCGCCGCTGCTAATGAAGTGAGGAATGCGTACGCCAGGATAGTGAAATTCGGATGCAGGTCGACTTGCGGACGGAGAGGCATTTCGGGCAGCCCTCTGATCAGAATCGGCGGGAGCCACACGGCCACAAGAAGACCGGCAAGTCCTCCAAAGACTGCCAGCAAAATACTCTCCGAGAGTAGTTGGCGCACCAATCGCAGGCGACTTGCGCCTAGAGCCATGCGTATGCCCATTTCTTGAAAACGAGTGGATGCTCGCGCCAGCAGGAGATTCATCAGGTTCACGCATGCAATGATGAGGACGAAAGTGGCGATTGCGAGGATTGCAGCAGCCACCCATGCGCCCTTCTCGCGTATCTCCGGGCTGTTCAAATAGGCGCCGGAATTCACGATTACAAGAGTCTGTCGCCCCGGGTAATCGGAGTCGAACCTATGGACCAGGACAGCCAATTCGGCTTCGGCTCGCTTGTGCGAGGTCGCAGGCTTTAGCCGGCCGACAACCTTGAGCCAGCTGACATTGCTGAGCGAGAGCCAATCATAGGTGTGGAATTCGTCGGGCATTACCTGCGGCGCCATGGTGAGCGGAATCCAAACGTCTGGCGGTTGCATTTCGGTGCCCTTGAAATTCTTTGCAGCAACGCCGACGATGGTAAACACTCCTCGGTTTAGCGCGAGCTTTTTTCCGAGAACCGCTGGATTGCCTCCGAAATGACTCTGCCAGAATGCGTCGCTGATCACGGCGAGTGCGCTTGCACCCGACGGTTGGCAGTCTTCCGGCGCAAAGGGGCGCCCCGGTCCGAAGCCGTCAGCCAGCACAACAAAATAATTGCAGGAGACGAGCAGACCTGATATTGCTGCGGTTTTCGACCCACGAAGCGAAAGCGAGGCGGGCGCATACGCGGCGAGTCCGTTGAAAGCTTGACTACGGTCGCGGTACTCCGCGTATTCCGGATAAGACAGGAGATTAGGGTTGCCGTAAACACCACGCGAATAGTGACCGCGAAACTCCTCATACACGCTCACGATGTTTCCAGGGTCTTTCACGGAGAACGGCCGGATGGTCAGGGAGTATATGAGCGAAAACACTGAGGTATTGACGCCGATGCCCAGGGCTAGGGTGAGGACGGCGGTGGCGGTAAATCCAGGATCTTTACGCAGCATGCAGACGCCGTAGCGCAAATCTTGCAGCAGGGAATCGAGCCAGGCGCCGACGCGGACTTTGCGCACGTCTTCTTTTACCTGCTCGATGCCACCTAATTCGATTCGTGCAGTCCGGCGCGCCTCTTCTGGAGAAAGGCCCTCGCGTATCTTCTCTTCTGCCAGCAGGTCCACGTAGCCGCGCACCTCTGCGTCGAGGTCTTCATCGCGGTGCGTTTTGCGGAAGAGATTTCGTGCGGCGGATGCGATTCGCGCGATGATTGGCATCAGTTCACTCCTTCCATGAGAAGGCCGGTGTGAGTCAAGACAGTTTTTTCTTTTTTTCTTCTTTCTTCCGGTGGATCCTTGCGTTTTAGCCGGGCCGCCTGATTACTCATGGCGCAGCGCGACCATGGGGTCGACGCGCATAGCGCGACGGGCTGGCACATAACAAGCAAGCAGCGCGATTGCCAGCAACAAGAAGGGCAGGGCCGCGAAGGTCAGCAGGTCGATGGGCTGAACTCCGTACAGGAAACCGACCATCAGCCGTGTCGCGGCGAAAGCTGCTAATAGGCCGAGTGCTATTCCCTGTGCGGCGAGACGCGCGCCTTGCATGAGAACCATTCCGAAGACGTTGCGGCGCTGAGCCCCGAGGGCAACGCGGACGCCTATTTCCTGGGTACGCTGTCCTACGAAATAGGAGATGAAGCCGTACATTCCGACCGACGCGAGCAGAAGGGCTAGTCCGGCGAAAGAGCCGAGTACGAGCATGGCGAAGCGCGGGTGCGTCATGGAATCGTCGACGAGCGTATTGAGCGTCGCAATTTTTGCCAGAGGCAAATCGGGATCAACCGTGCGCAGTGCGTTGCGGACATTGTCGGTGAGTGACGCCGGACCGACTCTTGTGCGCAGGATGACGTCCATGGTGAGAAGCGAAGGCCACACTTTCTGGTTATAGGGCACGTACATTTCCGGAGGAGGATCCTCACGAAGCGAAAGACGCTTTACGTCCGCGACGATGCCAATGATAGTGGCCAAGGGAAATTTCTTGCTGGCCGGCGCGACCTGTTTGCCGATAGCGTCTTCGCCGGGCCAGAATTTTCGTGCCATGGCGCTGTTAACAATCGCTACAGGCGATGAATCGGCGGTGTCGGATTCCAGAAAATCACGCCCGCGGAGGACTGGCGTGCCCACGGCGGAGAAATAACCGGTTGAAACCATGGTGTAATTCGAAAAGGGAACTGCTTTTGGATCGCCCGAAGGGTGATCCGGTATTCGGATCGATGTGCTTTCGGTAGCGCCACCAAGCGGAGTGGCGGCGGTGATCCCAGCGGATTGGACGCCGGGAAGCGATCGTATGCTTTGAAGCGCCCGCTGGTAAAGCGCTACGATCTGCGGCTGATCTGCGTATGTGGCAGCGGGTAACGTCAGTTCGAACGTCAGGACGCGAGCGGGGTTAAAGCCAGGATCTACACGGAGCAAGTGAAAAAAAGTTCGCGTAAGCAGGCCTGCTGAAATGACGAGAATCAACGCCAGCGCGACTTCCGAAATCAGAAGCAGGTCGCGAAGTTTTGCGCCGGCAGGGCTGCTCCCGGATCGCTGTCCTCCTTCCTTAAGGGATTCGACCAGGTTATCGCGAGAACCGGCGATGGCGGGCGCGAGGCCGAACAGAATTCCTGTGAGCAAGGTAATCGTGAGAGCGAATAACACGACCCGTATATCCAGGCTGACTTCGTTGAGGCGGGGAATATTGGGAGGCGCGAAAAGCTTCACAAAGTGAACGGCGGCTTTTGCAATCAGGATGCCTGCGATTCCTCCGATACCGGCGAGAATCAGGGCTTCGGTGAGAAGCTGCCGCATCAAGCGCCACTTGCCGGCGCCGAGCGCAGCTCGAAGCGTAATTTCTTTTTTGCGCGCGAGTGAACGAGAAAGAAGCAATCCGGCAACATTGGAACAGGCGATTAACAGAACTACGCCGACGGCGCCGAGGATTAGCAAGAGCGGGCGGCGCATGTCACCGGCGATTTGGCGCTGCATGGAAGTAACCAGGATGCTGAACCAGCCCTTGCCGCCGGGAAAGAAATCTTCAAGGCGCTTGGATACGAGATTCATCTCCGTTTGCGCTTGGGCAGGCGTGACACCGGGCTGCAAGCGTCCAATAACGGCGAGTTCGGAATCCTCGCCTGGAATGATTGGGCCGGGGACCAGAGCCAGCGGAACCCAAAGCTGGGTTGCGCGCGGGAAAGGGAAACCGTTTGGCATTTCCTCGGCGCGCGGAAAAACGAATCCTTGGGGCATTACGCCGATGACGGTGTACGGCTCGCTGTTGAGCTGGAGCACGCGCCCGAGGATCTGACTATCGCTAGCGAACCTGTCTCGCCATAAGCGGTAGCTGAGGAGCACTTCGTGCTCGTGGCCGGCTTGATCCTCTTCCGCTGTGAAAGTGCGGCCCATGATCGGAGAGATTCCCAGGGAGGGGAAGAATCCTGCCGAAGCGCGGAGGCCATCGAGACGCGCGGCCTCACCGGAGCCGGTGAGGTTGAATGAATCGCTCTTGAAGGCGCCGACGCTCTGAAAAGACTTGGATTCGCGCGCGAAGAAAAGAAAATCAGGGCGGCCCCAGGGAATCTCGTTGTAACCGACATCCAGTCCAGCCGGAGGTTGGCGCCACGGAAATACGATTTGTTGAGAATTCGGATAAGGCAGAGGCTTTAGCAGGACGGCGTTGACCAGGCTGAAGACGGCAGTGCTAGAGCCGATACCGAGGGCTAGGGTGAGAATTGCGATCGCGCTGAAGCCCGGATTTTTACGCAGTAGGCGTGCACCGTACTGCCAATCCTGGAGCAGAGAGTCGAGACTGGCCCCGGCACGTGCGCCGCGGGATTGCTCTTTCACCTGTTCGATTCCACCGAGTTCGATTCGCGGGGCGCGGCGAGCTTCTTGCGGAGTCATGCCTTGACGGATTTTCTCGGCGGAGACTAGTTCGACGTAAGCATGAACTTCATCGTCAAGTTCCTGGTCCCTACGCCGCTTGCCGGAAATGTTTCGCAAGAAGCTGGTCATGCGTGAGAGCAAGGGCATGATGTCTCCTCCCTAATGCGAGTGCCGGGCCTCATTGGTAGCGCAGAGCGACGATGGGATCCACGCGCATCGCGCGGCGCGCGGGAATATAGCAAGCCGCAAGTGCGACGACTGTGAGCAGCGTGGCCACTCCGGCGAATGTGAGTGGGTCGTTTGCGCTTACGCCGTAGAGCTGATTGGCCATGAGGCGGGTGAGCCCCAGGGCCGCGGCCAGTCCGATAGCGACACCCAGAAGCGTGATGCGCATTCCGTGGCCCAGGACCAGACCTACAACGTCTCGGCGCTGCGCACCGAGCGCCATGCGAATGCCAATTTCGTGCGTGCGCTGGGCGGCGAGGTAGGAAATCACTCCGAAAATCCCCACGGCGGAAAGAACGAGCGCGAGCAGGGCGAATACGCCGAGGAGACTCATGGTAAATCGCTGTGCGGCGACGGAGCCGGAGACGACCTGCGACATCGGTTTGAAGTCGTAAAGCACTTGCCGGCTGTCCCATTGATCCGACGCCGAGCGGATGGCCGAGGTAACCGAGCTGGGCGCGCCGGCGGAACGCACTACAAACGTGCTGGCGCGGGCTGCAAGCGGCAGGACTTTATCCGGCAACTGAGTCATCGAAAAATAAATCTGGCCGCGTTTGTCGAGAGTCCCAGTGGCGCCCAGCCCCACGTGCTTGACGTGTCCGACCACGCCGACGATTTCGGCTCCATTAAGATCGATGATTCCGAGGTTGATGCGTTTGCCAAGGGGGTCTTGGCCGGGGAAAGAGGAGCTAGCGAAGGTGTCGTCGATAACGACGACGAAGGGTGCGATCTCGGTGTCTTGCGCGCTGAGGAAGCGGCCGCGCTTGAGCGGAATGCCCATGACATCCAGGTACTCGGGAGCGATTGCGTACCATTGCGCGCGGGTCATCTCTTTTGCGGAGGAGGGTTTTGGCTGTCCGTCGATCCAGAACGGCACGAGCGAATCGCCGGTCATGGGCAGGGCGCCGACCAGTGGCGCAGCGGCTTCGACACCCGGAACAGCTCGAAAGCGTGTAGTGAGATCACGATAGGTTTCGCGGATTTGTACCGGCGTCGCGAGCTTGGCAGCCGAGGGCGAGATGCCGAACGTCAGGACATGCAGCGTATCAAAGCCGGGATTCACGTCCGCGAGCTCGACCAGGCTGCGGATCATCAGTCCCGCGCCAGTCAGCAACACGAGCGCCAGCGCCATCTCCACGACGACGAAAATGTTTTGCGTGCGGACCCGAATTCCGGTGGAACCGCGTCCTCCCTCCTGAAGGGCTTTCTGGAAGGTGGGCTTCGAAGAGTTGAGCGCCGGGATCACGCCGAAGCCAATGCCGATCAGAACCGAGACGGCCAGAGTGAATACAAGCACGCGACCGTCGAGCCCGATTTCGTTGCTTCTGGGCAGAAGCTGGGCGGTGGCTGCAAGCGCAATCCGCGTACCCCACGCGGCAAGGAGTAGCCCCAGCCCACCTCCCGCGGCGGCGAGAAGGATGCTTTCGCTGAGCAACTGCCGAATGATGCGGGCCCGCGTGGCGCCCAGCGCTGCGCGAATGGCAAATTCGCCAGCCCTGCCAGCCGAGCGAGCTAGTAGAAGGTTGGCGACGTTGGCACACGCAATCAGCAGCACAAATCCGACCGCGCCGAACAACACAAATAGCATCGGCGCGACGTCCCCGGTGATGTCGTCCTTCAGCGGATTCACGAAGATGCCGGTGTCTTGGTCGGCGTCCGGGTAGGTGGCGGCAAGATTTCGCGCCACGGAGTTCATGTCCACGCGCGCCTGCGCCAGAGTCACTCCAGGCTTCATTCTGCCGATTGCGATGGTGCCCAGGCTGGCGCGGCGATCGCGAAATGGCGGGTCGTTGAATTGGCCGAGCGGCGTGTACACTTCGGCGGACGAGTAGATCGGCGATTTTTCCGGGACGACACCGACGATGGTATAAGCGGTCCCGTCGACTGCCATGCTCTTACCGAGAATGTCGGGCGAGGAACCGAACTTGCGATTCCAAAGGCCATCGCCGATCAGCGCGACGGGGCTGCCGCCTAGCTGGTCCTCTTCGGGCCGGAACATTCGACCGAGCGACGGGTTCACGCCGAGGAGATCGAAGAAGTTAGAGGAAATCTTGAGGCCTACGACGCGGTCGGACTGGCCGGCGCCCGTCACGATCATGTTGTCCTCGAGGTAGGCGCCCACGGCGGAAAAAACCGTGTTCTGTTGCTGCAGATCCAGAAAATTCAGATAGGTAAATGAGCTGTGCTGAGCGGGACTGCGGTCCCACCACAGCGAGACAAGCTGATTTGGCTGCTTGTAGGGCAAGGGATTCAGTAGCACGCCGTTAACGACGGAGAAAATTGCGGTGTTGGCGCCAATGCCAAGGGCAAGCGTGAACGCCGCGACGGCGGTGAAGCCGGGATTTTTGCGCAGCATGCGGGCGCCGTAATGTAGATCTTGCAGAAGGGATTCGAGCCAGGCGCCCGCGCGGGCTTCACGGACGTCTTCCTTCCCATGTTCGATACCCCCGATCTCTATTCGAGCGGAGCGGCGCGCCTGTTCTGGTGTCATGCCGTCAGCCAGCTTGTCGCCGGCCAAGAGCTCGGCGCGGGCGCGCACTTCGTCGTCGAGGTCACGGTCGGATAGTCGTTTGGCGAAGATGTTTCGCCAACAGCTGGCGATCCGCGAAAGCATTGGCATGATGGCTGCTCCTTACAACCAGCGCCTGCTTAAGACGCTTCCAGAGCGCGGGCGATGGCCAGTGAAATACGGCCCCAGCGCTGGGTTTCTGATTCGAGCTGGCGGCGGCCAGCCTTCGTGAGCCGATAAAACTTTGCGCGGCGATTGTTTTCAGACTCGCCCCAGGAGGAGCTGAGCCAGCCTTCTTCCTCCATGCGGTGAAGAGCGGGAAACAGGGAGCCGGGCTTGACCTGGAAGGTACCTTTGGTTATCTGTTCAATGCGGCGCGAGATGCCGAGGCCGTGCATTTCGTCCAGGGCAAGAGACTTCAGAATCATCATGTCCAGCGTACCCTGGAGGAGATTGGTTTGGTCTTGGGTCATATTTCTCCTATAGACGCTCTGTAGGACAATACGTTAGCTCCTATAGAGTGTCAATATCAAGAATTTACAGGCGAAAACTAGGCCGTGGCGAAGAGCAGGACCCGTTGACACGGCAGAAGTGTGGCTGCACAATCCTTTAGCGCGCTCTGATATGACGCTTCGCCCCACTCCTCCAGGAATGTTTGCTCGGTCGCCGAGGGTCGCTATGGCGTATGAAAATTCAATATCTCTTAAAAGAGGCCATTCCATGATTCGACCTGTTTCGCTTGCTCTGCTGGGCATATTGGCTATGGTTTCACCGCTGCGACTCGCAGCGCAGAACGCAGATTCGCAAGCTGCCCTTGTAACGATTGGGGCGGGTATTCCGGGCGAAGCCGGCTGCGACACTGGGGTTGCCGACGAACAGTCGGGACATGGATTTGATCTTTCGAATCTAGACCGGACGACATCGCCATGTGACGACTTCTTTCAATTCGCAGATGGCGGCTGGGTGAAGAGCCATCCGATTCCGGCGGCTTATCCGACCTGGGGCACGTTCAACAAGCTTCGTCAGGATAACGAGACGGCGCTGCGCAAGATCCTGGACCAAGCGGCAGCGGACAAGCATGCCGCAGCCGGTTCCAACTGGCAGAAGATTGGAGATTTCTACGCAAGCTGTATGGATGAGTCTGCGGTTGAGACTGCGGGCCTGAAACCCCTGCTGCCGGAACTTCGGCGCATTTCGGATATTCATGATACGGCGTCGCTTCAGGCGGAAATCGCTCATCTTCAAAACCAAGGAGTACGCGCGGTTTTCAGGTTCAGTTCGGAGCAGGATTTTAAAAACAGCGCTTTGGTGATCGCTGCGGCCAGGCAAGGCGGACTGGGAATGCCCAACCGCGATTACTACACGAAGGAAGATGAGAAGTCCGAGAAGCTACGAGCGGCTTACCTGCAACACGTAGCCAACATCTTTAAACTGGCAGGTGATGACGAAACGACGGCGGCGGCGGAAGCGAAGACCGTAATGGCGCTGGAGAGTTCGCTTGCAAAAGCTTCGATGACGCCGGTGGAGACGCGGGATCCGGACAAGATCTATCACAAAATGGAGCTGGCGCAACTCCGCGAGTTGACTCCCCATTTTGCGTGGGCTGAGTATTTTGTTGAGGTGGGTTCGCCAGCCGTGACGGACATGAACATCGGCCAGCCGGAATTCTTCAAGGTCGTGGATGCGTCGCTAACGTCGGTTCCTCTTGCGGACTGGAAGGCGTATTTGCGCTGGCACTTGCTGCACAGTGCCGCGCCGGCGCTTTCGTCAAAGTTCGTGGACGAGAATTTTAGTTTTTATGGCAAGACACTACAGGGAACCGCTGAAATACTGCCGCGCTGGCGGCGTTGCGTCCAAGCGACGGACGCAAACCTGGGCGAGGCGCTGGGACAATATTACGTGAAGGCGAATTTTCCGCCGGAATCGAAAGCCAAAGCTGTGGCCATGGTGAAGAATCTGATGGACGCCTTGCGCGATGATCTTGCAACGTTGGACTGGATGAGTCCGGAAACGCGGAAGCAGGCGGCCGCTAAGCTGGATGCCATCATGATCAAGATTGGTTATCCGGATAAGTGGCGGGACTATTCGCCGTACAAAGTGGATCGCGGGCCGTACGTGGAGAACGTCCTTCGCTGCGGCCAGTTTGAAATGGCGCACGATCTTTCGGAAATCGGCAAGCCGGTTGACCGCACCGAATGGGGTATGACGCCGCCGACGGTGAACGCGTATTACAACCCCTCGATGAATGAGATCGTATTCCCCGCCGGAATTCTGCAGCCGCCTTTTTACGATGCGGACCGCGACGATGCCATGAATTACGGAGGAATCGGAGCGGTGATCGGCCACGAGATGACGCATGGGTTTGACGACCAAGGAGCGAAATTCGACCCCCAAGGCAATTTGAAAAATTGGTGGACCGCCGAAGACCTGAAGAATTTCAAAGAACGCGGAGATTGCATCGCGAAACAGTTCGACGAATTCGAAGTGGAAGCGGGACTGCATGAAAACGGCAAGCTGGTGGAAGGCGAGAGCATTGCGGACTTGGGCGGTCTGACGATTGCCTACGCCGCTTTGGAAAAATCGTTCGCGGGAAAACCTGAACCAGCGAAGATCGATGGATTCACTCCGGAACAGCGATTTTTTCTGGCGTTCGCGCAGATTTGGGCGGGAAGTTTCCGTCCTGAATATGGCCGGATGATCGTGGCGACCAATCCGCATCCATTGGGACCGTATCGCGTGAAGGGGCCGCTGTCGAATATGCCCGCGTTTGCGAAAGCTTGGGGATGCAGGGCGGACTCGCCGATGGTTCGCAAGGAAGAATTGCGATGCCGCATTTGGTGATGGTCGTTCAGTTCATTGCGCTGGTGTAGGGCACGGGCGCGGGGTCGATGGTTGGCGGGGGAGAGACGGCCGGCTCGGTTAGGCTGGTGGCCTGGTATTCGCGGTACCACAAAGCTTCCGATGCGCGCTGCCACAAGCGCGCTCCGGTCCAGAACACGACGATTACCTGGGCCAGCAGAAATGCAACGGTGGTAGATTGCCGGCCCAGATGATTCATCCAGAGGTACAGCCCGAGGGCGCTGAAAATCCACGCCAGTAAACTGATTCGCAGATAAAGCCAAAATAACGAACCGAAGTTGCCCGCTAGCAGGGAAGCTGCGCGCTGTAACGTGCGATGCATTCTGGTTTCGTCGTCGGCCACGGCGATAACTTGCGCCAGGTCGAACCAAAGCCGTAGGAGCATCAAGAGAAGCAAAACCACCGAAGTGGCAGCCAAGAAAAAGTAGAAAGAAGAATACGGAGAATCGGAATTGGCTTCGATGCGGCTGTAGATTCCGCCGCAAATCGCAACGAGAATTCCGACGGGGATGAAGGCGAGCAGCAGGTAAATCAAGAGGCGGATGAAGCGCCAGAAATGATGTCCGCAGGCTTCGAAGAAAGCGGTGGTCGTGGGCTTGGCGTCGAACACATAGGTCGCAAGAATGCCGCCGGTGGCGAAAATCATGAAAATCGCGAAGATTACCGAATAGTGGAAGACGGCAGGACCTGGGGCTTCGAGCGGGGAATCGGGTTGGATGACCAGTTCGAGCATCGCTGGGACATCGAAGCCGTTCACAAGACGTTCAGAAGCCAGGCTGTGGTTGAGTACCGCAGCCGCGTGCTCTACCATTCCGCGGGTAGCAAAACGCGCGAGGATGAGATTGACGACGAAGATCCACCAAACGATTCGTTGCCAGCGCCACACGAGCGCGGCGCCGGCTGCGAACGTTTTCGGCCTTGCGGTGGACATCGAATCCATCACTCCTTCCAACTCCCGCTAGGAGACCCAGGACAGCAATAGCGAGAGCCATTCGCTGCCAAAAATCCAAATATTTTGCAGTTTGTGGATCGCTCGCCGGTCTTCTTGGACGACGTAACTGTTGTTAAAAGAATTTCTGTCAAGCCAGATTTGGTTTCCGGGGTCCAGCTGAGCGGAAACCAGCGTTGCCCTGCGATCATACTGGTAGCGCATCCAGCGGTCGCGGCCGTCCCAGTGTTCGGTGACCGAAGATTGGTCGTCGAATTTGACGACCACGTCGACAGGAAAAATGAAGTCGCCTTTGCGGTGAACCGTTACGTACGTGCGATGAATTTCGTTGCTCGAATCTTTACCGGAAGCTTCTTTCTGCCACCAATTCAAACGGTCGGAGTGCGCGTCCCAGATGTCGTAGTCGAGAACACGGGTGCCGTAAACGGCTTGATCGAAGTACCACTTCAGGTCTCGGTGTGAAACATCTTCGATGGTCTTCAGAAAATCCTCGCCAGTGGGGTGCTTGAAGCGGTAGCGCAAGAAATATTCGTGAAGCGCGGCGCGCAGGGTGTCTTCGCCGACGATTTTTTCAAGTGTGAGCAGGACGGTGGCGGTCTTGCCATAGGTCACCGAGCCGTAGGCATCGTCGTTGATGAACTTCCAGGAAAAACGACTGATTGGATCGGTATCTGCAAAAGATACGTATTCGATTCGCAGCAGTTGCGCGTTGCTGGCGGAGGCGAAAGGTAAATTGAGCATCGAAGTATCTTGCCCGTACAGCGCTGCCATCGATTTGGCTTCCACGTAGCTGTTGATGCCCTCGTCGAGCCAGGCATCTTCGAATTCGTTCGTCGCCACCATGCCATACCAATACTGATGACCGAATTCATGATTCACCACGTCTTCCGGCGCGAGAACACCCTTGGGCATGAACCAGCTGGTACCCGCAGTGATCAGAGTGGGATATTCCATTCCTCCGGCGTCGAAGGCGCCGTGCGGAGGATCTACTACGGTGATGCGGTCATAGGGGTAGGGGCCAATCCATTGGTCATACCAAGCGAGCGATCCTTTCAAAGCCTGAACGTATCGCGGTGCCGAAGGTATGTTTCCCGGTGACATGAGCACGCGAATTTTTACCGGTCCCGCGCTGCCGGTCCAGGAATCTTCGATGACAGTGTAATGAGGGCTCGCGGTCCAGGAAAAATCGTGCACGTCTTCGGAATGGAATTGCACGGTCTTGGTGCCGTCGGGATTGTCGGCGGTCGAAAGTAAGTCGCCGCCCGCACCGACTATTTCGTCCTGCGGCAGCGTAAGGCTGACCTCAAAGGTTCCGAAATCCGCGAAGAATTCCGAGTCAGCGTGAAATTGATGGCAATTCCACGCGTTTTTCCACCATACGCCAACTTTCGGAAACCACTGCCCAACCATGTAGAAATCGCGTTTGTAGCCGGTGCGGTGAAGGACTTCAGGAAGCTCGTCGTGGAAAGTCATACGGAACTCCACGGACGCGTCGGGCGCAATCGGTTTGGGCAAGGTCACTTGAAAGACGGTACGGTCGTTCACGTTATCGTCATCGGGATGGATGAATTGCATTTTGCTGGTGAGATCGCCGGCACCCTCGACCTCGAGTTTGCTCACCGTGATAGCCCCGCGATGCTTATCGTCCCAGCCAGCGTCGGGTCCGGTGCCCCGGGTTCCGGAGATGCGAGTTTCGGTCATGAAAGTCGATTGAGGCTGAAATCCATTCAAATATAGATGGAACGGAAAAGTTTGCTGGGGCTGGCCGGTAAGGTTGCGATAGACCAGCGTTTCGGTGGCGTCAATCGAATGGTCGGAGGTGTTGAGTTTCGCGTCGATCTTGTAGGCGACTACGCGTGTCGAGAGGTCGTTGTTCGTCGAGATGTTGGCTGGCGGGCTTGTATGGCTATTCGCAGCCGGCAGCTGCGGTTCCGATACGCCGCGCGCCGACCATAGTAAAGCGGCGGCAAAAAAGATAGCGAACGAAGTTCGCACCATTCACATCCCCAGAGCTGAAATCGCATCGATGTACAACGGCGGAAAAATTCGAATACACATTATGCTACGCGCTGCATCCAAGCAAGCCAGGAATCCTTTTGCGAATAGGGGCGTGCTTAGCCCGTGCATCGCCATTCCAGCGGCGGTTGACGCTTTCGGCTGCACCGACTAGACTAAATCAAAGGATGGGCCGCCATGAAACTGCGGCGCCGGCCCGGGAGTAGCCTGCTTTAAACCATGAGTCCAACGATCCTGCAGCAAAAACGACATCAGCAGATTCTGACCGACGTGGTGCGCGCTTACATCGAGACGGGCGAGCCGGTGTCTTCGCTCAGCATTTCGCGGCGCCATATCGAGCCGCTGAGTTCGGCGACCGTTCGCAACGTGATGGCCGATCTGGAAGATGAGGGCCTGCTTTATCAGCCGCACACTTCGGCGGGACGGGTCCCGACGGCGGCGGCCTATCGATTTTTTGTGGAGCAGGTGGCGGCACAGGCTACCGCTAGTCCGGAAGACCGTCAATGGATTCGCCGCGAGCTCGAGGCGGCGCAAACGCCAGAAGCGGTGATGGAGCGGGCGAGCCACGTGCTGGCAGCAGTTTCGCGTGGCCTGGGTATTTTTATTTCGCCGCCGCTGGCGCGCAGTGTGATGGAGCATTTGCGGTTCTTGCTATTGCCGGACAGCCGCGTGCTGGTAGTCCTGATTTCCGGCGGCGGTCTGGCGCGGGACAAATTGATTCGGCCAGAGCGGGCATTCCGGCAGGAAGACTTGGACCACATCGCGGACTACTTGAATCATCACTACACGGGTTGGACGCTGGAAGCGATGCGCGCCGACCTGCGCAAACAGCTCGACCGCGACCGCGAGCAGTATGGCCGGATGGCGGACGACGCGTTGATGCTATGCGATCCGAGCATTCTGGGCGACGGCGCCGACCGCAAGATTTACGTGGAAGGCGCGGCGCTGCTTGCGACTTCGCCTGATTTTACCAACCAGGAACACTTGCGGGAGCTTCTGCAGGCCATTGAAGAAAAGGACCGGCTGATCGCGCTGTTGAGCGGCTGCATTGAATCTCCCGAGCCTGTGCATGTGGAGCTCGGTCTTGATAAAATATCGAATGGCGGAAAACATCTTGCGCTCGTTTCGGCCTCTTATTCATCTAACGACCAGGTGCAGGGAACACTTGGCATTCTCGCGCCCATGCGCATGCATTACGAGCGAGTGATCACCGCCGTAGCTTTCATGGCGCAATTTTTTTCGGACGGCCAAGAGGGAGGGTAGGGTCTTGGCATCGCGCAAAGATCAGGACGAAATGGAAAACCCGAAGCCGTTTGTAGCGACCAGTGGCGGCAAGCGTATGGACGCCGAACAGGCCGCCAACGACGCGGCGGCAGCTGCAGCTCGCGCATTCGAGGAGGAGGGAAGCCCGCCGTCGGAAGAAATTCAGAAGCTCGCCAAAGAGAGGGAAGAGTTAAAGGACACGCTGGTCCGGCGCCAGGCGGACTTCGACAATTACCGTAAACGCGTGGAGAAGGAACGCCATCATGAGCGGCAGCGCGGCGCGGAATTGGTGGTGGAGGGCCTGTTGCCGGTGCTAGACGCGCTTGATCGCGCTTTGGCCGCCCATGACGATCCGGCCTACGCAGAGTATAAGAAGGGCTTCGAGTTGATCCGGCGGCAGCTTTGGGATTTGCTGGCGAAGCAGGGTGTTAAGCGCATTGAAGCTACCGGGCAGCAGTTCAATCCGCATTTACATCACGCGGTTGAAAACGTGCAAACCACAGACCGCGAGGAAGGCACCGTAGTCAGCGAAATGCAGCCTGGGTATATGTTTCACGATCGTGTGCTGCGGCCTGCCATGGTTAGCGTGGCGTCGGGGAAAGAATCTTAAGCGCCAGGACGGCATCGAATGATTGCCAGTTGGAACGGTTTTTCTGAGCTGTTCGCTTTCAAATCCGAAAGAAAAGGGACCGATGGCCGCAACAAATTCAAAGGATTTCTACGAGGTTCTTGGAGTAGCGCGCGAGGCTACGCCGGAGCAAATTAAGTCGGCGTATCGCAAGGCTGCGCTGCAACACCACCCGGACCGTAATCCCGAAAAGAGCCCGGGAGCGGAGGAAAGTTTCCGCGCGGCGAGCGAGGCTTACGCGGTTCTTTCCGACCCACAGAAACGGGCGGTTTATGACCGCTACGGCGCCGCCGGATTGGGAGGTCGCGGTTTCGATTCGGGGTTCAATTCGAGCATCTTCGAAGAGTTTCAGGATATTCTCGGCGACCTTTTCGGTTTTGAAGATGTCTTGGGAGGAAGCGGGCGCCGGCGGGGAAGCCGACCGCGAGGGCAGCGCGGCGCGGACTTGCGTTACGACATGTCGCTGACATTCGAAGAGGCCTCCACCGGCGCGAGTACGAAGATTCGCGTTTCGCGTCATGAGAATTGCGAGGCTTGCAAAGGCACCGGAGCAAAGCCGGGTAGCGGCATGTCGACGTGCACTACTTGCAAGGGACATGGACAACTCGCGTATCAGCAGGGATTTTTCTCGATTACGCGGACTTGCCCGGCCTGCCAAGGCGCGGGACAGGTGATCCGGGACGTTTGCGTCACATGCCGCGGACAAGGCCGCATGATACGCGAGCGAGACCTGGAAGTTGGCATTCCTGCGGGTGTGGATTCTGGAACGCGTCTGCGGATGACGGGACAAGGTGAGCCCGGCGCGAACGGCGGTCCGGCAGGCGACCTCTACATTTTTCTTGAGGTGAGGGACCACGCGTTTTTTGAGCGGCGTGGTGCGGACCTTTATTGTACGATCCCCGTGAGCATCGCTCAGGCAGCGCTCGGCGCGATTATAAAAGTGCCCACGCTGGCGGGAGAAGAAGACCTTGAGATTCCGGAGGGGACGCAATCCGGGCAAGTGTTTCGCAGGAAGTCGAAGGGGATGCCGAGTCCGCATGGCGGGCGTGGTGACCTCTACGTGAGTATCCGTGTGGTGATTCCCTCCAAGGTGTCCCGCGAGCAGCGCAGGTTGCTCGAGCAGTTGGGCATGTCGATGAAGGTGGAGAATAAACCTGCTGAGCGGTCTTCAAGTTTTTTTGAGAAGGTAAAAGATATCTTTGGCTAGCGATCCTAAGGCCCGTCGCGCAAATGGCCTCGCTACTTTTACATCCTTCAATGGAACTGACTTCAGGCTAGAATAGCGCCGTGCGGCGACGCTTCTTTACCGACCAATTCGAATCGAACTCCGCGATCTTGCGCGGCGATACCGCCGAGCATCTGGGACGCGTTTTGCGCGCCGAGCCTGGGCAGCTTTACGAACTGAGCGACGGTGAGCGCGTTTGGCTGGCGCGCGTCGAGAAGGTTGCGCTGTCGAAACGCGGCGGCAACCGAGTCGAATTTCGGTTGATAGAAGAAATTGAAGAGCGCGAAGCCGCGCTGCGGATACAGCTGCTGCTCTCGTTGGTGAAATTCGACCGGTTCGAGTGGTGTTTGGAGAAGGCGACGGAACTCGGCGTGACGGAAATCGTTGCGTTGGCGGCCGGGCGCTCCGATAAAAAGTTCATCGCTGCTGCAGTCAAACGCCGGGCGCGGTGGGAAAAAATCCTATTGGAATCGGCGCAGCAATCGCGACGGCTACGGCCTCCCATCCTGCGAACGGCGATGGACGGATCACCAAGCGGCGGCGCTCATCGCCCGGTTCGCCCGAGGGAAGCATTTGCTGAGTCGAACGCAGCGTGCAAACTGGTGCTATCGGAACGGCGCGAAGCGAAATTAATGCGCGACGCGCTGAGCGTTTATGCGGAACCGTCCGCGAGCCTCGCAATGGGGCCGGAAGGCGGTTGGACCGACGACGAACTGGCCGCCGCTCGGGCTGCAGGCTTCGCAGAAGTTTCATTGGGCCGAAATATCTTGCGCACGGAGACGGCGGTGTTAGCTGCGCTGGCGGTTCTGGGATTCACGCTTGGCGAATAGCTTGCGAATTTTCGCAGAGAATCCAAAGGTTCTACCTCTTTTCGTCTGTGTTTCTGCGCAAAGGCTAAGTGCAATTTGGAGCGCGTGGCCCCGGCGTGTTATAAACAATTAGGCGAAGAATGTTCGATACCTCCAACCCTGGTCCATTCAGTTCCAGTGACAACTCGCGACTCCCGCAATTGCGGCGGGAATTGCGTAGCTGGACGCGCGACCTGGCCGTGGCGTTGGGCCTGGCTCTGGTGATCATAATTTTCCTCTACCAGCCGGTGAAGGTGGAAGGCACCAGCATGGCGCCTCTGCTCAGCGATCAAGAGCGCATTTTCATCAACAAGTTTGTCTATCGATTCGAACCCATCGAGCGCGGCGACGTGGTCGTGTTTTGGTATCCGCTGGACAGATCGAAATCGTTTATCAAACGCGTGATTGGTTTGCCGGGAGAGACGATCGAGCTGCGCGGCGGGCGCTTGTACGTGAACGGTACGGAACAAAAAGAAATTTATATTCCGCCAAGCTATCTGGACGGTTCGAGCTACGGCCCGATAACGATTCCCGACGGAAATTATTTTGTGATGGGCGACCACCGTGATAGCTCGAACGATTCGCGTGTGTTTGGACCTGTGGGCCGGCCGTACATTTACGGTAAGGCGGTGTTCGCCTACTGGCCGGTGGATCACTTTGGATCGCTAACCATGTCATCAACAGTAAATGCGGCGTCGCGATGAAATTTGGAGGAACCACTGACGCAAGACCCCGAAGTACGCGCTATCTTAGCGCTCGAAGACGGGCGAGTTTTTAAAGGCCGCGCGGCCGGCGCCCACACGCGCCGCGGCGGAGAAGTCGTTTTCAATACAAGTATCACCGGCTATCAGGAAGTTTTCACCGACCCAAGCTATTCCGGCCAAATCGTCTGCCTAACTTATCCGCACATCGGGAACGTAGGCACGAATCTTGATGACGAAGAATCCGCCAAACCATATATCGAAGGGCTGGTGGTGCGCGAATTCTCCGCGCTTGCGTCGAACTGGCGCTCGCGGGAACCGGCGCAGGAGTATCTGGAACGTCATCGCGTGCCGGTGATTTGGGATGTCGATACGCGCGCACTGGTGAGGCACTTGCGCGACGTCGGGGCGCTGCGTGGCGTGGTGGCGACGGACGGAACTTCTGTCGAAAAGCTTATCGCCGAGGCTCGCGCTTTGCCGACCATGGCGGGGCTCGAGCTGGCCAGCCGCGTCACATCGCCAAAGAAATATGAATGGAGCCGAGGTTCGATTGAGCTGGCTGCTTCCGGCGGGCCGGTCGAGGCGAAATCGCAAGCCGGAGCAAGCTCCGAAGCTGAGTCGCACTACAGAGTTGTCGCATACGATTTTGGCATCAAGCGGAACATTCTGCGGCTTTTGGTGGACCACGGGTGCGATGTCACCGTAGTCCCGGCGCAGACTACTGCGGAAGACGTCCTCGCGATCAAACCAAATGGTGTTTTTCTCTCCAACGGGCCGGGTGACCCTGAACCGGTCGGCTACGCCGTGGCGAATATTCGAAGGATGCTGGGGCGCGTACCGATTTTTGGTATTTGTCTTGGGCATCAGCTTTGTGGACTTGCGCTTGGCGGGCGCACGTTCAAGCTGAAGTTTGGCCATCACGGCGCGAACCATCCCGTGAAGAATTTGAAGACGCAGAAGGTGGAGATTACCTCGCAAAATCACGGATTTTGTGTGGATCCCGATTCGTTGCCGGCGAGCGATGTGGAAATCACGCATGTGAATTTGAACGACCACACGAATGAAGGCATGCGCCACCGTTCGCTGCCCCTTTTTAGTGTTCAGTATCATCCGGAGGCTTCGCCCGGGCCTCACGACGCGCGCTATCTGTTCGATGATTTCATTTCAATGATGAAGGCCGGCGCGTGAGTCGGGGCATCACTGCGAGGCCGATGCTAAATACCGGCGACGTCTCGTTTACTTTGAATCGTTTTCAATCTGTGCGCGATGCGATTGCAAGGGAAAAGCAGTAAGGTAGCTTTCGCTGACACTCGGCTGAAATCGGGGTCGGCATGACAAGTTGTAGTGATTTCCCGAACCAGGGTGCGGGGAAGAAGGCCAACATCAAGGACCATGCCGAAACAGACTAACATTCAGAAGATTTTGATCATTGGTTCGGGGCCAATTGTGATCGGACAGGCGTGCGAGTTTGACTACTCGGGCACCCAGGCTTGTAAGGCACTGCGTTCGGAAGGCTACGAAGCGGTGCTAGTCAATTCGAATCCGGCGACCATCATGACCGATCCGGAGACGGCGGACCGCACCTACATCGAGCCGCTGACCAAGGAATATCTCGAGGCGATTATTGCCGCGGAACGGCCCGACGCTTTGCTGCCGACGGTCGGAGGGCAGACCGGACTGAATCTTGCGGTGGAGCTGGCCGAAGCGGGCATACTGGAAAAATATAATGTGAAATTGATTGGCGCGTCGCTGCGCGCGATCAAAATTGCGGAAGACCGCCTGTTGTTCAAAAATGTTTGCCGCAAAATTGGGCTGGAAGTTCCCGCTTCAGAGGTTGTAACGACGATTCCCGACGCCGTGCGTTTGGCAGACGAGCTTGGCTATCCAGTCGTGATTCGGCCGTCGTTTACATTGGGCGGAACGGGCGGTTCGATTGCTTACAACCGCGAGGAGTTCGCCGATCTGATTGCGCGCGCGCTCGATGCTAGTCCGGTGCACCAGGCGCTGATTGAGGAGTCCGCGCTGGGCTGGAAAGAATACGAATTGGAAGTGATGCGGGACGTTCGTGACAACTTCGTGGTGATCTGCTCGATTGAGAATTTCGACCCCATGGGTATTCATACCGGCGATTCGATCACCGTCGCTCCGGCGCAGACGCTTACCGACAAGGAATACCAGCGAATGCGGGATGCTGCGGCCGCGATTATTCGCGAGGTGGGAGTCGAAACGGGAGGATCGAACATTCAGTTTGCCATCGAGCCGGGAACCGGACGCATGGTTGTGATCGAGATGAATCCGCGCGTGTCGCGAAGCTCCGCTCTGGCCAGCAAAGCGACTGGGTTTCCCATCGCGAAGATTGCGGCGAAACTGGCGCTGGGTATGACGCTGGATGAAATTCCGAACGACATTACGAAGAAGACACCGAGCTCGTTTGAGCCGACCATTGATTACGTGGTGGTGAAAATCCCCAAATGGCAGTTCGAGAAATTCCCCGGAAGCGACCCCACACTCTCTACGCAGATGAAGTCGGTGGGCGAAGTGATGGCGATTGGGCGTACGTTTCAAGAGGCGCTGGGGAAGGGCATTCGCTCGCTTGAGCCTCACACGCCATGGCGCGCTCCTGCCGAAGTATCTACCGCGCTCTTGCGAGAAAAACTTACCGTGCCGGGGCCCGATCGCATTCACTGGCTCTTCGCAGCGCTCGAGCGCGGGATGACGTGCGAGGAAGTCTGCTCGCTGACAAAAATCGATCCCTGGTTCATCCGGCGAATGATCGGGATGATCGAAATCGACCGGTCCGTGGCTGCCGCCGGCCTAAAGAACGTCTCGGCAGAATTGCTTTTGGCGGCAAAGCGTTCGGGAACCAGCGACGTCGAACTCGCAAAAATGTGGAACACGACGCTTGCTGAAGTTCGCGCGCACCGCAACGACCTTGGCGTTCGTCCCGTTTTTAAGCGCGTGGATACTTGCGCGGCGGAATTCGAGTCGTTCACACCTTACATGTATTCCACCTACGAGGAAGAAGACGAAGCTCGAGCGGTTGAACGGCCGAAAGTTGTGATTCTCGGGAGCGGACCCAACCGGATCGGACAGGGAATCGAGTTTGATTATTGCTGCTGTCACGCCGCGTTTGCGTTGAAAGAGGATGGCTATGAAACCGTGATGGTGAATTGCAATCCGGAAACGGTTTCGACCGATTACGACACTTCCGACAGGCTTTATTTCGAGCCGCTCACTCTGGAAGATGTTCTGGCGATCATCGACCGAGAAAAACCGCAAGGCGTCATCGTGCAATTTGGCGGGCAAACGCCGCTGAACCTGGCGCTGGAGTTAAAACGCAACGGCGCAAAGATTATCGGAACCGATCCTGAGTCGATCGACTTGGCCGAAGACCGACGGCGTTTTGGAGCGCTGCTCACTGAACTGAAGATTCCTCAGCCGCTTGGAGGCACCGCACTCGCACCTCAGGAAGCCGCGAAGGTTGTGAGTGAGATTGGATTGCCGGTGCTGGTGCGTCCGAGCTATGTGCTCGGCGGTCGTGCGATGGTGATCGCCTACGATTTGAAAACCGTGGAGGAGTATGTCGCTCAGGCTGCGCTGATCGGAGGAGCATTGGATGCCAAGCGGCCAATCCTCATCGACCAGTTTTTAGAAGATGCCACGGAAGTGGACGTAGACGCTCTGGCTGATGGCGAGGATGTAGTTATCGCAGCGATCATGGAGCACATCGAGGAAGCCGGGATTCACTCGGGCGATTCTTCGTGCGTGCTTCCGGCGGTCACCCTCAAGCCCGCGATTCTGGAGCGCATTCGCGATTACACGGCGCGTCTCGCGCGAGCGTTGAATGTGGTGGGGCTGATGAACGTGCAATATGCAATCCAACGCGACAAGGTTTACGTGCTGGAAGTGAATCCGCGCGCGTCACGCACCGTGCCGTACGTTAGCAAGGCCACCGGCGTGCCGCTGGCGAAAGTGGCGGCGCGGTTGATGACTGGACGCAAGCTGCGCGACTTGAAGCTCCCGTGCATTGAGACCAAAGGGGTCAAAGAGTTGGCAGCCGGCAATTTCTACGCCGTGAAGTCGCCAGTTTTTCCGTTCAACAAATTTCGCGGCGTAGATACGATTTTGGGACCGGAAATGCGCTCGACCGGCGAAGTGATGGGAATTGCTTCGACCTTCGGTTTGGCATTTGCAAAGGCGCAGCTTGCTGCCGGGCAGCGTCTGCCGCTGGAAGGCACTGTGTTCCTCAGCGTGAACGATCATGACAAACGCCATCTCGCCTTCGTGGTTCAAGATCTTCTTGCGGGGGGGTTGAAGGTGGTCGCCACACGCGGCACAGCAGCAGCTCTGGCCAGCGCGGGGATCGAAGTGGAAACTGTGTTCAAAGTGAATGAAGGCCGTCCCAACATCGTGGACTTGATTAAGACCGGTAAAGTGAATTTAGTTATCAATACTCCGCTCGGTCGCGAATCCTTTTGGGATGAGAAGTCGATTCGCCGCGCGGCGATTCGATACAACATTGCGTGCATCACGACTCTTTCGGCCGCAAGCGCCGCGGCACGAGGAATTCGGGCCATGGCCGGACATGCGGCGGAGGTCGGAGCGCTACAGGACTTGCATCGCCACAAGAGTGCGGCGGCGGCTGAGCGGTCCTAACCGCACTGCGTCACCCTCTTTACCTGCGAACTCGGAGGTCTAAAATCGCAGTTTGATATAAAATCATCGCGTGAAACTCCACGGTATATTTGCGCCTCTGACGACTCCCTATGCGGCCGACGGAAGCGTCTCGCTTGCGCATCTGCGCAATAACATCGCGCGCTATAACCAGACGGGGCTCGCGGGCTACGCCATGAACGGGTCAACCGGTGAATCCGTTCTGCAATTCTGGGATGATATTTACCGCATGTGGGAAACTGCGCGGGAAGTCGCCGCGCCGAGTAAAATCCTGATTGCGGGGACCGGCGCTGAATCCACGAGCGAAACAATCGAGCATACCAATCGGGCAGCTTCGCTCGGGTACCCGGTGGCGCTGGTGCGCACGCCGAGTTTTTATAAGCCTGCGATGTCTGAGAGTGCGTTGGCAGAGCATTACCTCCGCGTGGCGGACGCTGCTAAGATTCCTATCCTGGTCTACTCGGTTCCGGTCTTCACGCACATCACTGTGGAAGCGCCGCTGGTCGCCCGCGTTTCGAAACATCCAAACATTGTTGGGATGAAAGACAGTTCCGGGAGCGTGCAGGGCATCGCCGATATCATCGCTCGGGCGCCGAAAGAGTTTCAGACGCTGGCGGGTTCGGCGTCCACGTTATACGAATCGCTGGAAAAAGGCGCGGTGGGAGCGATCCTAGCTCTGGCCTGCGCTTTTCCGGATCTGTGTGTAGAGATATACGAAGCCGCCCGCGCCGGCGACAAGGCTAAGGCGCACTCCCTGGCCCAGAAGCTGATCGCGCCCGCAAAAATGTTTGGCCCGCAATACGGAATCGCCGGCCTGAAATATGCACTGGACCGCCTGGGCTACCATGGCGGGGCGCCGCGAGGCCCGCTCTGGCCTGTCGATACGTCCGCGCAAGCCGAAATAGACACCATGCTCTCGAATCTCATGACCCAAACCGCGCATCAGTTGTAGTGTACCTCTGCTCAAATGATGAAAACCGGATACGTTTGTGTGCGCTTGTTTGCCGCCGCCAGCGAGCGGAATGATACTGGCGGAGGTTGTCGGTGCATTGCTAACGTTGCGCCTTTTGATGCGTCCCACTTCCATTCCTGCGCACATGGTGCGCGTGTATCATGAATTCCTCCATGGAATGCCACTGTCTTCCGTTCAGTGAGATCCCCCATACCACTAAATTGTTTTCGACATTCGCGGAGGATTTCCGGCGTGTGGCTCGCTATTACGACGAGCCTCCGACCATAGCAGGAGTTGTTGCGGCCGCGCAAAAAATCGGTCTGGATCCAGGAGTGCGCCGCGGAGTGGTGGAGGTTCTGCGTGAGCAGAATCGGGCATTCGGCGCGGGAGGGGACACAGAGCGAAACCTGGATCGTCTCGCTAAGGGAGCTGCGGCTATCGTTACCGGGCAGCAGGTGGGACTGTTCACCGGCCCGGCGTATAGCGTCTATAAAGCCATATCCGCGGTTCGTTACGCGCAGGAAGCATCCAAAGCGGGCGGCGATTTCGTGCCAATTTTCTGGCTAGCGACCGAAGATCATGATCTGGCTGAAATCAATCACCTAGCGTGGAATACGCGCGATAGTCTCGCGGAGCTCACTTTGCCCGAGCCTGAAGCTGAAGTGGGCCGCAGCGTAGGTGGGATAAAGCTCGGGACCAATGTGACCGCGCTCGTTACCAAGGCCATCGAAAGTCTCGAAGGATCTTTCGGGAAAGAAGTTGCGCGAGCGCTGCGCGAATCCTACACGTCAGAAGAGACCTATGGATCGGCCTTCGGAAAATTAATGGCGCGACTTCTCGCGGGGCGCGGTATTATTTTTCTGGATCCCCTTGATCCCCGTCTGCACAGATTTGCAGCGAGTGTTTACCGCCGCGCTTTGGACGACGCCGAAACCCTCCGCGGGGCGCTGCAGGCGCGCTCGAAACAATTGGATAGCGTTGGATATCACGCCCAGGTAAAAGTTACGAACGAATCCACGCTTCTTTTTTACAACCTGGACGGGCTTCGCCAGCCGCTGCGGAGCCGTAATGGGAGATTCGTCGCCGGAAGGGCTTCGTTCACGCTCGCCGAACTGCACGAGGCAATCGAGAAAACTCCGGAAGCTTTCACGCCCAATGTGCTCTTGCGTCCTATCGTTCAGGACACGCTTCTGCCCACGGCCGCCTATATCGGCGGACCCGCCGAAATCGCCTACATGGCGCAGGCGCAAGTGGTTTACGACAAACTGCTAGGACGCATGCCGACGATCCTCCCGCGTGCAAGTTTTACGCTGGTCGAACCGACCGTCGCGCGATTGCTGACGAAATTCGGACTCGAGGTCGGGGGCGTTTTCCGCGGGCATCAATACTTGCGCGCCCGGATGGAGCAAAAAGCTCTGCCGCGCGGCCTGGCAAGCCGTTTCGAAGCGGGCGAAAAAGCGCTGCGCAAGCTTCTGAAGGGTTATCGCGCACCGCTGACGCGGCTGGATCGCACACTGGCCGGAGCGCTCGATTCCGCCGAAATAAAAATGCTGCACCAGTTTGCTAAGCTGAAAGGCAAGGCAGGGCGGGCCGAAAACCTGCGGACAGGCGTCCTCGACCGATACGAGCGCATCCTGCTTGACTCGCTCTATCCTCATCGAGCTCTGCAAGAGCGCTCTGTTTCGCCTCTACCGTGGCTGGCCACCTATGGCCCAACGCTTCTCGATGATCTAACCAAGCTCTCGTCGTTGGAGGCCCCTCAGCATCACGTTGTTTATCTCTAATCCCACAGAGCAGGGCCCCGTCGTACATCGTTGTTTTCGCCTATTCCCACGCCTGCCCAAATCCCGTGTTAAAATGCGCGCTCATCCCAAGACGGCAATAGGATTGGAGGCACACATGAAAATCACGCCGGGGAAGCAGAAGGGCATGAAAGCGGTTTCGGATGCGCGCGGAGTAATCGCGGCGGCGGCCATGGACCAGCGCGGGTCGCTGAAGAGCGCTATCGCCAAAGAAAAAGGCATCGACAAGAAAGACGTCAGCGCGCAGATGCTGGAAGAATTCAAGACCTCCGTCGTGCGTGTCCTCACGCCTCATGCCAGCGCGATATTGCTGGACCCGGAATACGGCCTGCCGGCGGCCAAAGTTCGTGCTCGGAATGCGGGGCTGCTGCTGGCCTACGAAAATAGCGGGTACGACAACACGCGTCCGGGCCGGCTTCCTGACCTTCTCGATATTTGGTCCGTGCGCCGCCTGGTTGCGGCGGGCGCCGACTGTATTAAAATTTTGCTGTATTACACGCCGTTCGATCCGTTCGAGGTGAATGACATCAAGCATGCATGGGTGGAACGTATCGGAGGCGAATGCACGGCCGCCGACGTGCCGTTCTTCCTCGAGTTCGTAGGCTACGAGGAGAATGGCGACGAAAAAGGCGCCGCGTTTGCGCGAAAAAAGCCGGAGATCGTTACGCGCAGCATGGAGGAATTTTCGAAGCCACAATATGGCGTTGACGTGCTGAAGGTCGAGGTCCCGGTGAACATGGCTTTCGTTGCAGGGTCGAAGGCTTGCAAAGGCGAATCGGTTTATACGCGCGACCAAGCGAAGGACCATTTCCGCAAAGCTGCTGCGGCCGCGAAGAAGCCGTTCATCTATCTTTCAGCCGGCGTGAATAATGACGTTTTCGCCGAAACGCTCGAGCTAGCCGCCGAATCGGGAGTGAATTTTTCGGGTGTGCTCTGCGGCCGCGCTACTTGGAAGGAAGGCATTCCCGTTTACGCGAAACAGGGCGCAAAAGCGCTCGAAGATTGGCTGCAGAACGAGGGCGTGAAGAACATCGACAACGTGAACTCGAAACTCTCGGCGGCGAAACCGTGGTTCAGCTTTTACGGTGCCAGTTCTGCGACAGCTCTTGCCGACTAACGATTCGAAATGTGACTCCCATTTCTGACCGAGGTGCAGCAAAACAGCATCACAACTCCTGCGCCGGCTGGTGCGTCCGGTGTGCTCTTTACCGGCACGCGGAATCCGCAATGCGAAGTTCACGGTCGTAGTGCCATGAGCATTTTTCGCTGGTCTAAGAGCGTTTGCGGAATGCGCGAGTTTCCGTTAGAATCATTGTTTAAGCGAATGCATCTGATGCGGCTGTGTGTGCTACGCGCAAAGCTGCTGCCTCCTTGGCTCCCGGACACTCTGAGGGAATGACGGACGAAAATCACGGTAGCAATCTAACTTTCGACGCAGCCGACGAATATTGCCCCGAAGCACCGCCGCCTCCTGAAATTCCCGCTTGGAAAGACGGCAGCACACGGATTGGCATCCACACTTCGATCGCCGGAGATATTTCCGGAGCGCTCGAAATAGCCCACGGATTAGGGGCCAACGCGCTTCAGATATTTTCTTCCAGCCCGCGGATGTGGATGCGCGGCCCTTCCAGAATTTCTGAGGCCAATGCGACTCGTTTTCGCGAACGTCGCAAGGAACTCGGGCTGGGTCCTCTGGTTATCCACGACAATTATTTGATCAATCTGGCTTCGCCGAACCCGGTGTTGCGGACGCGTTCGGTTCAAGCGTTTCATCAAGAGATTGTGCGCGCGCTCGCGCTGGGCGCGGACTTTCTGGTGGCGCATCCCGGCTGTTGCATGGAAGGCGGAGCGGGCGCGGCAGTTGCCTCGATCGCCAACGGACTGAAGCAAGCCGCGCGCGGCTTGCGGCTCGATGATCTGCAAATCCTGCTTGAAAATACCGCCGGGCAGGGAAGTTCGATGGGCTCGCGCTTTGAAGAATTGCGCGCCGTTTTGGATGCGTGTCCCGATCTGCCGCTAGGCGTTTGCATCGATACGGCGCACACTTTTGCAGCCGGCTGGGACATTCGCACCGCCGCAGGTTTGGAGAAGACCTTGCAGGCGATTAACAGCACGGTTGGACTCGACCGCGTTCGCGTGCTGCACGTGAACGATTCGAAGACGCATCTCGGCTCTCGAGTAGATCGCCACGAGCATATCGGCAAAGGGAAAATTGGTTTGGAGGCGTTCGATAGGATCTTGAATCACCCTTTGCTCGCTGGCCGCGCTTTTATTCTCGAGACGCCCATCGACAAACCTGGCGACGATCGCAGAAACGTCGCCGCGTTGTGGAAACTAATCGGGGTGATCCTTCCTGTCACAGGCGGACGCGATGGGATGAAGTCTCGGCGCAAGAAGAAACGCCAGGTGAGCGCACATGGGAATGTGAATACACGCAAAACGCTCGCGACGAAACGTCGTCTGAAGATTGCGCGCAGAAGGGCCCGGGGGAAGTGAGCTTGTTCGAATACGATCCGAGTCAGGTCGAAGCCAAGTGGCAGAAGGTGTGGGCGGAGAAGAATGCCTTCCAAGCCGTGGAAGATCCTGCCCGGCCGAAATACTACGTCCTTGAGATGTGGCCCTATCCTTCCGGAACCTTGCACATGGGTCATATGCGCAACTATACGATTGGCGACGTGGTTGCGCGCTACAAGCGGATGTGCGGATTGAACGTGCTTCACCCCATGGGCTGGGATTCCTTCGGCTTGCCCGCTGAAAACGCTGCGATCAAAAGTGGAACGCCTCCGCGCGAATGGACGAACTCCAACATCGTGCAGATGAAGGCGGTGTGCGAGCGATTCGGCTTCGGTTACGACTGGCAGCGTGAGATTTCGTCCTGCGAGCCGGAATACTACCGTTGGAACCAGTGGTTTTTTCTGCGCATGCTGGAAAAAGGATTGGCTTACCGCAAACGCAGCCGGGTGAATTGGTGCCCACAATGCGCAACGGTTCTTGCGAACGAGCAGGTAGTAAATGGTTGCTGCTGGCGCCACGAAAATACGATTGTCGAACCGAAGGACGTTGAACAATGGTTTCTCCGTATCACGCACTATTCCGATTCGCTGCTGGACGGAACGATCGAATTAGCGGGCGGCTGGCCGGAACGCGTGCTGGTGCAGCAGCGCAACTGGATTGGAAAATCTCACGGGACGCGCGTGAAATTCGACGTCTCGCAGATACCCGGCAGTTCGCTGGAAGTCTTTACCACGCGAGTGGACACTATCTTTGGGGCTTCGGCGATTGTGCTTTCGGCGAACCATCCGCTATTGGAAACGCTGCTGGAAGGCGTGCCCGGACGTTCAGCGATTGAATCGCAGCTTAGGGCCATGCGTCACAAGAGTATGCGCGCTGCCGATATTGCCACGGCCGAAAAGGAAGGCTTTTTTACGGGACGTTTTGCCCTGAATCCGTTTTCCGGCGGAAGCATTCCGATCTGGGTCGCAAACTTTGTTCTAGCGGATTATGGGACAGGCGCAGTGATGTGCGTCCCGGCGCATGACCAGCGCGATTATGAGTTCGCGGAGAAATATCATTTGCCTGTAAAAATCGTGGTCCAGCCGCTGAATGCCCCGCCGCTGCGTCTGGATCGCATGAGTGAAGCCTCCACGGAATACGGGAAGCTGGTGGATTCTGGCTCGTACACCGGATTGACGTCTGATGAAGCCATCAAAAAAATGTCGGCGGAGGCGAAGACAAAAAGCTTCGGTAACGCCGAAACGACTTACCGGCTCAAAGATTGGGGAATTTCGCGCCAGCGTTATTGGGGCACCCCGATTCCGGTCGTTTATTGCGATCAAGATGGCATCGTGGCGGTTCCGGATGGCCAACTTCCGGTGCGCTTGCCGGAGAACGTAAAGCTTACCGGAGAAGGCCAGTCGCCGCTTGCTGCGGTGCCCGAGTTTGTAAATACGACCTGTCCGAAATGCGGCGGACCTGCGAAGCGCGAAACCGACACCATGGACACGTTCGTGGATTCCTCCTGGTATTTTTATCGCTTCACAGATCCGCACGACGATCGTGCCCCGTTTAAGAAAGAAAAGGCGGAGTACTGGTTTCAGATCGATCAGTATATCGGCGGCATCGAACATGCCATCCTGCATCTGATCTATTCGCGTTTTTTCTGCAAAGTGATGCACGACCTGGGAATGGTGAAAGAGACCGAGCCGGTAAAGCGGCTGTTCTCGCAAGGCATGGTGCACAAAGACGGCGCGGTCATGTCGAAATCGAAAGGCAATGTCGTGGGCGCGCTCGAGATGGCTGACCGGTATGGTTGCGACACAGCGCGCATGTACACCTTATTTGCCGCTCCACCCGAGCGCGATCTGGAATGGAGCGAACAGGGAATCGAGGGCTGCTCGCGGTTTCTAAACAAAGTCTACCGGCTGATTGTGAAACACGCAGATCGGTTGCGCGACATCCGAACCGAGCAATCCGCTCAAACCGATTTCGCGACGGCCACGGCGAAAGAGAAGTTGCTGGTGCGGAAAGCGCATAAGACGTTGAAGCGCGTCACCAACGATTTCGAAGTTCGCTGGCATTTCAATTCTTCCGTAGCGCTGATTATGGAGTTGCTCAACGAGCTCCAAGGGCAGGAGCCGCTGGACCTGGAATTGTCGCCCGTAACTCTGAAGCGCGTGCTTGAGATTTTGGTGCTGATGCTTTCGCCCATCACGCCGCACATTGCGGAGGAGCTTTGGGAAAAGCTGGGCCACCCCACGGGACTTTTAAGTGTGAAATGGCCGGCCTACCGCGAAGATTTGACCCACGAAGAGCAGTTCGAGGTGATTATTCAAATCAACGGACGTTTGCGTGGGAAGATGCTCGTCGATGACGGACTGAGCGAGGACGAAACGTCCGCCAAGGCGCTGCAGGATCCGCGCATTTCTGTTCTGATCGTGGACAAAGAAATTATGAAAATAGTAGTGGTGCCGAGGAAGCTTGTGAATATCGTCTTGAGATGAGAGCGAGGGATAGATGACGTCGAGCAGCGGCGCGGTTCCCGTCAAGTCTGGCGGAGAGGGTGAAGTGGGAGGCATCGTGAGCGCACGCCAAGGAATTGTGGTCCTTGATTTCGGTGGGCAATATACCCAACTGATTGCGCGCCGCATCCGCGAGCAGCAAGTATTTTCCGCCATCGTGCCTTGTACCGCTTCGATTGAGGAGATTCGCGCGCTTGAACCCGCCGGCATTGTTCTGTCGGGTGGCCCGAGTTCTGTTTACGACGCGACCGCTCCGGTGTGCGATCCGAAAGTTCTGCAACTTGACGTTCCCGTTTTGGGGATCTGCTATGGCATGCACTGGCTTACGCATACGCTCGGCGGGAAAGTGGAACGTGCCGAACGTCGCGAATACGGTCCCGCTCAACTCGATATCGAGAGCCAATCGAAGCTTTTTTCGGGCTTTCCGGTTCGGTTCAGAATTTGGAACAGCCATGGAGATCATGTGGTCGGCTTGCCGGAGGGATTTAGCGTGACCGGACGCACCGACAACGCCATCGGCGCGGTAGAGCACGTGAGGAAAAGATTTTATGGCCTCGAATTTCATCCGGAAGTGAACCACACGGAGCGCGGCGCCGAAATTCTCAGTAATTTCATCTTTGAAGTGTGTGGCGCGAAGCAGAATTGGAATCGCGCCGGGTTTATCGCGTCTATCGTCGATGTGATTCGAAAGCAAGCGGAAGGCACTCGGGCCATCTGCGCTCTGAGCGGCGGAGTGGATTCCGCTGTCGCCGCGGCGCTGGTGCATCGTGCGATCGGAGATCGTCTTACAAACGTCTTCGTCGATACCGGTCTTCTGCGTCGCGATGAATTCCGGGATACGCTCGAACTCTTGCGCGCGCGCCTGGGATTGAACGTGATCGGCGTGGACGCTTCCGAACGTTTCCTCGGCCGGCTTAAGGGAGTTACCGACCCAGAAGAAAAGCGCAAACGCATCGGAGGAGAATTTATCAACGTCTTCGTGGAAGAAGCACGAAAGCTGGCCGCCGCAACCCAGGGACCTCCTGTTACGTTTTTGGTGCAAGGAACTCTTTACCCAGATGTAATCGAGTCTGTTTCAGTGAAAGGACCCTCGGCGGTTATCAAGACCCATCACAATGTGGGGGGTCTTCCGGCGGATATGCCGTTCAAGCTGATCGAACCGCTGCGCGATTTGTTCAAAGATGAAGTGCGGCTGATCGGCCGCGAGCTGGGTCTGCCGGCAGAGATTCTGACCAAGCATCCGTTTCCGGGCCCCGGGCTCGCTGTGCGTCTGCTTGGCGAAGTCTCGCGCGATCGACTGGAGACGCTGCGCGCCGCCGATGCAATCGTGGTGGAAGAAATTCGCCGCGCGGGCTTGTACGAAAAGGTCTGGCAAGCTTTTGCAGTCTTGTTGCCGGTGCAAAGTGTTGGCGTCATGGGCGACGGCCGGACCTACGGCTACACAATCGCAGTCCGCGTAGTGGATTCCCAAGATGCGATGACGGCCGACTGGTCGCGTTTGCCGCGTGAAGTACTCGAGCGGATTTCAGCGCGGGTCGTAAACGAAGTTCCCGGCGTAAATCGGGTGGTCTACGACATCAGCTCAAAACCGCCGAGCACAATTGAATGGGAGTAACCAGGACGCAGACACACCACCGTGCGGTTCTCTGTTCTTACCGAGAAGGCCTAACGGTTGGCCATTTTCTGGGCCATGTAAAGTAAGAGCCGGCGGTCGCCTTCGTCAACTCGGCTAAGCAACCGGCGGAAGCGGCCCAGGAGCCGCGCTTCTTTCCCTTTGCTTCCCCACGCGATATCGTCGGCGGTCTTCCGCTTCGGAAGATTTGGCAATACGGGTGGTTCCTCGCCGTCGTAGAATAGCTGGTAGAGCGGAACTTCCATCGCTCGGGCCAGCTTTTCCAGAGTCTCGATCGCCGGAACGGTATGACCATTTTCGACGCGCGAGATATAGCAGCGAAGAAGCCCCGTGCGCTTCTCGATGTCGCCTTGGGAAAGTTTTTTCGTTTCACGCAGTAAACGGATGCGTTCTCCAATTATCATGCTGGGTATTGTTACATGGACTACTGACTCCCGCAAGAGCCAATCATCAGGTTCTGGGGGGAGCGGGCTAAGATTGACTATAGGTCAGCGACTTAGATCCGCTTGCTCTCGTCGGTTTCACGGCTTATCGCCTGGAATCGGTTATATTTCACGGCGTAACCAAAATTGTATGGCAGACGTCCCAAAGAATATGGCAGCCAGCGTCTCCGCTATCTCGCTCCCGGCCCGAGCTAGAAAACGGGAAGAAGAGGAGGAACTGGTCCGCTTAGCCCAGAGCGGCGAAGAGGCTGCCTTTGAAGAACTGATCCGGCGGCACCAGCAGCGCGTGTTCGGCCTGGTGAACGGAATCCTGCGCCGCCGCGAAGACGTGGAAGACGTGGTGCAACAGGTTTTCCTGAAGGTTTTTGTTTCGCTAAAGCGCTTTGATATGCGGTCGGCGTTTTCGACCTGGCTGTACAAGGTCACCGTAAATGAATGCTGGGACTATTTGAGAAAGAGGAAAGTGCGGCCTCTCGTGTACGAGACGGATTTGTCCGAGGACCAAATCGCGCGGCTGGATGGCGCGGCCTCGGCGGAACGTCCGCCCGAAAGTCCCGCACGACGCGCTGAAGTGCATGACATTCTCGACCAGCTGCTCGAGGAACTGCCCGAGCGCGACCGCGAATTACTCGTGTTGAAGGAAGTGGAGGGATTTTCGGTGCAGGAGTTAGCAGAGATTCTCGACGTCAACGTAAATACCGTTAAAGTGCGACTGTTCCGCACGCGCGCGCGCCTGATGGATGTTTACCGTCACCGTTTAGCTGCCGATCCGAATTTTCGAGCCGCAAAAGGAAGGATTAAAATCGATGGAACCGGAAATTAACAAGCCTGCATGTCTGGAATTCGAAGCGCTGCTTGAAGATCATCTGACCGGGGACTTGAGTAGTGCCGACGCCGCCAAGTTGGCGGAGCATCTGGAAAACTGCGCGGCTTGCACTTCGGCTCTCGAGCTCACTTCTCCGAGTGTGCAATTGTTGCGCAATATTCCGCCGGCGGCAGACCCTGGCCCGGGTTTTTCGCGCACGATGATGGCCCGGATTCGCCAGGAATTATCCAGGCGGAGTGAACAGAAATCCGTCTGGCAGATTTTCGTTTCGCTGGGCTGGCGTTTTGCCGCTACGGCGACGCTCGCGCTTGCAGTGCTGGTTACCTTTGACGCGGTTCGGCACAGCCAACTCGACGGTGAAACACTGGCATACACTCACGTCAGCGAACGTCGAGAACTGTTCCCCGATCCCGGGCACGTACCGGCGAATCGTGACGAAGTCTTGATGATGGTAGCGGATACGGACCATGGACAACGATAAGAAACGAGGCGAGGCGGCATTCCTGGTCGCGCTGGTATTTTTGCTCGGCGCGCTGCTCGGAGGTGTGGGCAACCACTTGTGGGGCGAGCGAGTATGGGGCAAGCAAAAGATCAGCGCGCCGTCGCCGAAAGGGCAGATCGTCGCTGATTTAACCAGGGAACTTCAGCTTACATCCGATCAACAAAAGCAGCTGGTTGCCATCGTGGACGATACCAAAGGGCAATGGCGCGCGCTGCAAAATACAATCGAACCACAGCACGAACAGATTCGACAGCAAGGCCGCGAACGTATTCGAGCGATTCTCACGCCGGATCAAAAGCCGAAGTTCGAAGAATTCATGCGGCATCTCGACGAGCAGAGGCGAAAAGACGAGCAGCAACAGATCCGCTGACGTGCGCAGCGTTCGGCCTAAAACGGAATATCTTCGTCTGAAATTTCCGGTCCGGGAGCGCCTGGCTCTTCGAGCGTCGGCCCGCCTTCCAGGTCCGAATCAGACGACCGTGCTTGCCCGCCGGAGTGGCCAAAGCTAGCACCCGCTCCTACCCCTGCCGCTGCGCCATCCGCTCTGCCGCCTAGCATGCGGAAATTGGTGGCCACGATTTCGAAACTTGTGCGCTTCTGGCCTTCCTTATCCTGCCATTCCCGAGACTGAATGCGACCTTCGATGAAAATCAGAGATCCTTTCTTCAGGTACTGCTGCGCGATTTCGGCCTGTTTGCCCCAAACGACAATCTTGTGCCATTCGGTGCGCTTCTGCCGCTCGCCGCTCTTGTCTTTGTATGTTTCGTCCGTGGCCACGGAAAAATTAGCGACCGCTTGGCCGCCGCCGGTGTAGCGCGTTTCTGGATCGCGTCCCAACCGTCCTACGAGGATTACTTTGTTTACGGACATGAATGTTCCACCTGTTTAACGCGAATTTCCCCAGGAGTATATCTGAAGTAGGCCGCCTCGGAGTAAAAAAGTACTGATAGGGCGGCCCGCCGGGCTAGGACGGCTTCACGGAATCCAAAACTGTTCTACGAAATCTGATAAGCTTCACGCAAATCGTAACTTTTTCAGGAGGCTGCCGTGGCCCAGAACCTTGAGAATCACGCTAAGATTGTTCCGGGTTTTCACTATTTTGTCTTGCCGGTTCTCGCCGTCAATCTTCTTCAGTCTATCCTCCGCCTGGCGCGCCACGTCTCAGTCGACGCCGTAATTTCGGTCCTGCTGGCCGCCGCATTGGTGCTCGCTGCGTTCTATGGCCGAATTTTCGCGCTTACGGTTCAAGATCGCGTTATACGGCTGGAGATGCAACTGCGTTTGCAGAGCTTGTTGCCACCGGATCTACGCGCGCGCATCTCTGAGTTTACGGTGGCCCAGCTGGTGGCGTTGCGTTTTGCAAGCGATGCGGAGTTGCCGGCGCTTGCTCGCAAAGTTTTGGACGAGCATTTAGTCGAACGGAAGGCCATCAAGAAAATGATTCGTGACTGGCAGCCCGATATGCTTCGTGCGTGAACCGGATCAGTGCGGCGCTGGCGCGCGCGGAGTTGCGGACACGCCAAGTTCCTTCAGCTTGGCTTGCGCCCGGCGTGCCTCATCGGATCCAGGAAAGCGGCGTACCACTTCACGCAGGTCGCGAATGCCGCTGGATTTCATTCCCAATTCAAGCTCGGCGAACGCCTTTTTTAGCTGAGCCGCAGCGAGCTTAAAGCTCTTGGGGTAATTGCTCATAACGATCTCATATTGCGAAAGGGCGTCCTGGTAGTTCGCCTGCTGGTAGGAAATTTCGCCCAAATAGAACTGCGCGTTCGATGCCAGCTCATTGGTCGGGAAATTTCTGACGTAATCGCTGAATTCCTGCCGCGAAAGTTCGTATTTTCCCGTGCTGAAATCGCGCAGAGCGTTTTGATAGAGTGTGTCGGCGGAAATGGCGGGCATCGAGGGAGTTGAGTTCTCGGGCTGGGAAGGTTGAGGCTGTCCCTGACTTGGTTGCTGGGAAGCGGGCCCTGGCGCCGCGGAATAGTTGCCGGGCGCGCTTGAGGCCCCGCCCGACACTTTCGCGTCGATGCTTTGCAGCAAGCCCTGCATCTCGTTCATCTGTTGCCCGAGCTTTGCCACGCGGGCCTGAATGTCCTGCATATTGTCCGAGAGCCCTTGCGTCTGCGTACTGATGGTATCGATGTGCGAGCCGCTATTGGCCGTGGCTTCCTGCACGCTTTTTTGCAGAACCCCCATTTGCGAGTTCAATTGGTTGGTGGCGTCTAAGGATTGTTGGACCAGCGTTCGCAGCGTTGCATTGTTTGAGTCGATGGCGCTACGAAGATCCCTTTGGCCCTGCAACAGTTGCGAAACCTGTTCCTGCAGTTGAATCATGTCCTTTGAAACAGCGCCAGTGGGCTTGGGCGTGAGCATTGCCCCGCCGAGAGCGCCGATTAATGCTGCCGCGAGTGCGAGCACAATCCATCGTGTGCGCAAGGCATACCTCCTATTTTCAAACAATATGTCCCGGACGGCCGTCACCAAAACGCGAGGCCGTCCCGCGTTCTTGTAAGTCTCTCAATCTGCGTAATCGCTTAATGCGCGGCTACGAAATGCGCGCGCCGGTTCTGCTGCCAGCACGATTCATCGTGTTCGGTGCAGAAGGGTCGCTCTTTGCCCCAGCTCACGGTGTCCATTCGCGTGGCCGAAATGCCGAGCGAGATCAGATAATTCTTGGCCGCTTGAGCGCGCCGTTCGCCCAGGCCGATGTTGTATTCCGTCGAGCCGCGCTCATCGCAATGGCCTTCGATGGTCACGCGAATCTGCGGATAGGAGCGCAAAAATTCTGCGGTCTTGGCCAAATTATCGCGCGCGTCAGCGCGAACATCGGATTTATTAAAGTCAAAGAACGCGTCTTTGACGTTCTGCTCGAACAACTCGCTCAAACTTCTATTTTCCGCGGGAGCATTTTCCGCAGGCGCAGCTCCCACTGTGACGCGCGCGTCCGATGTCGCGGTGCCCCCCGGGCCCGTTGCGGTGATCGTGTAAGTCGTCGATACGGTCGGATTCACCGGCGTCGAGCCTTGCGCCGTAACTTTGCCCACACCCGGCTCGATATCGAGATCGGTCGCCTCCGTCGACGTCCAGCTCAGCGTGACGGTATCGCCGCTCTTCACCGAAGTCGGCGAAGCATTTAAGGTGACGGTGGGTTGAGCCGAAGTTGGGGCTGGAGCGGTTTGTGCCGGCGGTCTGCTGGCAACCTGCTTCTTGCAGCCGCCCGCAAAGGCGACGAATGCAACTACTCCCAATAACAATCCCAGCTTCCTGAAACTACTATCCTGCATCGATTGCCTCCTTGGCGTCCCTGCGAACGATCAGCAGGCGGCGTGGCCTTATAATCTGTGCAGCTTAGTGCGTTAAATGGCCTTACCCGGAACTGCTCTTTCAAAAAACGATGGCACCGCGCACGCATTATCCCTGCGATTTATCGCGGCGACCAGTTCGGCGACTCGTTCTGTCCCGAATACGTTAACTGGCGCGGTTCGCTTCCATCCGCCAGCATCGACCAGATTTGGCGTTGTCCGTTTCGAGTGGACTCAAAGACGATATGCCTCCCGTCCGGGGCCCAACTCGGGCGTTCGTTGCGCCCCGCGTCGCGCGTGAGCTCAACCAACTGGTGGCTGATAACGTCCATAACGTAGATGTCGAAATTGCCACTCGGGCGTCTCCAGCAGAACGTCAAAAGTTGTCCATTTGGCGACCACGACGGGTCCACGCTGTATCCCATGTCCGGCAGCTCCAGTTTTTGGACACTCGAGCCATCCGAATTCGCCAGATATAGCACTGGGTCGCCGCCTCGATCGCTGACAAAGGCAATCTGCTTTCCCGTCTTCGGATTCCAGGCGGGCGAGGTGTTCACTCCGGCGGAAAAGGTAATCCGGCGCAAGTTTCCGCCGCCCGCATCGGTCATATAGATTTCCGGATCGCCGTTCTGGCTGGACATGAACGCGATCTCGGATCCATCCGGCGACCAGGCAGGCGAACTATTCGACCCACGATAGCGCGGGAAGGAGATCAAGCGGTCTGACGCAGCGGAATAAATGCAAATCTGCGGTGAGGTGATGCCGCGGAATGGAACGTAGCAGGTGAATGCAATTTTCGTGGCATCCGGCGACCAGCGCGGCGTCAGCGAAATGGATTTTAGATGGGTTAGCTGGTGCTGGTTCGAACCGTCATAATCCATGGCCCAGATCTCTTTGTTCCCGGCCTTCGTGCTTACGTACGCGATTTGGGTTTGCGCTATGCCCGGCAGGCCACCGCTCAGGCGCGACACGATGTCGTCGGCAAACTGATGCGCCAGCCGGCGGGCATCGGCGTCGGTAGCTGCGCCGCGATAAATTTTCTGCAATGCGACCGGAGCGGACGGGTTGTGAACGTCCGACAAAAACCCGGCAACGGCCAGATTCGACCCTTCCACGGAAAGATTACCGTACGCGACCATGTATGCGTTGGAAGGCGCATTGGCCCAGTCGGCAAATTTCAGTTCGCTCGTCTGGCTCGGCGTCTGGGGCGGATAAAAGCTTGGGCTGACGAGATCGAGAATGCCGCAGTATTCCAGGTCGCTCCATAGCACGTCGTGAAATGTTTTTTCCAGGGGCTGCGGCGCAGGGGCTCGCACGGCGAATTCCGGAACGGCAAGGCGCGCTTTGGAAACTCCCAAGCCGGTTCCGGTCTTAAACCAATCTTGCGCCGACGCTGATCCGGCACACAGCAGGAATGCAATTGCGAACGTCGCAGAGCAGGCAAGTTTTCGAGTCATATTTGTTATCTTTCTTCGCTGTCAGAGCTGTCGATCTTAGTTCTCATTTCGTCCTACGGTAAGATCATCGTTTAAAATCAAACCAAAATTCCACACTGACCTTGGAACCGGAATATTCAGGCGGCAAACGGTCGAGTGGGCTCGACTCTCGAATCGCCCGAACCGCGGACATATCCACCGAACCATTACCACTAGATTTCGTAACCTGCACGTTCGTTACAGTGCCGTCGCGCAGGATGTCGAACGTAGCAACCACCCGCGGCGCATATTGAATTCCTGGATCCACTGTCGATTGCAGCCAGTTGCCGCTCACACGCCGCTGCACGGCTTCCACGTACCATGAAAAGCGGGAGCCGAAGTTTCCGCCTCCCACGCCGTTGAATCCCATTCCGGCTTGCGTAGCGGTACCGGACCCCATGGCAAACGACGTGTAAGGTACCGTCGGCGTGCCACCTCCACCGTAGGGAACTGCGTTCGGCGGCGGAGGAGCCTTGTTCTCGAGAATTTTCGATGGTCGCGTAACGTATTTCGGCGGCTTGATGAGGTCGAATTTTGGAATGGGAGTCGCTTCGGGTTCTTTTTCCGGGATTTTAGGAGGCGGCTCGGATTTGTAGAGGCCCTTGGACTCGTCCACGACGCGACTGGAGGTCTCCACTTCGGGACGCGGCATCGGAATCCCCGGCACGCTTCCGACCACACCCACTGAAATCGCGCCACCCGGTCCGCCCCAAGAATCTTGCTGTGGAGAATAGTGCGCGGAAATAAACAATAAGGCTCCTAGGGCACAGTGAAGTATCAGCGAAGCCGCAAAAAACGAACCAAGCGGCCGGGTTAAATTATCAGGAATCGCGTTTTCGGCGTAAGAAGCCATCTCACTGGATCTGTGAACGCTCGCTGAGCGGTTGCGTAACCACGCTTATATTTTGTATTCCCGCTTGCCGTAACGAATCCACCACCGTGGCCCAACTGCCGAAAGGAACCGTCTCATCGCAACGCACATAGACCGCCTGATGCTGAATATCGTGCGATTGCGAGATCACTTGCTGTCCTAGATCGTGAATGTTGATCGCTTTGTCGTTCAGATAAACGCGCTGGGCCTTATCGATCGTGACCACCATGCGAACTTCTGTCAGTTCTTTCACGGTTTTGGTCTTGGGGACGTCCACTTCAATGCCCGACTGTAGGATCGGCGCCGTGATCATGAAAATGATCAACAAGACCAATACGACGTCGATGAACGGCACCATGTTAATTTCAGAAAGAGTTGTTCCGGTCTCGCGCTGAGTCTGAGGCATGTCGGTTTTCTACGCGCTGTACAGAGTTTCGATTTTCGCGACGAACTCCGAAGCAAAGCTATCCATACGGGCAGCCAGGGCGCGAATGCCCCCGACGTAGTAGTTGTAGGCAATGACCGCGGGGATGGCGGCAAAAAGTCCCGCGGCAGTTGTGATCAAAGCTTCGGCGATTCCAGGTGCCACTGCGCGAAGGCTCGCGGAGCCTGCGTCCCCCAACCCTGAAAATGCGTCCATCACGCCCCACACCGTGCCGAACAATCCGATGAAGGGCGAAACGGAACCTGTGGTAGCCAGCCAGGGCATCCATTTTTCCAGGCGGCGAACTTCCTCGCCCGCGGCCACCTGCATTTCTACACCTACGGCGTGCGCATTACGCACTTTGGTAGGCGTTGGACTGACGCCGGGGCGATTGCCGGGACTTCCAAGCTGCGCTTCCAGTTCGCGGTAGCCTGCTTGATATACCACTACGAGCGGAGTTCCTCCGGCGCCGGCGCGCAACGTATTCGGGTCCGGAAGACCGCGCCCTGATCGGAACATTTGAAGGAATTTTTTGGTTTGCGGCTCGATTTGACCGAAAAGCCGCGATTTTTGAAAGATGATTGCCCAAGAGAACAGAGACAGGACAAGCAGGATGCCGAGTACTACGCGTGCCACCCAGCCCGTTTGTTCAAGTAACGCGAACGGGCTGGCCAAAATGATCAGCGCCAGACCAGAAATGATATCCCCCAGGAAAAAAATTACAGATCCTTACCCGTCAACCGTAGCACACGCCTACAGGAGGGTCAAACGATTCGCCCGGGCCAAGGTTTTCGATGATGTACACAAGGACACACCGGAAGTGGCGCTAATGCAGCGAGACAGTGCTGCCTGGACGCGGGTCGTTCTTAACCAGGAGGAACGAGAAGAAAAACATGCAAGAGCAGCAGATGCACAAAACCCAATAGGTGTCGATGTAGGACAGGGTTGCCGCCTGCGCTTGCAATCCGGCATAGAGCCTGGCCATCGCTTGCCTCTGCGCTTCGTGCAGACTCAGTCCGGCGTGGGCGAGCCGGTCTGTGAGGCCGTTGAGCGCAGCTTGGAATTGTGGATTTCCCGGGTTGATATGGTCCGCCAGAGCCACCTGGTGAAATTGCGAGCGTCGCGCGATGATCGTGGTCACCGCGGAAGTTCCAATGCTTGAGCCAATGTTACGAGTAAAATTCACCAGGCCGGCGACAGCATTGCTCTTCTCCTGTCGTATGCCGATGTAGGCTGCTGTGGTAGCCGGCACAAATACAAAACCCAGCGGCAAATATTGGAATATGCGCAGCACCGTAGCATGTCCAAAACTCATTTGCTGGTCGAATCCCCGGACGGAGATATACATGCCAATCGCCAGCATGAACCATCCGAACGCGATCAAGCGACGCAATTGGAACACGGAAGTGAGCCGGCCGACGACGGGCAACTCAAAAAGCAAGAGTACTGCCGCCGCCGATAGCACCATGCCCGCATTTTCCGCTGTGTACCCCAAGATGGTCTGCAGAAACTGAGGCATTAGAACGGTGGTAGCAAACGCCATCGCGCCAACCATGAGCATCATGGTGTTTGCCGTAGCAAAATTCCGATTCTTGAACAGACGCACATCTACAATCGGATCCTTGTGATTCCACTCGTAGAACACGAGCGCGGTGAGACAAACCACGGTGATGACCGCCAGTGTGACGATGAAATGCGAGCCGAACCAGTCGTCTTCCTGGCCTTTGTCTAGCATGATTTGCAACGCGCCGACGCCGAGTGCCAGCAGTGCGAATCCGATGTAGTCGAGTTTGATGCCGCCCTGCAGGACGCGCTTCAAATAAGGGGGATCCTCCACCAGCCTATAAACCAAAAATAAAGTAATGATGCCTACGGGCAAGTTGATGAAGAAAATCCAACGCCATGAGTAGCTGTCGGTCATCCAGCCGCCCAAGGTTGGCCCAATGGCCGGCGCGCAGATCGCGGTGACGCCGTAGAGCGAAAACGCCAGGCCGCGTTTTTCTGGCGGAAACGTGTCAGAGAGAATGGCCTGCACCATGGGCTGCAGACCGCCTCCTCCCGCTCCTTGCAATATGCGAAAGAAAAGAAGAAGCCCCAGGCTCGGCGCAATCCCGCAGAGCAGGGAACTTATGGTGAAGATCGTAAGGCAAGTCAGGAAAAAGCGCTTGCGGCCGAAAATGGTTACCAGCCAGCCGCTGATCGGTAGCACGATTGCATTGGCCACCAAGTAAGAAGTGAGCACCCAAGTGCTCTGGTCGTTGCTCGCGCCGAGGTTGCCGGCGATGTGGGGCAGGGCGACGTTTGCGATGGAGGTATCCAGCACTTCCATGAACGCTGCCAGCGACACCACCACCGCGATCAGCCACGGATTCGCTTTCGGGCGCCAAATGTCCCTAGGGAGAGCTACGGCAGCAGCGCTCATCGCACCTTTCGTTATGCGCGGTGGGACGGTTGATCGTACCGCGAGGCTAGAAGACTACCCACGGAGCAATTGGATGTTTTGGTTTACTTCTAATTCTTTTGAATTTCATTTCTACGCTGTCTTCAGCCCGTCGGGAACCATGGGTAACGCACGCAAGCGGATGCCTGTGGCATTAAAGATGGCATTACCGATCGCCGGAGCGATGCCGACGATGGGCGTTTCTCCGGCGCCCGCTGAAGGAATGTCTTTGCGGTCGAGAAGCACCACTTCAATTGTCGGTATGTCGCGGAAGCGTGGCACTCGATATTTTGAGAACCGCGCATTCAGAATCTTTCCGTTTTCAAATTGCACCGATTCGAAGAGCGCGCCGCCCAGGCCCATGATGTTGGCGCCTTCAATTTGATTGCGCAGGCCATCTGGATTGACGATGGCGCCGCACTCGAAGGCGGTGACGACGCGCACGACACGGACTTCTCCCGACGGCTTATCCACGCGGATCTCGACGCAGGTGGCAACGTTGCCACCTTTTTCGAATCCCCCGGCAATACCGAAGCCTTGTCCTTCGGCAGTCTGGGGTGCTCCCCAACCAAATTTGTCGGCTGCGGCTTGAAAAACAGCGCGCAAGCGCTGGTCCTTTAGATTTTTCAAGCGAAATGCCAGCGGCTCCATCTTCGCGGCCTGCGCAAGCTCGTCCATGAATGATTCGCGAGCAAAATGATTGGCGGTGGCCGCAAGGCCGCGGTAGGAGCCTTGCCGCAGCGGCGAATCCGATGGGCGGAACGCGATACGCTGATTTGCAATGTCGTAGAAGGTGCCGATCCCCGATCCGCCTGAATTGTAATTGTAAAATTCCCAAGCGGTAATCGTGCCATCTTTCAACAAGCCGGCCGTCGCATCGATCACGCCAGCGGGACGGAAATACGCCCAGGTGAACTCCTCTTCACGCGACCACTGGACCTTTACCGCACGTTTTGCAGCGCGAGCCAGCCGGGCGGCTTCGATTGCTGTTTCGCCAGTGTGCTTCCCGCCGTAGGCCGAGCCGGTATCCAGCATGATCACGCGAACATGATCTTCCGGGATTTTGAATGCGCCGGCGAGTTCGCTGCGCACCCCGAAAGGCCGCTGCGTTCCGGTCCAGACGGTCAACTTATTGCCGGACCATTGCGCCAGCGCGACGCGCGGTTCGAGCGGGGCGTGCGCGATATAAGCGACGGTGTAAGTCTGCTGCAATCGGTGGTGAGAGGACGCGAGTGCCTTCGCTACCGAACCTTTCACGTAGGGCGAAAAATCCTCGCCGCCGCGGCCGGGGTTATCGGTAAGATTTTTCTTTAAGTGCTCGAAAAGTCCGACGTTCGAAATTTGCGGATCAGGTTTCCATCGAGCGTGTATGGCTGCAGCGGCTTGGGTAGCCAGCTCTTGGTCCGGAGCTGCGACGCCGATAAAAGCGCCGTCGTGAACTACGGTCACGCCAGGGATTTTCTCTGCTTCGCTGATGTCCACGGAGATTAAACCGGCGTGGAAAGAATCCGGCCTCACGATTTTACCGTGCAGCATGTCGGGAAGTTTTTGATCGATGGGGTATCGATGTTTGCCTGTGACAAAGGCTTGGCCGTCCATTTTCGGAGCGGATTGCCCGGCGACTCGCCACCGAGCGGCGGGGATCAACGGATCTTCGGCAGAAAGGTTCTCGGTGAGCTGCTTGCCTTTGACTAACTCCGCATATTCCGCAGAGCGCTTGGTCGCCGGATCCATAATCTTTCCGTCGTCTGCGACCAAGCGGCTGGGGTCCACTTGCCATTGCGCTGCGGCCAACCTTATCAGCGAATCGCAGGCGGCCGCAGCTACTTTTCGAAGCTGCAGATTCATGAGGGGAGTCGTGCGGCTGCCAAAAGTTCCCATATCGAATGGAGTGAGCTGCGTGTCGCCCATCACAAGTTGAATTTCGTCAATGGGATAGTGAAGCTCTTCAGCCACTCCCTGGCTGAGCGACGTGCGTATGTTTTGCCCGACTTCCACTTTACCGGTATAAACGGTAACTTTGCCGTTCTCACCGATGTGCAGCCACGCAGCGATGTCCTTCGGCAAATTCTGTTCGCTCGCATGACCTTGGGCACCGGATTCTTGCGCTGCAGCTGTGGTTTTAATGGCCATCACGACCAGCAGCCCCGCTCCGAGAAGTTTGAAGAAGTCGCGCCGGTCGGTTTCGAAGTGGTAGGCCGGGCCAGCAGCAAGCTCGTACCGTTCGGGCTCGATTTGAAATTGCGAGTTGTTGGTCGCGCTCATGAGCGCGGCTCCGGAGCCGGCATGGCCTTGGCCGCTTTCTGAATCGCGGAGACGATGCGTGGGTAGGTCCCGCACCGGCAGATGTTGCCTTCCATCGCTTGGAGAATGTCGTCGGCGGAAGGCGAGTGGTTCGAATTCAAAAGCGCGGCCGCTGACATGATCATTCCAGAAGTGCAGTAGGCGCATTGCATCGCCGCTTCATCCAGAAACGCTTGCTGCAGGGGATGCAGATGCTCGCCGACTGCTAATCCTTCGATTGTGGTTACCTCGTCGTCGCCGACTAGGCCTACCTGTATGCGGCAGGAGCGCTTGGCGACCCCGTCGATTAGCACGGTGCACGCGCCGCACTGGCCTTCGCCACAGCCGTACTTCGCTCCGGTAAGGTCGAGCTGGTCTCGCAGCACGCTGAGCAAACTCCGCTGCGAGTCCACGTCAATCTTACGAACGCCGCCGTTTACTTTTATCTGCGTTACTTTTGGCATATCGAATCCCGCCAGCGGAAACATCCCCCTGTTTTGCGACCAACAAATCGAAGTTTACCGCGGGGGAATAGCTCTGTCTATTTGTCGCTGGGGAAGCAGGTGATTCTTCGAAGGGCGAAGTCCACCGCCTTCAAAACCGTCGCCGCCGGATCGGTCTTTCGCACGAAGCCCAGGGCGCCAATCTCTTCCGCCTTCGCGATTAGTTCGGGCGTCTCGTGCATGGAGAAAAAGAGAATGGGAGTCTGCGGGCTCAGCTCTCGAATTTTCCTTGCGGCTTCAAACCCTGTCAGTGTCGGCATGCTCAGGTCAAGGATTACTAAGTCAGGTTTTTCTTCCTGCACCTTGGAGATGGCTTCTTCGCCGTTGGAAGCTTCGACGCAAAACTCGATATCGCCGCGCGCTTCCAGAATTCTGCGCAGGCCCTTGCGCACGGCTTCGTGGTCGTCGGCCACCAGTACCTTCATGTATTTATGATGGTCCAGGCGTCTGACAGTTACAGATGAGCCAGAGACCGGCAGGAACTTTCCAGAGACATGGATTTCGCATCAGAATTCTCTAGGCGAACAAAAAGCGAATATGCTAGGATGTTACATTATGCCCATGGACGAGGGTCGTAAACGAGTTATTGGGATTATGGCGGCGGTGATGGCGGCTCCCCGCTTGAAGGACTGGAATTGGGACGGCCGCGCTGGCGCACCGGCCTGCGAGAGCATCGTGATCACAGCAATCGGAGCGGCAGAACGCATCTTGGAGATCATCGATCAGAGGGAGAGAAGGCCGCTGAGCAAAAGCGCCGGAGGTCGGTGAACCGGATGAGGCGGCCGCCGTCATTCATCTGCTTTAGCGCTGCCTGCATCGCGGCCATTACGGCGCAGGGGGGATGTCAATCGCGCGGTCGGGTCGCTCGGGAGTGGTGTCTTTGAGACTTCCTCGGAATGGCCGTGCCGGCATTGGTTTGATCGCTGTGGCCACGACTCAGGAACCGCGATCAGGTATCCTGTTGCACAGAGTCCGATTCTAGATTGAAATGAAGTTAAGACAACCGGCGCACTACCGAATGGGAGGCCGCAAGGCCGGCGAGTTCAAACGTGCTAGAATTGAATTCGTCCATGCGCAAAACCTTCGATGTGGGTATTGAATCGCTCGCCGGGCAAGCGGCGGTTACGCCAGCGGCTCGACATGGACACCTGGGATCTTTCGCTGTAAACGCTTCAAACGTTGCGACTGCTTCAGACGCAAACCTTACGAATCCTGCCCCCTCCGGCTTACCCTCAGAAGGCGCGAAAACTTTCTACCTTGAAACATTTGGGTGTCAGATGAACGCGCACGATTCAGAGAAGGTGTCCGGTGTGCTGGTGGGAAGCGGCTATCGTCCGGTGGAAAATCCTGCGCTGGCGGATTTGGTGCTTTACAACACTTGCAGCATACGCGAGAAGGCGGCGCAAAAAGTTTTTGCGCGGCTGGGGGATTGGAAGACGGTTGCCAGCGGAAAAATAATCGGCGTGCTCGGTTGTGTGGCGCAACAAGAAGGCGAAGAAATTTTCGAGCGTGCGCCGTGGGTCAGTTTGGTGTGCGGTTCGGCGAGCTATCGGAAGCTGCCTGACTTGTTGGCTCAGCTGGAGGCGGGTGGGCGGCGGGTGACCGGCCTGGAGCTCGATACGGAGGAAACCTTTGAAACGGAAATCACACGGCGCGACAATTTAATCCGCGCGTACATAACCATCATCGAAGGGTGCGACTATTCCTGCTCGTATTGTGTGGTTCCACACACGCGCGGCCCAGAGCGCAGCCGGGCGAGCGAAGCGGTAATCGCCGAAGCGCAGCGGCTCGCCGACGCCGGTTACACCGAAATTCAATTGTTGGGGCAAACCGTGAATTCCTACTGCGATCCGTCTCGGCGCAAAAGGAGTTTCGCGGATCTGCTGCGCGCGCTGGCCGTGGTGCCGGGAATTCGGCGCGTGCGATTCACGACTTCGCATCCAAATGATTTTCAGCGCGAAATCGTTGAGGCGATCGATGAGACCCCGGCGCTTTGCGACCACCTGCATCTGCCCGTGCAATCGGGCTCCGATCGCGTATTGCGCGCGATGCGGCGCACCTACACACGCGAACAGTACCTGGGCAAGATCGAATGGATACGTGCGGCGAAGCGGCCGATCAGCGTGACGAGCGACATCATCGTCGGATTTCCTGGCGAGGCGGCGGCGGATTTCGAAGACACGCTGACGCTGCTGGACGCTGCGCAATACGATGCGATTTTTTCGTTCACCTATTCGCCGCGGCCAAACACTTCCGCCAAAGACATGCCGGACGCCGTTCCGGAAAAAGAAAAGGGCCGGCGGCTGGCGGTTTTGAACGAGCGGCAGCGCCAGATTCAGATTGCCAACAACGAAAAACTGGTCGGCGAAACTTTTGAAGTGCTTGTGGACGCGCGGCACGCGGCGCGCGGGCAGTGGACTGGTCGCTCGACCAGCTACCGGCTTATAAATTTCACTTCAACGCGCGAGAATCTTCTGGGAGAATACATTTCAGTGAGAGTAACGCGCGGCGGTGCGAATAGTTTAGTCGGCGAGCACGTACTCTAGGCAGCGGGAGGCCAGCATGGAACTCGAAGTAAAGATACGAGGTCTGATGATGGATCCTGTCACCAACATGCCTGTAGTCGTGTTGAAGGAAACTGCCGGTAATGGCGTGCTTCCGATTTGGGTGGGCATTTACGAAGCAAACGCGATTGCGCTGGAAATCGAGAAAGTTCAAACGCCGCGTCCCATGACTCACGACCTGCTGAAAAATGTTCTTACTGGTTTGAACGTGCACGTGCAGCGAGTGGTAGTTTGCGATTTGAAGGACGACACATTCTACGCGCTCATCTGGATGGAGCGCGATGGGCAGACCATGTCTATGGACTCGCGGCCCAGCGATGCGCTGGCGCTTGCGTTACGTCTGGATTGCCCAATTTTTGTAGAAGACGAAGTGTTGAAACATTCGAAGAAAGCCGGCGCAGTATCGGAGAAAAGTTCCAGCGAGGAATTGCGGAAGTGGCTCGAGAATCTGAATGATGAGGACCTCGGTCGTTATAAAATGTAGGTTGCTCGATCTGCGCGACAAGTCCCGGCGTTCATCAACTACCAGAATCACGACGGCGGCTTAGCAAGATACTTCGATAGGCTCAAGAAAATTCCCGCGGAAGAATCCTGCATCACGTGCTGGATCATGCCAGGCCTTAGGCTCTGGCGCATGTTGGCGAGTATTCCGAACAACGCGCCGTACACGGCAATCGTGAGCATTCCCTTCACGCCCTGATAACCATGCGCGACGCCAAAGATGAGCGCCTGCCCTGCGATGGCAGCCGGTAGGTTGCCAGTGAAAGCGAAAAACTGCTTTTGCAAATAACCTCGGAAAACGAATTCTTCGCAGAACCCCGCGCTGATTGACAACAAGATCCATACTGCCAGTTCCAAAGGACCTCTTGGCATAATCACTTCAGCCACTTTGGTCATTTCCGTATTTCTCCCTAGGACGTGGGAAACCGACACTAGAAAGAACGCCACTACGAACCAGAACAGGAATGCGATGCCAATGTCACGCCAAACATCCTTGGCATTCTCCCAGTTCCCTCCGATAACGTCTCTGAACCGGGTTCCCGTGTGGCGAATTCCGAGAAACCACACGTAGGCCAAAAGGACTAGCTCAAAGAAGATGGTGAACGAATAGACCGCCATCCGATTGGTAATGTTGTAGTTTTGAAGCTGGCCCAGGCGACTCGATTGGAAGTAAGAAGTCCCCAGCACAAGCAGAACCAGGACAATCGTGTGCCAGCAGGGCGCAAGGAGTTTTCGGCTCGGGGATAGCGGGGCGACCGAGCTGGGAGCGGCCAAGAACTCCTCCTGGATCGACACATCGGGCGAAGCGCCAGGGTATCACAGCAGGTGCTTGCGAAATCTTGAGCGGAAAAGAGAAATTATCCTCTCTGGGGCTATTTTTTGCTTGCACAGCGCGTGGCGAAGTGAGTAGAGTTAGCCTACTTGTGGTGTAACCGGTGGTGTAGGCATTGCCGGGGGCGTCCATATATGGGCCCACGGTTGCGCGACAGGCTGAGGGAACGATTGACCTACGTCATCGCGGTCGCCAATCAAAAAGGCGGCGTCGGGAAGACCACGACGTCGATTAATCTGGCCGCCGCCATCGCGCTCAAGAAAAAGAAAACCCTTCTGATCGATCTGGATCCGCAATCGAACGCCAGCATCGCGTTCTTTGAGTCCTCCGACATCCAAACTTCGATGTACGACCTTTTCGCCGAGCATCCGGCGGAGATGTCCAAGATCGTAAAACCCACCAAAGATCCTTATCTCTTTGTGGCGCCTGGGAAGCTGGCGTTGGCCCGGTTGGAGCAGCAGCTCGCGGGACAATTCGACGCGCCATTCAAGCTCAAGGACGCCCTGACGCCGGTCCTGAAAGACTACGAGTTTATCGTTCTGGATACGCCGCCGGCACTGGGCATCTTGACGGTGAATGCGCTTGTAGCTTCCACGCATTTGCTGGTGCCGATTCAAGCAGCATACTTCGCGATTGAAGGCACCGACGATTTGCTGGAAACCTATGCGCGAATTCGCGCGCGGCCCAATCCGGATCTGAAGGTGCTCGGCGTGGTGATCACGCTGTTCGACAAGCGCACAAATATCTCGCGCGACACCCACGAGCAGATTCGCGCGGTGTTCGGTGACGCGCTTTTCAAAACGCGGATCAGCAAGAACGTTCGCCTGGAAGAAAGCCCGGCTTACAAAGAGACTGTTTTTTCATTTGCGCCAAAGTCTTCAGGCGCGGAAGAATACAAAAAGCTTGCTCAGGAGGTATTGCAACGTGTCCAAGAGGATCGGGTTACCCGTCACTCTCAAGATGCGGCATGACGCGCATTATGTCGAGACGCTGACCAGTTTCAGTGGGGCGTCCATCGGCAGAATGATTCCGCTCGATAAGGTGCGTCCAAATCCGGACCAGCCGCGGAAAGCCCTGGGCGACCTGCGCGAACTCACCGATTCGATACGCGAAAAGGGCGTTCTCGAGCCGCTGCTGGTGCGCTTCATTCCGCGCGAAGATACCTACTACATTATTTCGGGTGAACGGCGTTATCACGCGTCAAAAGCCGCTGGGTTGCACGAGCTGCCCTGCATCGAAAAAATCGCGGATGACGCTGAAACGCTTGAACTCGGGCTGATCGAAAATCTTCAGCGCAAGGATTTGACTCCCTTTGAAGAAGCAGATGGTCTGCAGCGTCTAGCGACTCACTTCGACTACACGCACGACGATATCGCCAAGAAAATCGGACGCGCGCGTTCGTCGGTAACCGAGACAATGTCGCTCACCGTGATCCCCGATGCCGTTCGCAAGGAATGTATCGAGCGCGGAATCTTTTCGAAGTCGCTGCTGCTGCAGGTATCGCGCCAGCCGAATGAGAAAAAGATGCATGAGATGGTCCACCGCATCGCGCAGGGCGGTTTGACTCGGGACGAAGCCCGCAAAGCGCGCAAGCAAGAATCCGCTTCCGATTCACGGCCGCAACCGTTCCTGTTCGACTATCGCGCGCAGGACGACGCATTCCACGTTCGAGTCCAATTTCGCAAGAGCCACGTGAGCCGTGAAGAGCTGGCGGCCGCATTGCGCTCCATCTTGCGCGAAATCGAGTCCGGGTCGATTTCGTCCTCGGCCGCTTGATCGTCGCGACTCTTCAGGCGGTTACGAGTTTTCGAGCCGCCAGGCCCAGCATCAGCCTCGAAATTCCTGTCATCAGCAGATTCACGCCCACCAGCGTTCCGATAGCCCACACGGAACTCGACGGCCAGTGGAAATAAATCAGTCCGCCGAGCAACAAGGTGATCAGCCCGCTGATCAGAAGCCAGCCCGAACCGCTTTCTGCCCGCGAACGGAAATACGCAACGAGTTCAAACACCGCCGCCACCAGAATGATCACTCCCAGCAGCAAGGTGAGCGATCCCAGCCCGAGCAGCGGGTGCATTAAAAAGTAAAGCCCGCCGGCGATGTAAAGAAGCCCAGCTAGCACATGCCAAACTACGCGCCCAGCTCCGCCCCCACTAAACGCCGCCACCATATGCGCTGCGCCCCCAAACAGCAACAGCCAGCCTACCAGAACCGTCACTGCCAAGCCCGCAACTCCGGGTTCAACGATCGCCATGATCCCGAGAATCATAAATGCCACCGCCATCGCAATATACAATCCGCTCGCTTTCTTGACGAATTTCTCGGCTCCCTGCAGTCCCTGGGTTGGGTTCGCTGTCGCCATTTCCCACCTCCCATTGCTCCCTTCGCCCTCTTCGAGGGCAAGCGCGGCGATTCTACCTCCAAGCTTGTTCCAGCGGCTAAGGGTTCTTTTTCGACCGCGCCGCCATGCGGCTTGTCTTTGCGGCATGCTGCGTCATATTCTTTCCATCGCTCGTTATGAGCTTCACACCCAGTAAGTTGCTGCTCACGGTCGATTTGGCCGGGACGCTCCTATTTGCAATCGAAGGCGCGCTGGCGGCGGTCGCCGCCAATCTCGACCTTTTAGGCGTGATGGTGCTGGCGTTCGCCACTGCGCTCGTCGGGGGAATGATCCGCGACGTGTTAATCGGCGCCGTTCCGCCTGCTTCGCTTCGCGACTGGCGATATCCGGCTGCAGCATTCGCTGGCGGCGCGATCGTTTTCTTCCTGCATCCGGTCATTCGGCAAGTTCCGGCTTCCGTGATCATCACCCTCGACGCCGCCGCCTTGGCTCTGTTCGCCGTGGCGGGAACCGAGAAGGCGCTAGCTTACAAGATGCATCCGCTCGTTGCCGCTTTGCTCGGCACCATCACCGGTGTCGGGGGTGGAACTGTGCGTGATGTCCTGCTGACGCAGGTTCCCGGAGTTCTGCGCGCAGATGTTTACGCGAGCGCAGCGCTCGCGGGTGCCGTGGTCATGATCGTGGCGACCAAGCTGCGGCTCCCTCCGACTGTTGCAGCGATCTTGGGAGGCCTTGTTTGCTTTTCGCTGCGGTTGATCAGCGTCTGGCAACACTGGAATCTGCCCAAGGCTGTCGGCAATTGAATCTCGGTACGCTGTTCGCCTCGCAGGTCCGCGCGCCAAAATCCTGGATGTGAGCTTGATTGTGAAGCGCGAAGTGTTAACTGTTATTCTTTCTGTCGATGGAACTGACGCCCCGACAGCTTTCGGTTCTCGAGCGGTTGCATAAGAGCGATTTCCAGATCGTCGCGTTTCCCCTATATGCGAATTACGTCGGCGTGCGAAAAGGGAATTGCGGCGCTCTGCTCGCTCCAATGGTCGGGGACTCTTTCAAGGTCCACGGACAGCCGGCATATCTTGTAGCTGGGAACTTCAGCGTGCGCGTCAAGCAGGAGGGGCGCGACTGGTTCGTTTGGAAAAAAGAAGCCCTGGAAGTCACCAGCGGACGTCTTGCTGAGTTAAACGAGTTTGCAACGCAATTATCCCAAGCGCTGATGCCGCTCATCTGAGGTTCACTTAGCGCAGTTGAAAGTTGAGCGCTGCTAATCCACACTATCCATATGACAGATTCTTACGACGTGGTTTGTATCGGCGCAGGTCCCACCGGGTTGGCGAGCGCAATCGAAGCCAAACGCGCAGGCTTGCGCCCGCTTGTAGTCGACAAGGGATGCCTGTGCAATTCGCTTTTTCACTATCCCATTAACTTGCTGTTCTTCACCACGCCAGAACGCATGGAAATTGGTGATTTACCGATGACAATCTCGGGCGGAAAGCCGACTCGTGGTGAAGCGCTGAAATATTATCGTCGCGCGGTCGAGCACTACGGTATCGAGGTGCGCCAATGCGAGCGTGTGCAGCAGATCACGGGCCACGACGGCGCCTTCGTCGTGCATACGCTGAACGAAGACGGCGTGGCCCTCGAATATCACGCCCGCAAAATCATTTTGGCCACTGGCTACTATGATCTTCCGAACCTCATGGGCATCCCTGGCGAAGATCTGCCGCACCTCAGTCACTACTTCAGCGAAGCCCATCCTTACTGGAACCAGGACGTTGTTGTCATCGGCGGGAGGAACTCCGCTGCAGAGGCGGCGCTGGATTTATTTCGCGCGGGCGCGCGCGTCACTCTAATCCATCGCGGAGCGGAGATGGGGAAGAGCTTGAAATATTGGGTCAAGCCGGACATCGAGAATCGGATACGCGCCGGAGAAATTCGCGCGATGTTTGATACCGAAGTAATGCGAATCGAGCCGGAAAAAGTATGGGTGAAGAACGGAAATGGCGAACATAGCGTTCCGGCGGTGAAGGTATTTGCCATGACTGGCTATCATCCGGATTTCGATTTCTTGAAAAAACAGGGAGTTACGCTGCATCGTGAATCGCTGAGGCCTGAAATCGATCCTGAAACATTGGAAAGCAATGTTCCGGGCATTTATCTGGCCGGCGTGATCGTGGGCGGAAAACATACCGCCGAAATATTCATTGAGAATGGCCGTTTTCACGGTCGCCAGATCATCGCTGCGATAACTGGTAAAGGAAAGCTCGCCGAGGCCCCGCCAGTCTCTCCGCCCGGGGAATGAAGGCCGTGTTTGATCGATCGATTTCTGCTTGGTTCCGATGGTTGATCTCGGCTTCGCCGGCCTTCTGCGAAGTCTGATTCGCACCGGGAATGGTGTTCCGCCGAATTGCCTGTCATTCGACACTCTGATAAAGTCAATTCGATGCCATCGATCGTGAAAGAAGTCGGCGAGACGTTTCTGACCCTCTACAAGGGCTTCAGCGTGACGTTGCGCACCATGTTTCGCAAGCCTACGACGGAATCGTACCCGGACGTCCCCGCAAGCGTGCAGCCACGTTACCGCGGAATCCACGTTTTGCAGCGGGGCGAAGACGGTCTTGAAAAATGCGTGGGGTGCTTTTTGTGCTCGGCGGCCTGTCCGGCAAATTGTATTTATATCGAGGCGGCCGAAAACACCGAAGCCAACCGCATTTCGGCCGGCGATCGTTACGCAAAGGTCTACAACATCGATTATTCGCGTTGTATTTTTTGCGGCTATTGCGTGGAAGCTTGCCCCACCGACGCGATCACGCACGGCCACAGCATCGAGCTAGCTCCATCCGACATCAACGCTCTAATCTACCGCAAAGAGCAGCTGCTCGAACCGTGGCCGCCCCCCAAGTCTGATTCTTAAGCGATGCCGGTGTGTTTGCCGATCGGTATCTCCGCCGAAAGTCAATTCGGCGCGAGCGGTCTCGAGCTCAAAATAATGAGCCGCATGGCTAGAGGATCAAAACTCACTTCAGTCAATTTCACCTAGGGTTGCGATGTTGTTGCGCCTTCACCGAGTCGCCCGTGGCGAATACTCGCAGACTGGAAGCTTGTTCACGGTGCTTCGCATTCCTAAACCAGTTTGATGAGGTTGCAATTCTGATCCACCGAACTTGTCCGGCACGCGGCGGACTGCGTGTGTGCCCGCCGAACGATGGAGTCTCGCCGTCAAGCCCACACCGAAAATGAAGGTGCCTCGCGCACCGGATGGTACCCGCCATCACATGATTTTCCGTCCAAACACGCGAACTTGCCGGCAGACCGCAAGGCGTGATGGAGGCGGCGCACCTGACGTAATATTTATTTCGATCCTTGGTCAGGCTTGTATTCGGGCCGAGACATCTGGACCGATGGCCTCTATAATCGGCCGGCAGGACGGCCGAGTGGCTTGGTATCCGCGTCAGTGGGGGCCGATGAGACTTGACGGGAGCATTCTGATTACGGGCGCGGGTGGATGTATCGGTTCTGCGCTGGCGAAGAAGATCGTGCAATCCGATGCGCGGCGTCTGATCCTGCTCGACAATGCCGAGCATGAACTGCATGAAATTGAGCTGGGGCTTGACGCGATCGACCGATGCGCGCCGCACACCGCTGTCGTTGGCGACATTTGCGACGCTGCGCTGCTTGCTGAACTGTTCGACGAACATCGCCCGGACATTGTTTATCATGCAGCGGCTTTTAAGCATGTCCCCATGATGGAGAGAAATGCGCTGGCGGCGGTTCGTAACAATGTCCTGGGGACGCTTGCGCTGGCTCGCGCTGCTTCGCAGCACGAGATCGCGCAGCTCGTAATGATTTCCACTGACAAAGCTGTAAATCCCTGCAGTGCGATGGGAGTGTCGAAGCGAATCGCGGAGCTTGTTTTGCTTCGATGGAACAGCGCGAGCACGCAGATGAAAGCCCTGCGGCTGGGAAATGTGTGGGGCTCGCGCGGCAGCGTGGTCCCGCTGTTCTTGGAACAAATCTCCGGCGGCGGCCCGGTGACGGTGACCCATCCGGACGTCAAACGGTATTTTGTAACCCTCACTGAAGCCGTGGACGCGATTCTCGCTGCGGGAAATCAAGACGGAGGCGGAATCTTCGTTTCGAAGCCGGCTGAAGCGATAAAAATAATAGATCTTGCGCGGCAGATGATACGCGACGCCGGTTTCGTTGCCGGAACAGAGATTCCAATTGTGTTCACGCAGCTCCGCCCCGGCGACAAACTTGCCGAAGAGATGTTTTTTGCCGATGAATCGGTCGAGCCTACCAGCGACGATAAGCTTCAACGTGTGCGCGGCCCACAAATTGCTGTCGAACAGTTCGATGCCGAGATCGCGGCACTGGCGGAGAGTGTGGAGCACCGCGACTTAGTCGGCCTTGTCGATACGCTCGTCCGCATTGTCCCGCAGTACGAACCGGGAAAAATGCTATGTAGCGAAACAAAGCCGCTAGCGCGCACGGCGTCGAAATGAGCGCGCGCCGCAGGATGTGATTTTCGCAGCGCCGCACTTTCGTGCGGCATCTTGCTTTTGGTTTTGAGAACGCCAGAGGCTGGCCGGGCTGGAGCCCGGCGTTACGAAGGCAACGGTTACACAACAGAGAATGAAGCGCAAAATCGCGGTGGTCACCACTTCTCGCGCGGACTACAGCCACTTGTACTGGCCGCTGCGCGAGCTTTCCGCGAACCCCGGCGTAGATTTGAAGATCATCGCCATGGGCGCGCACCTTTCACCCGAGTTCGGCAGCACCATTCAGGAAATCGAAAAGGACGGATTCTTAATCGATGCGCGCGTGGAGTGCCTGCTCAGCTCCGACACCGATGTGGGCATGGCCAAAACCATAGGCGTGGCCATGCTGAGCCTCGCCGACATTCTCGGGCAAATGCGTCCGGACTTGCTTTTGCTGATCGCCGACCGTTACGAAATGCTGGCGCCCGCGTCGGTGGCCCTGGCGCTCCGAATTCCCATCGCGCACATCGAAGGCGGTGAAATCAGCGAAGGCGCCGTAGATGACGCGGTCAGAAACGCGCTGACGAAGATGAGCCACATTCATTTCACTTCAACGATCCTGGCGCGCGAGCGTGTGATCGCCATGGGCGAAGAGCCGTGGCGCGCTCATCGCGCGGGAGCGCCTTCGCTCGATCATTTGCGTCGCCAGACATTATTGACGCGCGAGCAGCTCGAATGCCGGCTACAAATCGAGCTGAAACATCCGACCATTCTGGTGGCCTACCATCCGGTAACGCTTGCCTGTGATACCGTGCGCGAAGCGGACGCGCTATTCGCCGCACTGCAAATTGTCCCCGACCAAATCCTCTTTTGCTATCCGAATGCAGACGCCGGCAGCCGGATTCTTATCGGGCGTTCGAAATCCTTCGCCCTAACGCGCGAAGTTGCTCATGTGTTCGTAAATCTTGACGCGCTCACCTACTGGAGTCTGCTGAAACAAGTTGATGTGTTGATCGGAAATTCAAGCAGCGGAATCATGGAGTCAGCTTCGTTCGCGCTGCCGACAGTGAACGTCGGCCTGCGTCAGCAGGGCAGGGAACGCGCGCGCAACGTGATCGACGCCGCGCCGGAAACTCGCGCTATTCTCGACGCGATCGCCGCCGCAAAAAGTGCCGAGTATCGACGTTCGCTTCAAGGCTTGACCAACCCGTATGGCGAGGGCGTCGCCGCGCAAAAAATTGTGGAAGTGCTGACCACCGTTGCGCTCGGCGAGGAATTGCTGATGAAGCGCCACGCGCCGCTCCGCGCGTTCTCAACTTCCGCCACGTAATCTGACCACTCCCATCCCGACAACTTCATGCACAGCTGCTCCTTTGCTCCGACGATTCCTGTCGTGCTGCGGGGGCCGGAACGATACGCGGCGGGGCACAACATTAGAATCGGGAACTATCCATGTCGCAGGACTCCGACGAAAAGTTAGAGCGGTGAGTTGAACAGCAGTGGGGCAACGCGTTTCAGCGCCCCGCGGCGGCTAGCTCCTTTTCTTCACGAAACCGGACCGCAGCCGGGCACCGCTTGCTTCACGAACTGGGACCGCTGGTTTTGTTGACGAACGTGATCGCTGGACGGTTTGGCTCGGGCTTCGGCGTCTTCTTCTTCGGTTTTTTTACTTCGCGTCGGCGTGCGTCTTTATTTCCCATGACACATAGCATGCCACAATTTTGCCCTCATAACGCCGGGTTTTAATCCTTCGGCACATGCCTCCCAACGTACGGCCATGCAATGACTTGCCCCAGCAACTTCCGTTTGCGCTGCGGGTTACAGTATGTGACGGCGACGCCTGCCGTGTTCTAGGCTTGCGCTTTTAGCCTGAAACCGAAGAGCGTCCCGCCGAATCTCATGAGTAGGAGGCACAAGGCGATGAGGGTACCGTCTCTAGATACGCGCGCGGATGCACGGCGCGCAAATCATGCAAACTTTTCCGGGCCTCGGTTTGGGCGTCAGTTTCTCGCGTCTATTCTGGTTACAGGTTTATTGTTTGCCACCCTGCCGCAGGGCGTGGCTGCTCAGGCTCAAGATCAAGACCAGCGAGCTGATCAAACGGCGCCGTCACCACCCGACGCAACCCCGGCATATACACCGCAAACGCCGGATCAGCTGGATCGGCTGGTGGCTCCCATCGCGCTCTATCCCGACTCTCTGGTGGCCCAAATTTTGGCCGCGTCCACTTTCCCCGCGCAGATCGTCGAAGCGGACCGCTGGGTTCAGGCGCACCCGGATATGAAGGGCCAGGAGCTGGCCAACGCCGTGGATCAGCAGAATTGGGATCCCAGCATTAAAGCGCTCTGCGCATTTCCCACCGTGCTCGGAAATATGGATAAAAATATTTCCTGGACTTCATCGTTGGGCGACGCCTACTACAACCAGCAGCAAGATGTGATGGATTCGATTCAGAAAATGCGCCAGAAGGCCCAGCAATCGGGCAACCTGAAAGACACGCCGCAACAGACCGTGCAGACGGAGGGATCAACGATCGTCATTCAGCCCGCTCAGCCTGATGTAGTTTATGTGCCGGCTTACAATCCCTGGCTTGTTTACGGATACCCGATCGCGCCGTGGCCCTATTGGTATAACTATCCCGGCATTTGGTTCGGTGGCCCGTACCTGTCGTTTGGAATCGGCTTCGGCATTGGCTGGTTCGGAGGGTTCGGATGGGGATGGGGACACTGGGGATTTGACTGGCATAACCATTACGTGGTGTACAACCACAACCATTACTACTCGCACTCGAACACTTTCTACAATCGCAACAATTATTACCGAGGCGGAGGCGAGCGCGGGGTGGTGAATAACGTGAACCGCGGCGGGCGCGAAGGAAATATTGGCGGGCGCGGCGGAGAGAGCCATCCGTTCAATGGCAACTCGCAAGCAGCTCGAGGATATGGCGAGTCGCGCGGGCAAAGCGGCACTCGCTCGAGCGCGTTCAGCGGCTATAACCACGGCGGAGAAGCTCGCACCTACTCGTCACGCGGGCAGTCCAGCTTCGGCGGGTCCCACGGTGGAGGTGGTGGATTCGGAGGCGGCGGACATCACCGCTAATCCAGTTCCACGGTCGCCAGCGGGCGAAGGCCCTGTCGCAAGCTATCTGCAACGTCTTCGGAATTTCATACATGGAGAATGAACATATGCGTCATGCGAATTTGAACTTGCAAAATATTCGGTTATCCAGTTATTTCACGGTTGCGACCGCAGCTTTCCTTCTACTCGCAAGCCTGGCTCCCAGCGCCAAGGCCCAGCAACAGGGTCAGAAAACATTCGCTTCGGCGGACGAAGCTTGTCATGCTCTGATGAAGGCGTTACACGATAGCGGGGACCAAGCGCTATTGCAGATCCTCGGCCCGGACGGGAAAGAGATTATTTCCTCCGGCGATCCAGCGGAGGACGCGGCCAACCGAGCGAATTTTGTGAGCAAATTCGTAGCTATGCACCGGCTGGTGCAGGAGCCCGACGGCACCACCACGCTTTACATCGGTGCAGAAAACTGGCCCACGCCCATACCGCTGGTGAATAAAAACGGCGCGTGGTACTTCGACACCGGCGCTGCCAAGGAAGAAATCCTGTATCGGCGGGTTGGCCACAACGAGATGTCGGCGATCAAAGTTTGCCAAGAACTGGTGGCCGCGCAGAACGAATATTTCACCAAGCAGAACAGCGAGTACGCCCGGCGATTTGTAAGCAATGAAGGCAAGCACGACGGTTTGTACTGGCTTGGAACCAATAACGAATTTGAGAGCCCCGTCGGCCCGCTCGTCGCAAACGCAGGCAGCCCCGGAGATCTGGCGAAGAACTTGCAAACTGGTCCCGTGCCGTTTCGCGGCTACTATTTTCGGATTCTCACCCGCCAGGGCAAACACGCTCCCGGCGGCGCGGCCGATTACGTTGTCGCAGGGAAAATGACGGGGGGCTTTGCCTTCGTGGCCTATCCCGCTGAGTATCGCAACTCCGGCGTGATGACCTTCGTGGTCAGCAAGGATGGCGTCGTGTATGAGAAGGATCTCGGGCCGAAAACAGATGCCGCTGCCAAGGCCATAAAATCCTACGACCCGGATTCCACATGGCGAAAAGCCCAAGAAGTGAAAGAAGAATCCGCGGACGAACAAAAGCCTCACTAAGACGTCCCGCGCTGTTCGATCGGCATCGCGTGGCGCCGGGTTTCAGCCGGCATTTTGCGTTTGATTTTCTTCGCACGAAGAACAAGATGCCCTAAAGGCGACGCTACGAAAGCTACATCAACAGCCGCCTAAGAGCGGCCGCTGCAAAACCAAACGACTCAAATGTTCCGATCGGCTCAAGATTAATCCAAAACAAAAACAATTTATGCAATCATCTAGCGCTCGTCTCGCGTAGGGGGGATGACGATGAAGTGCTACTTCGTGGTCGAAAGCGAAGTTAAGGACCAGAGCTGGGTCGCCGACTATCTGAAAAATGTTACGCCTATGGTTGAGCGGCGCGGCGGCCGCTATTTGGCGCGTACGTCAAAAGTAAAGCGCCTGGAAGGTGATCGAAAGCTTCTCCCCCTTTTTATCATCATCGAATGGCCATCGAAAGAGGTCGCAGAGGAGTTTTATCACAGCGAAGAATACAAGCCCTACCTCCGCGATCGGATTACCGGAGCGAAAAACGAATTCCTACTTATAGAAGGCGAAGACATCGCCGATCCTCTTCCCACCGATTAGGAATAGGTTGCTTTCCTAGCGCCGCCCCGCAGGGCGGCAGCTTGCTTTTTCGCCGGAAGAGAACCAAACGCAGGATGCCGGACTGAAGCCCGACGTTACGAAATCGTCCGAGTGCAGCGGCGAGCTTGCTATGTCGGCGGAAGAAACGGACTCACCTCTATCGAGAGTTGGGCCGCATAAAATACATTCCGCGACGGAAGTTACTTCAAAAAATTACTGGTGCGGCCAGGGGAACTGGCCTTTATGTGATAGCGCAAGCAAATCCATCGACACAGCGACGGCGCAGTGAACGCACACGCCTCCCCAAATTGATTTTAACCTCCACGCCAGCCAGCCCAGAATAAATCCCGCTACCACCGACGCAGCCGCCTCCGGCCACGGTTTCGAAAAGTGCAGCATCATGTACGGCATCACCGACACCGGCACGGCCAGGACTCCGATGTGACGCGAAAGGCCTCCTACCAGAAATCCTCGAAAGAAAAATTCCAGCGCGACGAATTGGCCGATGTACAGGCCCTCCCACATTAGCAAGTCGCTCCACGAGCGCCCCGCCGACGGATACATCGGATAAAAATTGTAAAAATCCGGCGTGAGCGAAACGATCCAGATCACCGGCAGCACTGCCAAGTACAATCCGATGTATATCCAGAAATGTTCTGCGAAGCCGCGAAACGAAAGATTGCAATCGCGCAGCCGTTTCCCCGGAATACAAGCCATTACAATCGCGGGTATCGCCGCAAAGCTGATCGCAATCCACAGAACCCACCATGCTTTCACACGTAACACCCAGTACGGCTCGGGCGCGTTAGGATTGGGAGGGAACAGACGCGCGTACGTCGCATCGCTGCCGACGAATTCCACCACCAGAAGCGAAAGGCACGCCGTCACGCAAATAATTGTGACCGACCGCACGTCGATCGTAGTAATCAGATCCTGAATCGATCGCGGCGCTTTCCCCTTTGCATTTCCGGCAGGCGCTTCGCCGTCGCCCTCAAAAAACATTGCGCATGCGAGTAGCTGGCGCGTGCTGAATCCGTGAATCCGTGGTCGCGCGCCGCTCTCGTCCTTTGCGCGAAGCCGTAGGGAACGCGCCGAGGTAGTGCCGGCTTACAGCCGGTGGGTTTCGCTTTCGTGACGGTGAATGTTTTTCGAGGTTCACGCGGATGTCCTAGAAGCCTACATGTTTTGACTTCTTCGCCGATGCCCGCCAAGCTCTTACGGACCACACTTCGTCGGCGCGCCCGATGAGCAATGCAATAAAGCACATCGCGAAAACCGAATGGCTCAGCGACGCCCCGAAGTATTGCCAGAACGGCGCGCTCGCTCCGGGATAATCCGATGAAAACAGCATTGCCATCATCAGCGAGAGCCCGCCTACACTCGCAGGCTGCACCAAAATTCCCAGCACGAGTCCGAGTCCTATGCACAGCTCGCCGTAAGCTACCGCGAACGCAATCGGCGTGGCATGAGGCAACACAAAATTACGCAGCACCGGCGCCATGAACGGATACGCGCCGACCTCCAAAAACTTGTTAATCCAAGACTGGAATCCTCCGCCCAGCGTAAACTGCGTTCCAAAAACTTTGTACTCGCCGAAAATCAGGAAAAACGTTCCGACGCCAATGCGCAACGCCGCCAGCGCGCATGCCTTACGATCAGCTTCTCGCATTTGAAGCATGATGAAGCGCGGATGATATCATTGCGCGAGTGATCCCCGAGCGGGTTACTCATGCGGATTATCGGCAGTCGCGCCCGCGCGGGTTACGGAAAGATGGCCGGCTAAAACTCCGCCACGGCGGCCACCGGCGCTACGAAGGCTTTTCTTCCTACGGTGCACGCAGTTGGCCTAGCTTTGCCGTCCTAGCGCCGACCCTTTAGGGCGGCATCCTGCTTTTGGTCAAAAGAAAATCGAATGCAAGAAGCCGGGCTAAAGCGCAGCGCTAGGAAAGAGACTTCGACGGTCCTGCGTCGAGCTGGAGTTCCATCACGATCGCGGGTTCATCCGGTTCGATGTAAAAATGCGGCGCGCTCCCGCGAACGACAAATCCCAGCTTCAGATTTAGATGAATCATGGCATGGTTGCTTTCCCGCGTGTTGGTCACGATCATTCGAAAACCCTGTTGCTTCGCATATTGAATCTGCCATTGCTTGAGCTTCGCGCCAAAGCCCCGTCGGCGAAAGTCGGGGAGAATGCCGGTGGTCATAATATGCAGGCAGCCCGGCCTGGGTTCGTTGTTGAAGTCTGTATCGCGCAGAAACGCCGAGCACCCGACGATCTTTCCATCCACAATCATCCAGTGCGATTCGAATTCCGCCCATTCCTCGTCCGAGAACAGGTCCGCAGGAAAGCGGCTGAATATTTTCTGGTCAATTTCGCGGAGCAGCTCGAGCTCCTCCGGTACGAAGACCTTCCTGAACTCAGTTCGCTGGTTTCCGGCGTTAGGCTGCATTTCGGATAGGGATCATCGAGTACTGAGAGCCATATTTATCGAGCGAGAAGTAGTCATTCGCCTTCACCGTCGAAATAGGCGAGTTTTCCGGGAAGACACGATAAAAGTGTTCCGGTGCCGCTACCGATCAATTTTTCAAGTATCGCTTTCAAATTGAGTTCGCGTCCGTCTATCTCGGGATCCTCAGATATTGCCAAGCATGTTTCCGACGCGCCCCATCGTATGTGATTCGGGAAGCGATTCCAAGAAGTCAATCCCGCAAAGAGCTGGTAACGTTGCACCGTTGCGCAACACCAGAATTGATTTGACTTTTGTGTGACTGGATGTTGTCGTACCGAGCATGAGACTGCGCGCCGGATTTGTTTACTCCGCGGTGATCCTGATTTTCTTCGGCACGCTGTATCTGTTGACCAAGTCTTTTGACCTGCTCAACCGCCCAAGCGACCTCGCCGTCTTCGGCGGAATTCTAATTATAGCCGCGCTGATTGCGCTGCTTCCTTCGGCGTTGCATTGGATTTGGCATCATCACAGAACGCCGCACGCAGCTCCACTGTCGTACGCCCAACGAAAAGAGGAAAAAGATGCAAATTCAAATGATTCAAGTTCGTAAAGTTCTTGCGTTGGTCGTTCCGATTATCATCGTCGCGTTGTTTTTTGCCGGATGCGCCACCCGAATCGGCCCCGGCCGCGTGGGAATTAAAGTAGACCTCGCTGGAACGCAGCGCGGCGTCGAAGACCTGCCCATCCGCACGGGCTGGGTCTTTTATAATTTTCTTTCGTCCACGATCGTCGAGTATCCGACTTCGATTCAAACCGCCAAATGGACCAGGGACCTGAACGAAGGCTCGCCCACCAACGAGGAAATGTCTTTCAACACCAAGGACGGCCTCACCGTGTACGGCGACCTTTCCGTGTCCTACCATCTCGAAGCGTCCAAGGTGCCCGCGTTCTATGTGAAATTCCGCAACGACAACATTGAGCAGTTCACGCACGGCTTCCTGCGCAACGTCGCTCGCGACGCCATCAACCGCACCGGCTCGCAGTACACCGTGCAGGAAATCATGGGAGAAAAGAAATCCGAGCTCGAGATCGATTCGCGCAAAGATCTGCAGCAACAGGTCACTGACATCGGAGTGGTGATTGACCAGTTCGGTTTCATCGGCTCGCCGCGCCCGCCCGAGTCCGTGATCGCCGCCATCAACGCAAAAGTTCAGGCGCAGCAAATCGCCGTGCAAAAACAAAACGAGCTGGTTCAATCGCAAGCCGACGCCGCAAAACTCGTCGCCGCGGCCGAAGGACAGGCTAAAGCGCAAATCGCCATCGCCAACGGCGAAGCCGAATCAAACCGCCTGCGCGCCGCGTCCATCAGCGAAAATATTATCAAGTGGCAGCAACTTGCCGTCACCGACCGCTGGATCGCCAAGTGGGACGGCCAAATGCCCTCCGTCCAGGCCGGCGGCAACATCCCCGGCATGCTCCTGGACATCAAGCCGCAATCGACAAAATAGAGCATTTGAGGGTGACTGAGCTAGCTGCGTTTCTTGTGTCATTTCGAACAGCGCTTCTATCTGTCTTGAGCTACCGGTCGATTGGTGTTGAGCAGGGAGTTCCGGCTAAAGGGGGGCCGGAGGCTCCGCCTGGGCCACCATTGCTGCGGGACTTCTCTACCTCGCGCTCTCTCTGCAAGGTGGCGTTAATGGCCAGCAGAGATCAAGTCTTCTCCCAAATTCAGTAGAGGCTGGCGAAAGATTTCAATGAGCAGGCGGCAGGGAAACTGGCTCGGACCAGTGGCAATCGCGAAATTGCCAGCGTTCGTCGCGAGATTGTGCGACGCCGGTAAAGTATCCGCTATCCTCCACTCTGCGACCATCGGCCCACACTTGGGACTCGTGATACGAGGCGGCCACCACCGCGAGATCCGGCGCGAGTGGATCGACGCGCAAATCATCGCCCCATTTCAGCTCGATTTGTCTGATCGCAGCCGCAACTTGCGGAAGTCCGGCCATAGCCTCTGCCCCACTTGCAAAAGCAATCTTGCCGTTGACGGCCATGAAAAACGCCGGCGTATCAGCGAAGTACCTCTGCCACGCTGCCGGGCCGCCTTCGGTGACGTCATGGGCCACGTGGCGCATCAAATCTCGCGCACCGGTCTCAACCGCGGCAGCACTTCCGGATCGCGTGTGGGCGGCAGGCGCGGCGTGATATGTTCCGGATTCCGCGAACGCCAAACCTGCGAGAACAATTGCACCCGTCGTCCCGCGCATAAATTTTTTCCTCATGACTTGAACTCCTTCTCGCGAACGCCGTCAAGGCCATCCGCGCCACGCCGCTATCCCCAGGACTGGAAGCGAGTGCACCGACAGTACCACAGGCGGGGGCATAAGGTTTCTATCCCCGCTGGGGCAGAGCGGGACGAATTCGCAACGACGCGCGAACATTGATAGAATATCCGACGGATAAACTCACTTGGAGGCAATCATGGCGAAGACTGTAGAAGTGGAAATTACGTTCACCGATCGGACATCCGGCCCCGGCACGTCCGCCGGCAAGTCGATCGTCACCGCAGGAAGCCTGGCAGCTGGAATTGGCCGCGGCGTGCGCGACATCATGAAGAAGATGGACCGCAAGCAGCGCTTCGACGCCGCCAAGCACGGAATCAACGTGTCGGCAAAAATCAGCGAAGAAGGCGAAAGCGCCGAAGCTGCAAAGGCATAACAACGAGCTGTCATAAGCCAGCTCTGGACCGTAGGGGCCCGCCATGCTGCGCCCGGCACAAATGTCTGGCAGTACCCACCCGATTGCCGACGACTTTTTCAGATGTCGCTTGAGCCCCGCTTGGATGATGATTTTGCGCCTGCGCGTCAGCAGGCGCAACATGTTGCGCCCTAGGATTTCATTTTGCGGCTCATGACCTTGTTTCCCTAGCGCCGGGCTTCGACCGGGCAGCTTGTTTTTGCCCTTCTCTCGCCCTGATGTTACGTGGTCGTCCCGAACCGCGCGTCTTTCGCCGACGCTTTGAGGGACCTGCTGTTTCTTTGCTCTTTCTAGGGGCCATGACGCGCGTCCCTCTCGCGCGAAATGATAGAATGCGCGCCATGCGCGTCCTTACGCTAACGTTGGTGGCGACCCTTGCGATTTTCTGTGTCGCCTCGGCCGAAATTCCGCGTTCTGGGCCACGCGGCGAACTACGCCCCGGCACGCGGCCTCCAGTCGCCGCCGACGATGTGTTCTGGTCCGTGCAGACCAGCGGCCTTGATACAAATCTGCGCGGAGTAAGCGCCGCATACCTGGGCAACGCAATCGCTGGACAACCCGGCGATGTGTTTGGGGTGCGTTCCATTGTCGTGTGGGTTTGCGGCTCCAACGGCGTGATTCTGGTTTCCTACGATCTCGGCAAGACCTGGGAGCGTCGGCACGTACGCGGAGGCGACTCGCTCGACTTCCGCAGCATTGTGGCTTTTGACGGAAAGACCGCCCGTGTGATGTCCAGCGGCGAAGGCGAGAAATCGCGCATCTACGAAACGAAAGACAGCGGTGAAACTTGGAAGCTTGAGTTCACCGGCGAGCAGCCCGCATTTTTTCTCGACGCGCTCGTGTGTGGCGCCGAGTGCTACGCGCTTAGCGATCCTGTTGACGGCAAATTCGTAATCTTGGCCACACACCATTACAAAGATTGGAAAGATCTCCCGAGCGACGGCATGCCCGCTGCGCTTCCGGGCGAGGGCGCGTTTGCCGCGAGCGGAACTTCACTCGCCCTGGGCGCCGACGGAGCAATATATTTCGGTACAGGCGGAGCAGCAGCCGCGCGCGTATTTCACACGACGAATAGCGGTAAGACGTGGACCGTCACGAACGTGCCGATGGCCGTCGGCAATGCATCATCAGGAATTTTCTCGCTCGCACTGGTGGGAAATACAGCCGTGATCGCGGTCGGCGGCGATTATAAAGATCCGACTCGCCCGTTTCGCGTGGCCGCCTATTCCCTGGATGATGGGAAAACCTGGCAACTCGCCGCGCAACAGCCGGGCGGGTACCGTTCCGCCGTGGCGTCGCTTTACGGCTCGGCGCTGGCCGTTGGCTCTAACGGTGAAGACATTTCCGACGATCTCGGCGCTCACTGGAAACACATCGGCACTCTGGACCTGAATGCCGCCTTCGTTCTGGACATTCACAACGCGTGGGCTGTGGGAGCGAAAGGCACCATCGCCCGCCTCATCAACCACAAGGAATATTTGATTCAAAACAGCGTCGCGCAGGAAGGGTCAGCGCGAGAATCAGACCGTGACATCCGGTCGCGAAACATTCCGTAGAAGATCGTGAGCCTTACAATTTGCCGAGGAAAAACAGGATCAGCAGGATTAACAAAATCAGTCCGATGCCGCCGGTAGGGTAGTAGCCCCAATTCTTGCTGTGTGACCATCTCGGGAAGCTGCCCACCAGTGCGATCATCAGAACAATGGTCAAAATCAGAAACATGTCCTTCCTCTCTGCCGCCAATGATCATGTGTAGGGCGCAGCAGCAGCTTCCCTACGAGACGTTGTGGTGGGTTCGCTGCACAACGGGCGACTACAGACTCAAGGCGACGAACAACGTTTACTTGGTTACGGTCGCAGCAGTCGGCGCGCAGAAACGATCGAACGCCTGGGTCAGATCCGCGGCAATCGCCGAAGGATCCCGTCCTTCGATATTCGCCCGCTCTAGCATGAACACCACTTTTCCATCCTGCATCAGCGTGATCGACGGCGAAGACGGTCCATAGGGCGTGAAATAACTTCGGGCACGTTCGGTGGCATCCGCGTCCTGCCCGGCAAACACCGTGAGCAAAAGCTCGGGCCGCGGCGTGCGCGAAATAGCCCGAGCAATCGCTGGACGCGCTCTGCCCGCAGCGCATCCACAAACGGAATTCACCACCACCAGCGCCGTGCGTCTCTCCTGTTTCAACGCGGCGTCCACTTCCTCCGCCGTGCGCAATTCGCGAAAGCCGATCCCTCGCAGTTCCTCTCTCATCGGTCGAAGCAAATCTTCCGGGTACATCGCCATCGCCACTACTCCTTTGCCAATTCGTGTTCTTGGGATTTAATGTTCGTAGATAGTGTTGGGTCAAAAGCATGCAAATTGGCGGCTCGCATGCAAACACCGGGAAACACAACCATTCTACCTCGTTTTAGCCTCACCAAGCGGTTTGCAGTTGGAGCGTCGGGCTTGCTCGCCACGGTAGGAGCTTTAACCCGGCATCTTCGCATCAAGGTGAAACGCGGAAGCGGGAGGGGGATTACTTCTTCGACTGACGGAAGAAATATTTTATCAACGAAAGGCCCCCGGTGATGGGCAGCAAGAAAACTTGTTTGATAATGCCGGTGCGGCGTTCGATTCTGTCGTGAACCTGGTCCGCCTCGACCTTCTTCGAAGCCACAACCGCAGAAATGTACTTCGCAAAATTGACGCCACACTTTTCGCAAGCGCCGCCCTTGCGCTGTTCGTGTTTGCAGGCTGGACATTCGAACCGCAGCGTGGCATGGCAACGAGGACAAAATCGCGCAACCTCGCGCGTGTCGACGCCGCACTTAGGGCATTTGATCATGCGCTGTGTGATGGGCGGTGCGTTAAACGACAACCCGGCCCGGCCACTAGGAGCGCTCGGCGACCCAGTGCTTACGCTGCCGGGCGCATCCGTTCGAGAACGCGTTGGCGAAGACATGCCGCCCCCGTTAGCGGGCTGTTCCCCAGGTTTACCGGAGGTGAAACTTCCACTCATGTTCATAGTTTAGCTGTTCATCCGCAGGCTGAACGTAGCAGTGAAGGGAAATGCGGCTTCCTATTAACTGGCCGTTTGTACAGGTGAGGAACTTCCCACGCTAGCCTGTCTGAGAGAAATTGTTCTCGTTTTAGCGGAATGAAGGGAACTTGAACCGCTTTCCATTCCCATTGGCGTTCCCACTGCCGCTAGCTACGCCGTTTGCTTTTTTGCGGGCGATCGCATTCATGTCGCAGCCGGGACGTCGCGTCGGGTCTCCTGGGCGCGGAATAAATTTGGGCTGCAGATGCACTGGCAGGGGAGCCAGCAGCCTCACAACATGGCCGAGCCGCTCCTGCTTGAAAGGTTTGGCCATGCAAACAACCGCGCCGATGGAATGCGCGTTCGAATAATCGCTGGGGTACGCCGAGCGCGTAACCAGCACCACCGGAATACTCCGCAAACGCGGGCTGCTTTTCACATGCGCGCAAACATCAAATCCCGGCAAGCCCTCGCCTTCCACTTCGGCGATCACCAGCGCGGGCGTGAACATGTCGAGAACCGCGCGCGCCTCCATATTCGAGCTCACCGCAATCACTTCGTAGCCTTCATTCTGCAAATAGGTCTTCATCGAATCGCGCAACGCTACTTCGGCGTCCACGGCGAGAATGAGCGGCCTCTTCGATGACGGCGCAGGCGCGCTCAAAACGTCGCTCGGCGCGCTGTCCAGTTTGCGGCCGCAGGAGTCAACCAGATCCTCTCCCACTCCAACTCCCAGTGCGATCGCAACGCGTCGGTGCCCATCGGAATCTTCGTGAACGCGCACCACGCGTCCCGGTTGCTCCGCCTGAATCGCATTCTTCGCATTGCTATAGGGAAATGTGACCATCACATCCATGCCGCGCGCGTAATCCGTAAGCGAGGTGGCAAACAGAAGTCCGAAGCGTGAAACGTCCATGGTGGTTGAAATTTCATCTGGGCCGCCGTTTGTAATGTTCACGCCCCGCACGCGCACGGGCGCTGAAATCAGTGCGCGGCGGCGGCGGCGGCGATCGGCCGGCTGCTGCGCGGGCGTATTGCCCTGCGACGCGGAGGATGGAACTGCTTCTTCAGTTTGCGATGCAGCCGCGGAATCTGTTTTGCGTTCAGAAGCAGCGGATGTGGCGTCTCCCACTACGACCTCGCTGCACTCTTCACACGTCTCCGCGATGTCGTTGAGCGAATATTCCGTCACACAGGCTTCCGCTACTTTCTCAATCTCTTCGAGCAATTTTGCGTCTTCCTTTCGCGCGTCAGGCTTTTCGCTCGCGTGCGAATGGGCCTGAATGGTGTGCAGCAGGTTCGCGAGAGGCTCCGAGCTGTCGCTCGCTGCGCGCTCGGCAATCTGGCGAGGCGTTTCGGCGATCACCGCGTCGCAAATGGCGTCCAGCATGCGTCCATTGTCGTCGGTTGAGTTCCTCGCGGCGGCCGAACTCCCTTCAGCGAGTCCGCGCTCAATTTCAGCCGACAGCGCTGCTGAGATATTTTCCGGGACGTTTGCATCTTGCAGTTTGGAATTCGTCGCGTCGCTCATCCGTGTGTAAACCCCTTTGCTCTACCGGTGCGTGTTCCGGTGTACTTGTCCGAGCACCAACCTAGCAATCAGAGCGCGCGCGCGCACTAGCGTGGAAGTCACATTCTCACAGTACTTGGGTGAGCTTTGCTGTAGTACTGAGGTCGGCAGAAGTAAGTGCTAGAAAAGCGGAGGGATACAGTCTTGGCAGGCGCCCGCGTACTACTGCAAACCGCGCCCGGGAGCTGGCTGCGCCCTCCGAATGCGATCCTCGGACCTGAATCGCCGGCGAGGCCCCAGGCGCGGAAACATCGCGCTTTCCCTTATTGTACGTTTGTGTGCAATATCCTATAATTGCACGCTTTCATACAATGCTAGTAAACCACGCTGCCGTGCTCATCGCCGACGTTGTGCAGTCGGGTTCGCTTCGCGAGCTTCGCTCGTTGCTGGGCCAGAAGCTCGCGGCGGTTTCGCGCGAACACTTGAGGCGCAAGTGGATTCGTCTGCCTTATTCCGTCACCGCCGGCGATGAATTCCAAACCATCAGCATTTTGCCGGCGGCTGTTCCCGAACTGCTATTGGATTTGCGCATCCGGTTGCTCCCCATGCATCTCCGCGTTGGGATCGGGCTGGGCCCGGCGCCGGCGCGGATCGAACCTCCGGTCAACCGTCTGAACGGTCCAGCTTTCATTTTCGCTCGCGCGGCGCTAGAGGGCGTCAAGAGAAAAGCCGGTCACAAATTCAATGTCTTAACGGAGTTCCGATCCAGCAATGCGGTATTTGATTCCACGGCAAATTTAATTTACGGTTTGCACGACACACTCCTGTTGCGCATCAAGGACAAGCAGTGGGAGAGTATCAAGACTTTTCGGATCCGTCGGCGCCTGAACGCTGCGGCCCACACCCTGCATGTGGACAATTCAACCGTTTCCCGCAATCTGCAACGCGGCTATTTCTGGCAATTGGAGCAAACCGTTGCGGGCATGCAGACGCTGATTCGCTCCGAATGGCATTAGGACGAAATCGTCCTAAAATCATGAATTGGACGACAACGTGCAAATGACGATTCGCGCTGTTCTAGCTCTCTGCTTGGCGCACTTGCTCACTGATTTCGTCTTCCAAACCTCTCCCCTGGTGCAGCAGAAGAAAAAGGGCCAAGTGCTTGGGTATTTCAAGCATGGCGCGACTCACTATCTTTGCGCCTTCCTGGCCGCAGCATGGTGTCTTCCTGGCGTGGCACTGTCGCTGCGTTTTCATCTCGCGGTAATCGCATTAACGCTGGTCCATCTCTTCATCGACTTTTGCAAAATTCGGCTTTCCAAAGCTCGCCCGGCCGCGGACGGCGCGCTCGCGTTCCTAGTGGATCAATTTGCGCACGTCATCACGGTTGTGCTGGCGGCATCCTGGATCGAGCGAACTCCCGTGGCGAGTGTGGCGCGCGGCAGCCTGCATTTGCTTCGGGAACAGAGCAATCGACTTTTGCCTCTGTTGGTCGTCTACATTGCTGTGATCTTCGCCTGCGGCTATTTGATCCGCTTCGTCACTCGGCCGTTGGTGCGCCACATCGGTTTGGAAAAATCGCATTCCGCCGATTCGACGCCGCATGAGACTCCCGCGCATTTGAGTAACGCGGGCATGTACATCGGCTGGCTGGAACGCTTCCTCGTGCTGACCGCTCTTCTGCTGCATTCGCCGCCACAGTCGGCTTGATTATTGCGGCAAAATCAATCGCGCGCTATCCGCAGTTCCATCGCGAGCAATTCGCCGAATATTTTCTGATTGGCACGCTATTGAGTATCTGTACGGCGTTCGTCGGCGGAGTCGTGCTGATGAGGGTCTTCTTCGGAGCTTCAACCCTCCCGCAATAATTCCGTCTTATAAGTTTAGGGAAGGGAAGCCAGGGCGCTGAAAAAACATCCTGAAGCAGGGCATGCCGTTCCGCTCTGCTTCAGGATGTCTGTTCGGGTTCAGATAACCGCCGTAGTTGCCGCCGCTTAGTGAGCGACAGCAATCGCTTCGTCCACGTGATGATGCGCCTTGTGAAGATGTTCTAAAATCCTCGCCTGCAGTCCCCGCGTCGTTGGATTATCTTCTTCCTTACTGCAATCGGCGATCGCCCGGTCGAGAACTTCGCGCGCCTTGTGCAAACGACCCGCCCATGGCCAATGAGGATCCACCGGCGCGTGATCTTCCAAACCTTTTCCGTCGTCGATAGCAGCGACTTTCAATGCAGCGATCGCTTCGTCGATTTCGCGAATCGCCTCTCGTTCCTGCACGCCGAGCTCTCCGCCATTGGGACGTTGCAAAAGTGAGCGCGCGAACCGCAAATCCGAAAGCGCGTGCATGTAATGCGGATGGTGTCCCTCCGCTAGCAATTGTTGCGAAGCGACCGGCAGAAGAAGGGCCAGCGCCACTGCGATAAGTGAGATTTTGACCAGTGTTTTCATTCGAAATTACCCTCGCAATCGATTTGTTCTGCAAAGGAAACGCGCTGCGGCGCGCTCCTGTACTCGATTTAACACCACTCCCAGCCTTTCGTTGCAGCCTCTTTCCTCCCGCGTCTTCACAGAGATAACACCCATCTGGTCAACCTCCCGAATTCATCCCAGCCTCGCCTGCAGAAATTCTGATCACTGAACTCTCCTACAGTCAACCTACACGAATGGAAGTGCCTCGACTGTCAAGCTAATAATTAAGTGCTTCTGCAGCCTATATACGACACGACTGGCTCCTTAAACCGGGACTAGAAAAGAATCGGAGGTAATATTTAATCGGGACAGAACCCACTGAAACGTCGAGCCACACTCCGTCATCGCGGTCCTTACCACGCGCAAGTCGCGAGCGGCTGCTCTCTGAGGTAATTCGCTCGTTGAACTTTGTTAGTGGATTTTGCTAGGTTGTCAGTGAAATTTGTCGGGTTTTGCCTGGAGTCCACATGCGGCGTGTCGTGCAGCTCGAGCTTGCGATCATTGCCCTGGCCGTGGCATCGGCTGCGGCCAGTCCGGCAGTGTACGCCCAAGAAGCTTCGAAGAACCAGCAACCGAATGCTCAGCAGCCGCCAAACTCCCAGCAAACGCCGCAAAGAATAAACTGCACCGTTGACGTCTCCCCGAAAACTCTTTCGCCCGGGCTGGCCGAAGCCTTGCATCTCTACCGCACGGGAAAATTCAACGACGCCGTCACCGCCTACACTTCCATCATTTCCGCCGGGGGCCCGGATGTGGTGCTCGCCTACACCGGACTCGCCCGTGTTTACCTGAAGCAGGAAAAACCGAAGGATGCCTTCGCCGCCGCCTCCAGCGCCGTCGCTCTGACCCCGGGAAAAACGCCCGCGATCACCGCGCTCGGCGAAGTATATTTCCGCCAGGGAAAACTGAAGCAGGCCGAAGACTCGTTCCTGAATCCGCAGAAGGTCTGTGATATTGACGCTCGCTCTTTCCTCGGACTTTCCAAAATCTACCGCGCCACCTCAAACTACAAACGCGAGAAAAGTGCCATCGACCAGGCCTATAAGCTCGATCCTCAGGATCCCGAGATTGAGCGCGTCTACACGGCCACTATCAGCCGCGCCGAACGCGCTAAATTTCTGCGAGACTATCTAAGCCGCGAAACCAACGACGATGCGGAACACCGCAAGAACCTCGAGCGCGAGCTCGCCATCCTGGAAGACGAGATCGGCCAAAACAATCGCGGTTGCCGCCTCACCTCCAGCGTCGTTTCCACGGAAACTCCGCTGGAAGCTTTGCTCTACGGTCCGAACCGCATTCGCGGCTACGGCTTAAAAGTAAAAGTGAACGGCGCTTCCGCCAAACTTTTACTCGATACCGGCGCCGGCGGAATCATCATCGACCGGAAAATCGCGGACAAGGCCGGCGTCAAGAGGATTACCGAATCGGATGCGCGGGGAATTGGCGATAAGGGTGCGGCCACCGGTTATATGGGCTTCGCGGACTCCATCCAGATCGGCGACTTGCAGTTCCAAGGATGCTACGTAGACGTGGTCAATCGAAGTTCAGTGCTGGACGACGACGGTCTGATCGGCGCGGACAACTTCAGAAGTTTCCTCGTGGACATCGATTTTCCAAACGCGAAATTCAAGCTCAGCCCGTTGCCCCCGTACTCGGATGCTTCCCCGAAAGACACTCCCGAACAGGCCGCGCTAGAATCTCAGCCCAAGCAGGCTTCTTATCTCCACGATCGGTACACCGCTCCGCAAATGAAAGACTACACGCCGATCTTTCGCTTCGGGCACATGCTCCTGATTCCCACGGAGGTGAACGACTCGCCGCCCATGCTTTTCGCTATCGATACCGGCGGATTCGATAACACCATCACGCCCGACGCAGCGAAACAAGTGACCAAAATCACCCGCGACGAGGATTTCCACGTGAAAGGGTTGAACGGGCAAGTGAAGGATGTTTACGTTGCCGACAAAGCTAATCTGAAATTCGCCCGTTTCAAACAGGATCGCGAAGACTTGGTCACCTTCAGCCTCGACGGCATCAGCAATTCTCTTGGCACCGAAGTTTCCGGCATCCTCGGATTCCGCATGCTCTTCTTGCTCGACATAAAGATCGATTACCGCGACGGCCTCGTCGACTTCACCTACCTGCCCCCCGGCTCCAAGCCCAAACACTAACTCCGCTTCCGGTCTTAGGTGTCTACACGCGAGGTCGCCGTCGGCCAACGAGGCCGGCGGTCGCCTTAGGTTATATGTAGCTCCGGGGTTCGCCTGGCATCTTATCTTGTCTTACGTTGTGATCCGACATCTCGAAGACCGCTACTGTTTTTTGCAGAGAATGCCCCAAGCGATCGGAATTGTAGTAAGTCCTCCAAACAGCGCGAGCGCCAGTCCCGCCGTTTTGCGCTGCCTATAACTTATCCGGTTGGAAAGCAAAAGGCCGATCCCGACACCCAACGCGACGCGTGTCACCGCGATCAACCCAATCTCGGGGATAGTAAGCTCGTGTTCTCTCATTTCGAATTCTCCCTGGTCCCCATTCTGGTGCCGCGCCGGAAAGATTTCAATTCATTCCCAATAGCGGCCTCGGATCAGTAATTGAGGTTCGCACCAAAATCAGGCACTCCCCCGCCTTTAATTGTCGCTCTCCAGTTTTCCAAATCCGAGTCACCCATCTTCCAGAATTGCGCGCACAAATTCAGATACGCAAGAACCACGTCGCGCTCGCCTTTTTCCAACAGCTCCTTGGCCAGCGTCATGTTCGGTCCGAACGAATCGAGTTGAGGAGATCCCGGCGTTTTTCCCGCGGCAATTAGATATTCCTTCGCGGCTACGATGTTGCCGTCGCGGAGCGCGATTCGCCCCAGCACGATGTTGCCTTTGTGCACCGCGTTGCCGTAATTCCAGTTGTGAGTGAACTCTGGCGCGAGTCTCAAAAGCTCTTGTGCATATTGTTCTGCTTGTGCGGTGTGCCCAGCTTCCAGCGCGCTGTTGGCAAGGTCGGCCAACGCGTAGAACCTCTCTTGTTGGTCAGCGTTGTTCAGCGTCCCTTGTCGAACTGCCAGCGCCTTCTCCGCCAGCCCCGCCTTGGCTTCCGGCGATTTCTCCGCGTCCCGCTCTTGCGTGTAAGATAGAGCCAACATGGACGCCGCCCGTTGATCGCCCGGCTCGATCGCGAGTGCCTCCTCCAACAGCTTTCGCACATCTTCGCGGTCGTACAAAAAAATGAATTGCGCAGCGCTCCGCAGAATCTTGGTATTGTCTGAGTGCTTTCCTGCCTGTGCCAGCCAAAGCTCTTTTCCGTGTTGATATTCTTCGGCGCTGCCGGGATATCCCGCGGGCTGGATGTCGGCCTCCGGAGAGCCAGCGAGATCGACTTCAGCATGATTCTCGATCAGCCAGAAAATCTGCTCGTCGCGCTGCTCCTCGATCTTCGGGTCTTGCGACGAAAGGTTTGCTTCAAAGTAGTAGCGAATCAGCGTCTCACGCGCGATCAGATTGTCGGGATTCGTCTTCAGGCCCTCTTCCAATGACTTGGCCTGGTCGGCCGTGATTTCACGCAGGGGCCCGGGCTTCGCGGTTTGCTGTTGTCCCCAAGCGCGCGCGTCGTGGAAGTGCGTGCCGCATAACATCAACAGCAAAAATGCGCTGCTCATCGCGCGGAGTGTCGCCATTTGTGCCCTCCCAACATGCTCTGCACGCGTAAGAGGTGGAAGCTAGCGAGGTGAAAAGTTAACGACTCGACTATACCCTCGTTCCAGAGCCGTCGAAAGTCCCAGGTGGTTCTGCCCTGGTTCGGCACGAGCGATCCGTGGAAATACGTTCGGGGTGAAGATGCACGAAGTCGGCGCAGTGGATCGGCCGCACTGGCCTGCGGCGGATGCGATAGCAACTCCGGCGCGAATGAGCTTCAAGATGGTCTGGAAATCAAACGGCGAGCTCGCCAAGTACGAAGACGCGGAAGGCATTTTCGTTTTACCCTGATGGAAGCAGAAGTCCCTTCGATCGGTTTTTCCTGGGAGTCCGATCCGCCGGAAACATCAAAATGTGATTTCGCCGTAATCGGTGAGGAAGCAAACCACCACTACTGCGACGCCTGACGCCATGTCGCCGAGGGTAATTTGTGATCGCCGCCTGCGGCGCTGCGAAAGCAGCTTCGTGACGGAACCTGCTTCTGCCGGGCTTTAACGCAGCTCGTTCCGGCTAGCAGGTGCGAGGAAATTGCTCGTAGCGGACGTCGCGGCGTCATTTTCGCCTTTGATGTAGCTCGCTTCTTTGGAGCTGAGGACGTTACTGTTCGCCGAGATAGCTTGAAACGCCGAGGTTGCCAACAAGAAACTGTTGGATGCGAGTGGCAGATCCTGTCTGCTTGCCGCCAACGCCGTAGCTCTTTCGCGGCTGTTCTGTAAACGCGTCCAATCCTGCTTGAACTCGATCGACGTCTCGCGACTGTGCTTGGGGCTGTTCAGTTCAGCCTGCATGCGCGCAAGAATAATCTGGTAAGCGGTCTGCAAATCTGAATCCGCCGCGGCAATATTGTTGGCGCTTAGGCCGACGCGTGTCGTGGCCACCGCGTTGGCGTCCCTACTGGTGGGCGCAATCGACTCACTCGGCCAGATCATCCACAGCGCTCCGTTTTCATCCACGGAAATTGTGCCGCCTTCGCCCAGCCGTACAAAAACCCGCTTCAAGTAGCTGCGGTCCGGAATAATTTCCACGTGAATGGCTTCGTCAATGGCTGCGTCGAGATTAGCGCGATACTGCTTCCACTCGTCATTCGTGCCAACAATTTCCTCATGCTCGGCCTTTTCTTCAGCGGCAAGCTGCTCCACGCTGACGGTGTAACCGAATCGGCCGGGCGCAGGCGCGAAATTCGCCTCGGTCTTCGTGGCGCCGGGCTTGGGCCCGGCACCTTGGTTTTGATTTTGGTTCACGTTGTCAGTTGCACCCGCAGCGCGCGCCGCCACAAAATAATAGTCCGCGCCGATCGCGTCAGCCGACGGACGCCCCTCGAACTGGTGCTCGGGATTGAAATGCGCGGTGGCGATATAAAAGGCGGTAACTGCCGGAACGGCTTGCCATGCCAAAACGCCCAGCGGCACCACAAGTTTCTTCGAGTGGTACAACTGTTCGGTCCCGCTGCGGCATTCTTCGCTGCGCTTGATGGTTCCGGGAACTTGCGCGAAATGCAGCACGCGGAAATCGAGCTCCGGATTCTTCTGCGCGTATTTCGTCAGCGAACGCGCGACGGCCTTCGGGCTGGTCATGAAAAAGTCATTGATGTAGTCCGCCTTCACCGCGCGCGGAAAATAAATGTTCATCACGCGGCGCGTGAAGTCCGCGCAATTGCGCGTCATGCCGTTGAAGTGATTCACGTTCGGGAGGGAATTGAACTGGGCGATGACCTCGCGGTCCTGCTCCTCGGACGTTCTCACCACGAAGAAATACATGCTGCGCTCGAGCGTGGCGCCAACCATTTCGCGCCAATCCGCGCTGTTGCTGTAGCGGCATGGCGCGCCGGCGCAGATCGTGGAAAGATATTTTTCGCGGTAGCGCTCTTCCAGCGCCGCCTTAATTTCGCGCGAAGAAACCAGCGGACGGTCGCGCGGATCTTCCACCCCATAGAGATATACGCTCAGCGGAACGATATTCCATTCGTACGGCTGGTCTTCGCCCAACGTTGTGTAATTGCTCAGCACCGAACCTTGTTCGCCTGGACGGCACAACCGCATTTTCACCGGCGACCCGTCCGGACAAATATTCGAAAGGTATACAGCCGCGTGCCCCGAGCCAGTAACCCGCGCCACGGAAGTGTCAAGCGACTCGTTGAGCACCACTCCCGCATCGCCAAACGCTGCAGTCGTGCCCACGCACGCCAAAATCGCCGCCAGCGCAAACTTCACCACGGCGCTCGCCACATTCATCCCGAACGATTCCTTATGCTGTAACAACCAACCCTCCGAGTAGGTTAAATTCTGGTAGTTCCGTAAGCCCGTACGGATGGTTCTCCGAAAACCGCAATTTCCAGAATGCGGCGTGACCGCTGGGTTAGCTCGCGCCACACCTCTGGTAGGTCCCTTAATTGAACACCGTCAGGCCGAAAAAGTGCAACCCACTCAATCGACATTAGGTTAGATGCCCCCATCAGGGGTCTGAGTGCGCTAGAGGTAGTCTGCTGCTCGAAAGGATTGGCCCTAATCGGCGGTTTCCGCTTTACCGGCGGATTTGGAGCGAAAAGAGGTCAGGCCGCGCTCAAAATATCAATGTTTCCAGGCCGAACAGCCCGAACGCCAGCGCCGTTCCGGTCAAACTTGTGAGTACCAGCCAGTTTGGAATGCGATCTCGGCGGCCCGAGCAAGTAACTTGAAGGATCCATCTCGTTGAGGAAGGCCGCTTGGTGTCGGTGTCTCAGCGTTCATGATTCGTACGTTTGCGTAAGATGCACAAACAACAAACGACGGTTGCTGAAGTTCTCCTTACTTCAATGCGGCGCTTCAACTTCCAACGGTAAGTCGCCGAATATCCTTACGGCGTGTTACGTACTTGTACCATAGTGAACAGTATTGCAATTTTCGAAGTGGCATCCTCTCGGTGTGGCCAAGAGAAATGACAAAAAGCGTCAAGCGCGCCAGACCCTCGCGAGTGTAACAAGGGAAATGGACAAGCCTCGCTTAACCGCATCCGCCAAACGCGACATAGGTAAGCCCGCGCCGGCGGCCGCGAAGTAAGTCGCCATCGCACAAACCTCCGCGCCTCCTGCGCGCGCCCTATCAGTGCTTAATGATGGAATTCCAGATGGCGCGGCCGAAGTCCACTAACGACGGAAAAATCACGCGCTGGCGCGTCGTATTGGCCACCATGTCCACCGCGGAAGTTTCTGTAACAGGATGAGCGCGCAGAAATGCAAGCAGGTCGGCGGGGCGGACGCGGGAGGCAACCCCTTCGGTCATCCTCAAAAGGAGGCGGTGATTGCGTCCGATCAGAACAACCGCAGGGACGGCAATCCCGCCTTTTTCTTCGGCGTTGAGCAGACCCCAGGAACGTACCACTTTTTTTTGCGTATCGCACAGAATCGGAAACGGTAATTCGAACTGGCGTCGTACGCGCTCGGACTGCTCCGGAGAGTCCACAGCCAGCCCGGCGATCTGAACGCCGAGGCCGCAAAAGTCATCGTAAAAGTCGCGAAATTCCGCCAACTGGCGGAGACAGAACGGTCACCAGTAGCCCCGATACCAAATGATCAGTAGCGGCCCATCGTTCAGCAGGGAAGAGAGCCTCCGCGGCGTCCCCATCGAATCGCGCAGAGTAAAATCCTCAACCAGCGCGCCGCCCTCCAACCTTTGCTCCTCGTCCATGCGCGCCTCCTGCAAACGGACAATCCGCAGTATGAAGTGTACGTGAGGACAGACACTTGGATCTAACTTGCAGTTATTCCTGGAAGGATTCAGCTTCTTAGCGGTTTGTGGTACCGGCGATCCGCGGCGACTTTCGTCTTTCGTGACCACATCGCGCTGTTCAGCTACGCTTTCATCAAACTACCCCAGTCAAGCACATGGGAGCCCGCGAATCATATCACCAGGCGTTTTCTTTGCAACTGCGTCCTGCACTCTCTTTTCTGGACCTTGCGAAGTATGCGCCGCTCGGCGCATCCGAACGACCGTCCTCGCCAAGGTCTGCTCGCGATCCGCTTTTTCCTTTTGTTACTGACTCACGTTGCAATTTTCGTCTGGCGCCAAGCAGCATCCTGCGGGTCCACCCTCAGCAGGCGCTTTTCGCGTGTTATTATTCCGCCCTTGGGTGGCGCGGACCCTTCGCACAGGCAACCCGCTGCCTCCCTTCGTCACGGGCGGGTCTTTCGCTTCGGGTTGCGAAAGAGGAGGGCATCATGGCCTGGTATGTGTATGTGGCTTGGTTTTTTGGCGGCGCGTTTCTCGCGAATGCAGTGCCGCACTTTGTGAACGGAGTATCGGGGCAGCGGTTCCCGTCGCCGTTTTCGAAGCCGCCCGGGAAAGGCGAGTCGACGTCAACGGTGAACGTTTTGTGGGGCACGTTGAACGCAGTGATCGGGTATTTTCTGGTATTGCGCGTAGGGGAGTTTCATGTGCGTCAGATGGATTGCGTGCTGGTCCTGGGAGTGGGTGGGTTGGTGATGGCGCTGATGCTCGCGCGGACGTTCGGACAGGTTTACGGCGGCGACACGGCGAAGCCCGCGATCCCGTCAAAATAATATGGCCGGCGATCAAACATAGCATGGAGCATCAGAAATTATATGGCGGTGAACCAATGGCGACGAAAGAAAAGCTGACTCTAGATTTTGTAAACACGCGGTCGCTGAGGATCGCATATCACCAATGGGGAAATCCCGCCGGCAGGCCAGTTGTATTGGTGCACGGGTTTCCGGACGACGCGCAGGGATGGAATCCTGTGGCCGGAGATTTGGCCGAGCGAGGATATTACGCGCTGGCTCCTTATCTGCGCGGGTATGGCCAGACGCGATTCTTGTCCGAGACAACTTCGCGAACCGCGCAGCAGTCGGAGCTGGCGAACGACCTGAAAGATTTTCTGGATGCGATGGCCATTCGTAAAGCGTCGGTCGTTGGGCACGACTGGGGAGCGCGCGCGGTCGCGGGTCTCGCGATTCTGCATCCCGAGCGAGTGGCTTCACTGACGGCGCTGAATGGCTACCTTCTCTACAATATCGAAGCGAACCAGCAGCCGGGGCTGCCGATTCGCGAATCTCCCACGTGGTATCAGTGGTATTTCAATACCGAGCGCGGCGTCCGCGGCATGGAAAGATATCGTCGGGAAATTGGACGACTGTTGTGGACGCAGTGGTCGCCGTCGTGGAGATTTAACGCTCGGAAGTTCGAGAGCGTGGCGGAGTCGTGGGAGAATCCTGACTTCGTGAAAATTGTGATCCACTCTTACCGGCATCGTTATGGCAACTCGTCCACGAATCCGGAATTTGCGGATGCGGAAGCCGTTTTACAGAAGCTGCCGCAGGTGCACGTGCCGTCCGTGGTGCTGTTTGGCGAGGACGATCCGATGGAGCCTCCCGAGGATTGGGAGGGGCAGAAACAGCGCTGGCCGAATGACACGCGTCATTTGGCGGTGGCGAATGCCGGTCACTTTATGCAGCACGAGCAGCCGGAGGTAGTCTTGGCGGAATTTTTGCGCCTCGAAGAGGGTTTGCACAAAAAGTCAGCAGCTGCGAGGTGATCGTGGGTGCAATTCAATCCGCCGCGTAAAAACCTAAAACCCGTTGAGGTTTCTTGTTGGCCCTTTGGCTAGCGCATCCAGGTGAAAATCCTAAAGGATTTTCACCGAGGTGGAATGCCGGGTGCGCGCGAGGAGTGGCGTTCGGCGACGGATTCGGTTATAGCGTAGTCGGGCGGGATCTGGAACAGTGACGCGTCCGACTCGGTGTGCTCGATGGTTTCCATCGCGGCGGTGGTTTTCTCGCCGGTCTTGGCGTTCTCGGTGACGGTAAGGACGACGGCGGAAAGTTGGTCGGAGCACCAAATCTCCCGCGTGTTGTCCCTGGAGGTCATGGAAGGTACCTGTCCGCCGACCGATGACGTCTCGCGCACAGGCATGTTCATTCGTACGCCCTGCGCCTCGACTCCTTGGATGGTTTGAACGCCGAGATCTTCTCCCTCGCTGTGACGGGCGCGGTTGAAAAGCAATCGCGAAGAGCAGAATGTGCGCGTGGATGCCTGTTGCGTCCGCGACGTGCTTGGCGCGCTGGGCGTATAGCGCGAGTGTATTGGCGATGGTGCGCGGGCCTGTTACGCTGACGAGCTGGTCGATGTCGCGCTGCGCGGCGGCGAGGCGATCGTCCTCCATTTTTTCGAAGGCGGCGACATCCGGTTTCGCGCTCCAGATTGAAGGCTGAGATTTCGGCGGTTCTTGCGCGGAGACGAGGGAAGCGAGGCCGAGGCAGAGTGCTAAGGCACCGGGGCGAACGATCATCGGCGTATCACTTCAGATGAATGAAATCGCGAGGCCCAGGACCTTGCAGAGTGCGGAGAGATTCTAATGCGGGACCCAGCCGGCCACAAGTGTGAGTGATTGTGTGACGGGCCTACAGCGATTCGTGTTGCGAGGAGTGCGGCGTCAAAAGCAGCGGCCAGCGCAAAAACCCGTTAGTGGCTCCGTTTCCCCCAAGCGCGTCAATCCGGAGTTTAAAGCTGCTGCACAGAAAAAAGAGGGCGCGAACCGAACAGCCCGCGCCCTCTTTCGGAACTACCTGGCCTTGTTGTTAGCACCCGTTGCAGGTGGCACAGCAGTCGGCTGAATGGCAGCATGAGGTATTCGCCGCTTTCGCCACTCCCGCAAAGCTGAGCGCGATTACTGCCGTTAACACAAGTGCACGCATCTTCTTCATGGATTTCTCTCCTTTGAAAAATCAAATGGTGGTATTTGTCGGCTGATAGCAACGCCATCAGCGGAAACCGAGGCAAAACTCGTGGCACGATTTCTAGATGCGTAGCAGCTGTGTTTCAAGAAGTGTGTCTCTACCGCAACGCCGGACGAGCGGAGCAAATTCTATCGAATTAAAAAAACGAACCGCCATCAAACTGAAATCGGATTCCAGAACGAAATCGCGCGCGGCAGCGACGTGCAGCCTTACCGTGTCCGGCTTCGAAGCGACCGTTACTTCTACCGGACAGCACTACGTCCCGCCGCTGCGGACCGGTTTACCGTGGTTTTGCTTGGCCGGAGCATTGCTGCCGGAATGATGAGGGCAATTTCCCATGCTTGCCATCAGATTCGACTGGCTTCGCCCGGCGGAGTTCTGGCGGGTCGAAGACGCGTTGATGAAGCCGGTATTCGCGAAGCTCGGAAGCGTGCAACCGATGAGGCACGCCAAAACGGCCATCCAGAGAGAAATTCCGCCGGCCACCGCTGCTTTGAATGTGTGATTTCGAAACCGCATCCCAGCCAACCTACACCGGTCCATTTTCCCAAACAATTTGTTTTGGACGCGGCACCCGTACCTGCAGTCTGCGGCGTACGGATGATTCGGAGTGGCCTGGAAAGGCGCACCATATTGGCGGAGGTCAAACTCCGGCGACTCTTCGTCAGCGCTCTCACGACAACAAAGAAATGAGTCTTTTAGACGGGTTCTTTCATCTGTGGGAAGGGAGAGTGTTCGTCGGTGGTTGACGGCGAGAAATCAAGACACAAGGAAAGAAAAGGAGCAGAGCGATGCCACACGTAATTGTGGGGAAGGAAAATTCAGCGAATATCGAGCTGTATTACGAAGACCATGGCAAGGGGATGCCGATAATTCTGATTCACGGGTATCCACTGAATGGCGCTTCATGGGAGAAGCAGGTTCCGGTTCTTTTGAGCACAGGACACCGCGTGATCACCTATGACCGCAGAGGATTCGGCAAGTCGAGCCAACCGACGACAGGATACAACTACGACACGTTCGCCGAGGACCTGCACAAGCTGATCACGCATCTCGAATTGCGCGAATTTGCGCTGGTCGGTTTCTCGATGGGTGGCGGCGAAGTGGCTCGCTACATTGGGAAATACGGATCGAAGGGCGTGAGCAAGGCTGTGATTATTTCCGGGGTTCCACCATACCTTTTAAAGACGCAGGACAATTCGGAGGGCGTGGACGGGAGTGTCTTTGAGGGGATCGAGAAAGCCGTCACGGCAGACCGCTACGCGTTCTTCACCGAGTTTTTCAAGAATTTCTACAACACGGACGTGCTGCTCAACAAGCGCGTGAGCGAACAGGCGGTTCAGGCAAGTTGGAACGTGGCGGCGTTCTCGTCGGCTACGGCAACTCTCGCCTGCGTGCCTACTTGGTATGAAGATTTCCGAAAGGACGTGGCCAAAATTGATGTGCCGACGCTGGTAATGCACGGGGACGCCGACAGAATTCTTCCCATCGGAGCCACTGGGCTGCGGACTGCCAGACTGATCAAGGGAGCGCGTCTGTTCGTGGTGAAGGACGGGCCTCACTGCATCATCTGGACACATGCGGACCAAGTGAATCCTGAATTGGTGGCGTTCCTGGGGCAAGCTACGGCGCATCACGGCGACTAGCAACGAGTTAGCGCGGAATTCCATCAGTAGGGGCGCAGCATGCTGCGCCCCTACAACTGGCAGGTGCGTTGCGCTTCTGCCAATTAGTGCGAACGCCGGCGCTACTTCTTATGCAGATCCACGTCGCAGCCTTGTTCGACTAGAGTCGGGTCAGGCATGTCAAACTGCATGATCAGCTGTGACCCGCTCTTGTCCTGTGCATTTATCTCAATCGTGTGGGCGCGGAGCATTTTCTCCAGCGAGCTTTTGGAAAAAGAGGCGGAACTTTTATCCGATCCAGCCGGCCACTCTTCTCGCTCCTCTTTGGCGTCGTCCAAGCGGTAGACGACATTAACTTTTGGGAAGTAAGAAATTCCGTGGATCTCTTCCGGCTCAACCCAGTCGATTTTGAGAGGATCGCCAACCACCAGCGTCCCGCGAACGAACTTGGGCTTGCCTGAGCGGTTATGAGTGCTGCAGTCCACAACCAATGAAGGGCGCACAGCGTCGTCGCCAGCCGGCGTTTTCAGGAATTTACCCGCCAAGTTGAACCGAGTGTAATCGCCACGGACGGGATCGGTCCTTTCACTTTGTCGCCATGCCTGGGCCACCGGGGATTGTTGCGGCGGCACAGCTGGGAATGCGAGAGATGCACAAAGAAGCGAAACTAACAAGAATACCGAACTCGATTTCATGTTTTTATCTCCAACGCGCACGGTAGCGCAAAATCGGCCTGTTTTTACAGTACGATGTTAGCGGAAATTCAAGCCGGCGGGAACCGGGAATCGAGCGTAAAGGGAGAATTATAAGGTTGTAGGCACATCCATGGTCCCCTGCAAATACTGTCACAAACGCATCGGGCGAACACGGCTTCTAAATTCGTGAAAGCAGTCTGATTCAATATAGGACCGGCGAAGGGCACTATGCATGCGAAGGTAAACACCGTATAGAGCAAGGTGTATGCCGTCTGTGAGCTCACCGGCCAGAATTGAGCAAGTCGTTCTGCGTCAGTATGTACGGTACCGACCAACGATTTAAATCGAGGTCGACACGACGAAGCAATCTTCAGCGGTTTGGTGATGTCGGGCCGAGGCCGTGAATGGGCTGGATGCAATTCACCATTCACTCGCAAAAAGTGCTAACTGTCCCAAGACAGCGCGGTACAACCGCGCGAGGCGAGTGGCTGGCAATCGGCAACCCCATGGCAGGGCGTTGCGTCCCATTTATTATGCGAATTTTTATTGCTGACGATAATGAATTTGTGCGGCGCGGCGTGATCGGTTTGCTCGCGCCCCGGACGAATTGGCAGATCTGCGGCGAGGCTAAAGACGGCGCGGAGGCCCTCCAAAAAGCGTGCGAACTTTTGCCGGATCTGATTCTTCTGGACATCAGCATGCCGGGCCTGGATGGGTTGGAAGTGGCGCGGCGCCTGCGGCAGGAAGTCTGCACGTCGAAAATTCTAATCATGAGCCAGCACGACGCTACACGCATGCTGCCGCGAGCGGTCGAAGCCGGCGCCAATGCCTGCGTGGACAAGAGCCGGCTAAGCGAGGATTTGCTCCCCGCCATCGATCGAATTGCTGATGCACGCGACGCCCAGTAGTCATACATTGAAGTCCGCCGCCAACAAATTCGTGCCACCCACAACGATCAGAGCGATTCCGATTCGCCCCATCAAAGGGAAGCGTTTAGACCCCGCGCAATCAGGTTTGTTCCGGGTCCAGTGTGAATAGCGAAAGCAAAACTACCAATCGGAAACTTTATGCCTGGTTCGTACATCCAACGCCCATAATCAGGGCCACCAGCTGTAGCCGGAAGCCGAACACAAAGTTGCCGACAAATAAAGCTGAGGAGGCGAGGAATGGGCAAGCGTGATGCAAGGCGCGGTGAAGCGGAGTACGTGCGGTCGAGGACTGGCGCAGGGAAACGAATGGCGCAATTTGCGCTGACCATGTCGGCGCTGGCGATTGTTATAACACAGGCGGGTTTGCGCGGCGCGCAGCAGTCGTCGCAAGATCTCGCCCAGCAAATATTTGACACCATGCTGGAAGTGCCGGGAACCACTGCGGGCTACCGCGTCGTCCATGCGAAGGGAATCGTTTGCGAGGGAACTTTCACCGCGTCAAAAGAGGCGTCCGCCATTTCGCGCGCCGCTCAGTTCAAGGGTGGAACGGTGCCAGTGACTATTCGTTTCTCCGACGCAGCGCCGAGTCCGACGATCCCGGAGAGCTCGCCGGACGCGCAGCCGCGTGGAATGGCGATCCGCTTCAATCTTTCGAAGAAAGAGAAAACCGACATCGTTGCGTTCGCGCACAATGGATTCGTCGTCGGCACGGGCGAGGATTTTCTTGCGCTGGAAAAAGCCGTCGTTGCGACCGATCCCAGCAAGGCCCATCCGTGGCCCATCGAAGCGTTTCTTGGCACGCATCCGCGCGCTTTGCAATTCGTGCTGGACCCCAAGCCAACGCCGACGAGTTTTTCCACGGAAGCTTTCTACGGAAACAATGCGTTCGTCTTCGTGAATAAAAGCGGCGCGAAACAGGCGGTGCGTTACCAAATTCTTCCCGTCGCGGGGAAGCACTATCTGAGCGACGCCGATGCTAAAGCAAAATCTCCTGATTTTCTTTTCGAGGAACTCCGGTCCGGTCTGCCGAATGAGCCGGTGAAGTTTCGCTTGGTTGTGCAACTGCCGGCGGCCGGCGATACCACGAACGACTCCACGATCGTTTGGCCCGAAGACCGCAAAACTGTCGAGCTGGGAACGATCACCGTCACTTCCGTGGTGGCTGATAGCGACTCGGCACAGAAGGCGCTGGCTTTTGATCCTACGAACTTGACGGATGGAATCGAACTGTCCGACGACCCAATCCCCGCGCTGCGCCGCCAAGTGTACATGCTTTCAGTGATGCACCGCAGTGGCAAGTAGCCCGCATGCTCTGAACTTGACTCTACGCGGCAGCTGCCTTATGGTTTGCACAAAGACCGAGTCGAAATCGCGAATCCCGGCCAATCACCGCCGGTTGCGATTGGAGGTGCCAAATGCCATTGGACCTTACGACGCTCACCTTGGTAGCCAAACCCGTAACTCTGGAAGAAGGATTGGATATCCTGGAGCGCGATCAGTATCGTTGCCAGTATTGTGGGTTGGATGGGATGGCCAGTTTCGAGAATGCTCTGGCCATGTCGGTCGACTTCGTTATTCCGCGGGCGCGCAAAGGTAAGAAAGATGCGCGCAACCTTGTAGCCTGCTGCCGCTCATGCAACATGATCAAAGGCCGCCGCGTGTACCGCAATTTTGACGATGCCAAATCCTACGTCCTTGCGCGCCGCGCGGAACTCGCCAAAGCCTGGGAGGAAAAGAAGCTCGTGCCACCCGTAGCGCGAACCACGAAGCCGGAAAAGGCATCTCCGCCGGAAAAAACAAAAGCGGCCTCCGCATCGGTGATCGGCAGCTCCCCGCTCTCGATTCGCAAAGGCTGAGCGGAACGCTCTCGTGAGGACTGTTTACTGCGATGCGGTTCACGCTGGACCAAGAGGATCCGTCTGACCTGGTTGCGGTTGATATGCTGATTGGTTCCGCCGACGCGGGCCTTGGCTTTGAAGAAAGCACTGCGCTTCGCAAGACTTCTTGGGTGCAGCATTCAGCAACGATTGGCGGGACCAAGTTAGGCCGCGGCCCAGGACGAAGATGAACAACAGGCTGGCGATGGCGCCCGTGGCGATCCATGCGACGCTTCGGCGAATTGGAGCGACTCGCTCGGCTTGCTCGACCGGCTCGGCGTCGCTAACGCGGGCAGTTTGAAGTTGTGTGCTGCCTTTGAAGCGCCAGTTTCGCATCATGCTCGGCAAACTCAGGAGGCCGGCGTTCGCGCCGAGCGTCGAGGGCAGCGCGGACGCGATTACGTAGAACAATCCCATCGGATTTAGCGCTCCGCTAACGCCCGCGAGAACGCCGTCAGTGAAGTAAGGAATCCAACATAGCGCGCGAAGCCTGCTGGAACGCGACTCCGCGCCGCGAAACGGCAGCAGTTGAGCACCCACCTGCAGCATCGACGCGAAGTACATAACCACTCCCAGCACAACGAGCCCGAGCCGCCACATCCAGTACGGTTCTAAGCCGTGGATTACCGCAGCCCAGTCGCCAAAATTTGCGACGCCCGAAAAGAAGAAGTAGCCTGTGCCTGTAAAAAGATTTCCGGCCAGGGCCACGACGAGGAAATAGCGAACAGCGGGCGAGTAGCGTTGCGGCTTCAACAGAAGCAGCCAGAAGATTGCAGCGAACAGAAGATTGACGAGCGTTCCGTTCGCGGAAATCCATCGAGTCTCGATGTCGCTCTGCATCGCGACCGTGCTCATGGTCACTTTATGCGCGCCACTTAGCCAGGCGGTGACGCCGTGACCCAGGCCTTCGTGCAACACGTCCTGCAAGATACATGCGAGCGCAGAAATAGAAATTATCGTGAGGCGGTCATCGTTCGTGGGCTTATAGCCGTCGGGCATTAAATCGGTGTGTTATCGGTTTGCCGGTTTTCTCTTCCCTGTCTTCATTCTCCGAAGTGTGAACTGCGAGAAAGATCACAAGCCCTCTTACCAGGCCAATTGTGAACCACGCTCTTTTGTCTTGCAGTCGTCACGTAAACTTACGGCGTGCGGATCGTCGAAAACCAGTCTAGCCAATTCAAAGCTAGCTCCGCGCCTGGCTTTATTTGCGCGCTTCTTCTTTTCATCCCAGACGAAACGCGCCAGAATGCGTACACACAATATAGTGCATAAAGAGTTGGCCAATCAATGGCGGACATCACTGCGCGGCGCGAAGCGAAGCAAATACGCCCGCCTGAAGGCGACCGCTACGAAGTCAGAAACGGGCAAGACCTCGGGCTACTGAACTGTTATGGTCGTAGATAAAGCCGTCGGCCGGATGCTCGGTGATCACCTGGAAGCGATCGTTCTTTGGAACGTCGAAATGCTTGAGCATGGCCTCATAAATGACGTCGCCGATGGCTTTTCGGTAGTCCGCCGATTTACCCTGCACCAGATCGACGCGAGCGAGTGGCATGAATCCTCCTGGGCATAGTTATACAGATGCGTGCCGGGATCGCGGGTTGCGCGGATCGTTTTTGGGATCCACGTAGGACATGCCCAGCGGTCCGTAGGCGGTGACTTGTGTAACGTACTCATCCGATTTCGCCCAGTGGAAGTGCGGAGTATTGCCTGGCAGCACGATCACGCTTCCGGGGCCGTAGGCTTTCAATTTGTCGGGATCGAATGTTGTTCCCAGGCCGATGTAGAACACGCCGGAGATCACCGTGTAGACGCGGTCTTCGGGATGATGGTGCGGCATTAATTTCTGCCCCGCCGGAAGTTTTACTCGGATCGCGTAGGGACCCGGTTGATCCGGATCGCCCACCAAAACAGCCAGACGCGCCGCTGGCGGGAACGCGGGAAAGGGCATCCAATTGATATTTTCCGGAAGAATTTCGCCAAACTCCTTCGGCGACAAACCTGGCAGGTGTGATTGCTGATTCATAGTGGCTCCTTCGGTGCAGTTGTAGAATATTCTCGAAAATCTAATTAAGAATCGGCATAGTTAATTCTTAAAGGCTGCCCGGACAAAGTCCGGCCACGGCGTTCAAGCCGGCGTTAGGTTACAGTTTGGCCTAGAAGTTTGTGCATTGCGGCGGCGATTTCGTCAGGGTGCGTCTCCAGCGCGAAATGGCCGGTGTCGAGGAACTCGACGGTGGCGTTAGGAATGTCGCGGCGATAGGCTTCGGCACCGGGCGGAATGAAGAACGCGTCGTTCTTCCCCCAGATGGCGAGAAGCGGCGGCTTATGTTCGCGAAAGTATTTCTGAAAAGTCGGATAGAGAGCCACGTTTGTCGCGTAGTCGAGAAACAGATCGAGCTGGATGCCGATGTTGCCCTTGCGTTCGAGCAGCGCTTGATCAAGGGTATAGGATTCGGGAGCGATCGAGCCGGGATCCGGAACGCCCACGGTGTATTGCGAGCGCGTGCCTTCAGGTGTGAGCACTGCGTTGCGAATTACTTCGCGATTTTCCGTCGACGGATTCTCCCAGTAACGGCGAATCGGCGCCCACGCGTCGCCCAGACCTTCTTCGTAGGCGTTGCCGTTTTGGGAAATGATTGCGGTCACGCGTTCCGGATGCGCGACGGCAAGACGGAACCCGACCGGAGCGCCGTAGTCAAACACATAGAGCGCGTAACGCGTCAGCCCAAGCGCTTCGACGAAAGCGTTCATCGTTTTGGCCAGATTCTCGAACGAATAGTGGTAGTTGTGTTCCTTGGGCACGGCGGTGAATCCAAAGGCAGGCATGTCCGGCGCAATCAGGTGATAGCGCGTCGCGAGCCGCGGAATCAATTCGCGAAACATGTGCGACGAAGTTGGGTATCCATGCAGCAGCAGAACGACCGGCGCGTCTTTCGGTCCCGCCTCGCGATAAAAAACGCGCACGCCGTCGGCTTCCACCGTGTGAAATGAAGGGCGAGTGATTGAGGTTTCGGTTTGGCGAGCCTCTTTGGGTCCGGCCATGGTTTCCTCCTCGGCGGGCTGTCGCTTGTCGGAATTCTGCAATTTTCTTCCTTCAAAATATAAAAAGCAATGTTAGGCTGTCGGGCATGAAGGGTCAGCTCAAGGTATCTACTCCGGCGGAATATATCGCGAAGCTAGAAGAGCCGCGCAAAAGCGAAGTCGCTGCGCTCGATAACCTGATTCGCAAGTTGGCACCGGGGCTCCCGCCGTTCGTTCACATCGGCATTCTGGCGTACGGGCCGTGGCACTATAAATATGCCAGCGGACGCGAAGGCGATTGGTTCCGCATCGGCGTGGCCAGCAATCAAAGTCATATTTCGCTGTACGTTTGCGCGACCGACGGCAAGAGCTATGTCGCAGAGAAGTTCAAGAAGGCGCTGCCCAAGGCTAAGATCGGCAAAAGCTGCGTACGCTTCAAACGTCTGAGCGACCTCGATGAGGCTGCGCTGGCGAGGCTGATTCGCGAAAGCGCAGCGGCGCCTGCCGCGATGTAGAGTCGAGAATCG
>CAVPFK010000011.1:0-30020 GCA_963703705.1 uncultured Acidobacteriota bacterium | reverse complement strand
TGGGTCGGGTAAGGCTGCTGACGCAAACAAAATTCTTGCAGAGGTAATCGCGAACGCAAGAAAGAAGGGGCTAGTTCGGTACGAGTTAGAGGCGCGTCTGGCTTCCGGTGAAATCGAACTGAAATCCGGCGTTGCTGCGGAGGGCCGCAAGAACCTGGACGCTCTGGCGAACGACGCAAGTGCAAGAGGCTACGCGCTTATCGCCCAAAAAGCGGAGGAAGCCAGTCCGACTACTGGAAAGAGGGCGCTTAGACTAGCCCCCTGATGAGGCAGAGCGATCGATGCTTTTCGCGAGTTCGTGCTGAATCGCTTTCGAGCGAAGGCTCTGCTCGCGCTGGTTTTCGTAATCCATGACGGAGCACTGAGAGCGACGACGCTTATGACTGGCTACTTCGCCGGCATAGTCGGCTTCCACAGCGCGAGGGTGGCGCCGGTTGGATCGGTAAAAATGCCCATCCATCCGATGCCCGGGAGTTCCTTCACCTCCATCACGATGTTGGCCCCCAGGGATTTTGCTTTTTGGGTTGAGGCCACGATATCGTCCACCAGGACGTAGGCCATCCACGAGGACGGAGCCCCTGGAACGCGCTGCGCCATCATGCCGCCGCCGGTCCCTTCGCCGGGTTTAATCAGCGTGTACGTTCCGCCGGGAATGGGAGCGTCCTCGAGTTGCCAGTTGAATACCTGCCCGTAGAATTTCTTGGCCTTATCGATGTCAGTGGTATGCAACTCAACGTGTACAAAAGGATTTGGCATTTTCGTCCTCCGAAATCTGTAAGTGCCTTCTATATATCTCAAAAGAGCGTGGAACCAAATATAAGGCGCGTCAAATCTTATGCCCAACGGAACGGCTCAGGTAAAAAAGGGGCGGTTATACAGGATTCGACGAGGCGTCGCGGGTAACCTTGGGGGCTCTGGGGACTCTAATTGGCAGTACGGAGAGGAGCAGTATGGATGCGGTGGGAGACAAGGCCAGGACGAATTTTGCCAGCTTCTTCCGGCAACTCCTGTTCGACGCTGCGTGGCTCGCGCTTCAGCAGTGCTGCTACTGGTCCTCACGTGACGACGTAAAGCAGCCAGCGTTGTCAACGCGGGAAGAAGTCGAATAACTATCGAAATTGGAAGTAGTGCGATTTTGAACATTTTCGGTGGTTCGTTGTTGCTAGCCTAGCCCGGGTTGGAGGCTATACAGCTGTAGAACAGGTTGCACAAGTGGCTCGCACGACTCTGTAACACATCACAAGGAGATTTACGATGCTACTACTCATCATCATTTTGGTCTTGTTGTTTGGTGGAGGCGGCGGCTACTACGGCTACTCGCGCTGGGGTGCAGGCGGCGGGCTGGGAATTCTGGGCACCGTGCTGCTGATCCTGCTCGTTCTGTACCTGCTGGGCGCTGTTCACATTTGATTTAGCCATCACGCGCCACGAGCGTAGGGGCGCCACATGCGTGCAAGCGATTCGCACAGCGGACATTGTACGGGCGCAATCTCCCGCTGCGGCTCGCAGACAGGCTGGGCTCGGAGTCATGTTTTTGTTCGCAACATAAATCGGCAAAGGAGGCAATCATGAAGCAGAGCAGCGAGGACCAAGCAGAGGGAAAGTTCCACGAAGTAAAGGGCAAGGTGAAGGAGAAGGTCGGACGCGCCACCGACAACCCCAACCTGGAAGACGAAGGTACCGCCGAGAAGGCGGCCGGGAAAGTCCAAAAGAAAGTCGGACAAGTGGAGAGAGTCTTCGAAAAGTGAAATTCCTCCTGGAATTTCACCCTGAGCGCCAGTAAGCACGAAGGGTCTGTTACTCTGCAGCGCGGGCGCTCGCCCCGGATGTTAGAGCGCTCGCGCCGCGATTTCTTCAATCGTGCAAATCTTCCCCGCAATATGGCGACGATGATTCTGAACGACATTCCTAGAGCCGGACTTCAGTCCGGCATCTCCGGTTCGCTATCAAATAGCTCGAAAACGACTGCCTTGTATGAAAGGCAAAATGCCGGGCTAGGGCCCGCTGGTACGAGAAAACGACGATGCGTCTATGTGGCAAGGTTGCTCTAGGTATTCTGTTGATACTCGCGCTTTCTAGCAGCGCGGCAGCGCAGCAGAGTCGACCAAGCCAAAAAACTCCGGGCGTGCGGCCGAATGAAACAAATACTCAAGCCGCCGAAGCCACCGCGAACGACCAGCAGCAAAACGTACGAAAGCCGGATGTGGACAAAACGAATTCTCCGGAGGCGGGTGTGCACATTGATCCTACGTCTGAAACGTTTCCGCAGACCATGGTAGGCAACACCAGCGATGCGAGGACTGTCACACTGACGAATACAGGCACGACGCCACTGAAGATGGGTGTGGTCGCGACGAACAACGGCGAGTTTCCCCTACCGAGCTCGCCCTGCGCTAACCTCATCGCTGCCGGCGGAACGTGCGCCATTCAAGTCAAATTCAAGCCGACGATAATCGGCGAGCGCAAGGCGCTGCTGACAATTATAAACTCCGATGAATCGACTCCGCAGTTCGTTATTCTTTCTGGGACTGGCACGTCACCAGCGTCGCTTGTGCCCGGCGCCACTACTTTTGACACCGAAGTAAACGGCGCAACGAGTTCAAAGAAAACGATCACGCTGACGAATCACTCTACATCGAAAATTACTGGCATGACCGTGGGAGTCGGCGGCACCAATGCGGCTGACTTCCAGGTACTTCCGTCGAGCACCTGCTCAGACTCGTTGGAACCGGGCGCGAGTTGCGCTTACTACGTCGTCTTTACGCCGTCGGAGCGAGACGCGGAAACCGGCACATTGAGCGTCACCGACAACGGCGGGACGCAGACGGCCGAGTTGAAAGGCAGAGGCGCGGGAATGACAATAAGCGGATCGCTGGCGTTCGGCACGGTGGCCAATCCCGCCACAAAAATCCTGTCGGTGACGGTCACGAATGAAGGCGCCATGCCGGTCGGCATTGGCTCAGCGACGATAGCCAATTCTGGCGACGACGCCTTCGGCGTAGTTGCTTACTCCGCCGGTTCGCCCGCTTACAGCTCCTGCGCGAAAGGGCTAGTAATGCTGTCGAAAGGCCAGACCTGCACAATCTCGGTGCAGTTCACCCCGCCCGCGGGGAGCGGAACATCGTACAACGCCACCCTAAACGTCTATGAAAGCGACGGAAAGACCCCGCAAACAGTCGCCATCTCAGGCAAAAATTAAAACGATTCAGCCAACCTAAAGCGTGCCCGACTCCGCCGACTCTCGAATTGCTAGCGGAGCGCAAGCTTAGCCTCTTCCACGAGGCGGGAAGAGAAGCGGGCGGACTACGCTTGTAAGGCTTGCTGCGGGATGGCAAACGAGAGAGAATGAGCGCCGTTGCACGTATTTCTACTTAGGATCTGAGACTTGGGGAGGATCGCCGTGGCAGAAAACCAATCGGAGCAGAAGAGCAGTTTGGTGATTCGCGTACCGCTGTCCGCGAATAGTTATGCGTCCATTTATTATTCCAGCAGTGACGGAGCGCAGATGAGTGAGCGCGAGTGGTGGCACCTGAAGCAAGTGGTGGAGCTCGCGAGCAAAGTTTACGTGAAGCAGGAAGAGCGCGCGCAAGCAGCTTCGGCCGGCGCTTGATTCGCTCGCGCGCTGTTGACGTCGGGGGTAGCAAAGGGGGCTGCGAACGCTTCTCATAATCGTCAGGCCTGAGTTTCAGCCGCCGTGGAGGGCGTTCTGGCGGGCGCGTTTCGATTTCTTAAAACTGCGACAAGCTGCCGACCTGGAGGGCGCCGCTACAACGGCGGCTTTGTTAGGAAGTTAGGATGAAGAAATCGTCTGAAGATGCACGGCTCGCGCGACTGACTAAAATTTGCCTCGCGCTGCCCGATGCCTCGCGCGAGGTCATGGGGGATCATGCTGGTTTCCGCGTCCGTAAGAAAACGTTCACCTACTTCTTGAACGATCATCACGGTGACGGAATCGTTTCGGTCTGCGCCAAAGTGCTCCCCGGTGATAACACTGCGCTGATCTCCGCGCAGCCCGCGCGATTTTACTCGCCTGCGTATATTGGGCCGAGAGGTTGGGTCGCTCTGCGTCTGGATCGCGGCGCGATCGATTGGAAGGAAGTTAGTGAGCTGGTGAAGACGAGTTATCAGCTCTTCACGACTAAACGTCCGGTCGCAAACCGATAACGTTGTTATCTCCGATGAATGTTCTTCCGCGAGATAGGTTGACGCCGCATCAGAATTGAAAGGTCGAAATTCCGGCTGGGAGCCCCATTTAGCCTCGATTTCTATCGCAGGGGCGCAGCTTGCCTGCAAAGGCGGCATGCCGCACCTGCTGAAGCGCATGCAAAAAGTCATCCAGACAAAACACCGTGTCTGCCTCAGATATCCGTCCGCAATTCCTTCCGTGTCGCCAAACACTTGTGCTGGGCCGAGCGCAATTAGGCAGTTTGAATTTTTTTCCCGCAAGGTTCTTGATGTTCGTCCAGCATAGCAGTCCGGCCCGTCGGGTTGTAAGTCGAAGCATATCACTTGGTTACCGCAGCTCGTCAGCCTCCGATTGGAACGGGGTGAGAATGTCCCATTTTGAGCAGAACCGGCCGGGCAAGCAGAAGCTGAAAAATTGCACTTGCTACGGCGGGCCGCCGCTACGTTGGACCCCTCCGCTGCGTCAGGCGCCACGGAGGTTGCAAGTATCGTGACCCTGACGGAATTTACAAACACGTGACATCTCCGAGACATGGCGCGGACATTGGAGACATCGCGGCGATATATATTTTCGGCCCACTCGGGGGCCAACGAAGGGCTTCCGCTACAAGGAGATTTTATGAGCAGTATTAAACTATCCACCCAGCGACAGTTTAATTTTCGACTCCACCGATCCGATTTCCGCAACCTGTTAAGCACGTCCATTATGTTCGCGGCGGCATTTTTCCTGATGGCCACAATGCCGCTGGTCACGCGTGCGCAGGACAGTGATTTGCCTACGCCATTTCTTCCGGCGCAAGTGCATCCGGTGTCTACCGTGCCGCCAAATGGTGACGTGAATCCATATGGCGTTGCATTCGTACCGCCAGGTTTTCCCACCGGCACCGTAGCGGTAGGCGACATTCTGGTATCCAATTTCAACGACAAGCGCAACTTGCAGGGCACCGGCACCACGATTGTGGACGTGCCTGCGGCGCTCGGAACTCCGGTGACGGTTTTCTTTCAGGGCAAAGGATTGCTCGGGCTCAGCACCGCGCTGAATATTTTGCGAAAGGGTTTCGTGCTGGTAGGGAATTTCCCTTCGCCTGACGGGACCTGCGGCAAGGCGCGCAACGGCTCGATTTTGGTGATCAACAGCATGGGAGAGGCGGTCTCGGCCATCGCGGATCAGTTTATTAGCGGCCCGTGGGACTCTGCACTGTACGATCAGGGCGACAAGGCAACGTACTTCGTGGCCAACGGGCTGACTGGGACAATCGTGCGATTCAACCTGATTGTCAGCTCAACCGGTGTGACCGTGGACGGCGAAACGCAAATTGCGTCCGGCTATTTGCATCAGTGCGATCCAGTCACGTTCGTTGACGCGCCGACGGGACTGGTGTATGACCCAACATTGGATGTCCTGTATGTGGCTTCCAGCGCGGACAACGCCATCTTCGCGATTTCCGGTGCGGGCGCTGCCACCACAGACAAAGGCCGCGGTAAAGTGATCTTTTCAAGCATGAAGCGTTTGCACGGACCGCTCGGCATGGTAATGGCGCCCAACGGAGATTTGGTGGTGGCCAACAACGACTCAATTAATCCGGATCCAACGCAACCGAGCGAGCTCGTCGAGTTCACAACCACCGGGAGATTCGTGAAGGAAATTTCGGTGGATTCGAACTTCGGCGGGTCGTTTGGATTAGCCGTCGAGACCCAGGGCAGCACCGTCCACTTTGCCGCCGTGGATGACAACGTCAGTACGCTGCTCGATTGGCAGTTCCCACTGCCATAGCAGCAGGCGGCTAATGTAGCTCAGGTTCACCCTGGTGTTCGGACCTGAGACTTTTGCCGAGTCCCCCCCGCTCGGCAAAATGACGGATCCCGGCAATTTGGGGTCTGCTACATGTTCAGCGCCTCCGTCAGTTCCTGGCTGACGGAGGCGCATTTTTTTGTGTGAAGCGGAAGTCGCAAGTCAAAAGCTGTGGCCGCTCAGTCCGCAACCTCATGAAACGAAGCGACCGAATGGCTGCGTCTCTACGCCGAATCGAACAGACCAGCGCGTCATCTAATGCCACGATGAGCTAAAGCATCAAGTAGGATGTCCGAAATATGTTGAGTATGTGGCATCACAACGCACACAGCGGAGAGAAAACTTCAGAGGAACAGGAGAAATCTAAAAATGGGAAAGCTAAGTGGAAAGGTAGCCGTGGTGACGGGCGCGTCGAAAGGAATTGGCGCGGAGATTGCTAGGGGTTTGGCGGCCGAAGGCGCCTCGGTGGTGGTGAATTACGCGTCGAGCAAAGAAGGCGCGGATAAGGTTGTCGCTGAGATTACGAAAAAGGGCGGCAAAGCGGTTGCGATACAGGGAGATGTGTCGAAGGCGCCAGATGTGAAGCGCCTGTTCGCGGAAGTGAAGAAGGCGTTCGGTACGATCCACGTGCTGGTGAACAACGCCGGGGTTTATGCGTTTGCTCCACTAGAAGCGGTTACCGAGCAGGAGTTTCATCGCATATTCAACACGAATGTTCTGGGACTTTTGCTGACCACGCAAGAAGCAGTGAAGCATTTTGGTCCGGAAGGTGGAAGCGTGGTCAACGTTGGCTCGGTCGTCAGCCGGCTAAATCCGCCGACCTCAGCGGTGTACGCAGCGACCAAGGCGGCGGTGGACACGATCACTCACGTGCTGGGTAGAGAGCTTGCGTCGAAGAAAATCCGGGTGAATTCGGTCAACCCGGGCGGCGTCGAGACGGAGGGCACGCACGCCTCCGGCATCATCGGAAGCGATTTTGAGAAACAGCTGGTGGCACAAACTCCGCTCGGCCGCATGGGACAGCCGAAAGACATTGCGCCGGTTGCGGTGTTCCTGGCCTCGCCGGATTCAGCATGGATGACGGGCGAGATCCTGCTGGCGTCGGGTGGCATGCGGTAAGTTCGTGCGGCACGTGAGCTCGCGTTTGGAATCCGGCGGCTTGCGTTTCAAAGAGCATACTGCCGAGCATTTACGCCAGCACAGAATGGTGCGCCCTACAGCTTGCGGTCGCGACGTGCCGGAGGCCTAGCCGCATCGGCGCTACATAGGATTCGAAGCAATTTCAACCTCAAAGAAAGGATGCCGGGTTGAAGGCTCGTCCTGGAGGGCAGTGCCGGCGCTCGAAGGCGGGTCCTAACCGTCAAATAGACCAAGGTGTCCTACATGGAACAGTGTATTTCGGAAATTAGCGGCGCGGGAGTAGATTGTAGGTTGGTGCTTATGTGCCGAAGCAAGTGCTCATCGCTGACGACAGCGGTATGGTTCGGCGAATTATGAAAGCTTTTCTGGAGGCGACGCCGGACGTGGAGATTTGCGGCGAAGCGTCCAACGGGCTGGAGGCGGTGGAGAAAACCAAAGCCCTGAAGCCGGACTTGGTTCTGCTGGACCTGGCGATGCCGGGAATGAATGGCGCGGAAGTGGCTTCCGTGCTGAAAAAGACGATGCCCGAAGTTCCGATCGTTCTCTTCACCATGTATGACGAAAATATCGGAAAATACCTCACATCTGCAATTGGCGTCGACGCGGTGCTCTCGAAGCCCGACGGAGTGACGGCGCTGGCCAAAGCTGTTGACGCTGTGCTGACCCGCAAACCCTCATAAATCTTAACGTCTTTCCCGAATCGTGATTCATCAGTAAGAATCCGTTCATTTTTTCGGCGACGCTCAGCCGTTTGCCTAGGGAGTCACCGTGCTTTATCTAGTCGCGAAATACATTGTTTGGTGTATCGCTATGTGAGGCTGAGTCTGGTCAGCTTGAACTTGAGCAATTCGAGGACGCTGCCCGAGTCTGTGATGCCCAAAACGATCCTGGTAGCTGACGACAATGCGGCGATTCGAAAAGCCCTCTGCGAGAGATTTGAAATCGAAGAGGACTACGATCTATGCGCTGAAGCTAGCAATGGCATGGAGGCCGTCGAGCTGGCCACGCAGTGGCGGCCGGACTTGGTGATTCTGGACCTATCCATGCCAATCATGAACGGATACGATGCCGCGCGGGAAATAAAACGCGCGCTGCCGGGCATCCGGATTATTTTATTTACGATGTATGCGGATGCGGTGAAGACCCGGGTAATGGCTCCCGGATCACCTGTGGACCTGGTAGTGTCTAAGACCGACTCGGCCAAGATCATCGATCACGTGCGGTCGCTAATCCCCGCTTGAACCAATGCCTGTCTGAGTTCTTTCAGCTGATGGCGGGCCAACCCAGCTTTTCAGTTTTGATACGGAGGAGTTCTTCGGCGGCCTGCTCGATGGCTGCCCGTTCCGTCCGGTGGGCTTCGCTCGCATCGAGTTGTTGCGCGCGTAGAAACATGGCCTCTTCTACCGCGAGGATCAGCCCGTGTAATCTATTTGAGTCAGACTCTCTTAGCACGCCTTGATGGAGTTCCCGCCATGCTGCGGGGTTTGGCTCGTTTACCTGTGCCATAAATCCCTCTCCTGCCTTCAGTCGAAGGACCGATGAGTGCACCGGTACAGGGCTGATGCCTGCCTCTTACACTCCCACAAAGCCGGTCCGAACATACAAATTAATCGCCGCTAGTTTCAGCGCGTTGACAGATCGCGTTCGCCGTTTGTCTGCCTAACAGATGGGAGGTCGATTTATGCGAGCACGAATGCAGCGCCAACCTTAAGGAATGAATGAGCTATCGCAGTGCAGGGCGCTGGCGGGCGGGGCGGCCGCCCAGGACGATGCCCCGCTCGCAACGGCTTCTATGCGGACAGCTGCGTCTTCAGCAGGACTACTTGGGCTTGCCGCCTCCACCGCTGTGGGAGGCGGGTGGGGCTGACTGCCTCTGCTGCATTTGCTGCGTCTGTTGCGTGTGTTTTTGCTGCAATTGCTGGGTCTGCTGCGCGTGACGCTCTTCCATCTGCTGGTTCTTAGATGCGTCAGCCTGTTGCTTCTGGGCCTGCTGATGTTCCTTATCCTGTTGGGCTTGGAGTTTCTGACGTTCTTTTTGTTGTTGTTGATATAGCTTGTCCTGTTGCTGTTGATACTTTTTATCCGTATTTGCATTTCCAGTTTTGGGAGCAGTCGGGTGTTCGTTGGGAAGGTCGTTAGGGTGAGTGTATTTAGTGGAGTTACCTTCCGTGCGGGCGTTGCTGCCCGTCTCGGCGGGACGATTCCCGCCGGCAGGCGGTTTGTAGCTGCCGTTGTTTGAGGCTCGCACCACGCCACTGCCGGCGAATGCTCCGGGCTTCGCAGTGGCGGCGACGGGCGGCGCGCCGTGATTCACAGATGCCCTAAGCTCGTGGTTCGAGCGGGCAGCCTGGATGTGTTGATTTTGAGCGGCGACTGGGCCGATATGCCGTTCGCGTGAGGCTGCTTCTTCCTGAGGCGTTGGGCGCGCGTCAGTTCCGCCGTGTCCGTTATAGCTTACGCGGACGTCGTTATGAATATCCACACGCTCGTTGTAGACGTTATGAAAATCACCGCCCACGTGCCAAACCGCTGTGTTGTAGTAAAAATGATCGTGGTCCCAGCGTCCGCCATAAAAGCCGGTACCAAAGTAGCCGAAGCCGTAGTTAATGCCGCCATAAAAACCTACCACTGGGCCCCAATAACCGGCAGTCAGGATAAAGCCCGATCCGCCCCATCCCCACCACGGCGGGGTCCAGAGATAACCAACTTCCGGAGCCAATATCCACGTGCCGGGGACCCAGAAATAATCGGCGGCGTCAGAATCGTAATCCCAGTACCCAGGTGTCCAGATGTATCCGTCACCGGGACAGATCGGCTGCTCGTAAACCGGAATCTCCGGGGGCGCAAAACCGACTGTTACGCCGATGGCCACCTGCGCATGCAGAGTAGTGGGCGCGGCCACCATCAGAATTGCGAGCAAGACAGCTCCTACAAAAAACTTCAAACGCATTGTGCATCCTCCTGACCGGTGATCCCTCATTTACCCGGGTACTGCTTCGCTCCGTCGGGCTGCGAGGATCAAACGGCATCTTTTGCCAGGCCCCGTGGATATGCGGGATCTTAATCAAATAATCCCAAGCATTTAAGAGGAAAGCATAATAGAACCACGCGAACCATACATCAATCCGTGTATTCGGCGGGGGACTGGGCAGCACGCGTCTAGCGGTTAACCAGCTAAAAGCCGGGCTCTGCGAAGCTCGGCTCTTTCCGGCACGGTTGACAACTGAGACCGGCTTATTTCTCGCTTGAGTGCTGCGAGGCCCGTAATAGCGTCTTCCATCGCCTGCCACTCTTCTTGTTCGTCGGAAGAGGTGCAAAGCTCTTCGATACGTGACAAGATCGCTACTTCTGCAGCCTTGACTCTACCAACCAGGTTTAGTGGATTTGTTTCAAGCAACGCCTCCACGTAAAGACGCTGCCACTCGATGTTCCATTCTAGGATCATGGGCGGGACCTCTTTTGCGTGTTGAGTTCGGAATTGTAGAAGCTTAATTTGGAGGATGTCTGTTCACTTTCGCACAGAATGTGTACCAGATAGATACTAGCTCAAAGCGCCGCCTCAAGGCCTTGTGCTGGCGATTGCTTCCAAGGACCAGCCGGGCCGTTCATATCTGTCGCGTCTATTCAGGCGCTGGTCACCGCTTTTCATCCGACGCTGCGCCCATACGACGAGAGACACATTACTGACCGTTCCGGTTTTTTCACGCAGATCACGGATTAGACGGCGGTATAAATTCAGCGGCATACGGAGATCAGAGCAGACTTCTTTGTCGGTTTTTCCGGCGACCAGGGCACGCAACACGATTGTTTCCTCGGTGGTGAAAGTCGGGTCCACCCGCAAAGCCGCGGTGCCGTTCGCGCCAAAAAGTGTGGGCGGGAATTTCATTTGTCCTTGACGCAACGCGGCGTATAGCTCCAACCAGATTCTCGGGAGCCGGGGCCCAGCGCCAAGGCTCCCGAGATCGGGCAAATCTAGGCACCCCAACCGTAGTGCAGGGAGGCCGACAGGGCATGTTCAGAACGGCACACTTTTGTTTTAACTGTTAACTCATTGGACCTAACACTTCTTTCTGGATGGGGGCGACGCCATGCTCAGAAACTGTGTAAGCAAGAGTGGACAGCGGGCAGGAAAAACGCCAAGTCCACGGCCGCAGTACTGGAAGAGCTCAAGGATGGGGATCGACCTGGCCGTGGATGACTTCGGAACAGGATATTCGGCCTGGCCTGCCTACGGCAGTTTCCCATTGCTGTGCTGAAGATCGGAGAGGGGCCCTAGGCGCATCGTGATTGGGAAGGCATCGAAACCGATGACGCACCTTGAATCCCAACGGCGTGAAGAAGGACAAGTTTTTCTTTTCGGCCGTCCAGTGGCCGCTCCACAATTTGGCCGATTGCTAATAGACGGGAATCATCTCGACACTCGTTAACTGAGGGCCTAGCAGTTGCCGCAGTGGAATTCCGAACTAGCTGACAACGAAGCGAATCGAGACGGCCACGGGTACTCGCGCGGTCTTAACTCGAGCCTTTGATTTGTGCAGCTCTCTTTTTAGCATGGCCAGGCCGACGATGGCGTCTTCCACAGCTTGCCACTCCTCCTGCCGATCTGAGACGGTGCATAATTCCGCGACGCGCAAGAGCATTGCCTTTTCCGCAAGAGCCACCAACCCTGCCAGATTGTGCGGATCGGTCTCCAGCAATGCCTCGGTGTAGAGCCGCTGCCATTCTTGTTCCGGTTGTAAAGTCACGTGGATTCCTTTGCCGCGGCGCGTGCAAGTCTGAGTGGCAGAGTCCGCAAGCTTCTTTCCAAACTCTTAGGTACGCACCGCTCGAGACAGGCCGGGCACGCGCCCTTCGGCGGAGTCGATTTTTTGTTGATCAGGGCATTGAGATTCAGAGCTCGGTTCGGGTATCGCGGCAAGGTCGGTTGCACGTTGAGCTGAGCCTCGCCCGCGGTGAGCCGTATTCTTGTGCGTTTGCAACACAGCATCCGATTCGTAGGCAGCGTCGCAATGACTACACGTGAAAAAACCGGTCGCGGATTGACGCATGCAGGCCTCCTTTCGAAAGGTTGTTTCTTACCACCGATTTCCGCTCGAGGGATGAATGTACAATAGCCCGTAGAGGTAACGCAGCCGAGTGCGTGCGAACTACTCGGACGCCCTCGAGGATGCAGTGGGCTACCAGGACGCAAATCATTAGGCTTAGAAAAAGCGCTACGTATCCAATTACGAAAACTACGAACGCCGCTAGCACTTGGAAGCTGGCGTCGTATGTCGTGAAAATGTCCATAGGTGACCTCTTAGGCTGCTGCATGCAACTCAGGTCGGAAGTCCCTGAGGTGTGAAGATGCTCCGGATAATTGCGGGCCGGAACTAAAAAAGGCTTGTCAACGATGAATGCTGAACTCGATCAAAGCGCCCAGCGCCATCAGGATGCTAAACCCAAGGTAAGAAGCGGCGACGGTGAAGAGTAGGTCGGGGTTACGTCTTCGCCGGGTAGTCCACCGAGATACCATTTGCGCCCCCAAGAGACGCCCGCAGGAGAAGCGGTAGAAGCTGGCGCTGCCACCTACGTCAGGAATACTTATAAGACAGATGTTCTGGAATGTCTGTTCAATATTGCACAGCGTAGAAAACAGCGCTGGCGGATAGTCGCTTGCGCGACGCGCCTTAACGGCGCATTGCGAACTCGAAGAATCTAGCTGCCAAAGTAACTTCATGGTATACCAGCGCCAGAGAACGCGGCTTCAAACCACTGGATAGAACTAGGGGACCCAGCGTCTCACAAGGAGCGTCCATGTCCGTAGAAGAAAATATTGTCTTGATGAGGCGGTGGTTCAGGGAAGTGTGGAACGATGGGCGCATCCAAACTATCTACGATTTGATGGCGGAAAACTGTATTGGCGTAGGACAGGACCAACCCGGAGTGGAAATTCACGGACCTGACGATTTCGCGACGCTGTTCAACCGCATCCACGGCGCGTTCCCGGACATAAAGATAACGCTCGAAGACGCTTTCGGCGCGGACGACAAAGTGGTGGTGCGCTGGTCCGCGGTAATGACTCATACCGGCGATCACCTGGGAATTCTGGCGACCAACAAGCGCGTGCGCATCAACGGGATTACGATTGCGCAGATCGAGAAGGGCAAAATCGTTCGCGGCTGGGACAATTGGGACCAGTTGGCGCTAATGCAACAGCTTACCGCAAACACCGCAGCCAGCGCATAGTCCGAAGGTGCTTATCGCAAACCCTAAAGCAGTTGAGTTGGGTGGGCGTAAAGGGTATAACCCTAGCGTGATGTTCTCAGGGCGTCCAATGCGCAGGCTGCGCTTCGCCATGGTGGCGGTGTTATTGTTGGGCGGGCTGGCCTTAAGCGAATTCCCCGAATTGTTGCATCTGCAGGACGATACTTCGAACGACTTCACCCTGCTGGCCTCCAGACAGGATTCCTCCTCGACCAGCAACGCCACGAAATCCGGACCGACCCCGGCGGCAACTCTCGTTGGAGAAAGCAAAACGTTTGTAGCGGGTTCCGAGCTGCTTGCGCCATTGGCTCCCGATCCGATGCTTTATACCCCGATTGATTACCTGCATTTGCTTTGCGTTCACCGGACATAAACCCCCGTTTCTTTTCTGGCCCAGCAAACAGTTCCATATCCACAAAATCGAACAAGAACTTTCGGCGATTCATCGCGAACCGCGGAATTTTTCGTCTGCATATGCAATTACAGAAAAGGAGCGGCGTCTATGAAAGTTATTTCGATACGTCCGGAACCGCAGATTTTGCAGGAGTATCTGCAGGATTTGATTTGTGACGCAGGGAGTCCTCAAGAGGCAGACGTGCTGGTGGGTCTGTTGATGGCGCTGCAACATGCGCCACTCCCACGTTTGGAAACACCGCGCCCGAGAGCGCTCAAGGTAAAGCACCGCAGCTCGGGGGATTGATCTCGCTGTAGTGCTGGGACTACGTTGACCGCGCTCATCAGACCGGTGCCGGCGGCGGGTGGCGAAAGGTTCAGGTAACGCGCACGTACCTGAATTTACTGGGGCCCCATTCCTTGGGATTGGCTGCAAGACCTGGGGCTTTTCGCCAAACAGCCCACGCGCTTCGAGTCCGCGGTCATGACCAGCGATGCTGGGTTGCTAGCGAGCCGCACGGGTTCGCGCTGGCAGCGGGGAAGCGCATCTAAACAAGTGTGAGCAATGAAGAAAATGCGAAATGCAACTTCCTGGCAGTTTCGGTGTTTAACTAGATAGACGCGAAGTCAAGAAGCGTTGAATGGAAAGTAAAGAAAGGCTTTAGAGGCTCAGAAGGGGCCCAGACATGAAATATACCAAGTACTTCATAATGATTGCGTTGCTCGGTTCTTGTTTAGCTTTTGCAGCGCCAGCGTCACATGCTCAGGTAGCGGTCGGAGTAGGAGTTGGTCCGGGGTATGTGGCCGGTCCTCCCGCATGCGCTTACGGCTACTATGGATACTATCCGTACGCGTGCGCGCCTTACGGGTACTATGGTCCCAGCTGGTTCAACGGCGGCATCTTTATCGGTGCGGGTCCGTGGTTCGGCTGGGGACATGGCGGATGGGGCCGACCTGGATTTAGGCCTGGCTTTGGTGGACACCCCGGCTTCGGGGGCAGGCCCGGATTTGGTGGTCGACCTGGATTCGGTGGACGACCTGGCACAGGTGGACGTGGTGGGGTCGGCGGGTTCCACGGTGGCGCGGTTCGTGGCGGTGGAGGCGGCTTCCATGGTGGAGGCGGTGGATTCCACGGTGGCGGCGGCCATGGCGGCGGTGGCCATAGGTAATTTTGATTGAAGGCCGCCCGCCTACACGCGGCCTGTAGGAAAGAACGGCCGGTAGCTCATAGCGCCGGCCGTTCTTTTCTTTAGTCCGACGGTACCTCTTAATGGCAGTCTTCAGCGGCTTCGGCAACGATTTCTACCAGGGCCTCCCCACGCTGGGGAAAAGGCACACCGCATTCACACGTGGAAGGGAAGTGTCGAGGGGCACACTTCGTCGCCATGGCTTTAGTTTCCTACTACAAAGAGGTGGCCGTTGTTTTGGGTGTAAGCTTTCCCGTCGGGGCCGAGAGAGAGCGGTGTGTAGGCCGCGCCCAAGGCAGAATCGAGGAAACGTTTGCCGATGGGAGTGGTGAAGACGCCGGTATTCCCTTGCGGCAATTCGTAAATGTTGCCGTCCTCGCTGTTGACGAACACGTTGCCGAGCATGTCGATGGCGGGCATGTTGATGCACCACTCGTAGCCGTTGGGATGATCGGCGTCGATGGTGGTGCTTTGGAACTGCCATTCGATGTTTAGACTCGAGTCGAGCTGCGTAATGTAATACGGCCCGGGAGAAGTGGAAGTGCAGACCGCGCTGGTGGGATCGCTGCAATAGGAACTCGACGGGTAGTGATTGTCTTTTATGACCACGGAGAACGTTCCGTCGTGGACGTAAACGCCCGGGGTGGAATCCCAGCCGAAAGCATACGAGCCGACCCAATTTCCGGTTGCATCGAAGCGGAAAAGATGGCCTCGCGAAAAATTGTAATTGTCCAGTGCGCCGAAGACTATGGAGGCGTCGAGCAAGACGGTGGGAGAGGACGAGGCCTGGTCGATGACGTACCCAGATCCGGGAGTGTTCGTGGTGGGATCAACGCCGACGGTCGTGCCGAACAGGCAGGAGTTCGGCAAATTGATTACTCCGGACGGTGCGATCGGCAGAAGAACGCCGCAGCCGTCAGTCAGGCGCTGTTGCAGCGAGGCCTGCCACTTGGGCGACAAGTCCGAGGTATTTACCGCGACGAGGTAAGCGACAAAGTTGTCAAAGTGCGCGCGGCTCACGGTATAAACCGTCATGCCATCGGCGGACACCGCCGGTGCAACATTAACGCCGGGGCGCTGCGAGCCACACGCGCCCGGGAAAAACGGAGCGACGGCATTGGCGCTGGGCGGCCAAGGAAAACTCGGTGGATTGCCCTGGTCATAGAAATTCCCCGGACAAGTAAGCGATGTTCCGAGCGGCGCGCCGGGAACAAGCGAGGCAAAGGTGGCGGAAGTCGTTGTGTCATCTGAGGCGATTTTAACCAGCCAGGCGCCTGCCACGTCGTTTAGGTTCCACGGACTACCGCTTAAGTTCAGCTGGATCACGTTGTAGTAGATATTGCCATTCGTATCCGCGGTGAGCGGGCCGGAGACGAACGTATTCGCCGCTGTGACGGTAGCCATGCCGGTGAAAGGATTGATGTGCGATGCGGACACTCCAGTGGTCTTATCCACTTTCCACACAGTGCCAGCCGCGCCGGGGACATAAATAAAATTATTCGCGTCCACCGGGTGAAAGACTGGTTCCCATCCGTCGAGCCCGGCCGAGCCAGTAGTGAAATTGGTGGAGTTCGGCTCCGGAACCCAGTCGCTATCAAAATCCCAGGCTTCCACCAACTGGCCGTTCACCCAACTGAATCGCACCTCGCACCACACCATGGTGTTCCAGGTATTGGGGCCGCATTGCTCACCGTTGATCCAACTGCCCGTCGGATTACAAGAATTGTAGGTGCCCATCTTCATGACCATGTAGGTGTCGTTTCCGTCGATGATGGGTGCCTGTTCGTGAACGGTTAGCGTCGCCTCACCGAAAAGCGCGACGTTCTCGTTCTTTTCCTGAGTAACGAACGGATCGTAAACAATATTCGCAAGGACGTTGGTGGGACTTTGGCCGGTAGCGCCGACCATTCCGCTGTGCTGCGGATTCGATCCCCACTGTGGCCAGAAGGGCGCGTTTGACGCAGCTTGCGGTCCGACGGTAAAAGTCACAGTGACAGTTGCCGGAGAGCCTTGTGCACCCATTGCGGTAACGGTGACGTGGCCTGTGTAACTGTTGGCCAGCAAGGTTCCGACGGTCGCGGATATTTGGATACTTTGCGGCCCAGTCCCGCTGGTGGGCGTAACGCTGAGCCATGGCGAATCAGACACAGCGGTAAAAGTGAGCGTACCAGTTCCGGTATTGGTAACCTCAACGGAAAGCGGCGCGGGATTCGATTCGCTGGCTTGGACGGCAGAGAACGAGGCAGCCATGGTCGAGAGGTTCAAGATGGGAGTGGGGCCGCTCATGTGGCCGCTGCCGCCACACCCGACCGATACATACGCGACAGCGCAGAGGAGGCCCACTAGAGACACCGTTCTTAGCTGTCGGTACAGAGTTCCGGCGCGAAACGGTCCCAGGATCCGATTCATGTTCTCCTCCCGATGCCAAATCGGGAATGCAACTTGTAGCCGAGTACATTACTACAGCCATGAACCGGCGAGTACGCCGAAAATGCAGGGCGGATTCGCAAATGACAAATGTTCGCGCGGGCGGAACCAACGGTGACGGCGGTCAGTGCGGGGCGGGGTCAGTCGAAGGCGGGGGAGCCGGGGCGATTGCGGGCTTGGGCGCGCCGGCGTTGGCGCGAGCGTGTTCTTCGCCGGATTCGATAACGAGCAGAGGGCGGCGATCCTGGAGAACCGGATTATTATCCACCAGAAGTGTTATGTAACCGTTCGGCAGATCCCATCCGGTCACGCGGTCTTCCCATTTGGCGCCGGAATCGTTGTGATGCGGCGTGACTGTTTCGCTCGAAGGCTTGCCGTATGTTTTCATCACTTCGGCCACGTCATTCACCGACACGGTGATCTTGACCAGCTTTCCTCCGTCGAGTACGAAGTTGTAGGTGTCACTGAAGGCTGCGTGTTCGTCCGGGTTGGAGGCCGTGGTGGTGGAAATTTCAGCACGCTGGCCTTTCTCTACGGCGCCAAAGAGTTTAATACACATTGCTTGATCGGGATGTTGATCGCAGACTTCCACCTCGGAGCGCGCGTCAGGCTCTAGGCGCAGAAAGAGCTTTACGGATTCTCCGATGCGATGGCCGCCGATGCCGACCGGTTTTACATCCGCGCTTTGCATCTGCAAAAGCCCGGAAATTGCGAGTAACAAGAGGGAAGCAAGTGGCGGTTGCATTTCGTTCACGCCTCTGGGTTAGAGGTTAACCGGGTTTGCGGGAGAAGGGAAGCCGCGCTTTTCGGTGTGTAATGCAGCAATCAACAAACTCCAGCTCGCTTGTCGTCAGACTCGGTTTGTTTATCGAGCGTGTGTGACAGCATCTTCGATCAGAGCGGCGACCTCTTTGGGATGTGAAATGTAAACACAGTGGCTGGCTCCGGCGACTTCGACCTTGTGGCTCTTGGCTCGTTCGGCATACCAGCGTTCGAGGTCGGGGTTGATGGTTCTGTCGCTTCCGGCTACTAACATCCAGCTCGGTTTGGTTCTCCACGCGGCTGCGGTGATGACCGCTTTGAAATTGTCACCCAGGTTGAACACCTGCGAGCGCGCCATGAACGCTGCCTGCTCGGCAGGCAAGTCGGCGGCGAAGTATTCGTGAAATTGCGCGGGGTCGATATAGGTGAAACCGTCGGGCGTCTTTTTGATTGCGGTGGATTTGCTGAGGTCGCTGGGGAAGTGTTTGCCGTCGTCAGACTCATTCTCTCCGGCGTCCGGCATGTGGGCTGCGATGTACACCAAACCAACGACGGAGGGATCAGTACCGGCTTCGGTGATGACGGCTCCGCCATAACTATGAGCGACAAGAACGACAGGTCCATCTTGCAAAGCAAGAGTGCGCTTCACGGCGGCGACATCCTCTTTGAACGATGTTTCCGGCTCTTGAACCATGCTGACGTTGTAACCGTCCTTTACAAGAATGTAGTAAACGCCTTTCCAGCCGGAACCGTCCGCCCAGGCGCCGTGAACCAAAACAATGCGAGGTTCTTGGTTCTGCGCGGTGACCGCGCCGCAGGCTAACAGCAGAGCTACGATGCAGAAAGACACTCGCCGTAGCACTTGAACAGCCGTCATTGAATGACTCATGTAGCCCCTTTCTCGGGTCTTAAGAAAGCAGACCTTCGACCAGCGCGCGCCATTCTTCATCAAGTGTGGGACGCTGGAATGTGCGGCCCGCGCGCGCATACCAGTAGTCCGCGTTTGAAACCTCTCCGCCTTTGCGGTGCAGATATGCGTGGACTGCCATGCCATCGTCGGTTTCCAGTTCGTCCACCAATGCGTGCGAACAGGTCCAGTCGCCCTTTGCATCCCACCAAAGCGCGCTCAGTGGCACGGAGAGGCCTTCGGGTGGACGCTCTAGCTTCAGTGATGCTTCGAATTCCTCGCGATTCATGTTTGCCTCCGGGCCTTATGCCGGTGGGCTCGCTCGAACTGCCTATCGGATGCCTTGACGGAGAGACCGGATGCTATTTACGGACGTCACTCCGGCCAGATTCCTTTTCAAGAAGATTCGCGGCCAGCGGAATCCTTCCGCGGTATTCTATTCCAGTCTCTCAAATAGAGCGATGGCGTACGGAGCGAAACATGCGCGCATTTGCGGTCATCAGCTATGGGCAACCTCCGGCGGTACACGAGCTGCCGATTCCCGCTGCGGAAGGCGCGATCCTGATACGCATCAAGTGTGCGGGCGTCAATCCGATTGACTACAAACTCGTGGATCGGCTGACGGCCACCTCAACTTGTCCGTTTGTGATGGGCATCGACTTCGCGGGTGTCGTCGAGCGCGTCCTGGCGGGAGAACGCGAATTTCACAACGGCGACAGAATTTTCGGCATGGCACGGACGCACGGAGCATACGCCGAGTACTCCGCTGTCGTACTGGACACCACGGGGCAACCGGTGGGACGAATCCCCGACGGCGTCACCGATGAACAGGCTGCGGCGCTGCCGATCCCGGCGATCACAGCGCTCGGATCGCTCGAGCTGCTGAGTCTGACCGCGAAGCAGCGCATCGTGGTGATGGGCGCGAGCGGCGGAGTGGGGGGCTATGCAGTGCAAATGGCAGTTGCCCGCGGCGCGCACGTGATCGCCACGGTTCGCGGCGACTCCGACGAAGCGCGCCATCTGGGTGCCGAAGAGGTTTACGACACGAAAGCCAAAGACGCGATCGAAACAATACGCGCATATCACCCTGAGGGAGTTGACGCGGCCCTCGATCTGGTCAACGGCAAAGATGCAATCCAGCGCGACGCTGAGATTCTGAAACCCGGCGGCAAATTGGTTTCGACGACTTACGCTGCGGACGAAGGGTGGTTCGCTGCACGCAAAATCACGGCGCACAACATTTCGTCGATGACGAATGCGCTGTCGACGACAAAAGGTTTAGATCAGATTGCGCGCATGCTCGAGGACGGCATTATCACCGCGCGCGTCCGCACTATCGCCCGACTCGAAGAAGCGGGGCAGGTGATTGAGAAACTTCGTAATGGCGGTCTCAGTGGCAAGGCCGTCATCCGCATTTAGGGACGGGCGCGTTCGCAGCGTGATGCCGCTTTCAGTCGCAACTGCGCTCGCCCAGCAGATTCGAATAGCTCGAGGGGAGGCATGTTAGCCGGGACGATGCCATTGCCGACGCTGCTCTCGCAGGTGCTGGTCGCCTTCACGATTGAGCTGGATAATGAATTCGAGCGGCGGCTGCCGCATTGGATCACGGGTTCGAAGTCCGGACCACGGTGCGCAAGCTGGGGATGCTTCCACATTTTCCGATGGTGTTGCACCGCGGCGGCTATCCAGATGGCAGTTAGGAAAAGTTAGCTAGGATTGCAGGAAAAAGAAGGAATCGTCGCGCATCACGTTGCCAACGGCGAGCAACAAGTTGGCCGCCGACTCACCTTTGGTGATAAATCCGCGCGCGCCGACATTTTTGGCGGCCTCGGTTAAGGTTTCCGTACTGTGCATGGAAAATATGAGGATGCGCATTTCGGGGAAGGATTTGAGGATCCGTTTCGAAGCTTCCAATCCGTCCATCACCGGCATGCTGAAATCCATGATGACAATGTCGGGCTTTAATTCCTGAGCCTTGCGAACGGCTTCTTCGCCGTTCCCAGCCTCGCCGCAAATCTCGATATCGCCGCGGGATTCGAGTATCCCGGCGACTCCTTTTCTGACGGCTTCGTGATCGTCAACAACCAGTACGCGCAAGTTGGGCATGAGCAATCTGAAGATTATCATAGCAAAAAAATGCCGGCCGAACGTGTATAAGGCGGCTACCAACGTGCAAACACTTGCCCCAAGATCAGGCGGCTTTTGCGGACGATTTCCTCGAAGGGGAACCTGAAAATCGGTTGTTGCAGTTCATACAGCGATGGATTTCGAGGACACGTAGAACAATAAGCCCGCGCCGCCGTGACCTGGAGAGGTTCGGACAATTGCAAGCAGGACAGGCTGGCTCGCTTTTGATGTTGGCACTTGGCATCAAACCTCACGCCGATACCGGAATTGCCACATATACACACGTTTAATCTTCCATCTCAATCACGGGTCGTACCGCGGCATAGATACTTACGCCCACATCAAAATAAAATGAATGCCGTATTGAAAAGAAAAGGTGGTGCGCATCTGCTTTCTGAATGGAGTTCGGGCAGTGTTGGAACTGTGTAACGAAAAATTACGCACGCTACTGCAGATTGGGCGCGGGCGTTAGGTTGCTGTTGGATGGCGATGGCTGCAAATTTTGCTTCGGCGCGCCGGAATCTGGCCCGGGCATCGGACGCAGGGTAAAAGTAACTCCGTGCGATGCGTTTTCGTTCACGGTGCGCTGCAGATCGAGCTGGTTCGTATCCACGGAGTTTTCGCCGCCGTAGGATGTGACGTAGTGCAGCTTGCCGCCGCTGAGCCAATAATCGCTCACGGCATAACTCGACCCGTCGCGCAAAAAGATTACAACGTAGGGTTGCGCGGTGGCGTTGTTGGTCTGTGAGCTATTTTCGGGAGCATCCTGCCAGTCGCCGGCGTTGTCTTGCGGCGAGCTCATGGCTTGGCCGGCCATGTCGGGTGTCGTGCTATTAAACTCGATCGAGTTGTCCGAGTTGCCGCTGTAGTAGCCCAAGTCGCCATCGTAACCGTTGCCTCCGTATGCAGCTCCGCCGCTATAACCAAAAGCGCCGCCGTAGCCAAAGGCTCCATATCCGAAGCCGAAACCGTAGCCGAAGCCGGGAGGACATCCCCAAAAAGGATCGCATCCAAAGCCGTAGGCATAGAAGGGCGAAAAGCCGAAGGGGTAGTAAGGATAATAATAAATCGGGTGGTGACGGAAAAGATTTTGGGAGGAAAAGGTCGACGCGCGAGGCTGCCTATTCACCAGGCTGTGAACAGGTGTACCAGTCGGAGTTGTGACGGCGCGATTCGACCCGCCATAAGAATTTCTCGATGGTGCGATTTCGTGCGGCGCGAAAGCAGCAGGAGGATCCTGCCAGACGTTATTTCCAGCAGCAAAACGCGTGGTATTCGTACCCGCTGCGTTAGTGTCTTTGCCCGCTCCCGGATTTGTGCTGCCTTTTGCTGCCGCGTTGCTATTCGTGCCGTTGCCGTGGAACGGATTCCACCAATGTCCACCGCCGGTCGGGTTAGCGGGATTGCCGCCTGTAGCAGATGTGGGGTGCGAACCGCTGCCGGCGTGCGAGCCGCTGCTCGCTACATGACCGCCGCCGCTGCTGCCGTGTGAGCCGCCGCCACCACCGCCGTGCGAACCGCCGCCTCCGCCCCCGCCGCCGTGCTGCGCGAAAGCCGGGGCTGGCGCCAAGGTCAGCAAGGCGGCGAACGAGATGGCTAAGAAAGCTCTAAAAAGAACCGAGCGGAATGTCGGTGGTTGCTGGGTTGGTTGCGTCATTTTGGGCCTCCGCCGCGCAAAACCTTGACGGACTGTTACTACCATTCTAACTAATTAGACGCGGTGACGCATCCATTGGTTTCCCAGCTGGCATGCCTGGGTGGCCTGGTTGACATGCTATTGACATACGGACAGTCGACGGCCATGTTGCAGCACAGCATGCCCCTACGGACCGGATGAGAAGACCATCCTATTGAGGCGGTGGTACTACGTGGTGCGGCCAATCGTGGAAAGGCGCAGGTCACTGCGCGGGCATCTTACGGCAGCGCGGGGCATCCAGGCGATCGCGCAAGCCGAGTCAGGATGTGGGAATGCTTATCCGTTGAACCAGTGCAGCAAAGCGCGGATCAGAGCGTAACGCATCCCAGAAGGTCTCGATATTCAAATAGGCGAGGCGAGTGACGCGTTCGTCGCAAGCCTTTTCGAGGCAAGCAAAAGCTTGATCGTTCGCTGCCAGGCCGGTATAAATCAAGGCCTCATAAAAACTAGGCACGAAGCGTTGCTTTGACATTGTATTCAGATCGTCGGCTATTTGCAGAGCGTCGTTTTCTTCTCCTAGCAGTCCGTGGACATAACCTCGAACGCCAGCATAGGCGGGGACACTCCGGCTTGTGGGATGAACTGTCTCCAAGTGAGACATAGCTTCGCGATATAACCTTTTCCGACACACGACTGCGCCATCACGACCTGGGCGAGGAAGAGATCCGGCGCCATGTCAAGCGTCCGGTGACACTCCTCGATTGCGCGATCGAACCTCCTCGCCAGATAGAGCTGAACGGCCAACATATGGCTGGCCGAAGGAGAAGCAGGATCGATCTCCACGGCGCGCTTGGCCAAAGTGATGGCTTCGTCAAACCTTCCAAGTGAGCTGAGGTAGAGAGGGCAGTAGAGGTGGTAGCTGATACATCGGGAATTCAGAGCGAAGGCCTTTTCAAAGTGTTTTCCGGCAGCCCGCCAGTCCCACTCAAAACCGAAGCTGCAATATCCTAATGCTCACGTGGGCTTCGGCGAGCGTGCCGTCAAGCTCCAAGGCCTTGATGGCGGCAGCCTCGGCTTTTGGCACCATCTCCACCGGCGGAAATATATTCAAAAACGAAGCTTGCATGTTCGCTTCAGCCAATCCGGTATAGGCCAGCGCGTAGGCTGGATCTTTTCCGATGGCTTGCTGGAAATATTCCAACGCTTTGCGGAATCCGTCGGGTGTTCGCTTATTCATGTGGAAGCGGCCCTGGAGGTACAGCTGATAAGCTTCAAGATTCTTGGTTCCTGCGCGGATGAGCGGTTCCTGCCGCCCAGAGGCAAGCGTGATCTTCAGCCGACTTGCGATGGTTTTTGCGATTTCGTCCTGCGTCGTGAAGCACAGGGTCCATGAGTCGGCCACCAGCTCGTAGATTTCGTGCTTCGTGTCGTCTTGGTCCGGGCCGTCGGTGAAATTCATGCTCAGGAGCTTGGGATTCTTTGTCGCGTCGATTCCAATTGTTCCACGATAAGTTGCTCCCATCCCCGTGGAGGTGAATGTGAGCTGAGCAAACTATCACAAATTTGACACGCGGCAAAAACTTCCGTGTGGAAGCGATTCGGGTTACCCTAGACAGGCAGAACGGAGTGCACTACGGGATGAAAATTTACGAGAAGACGCGATTTCGAGCTGTTACTAACGCTGCAATGTGCGCAATTTTGGCGATTTGGCTCGGCTCCCTCGCCTACACTCGGGCGCAGACGTCAATTCAGACAGCGGCACAGAACGGAGCGACCGTGACGAAACATGCGAGCGGACCGTTCGAAGTGAATCTGGCGCCGTTGGGCATGGACAAAGCCGAGGGCTCGACGATTACGACAATGTCGCTTGACAAGAAGTACCACGGTGATTTGGAAGCTACTGCAAAGGGAACCATGCTGTCCGCGGGCACGGACGTGAAAGGCTCGGCGGGATACGTGGCAATCGAGCGCGTGACCGGAACGTTGAACGGGCGCAGCGGGAGTTTCGTTTTGCAGCATAGCGGGACGTTAACGCGCGGGGCAGCGGAGCAAAATATCACCGTGGTGCCGGATTCGGGTACGGGGCAATTGGTGGGGCTCAGCGGCAAACTCACTGTCATTTTCGAGGGCGGCGGAAAACATTCCTACGATTTTGAATACACGCTTCCAGCGGCCCCCTAAACGCTGGCCGCCTTCTTCGTGATCTTTCACGATCGCCCGCCCTTCCACCGGGCGCAGCACGTGCACGTACGGTATGGCGGCAGGTCGTCGTGGTGCTCCGGGCCCCAGGGTTGCGAAAATCAAAAGAACCGGCAAGATGTCGGCGCTACGGAATCATGCCGCACCGTCAAACCGCCGTTCAATGTCCGGTCGTCCACTTTCACTTAACATTTAGTTGCGTGATAATCCTCAGCTTGAGCGGAGGAGCTTCTATGTCTGATAGCGGAACGGCGAATGCGGCTGTTTTCGAGGGAGTGACACCCATTCTGCGCGTGCAGAGTCTGGATGCGAGTATCGCGTACTATGTTCAAAGACTCGGATTCCAGTTGGATTGGCGAGGCCCGTATTTTGCATCGGTGTCGCGGGCGCGATGCCATATTTTCCTGTGCGAAGGGGATCAGGGGAATCCCGGGTCGTGGGTGTGGATTGGAGTTGAGGATGCGCAAACCGTGTACGACGAATACCGGAACAAGGGAGCGAAACTGCGCCATCCGCCGACAAATTACGAGTGGGCTTACGAAATGCAGGTGGAAGATTTGGATGGGAACGTGTTGCGCATCGGCTCGGATTCGAACAACGATCAACCTGTGGGCGAATGGCTCGACATGCGCGGCGATCGGTGGGTCCAGACTACTGGTGGTGGCAGATGGGTGCAAGCAGAGAAGAAGTGATGGAGCGGCGATGCCAGGTCATCGAGATCGATACGCATTTATGATGCGGCTATGCATCAGTGGAACCGCGATTATCGGCACGGCGCGGGCGGCGCTTGCCGGCATGGACGCTGCTCGCGCGGCCAACATCAGGCGCAGCTCCCCGCCTGAGTGAAGACCTTGTCAACTACCCGGCGCTCGCGCAGAAGGTCCCGCAAGGATCTTTAGGAGTAGCGCTACGGCGGACGCGCCGGTCTTTACTTCTTCGCCGGGTCGGAATCGAAGTTCAGGGCTGGCTTCAACTGGCCGCGATGGCATGAGGTGCAATTGACGATGGGATTGCGGTCCTTGAGGCCGTCCATTTTCTTCAAGTAGTCGTTGATGACGGCGTGGTCCATCGTCCACATGTCGCGAGTAATTTGCTTGGTGGGCTTGTCTTCTTTCTCCCATTCGCCGACGACGTGACAGTGGGCGCAACTGACACCGAGCGAGCGGCTGAAGCCCGTTTGCATGAGCTTCGGCACATTTCCCGCCGGAATGCCGGTCAAAATCTTAATATTTTTGAATACCGCTTCCGCCGGCTGGTCTTCTTTGCCGGCAATTTGTTTTGAGACTGCGGTAACTTGCTCAGTGTTGAACTGCTTGATCTCCTCGGGGGTGGCGTGTTCGCCCGGAATCGCGGCGGGTTTTTCTTGTTGGGCGTGCGAAATTCCAACGGCGAGTAAGCAGATTCTAAACGCGATTGAGAAAGACCTCATTCATCGCCTCTTGCGCTGGCGCGATTATACCCCCGCGCAACAACAGAGCGGCCTCAGATTCCTTAGAGCGTATTGGCGGTGTAAATCAAATAGACGGCAAGGATCGTTCCGAAGACTACGGCGACCGCGGCCAGGACCGCCACGATCGGGCCGGCAGGCTTGAAGCCTCCGGTTTCCAATCGGCGCATGGTGCTGCGGTAGCGGAACCAGGCCGCGATCGCGATGAAGATTCCCATGGCCATGAATCCCACGCCGATTATCAACGAGGTTCCGCTTTCGTGAGCTGTATTCCCCTGAACGCGCAGGAATTCTCGCAGCGTGATTCCGAATTTTGCCACCACGAAACCGAACACGATGATGCTGATGCTGGTGCGAATCCAGGCAAGGAAGGTGCGCTCGTTGGCAAGGTGATCGCTGGCCTTGCCGATTTCTTTGGATGCGGACGAATTCGTCATGGCCAAAAGACATTTTAGATGAATGCGAAAGCGGGCAGCAATGTCGTACTTGGCGCGGGATGAAATAAAATCGCCGGCTTCAAGGCCCGCGACAAAATTGACTTTGGGCTGCGATCGGTGGCGGGATTGTCAGCTCGAGCCAGGCATTTGGGCAGGCGCAGCATGCTGTGCCCCTACTGTTGACCGGTAGGTTGTGCCGAAGAAACGCCGGCTGCGATGAAAGCGCCAAGAGGCAGCAAAGAAAGATTCCGAGCTGAACCCGGCGCTAGGAAAACCGTGCGCGGCGGCGGGAATTTAGCGGTTTTGGAATTCGGGGGAGGCGAGCAGGAAGCCGGCGACCAGGCGCAAACCCACATCCGGAGAAGCGGCGATTTGGCGCTGCACTTCGGGATCGGCGAGTTGTTTTTCTATGATGCCTTGATCTTTGGCCGAGATGCCGCCGGGCAAAAGGGCGTCTTGCGAGAGCGCGATGGCCAGATCCATGGAGGAATGTTTGCCGAGCAGAACAGCTTTTGTGTGCGGCATGTCCGGGTCGTCAAAAATCGCCAGTGTGAGCAAATTTCCGGGGTCGAATTTCAGGCCGTTGAGTTTTCCCTGCGTGAGCGCGGTGACGAAATTAATGCGGGCGAGCAGGGAGCCTTCGGTTTCCCAGGTTTCGGCCATCATGGAATATCCGGTAGGGGCGGCTTGTCCATAAGGCTGCATTCCCATCTGCGCGAGATTTTGCGTGACCGCATCCGGCGCGTCCATCTCGGTGCCACTGGTGCGCAGGACGGAGATGAGGAATTCCAGAGGCGTTTTCAATTTATTGTTTTCGTATTGTGGCGACCAGAATTCGGGCGACTTGAAAAGTGTGCGCAGCACTTCGCGGATGTCCCCATCGGAATCCTGGAATGTGGCCGCCATTTTCCCTACGAGCGATTCGGGAGGGTTATCGGCGACAAAACGCTGGGCGAGTTTTTTCGAGACGAAACGCGCGGTGGATGGAGAGTGCGCGAGCATGTCGAGGACGTGCATGCCCTCCTGCTGGCCGCTGTCGTAGATCGTTTGCTTCAAAACCGTTTTGTTGCCGGGTTCGTGGCGCTTGGGGTCGAATTGAAATTGCCCGCCGTCGTCGGGCTGCGCGATGGTCCAGCCGGTGAGGACGCGCGCGACTTCGGTGACGTCGTTTTGCGTGTAGCCGCCGTCCACGCCGAGAGTATGCAGCTCCATCAGCTCGCGACCGTAGTTTTCGTTCAGGCCACTCTGATTTTTATTCTTCTCCGCGACGGCAGAATGTGGGCCGATGCTGAGCCAGTTGTCTAGATAGTTCAGCATGGCTGGACTTTGCGCGGTGGCCACAAGCAAATCGCGGAATTTTCCAAGCGCGTGCGGACGAATCGTGTCGCGCTCGTAACTTACCGTGTAAATCGGCGCCTGACCGCTTTTGTAGAGATACACGTTGAAGTGATTGATCCAGAAATCGGTCATCACTTCCAGGAGCTGGCGTTCGGAAAATGTGGCGCGCGCGACTCTGGCCTGTTGCAATTCGTATGATACGACGCCGACGGGATTGCTCAGAGCGCGTAAGGTTTCGCGTTCGTGTGGTGAAAAACCTGTGTTCAAGCGGTTGCGCTGGTCACCGGAGAGCAGGTCGTAAAAATTGATAAGTTCATCGGGTGGCTTTTGCATAAGCGCTTCCATGCGCTTGTTGTTGGGAAGCTCGAGCAGAGCGTCGGCTAACGCGCGCGCCTTTTCTTGCGGCGTGGGTTCGGCGGGCTTTTCTGGAGGCTTCTCCGCTGCGCTGGTCTCCGCGGACGGCTTCGCGCCATTCTTGGGGGCGTCGGAAGCGGCTTTCTCGGCTTCCTGTTTCGCCATTTGCTGTTTGAGTTTTGCGAGGTAAACCTCGTAGACAAGTTTCTGCGATGGATCGGCGGGAATCGGGCGCTTGCCGGCCATAACCTGGCGAATCATCCCGTCGGTGGGAAACGTTTGCGCCAATTCTTGCGGCCGCAGAGTGAGGGCTCGGTAGGCGGACAAGTGCGAGCCGAGCGCCCCGTCATCCATACTCTCGGGATGAAGCTGGTCTTCAACCCATGAGTCCACGCCCTTCGCGAGAACTTTGTCCACCTCGCCGGGACGCGGGCCGAACGTGAGTCGATTTAGCGCGTGAAGGGCCCGGCGGCGTTCGAGTTGAGCCGGGGTTTCGGCAGCTGGCTTCTTATTTTGCGCGGCGGCTTGCAGACTACTGTTTGACGTATTCTGATGCGAAATTTGTTGTGCGGCCTGCCTAGAGGAAAGAGCGGGATAGGCAAGCGTCGCCATTAAGATGAGCGCCGTACAGCTCCCAGCTTTCCGCAGCCAAGTCTGTGTAATCAAAGACACGCGTCCAGGAAGCCGAAGTCCGCCACATCCTAACGCACCCGCATGAACCTAACAAGACAGCGAACCCTGTTGCGCGAGAAATGTTGCTCGCCAGTACGAACCAGCCTGCGCGATAATTCCAAGCCGTCGGGTTGATGGACGCGCAGGAGGAAGCCATGCGGCGAATTCGCTATCAAGTTGCAATGAGTTTGGACGGCTACATCGCAGGGCCGAATGGTGAGTTTGACTGGATCGTTAAGGACCCGGAGATTGATTTCGCGGAGATATTCAAGCAATTTGACACGCTGCTTACCGGGCACAAGGTGTATAAGACCGGAATCGTTTCGCTGCAGTTATGCGGTGAAATGAACCTGTTGCAGCGCGTGTGCGCCGGAAACGCCGCGAAAGCCGCCACGCTACGGCGCAGAGCGGCTAAACCCGCTCTGCTTTTCATACGTGTGGGACAGCCAAAGCCGTGCCCTGACGAAAACCAAGATGCGAGGCTGAAGCCTGGCGCTACGCGACCTCTTCACTAGGCCCCATTAGAAAGCGGTGTACAGCTTCTTCATTCTTTTGATTGCGCGGTTGCGTCTGGCGTCTCGACGTGTTCGGGGCGGAAGCCGATACCTACCACATAGGCTGGGATTCTTCGCAAGATCGGGAAACGGCCCAGAAGCCTTACTGCCAAGGGAACTTCGATCTGTTTGTTCGCGGATAAAACGCGACGGATGACGCGGTTTTGAATGATTACTTGGATGCGCTGCATCATGCGTGTGGGGAATTGGCGGCGGC